>JAHLLR010000045.1 GCA_020444075.1 Deltaproteobacteria bacterium
CGGGGATTAGGGGATTGGAAAAGCGGTGGGGCGCCGCCAATTCCCTAATCCACAATGCCCTTATTGCCAGTCCCATTTTTTTCGAACAATTCTTCCATCACCTTCTCATACCACCCGTTCAATCGCCACCCTTCCAGAAAGCCGTTATGTCCGCCATGGGGCTGAACGATCAGGCGGGTCGCAGCGCTGGTGTGCAGGTCGTAGAAATCTTCCACGGGAATAATGGGGTCGTCTGCGGCGGTGAGGATGGTGGTGGGGATTGCGATTCCCTGAAGGTCATTGTTGATCAGGGTATACCCCTTGAAATAAGCGCTGGCATTGTCATAGGTGCTGTACCGTGCCAAAAGCCGTTCGGTCATCTCGCGGATATTATCCACGTCCATGATGCCGGAAAAGTCATAGTGCTCCGGGTAGAGGCGCTGTTTAATGGCAAGGGACCGGCGCCATTTTTTCAGAAAATATTTCAGGATGAACCGGCTGTTGTCGATGTGGTCGGTGGCTTTGCCCGGATCCAGCACCGGGCTGATGCTGAATACCTGCTTCAGACCGTCGATGGGGTGTGTGGCGCAGCGCCTAGCGATTCGAAGGACAAAATTACCGCCCAGGGAGAATCCGGCAAGAAACACCGGGTTTCCGTTTTCCGCCTCGCTGATCTGGCGGACGGCGTCGAACACTTCGTCGAGGAGCACCGCGTAGAATATACCGGTGTTCAGATGGTGGCTGGGGCCGTGGTCCCGCAGGTTAAGGCGGAAGACATCAAAACCGCGGCTGAACAGGAAACGGCCCGTAGTGCGTATATACGTGGATTCCGAACTGCCTTCCCAGCCGTGCAGCAGAATCGCCAGGCCTTTGTGGTGAGGGCGGGGCTGACGGCTCATGACCCCCAACAGGCGCACGTCTTCAACGGTGGTGAGGATGACCTCCCGGGCAGCGTCGACCATGGAGTTTTTACCCCAGGCGCGCAGGCCGGCGCTGGCCAGCGCGGTCTGGACGCCGGCCGGCTTGAGCAAAAAGGGCGGATTCAACGTTCCGGATTCCATCGGCGGGCCGTTCCTTGCAATTGTTACCGATCGGAAGGTCGAGACTATGCACCCAGTTTTTTCAGGGCTGCGGCCATTTCTTCTTCGCTGATTCGTTGAAGCATTCTACGGGTGCAGCGGGGGCAACGGGTCCCGGAGAGATCTTCCGTGGAGCGGGTGAGATGGCCGCAGTTCATGCACTGCCAGGGATCACCGGCGCTTTTATCCCTTGCCGCGGTGTCGATCAGCGGTGCCATGCAGCCGTTTACCCATGTGAGCATGCCCATTCCCAGGAGGCCTGACAGCAGGCTTTTTATAAAACCCCGTCGATTCATTGTGTTCTCCGTCTTTTTGCCATTATGTTGTTGAAAGGTATCGGTGCGGGTAATAACCGTCAATACCAATTTCTTTTCCGGCGGTAAACCCCTCAAATAGAATCGTCAGGGCATTTCTATTGACAGAAACACGATTTGCAGCGTAAAACCAATCTTCCTGATGGTGCCGGCATTTTTTCTGGTTGCGCTGCCCGTTATTGCCGTCGAGGGTGGCGGGTTTTTATTTTATCCCCAAGGAGGAACGTGCATGAAACCCAAGAGCTTCATCCTGTCCAAAGATGAGATTCCCAGACAATGGTACAATATCCTGGCGGATATCAAGATGAACCCCCCCCTGGGACCCGATGGCCAACCGATCAGCCCCGATATGCTGGCACCCGTGTTTCCCATGAATCTCATTGAGCAGGAGGTAAGTTCGGAGCGCTGGATCGACATTCCGGAACCGGTTCTGGATGTGCTTTCCATCTGGCGGCCGGCGCCGTTGACCCGGGCCACCGCCCTGGAGAAAGCGTTGGGCACGCCTGCGAAAATCTACTACAAAAATGAAGGCATGAGCCCTCCGGGCAGCCACAAGCCCAACACGGCCGTGCCGCAGGCATACTACAACAAAGTTTTCGGCATCGAGAAGATCACCACCGAAACCGGTGCCGGCCAGTGGGGCAGCGCGCTTTCATTCGCCTGTTCCCAGTTCGGACTGACCTGCAAGGTCTACATGGTGCGCATCAGCTTCGACCAGAAGCCCTACCGCAAGGCCATGATGGAAACCTGGGGCGGGAAGTGCATCGCCTCCCCCAGCAATGAGACCAAGGCCGGTCGGGATGCCCTGGCCAGAGATCCGAACACGCCGGGAAGCCTGGGCATCGCCATATCGGAAGCCGTTGAAGCGGCGGTGAGCGACACCTCCGGCAAAACCCGCTATTCTTTAGGAAGCGTGCTCAACCATGTGATGCTCCACCAGACCATCATCGGCCTGGAGGCCAAAAAGCAATTCAAAATGGCCGGCGACTATCCGGACATCATCATCGGCTGTGCCGGCGGTGGCAGCAATTTTGCCGGCCTGGCATTCCCCTTCGTCCTGGACAAGATAAACGGCAAGCAGATCGAGATCTACCCGGTGGAACCCAAGGCCTGCCCCACCATGACGCGGGCGCCTTTTGCCTATGATCACGGCGACACCGCCGGGTATACGCCGCTGCTGCCCATGCACAGCCTGGGACACAACTTCGTGCCGGCGCCCATCCACGCCGGCGGCCTGCGCTACCACGGCATGGCGCCTACCGTCAGCCAGCTGATCAACGAGGGGCTGCTCACACCCAAATCCGTGGGGCAGATGGCCGCCTACGAGGCCGGTGTACTGTGGGCGCGGACCGAAGGCTTCATTCCCGCTCCGGAAACGACCAATGCCCTGGCCCAGGTGGTGGAGGAAGCCCGCAAAGCCAAGGAAGAGGGCAAAGAGAAGACCATCGTGGTCAATTTCAGCGGGCACGGCCTGCTGGACCTGGGGGCCTACGACAAATATCTATCCGGGGAACTGTTCGATTACACGCTGGACGATGCCGAGATCGAACAATCCACGGAAATACTCAAGAACTATCCCAAACCCCAGGATCTGAAGAGCGCCTGATGGAACCGGAGCATCTTGAACGGCGGTGCCCCCGGCTGGGCGGCGACGTGGCCTTCGGCTACTGCAAGGTCTGCGGCGAGGGGGAAACGCCCTGCTTCAAAGTGTTCGACTGCTGGTGGGAACGCTTCGACGTGGTGGCGCACATGCAGGCGCGTCTGTCCCCGGAAGCGTTCGCTGCGCTATCCACCAACCGTCCCCAGCCGAAAGTGACCAGCCTGGTAGACCTGATCCGTCAGGCCCAGCAACGGGCCTCGCAGGACTGACAAGCCACTTCCCCTATATTGACACCGGCGGCGCCTGAGTCGAAAGCGCCGCCGGTGTCATTATTCAGTCCAGGCGAAAAACGTAAAAGGTCTGATCTGCGAAAAGCTCGGATCGTTCCTTCGCCAATCAAGCGTGATTTTGTGGGCTGGAATCCAGACAATCCAACCACTGCTCCCAATCCCCATGATTATCCCCGGTCAGAATCAAACCGGAGGGTTGGTGTCAATCCTCCAGCATTAGTTTTAAAGGGTTGTATTCCCCAAAAAAGAACATGTTTCCGGATAGATCGGAGCCGTGTGAAGTACGTGCTGGATACGCGGACAGGGCAAATTAAAAAAATTGCTTGTAATACCACAATGTGGTCCTTATTATTTTTTACAGAGTTAATCCTTTCTACAGGGGCCGAAACAGACTCTGAAGCCAGCCTCGAAAATCGGTCCTTCACCTACGCAGTAAAGTAAGTCTCATCTCAATTGAATTATTAAAAGCACAATGGATGGGATTGAAAAGCACCGAAGACAATTGGAAGCAGAACAAATAATCATGATTGATGAAAAATTACCAGGAGGTTTCTGCAATGCGAATAGCAAAGAATGAGATCCCGATAAAAGTAAATGCTCCCGGAGCTGTGGCGCGCCAAAAAACCGATTTCGGAGATGCCACAGGGTACGGTAAAATGGGTGGTGAATACTTTGCGATAGATGCGGGGACAGATATTGCTCCGCTGCTGCAAGGGCTTGAAGATGACCTTTGCCACGCACCCCATTGGGGGTATCTTATCAGGGGAAAGCTAACGGTCTCTTACCAGAACGGGGACGCGGAGGATGTCAGTTCGGGGGACCTGTTTTTTTGGCCACCCGGCCACACGGTAAAAGTGGGCAAGGATGCTGAAATTATATTATTCAGTCCGCAAAACGAACATACACAGGTACTGGATCACATTAACAGCAAACTGGGGGCCTAAGAAGCTACCGATCGAGCAAGGAGGCGAAATGCCACTTTTCATGGATAGACATGAAATTCGTGGATCGACAGCGGAAGATGTGGCGCGGGCTCACAAAAGCGATCTTGAAGTCCAATCCCGTCACTTCTGCAAGGCGCTGACTTATTGGTACGACGAGTCTCGAGGGACAGCATTCTGTCTTGTCGAAGCCCCTTCGGCGACCGCTGTTCGCGAGATGCATCAAGAAGCCCATGGCCTCATCCCGAATCATATTATGGAGGTTGACGCCTCCACGGTGGCTCAATTTCTGGGCAGGATTGCCGACCCCGAGGTGGTTGATGGACAGCCGATTCAAGATAGTGCTTTTCGGGCGATCCTGTTTGTTGACATGGTGAGTTCAACGGACATTACCAAGACACTCGGGGACACAAAGGCCCTGGGCCTCGTACGAAGGTATCGAGACATCGTCCGCAAGGCTCTTTTGGACCATGGGGGAAGGGAAGTCGATCGCGCCGGCGATGGATTCCTCACGAGCTTTGCCTCTTCTCACAATGCCGTAAAATGCGCGATCACCATTCAGCGCGAGCTGTCCATGGATAACACGCGTCGGGCAGATGGCGTGGTGCTGCAGGCCAGAATCGGCATCGGAGCCGGCGAGCCCGTTCGCGATGGCGACGCGCTTTTCGGTTCCACCGTCAATCTCACGTCGCGCATCTGTGACTGCAGCGGGCCGGGTCAAATCATCGCTGCCAGGATTATCCGGGAGCTCTGTATGGGCAAGGACGCCATCTTCAAGTCTATAGGTTCTAGGATGCTGAAGGGGTTTAGCGAGCCCACCGATCTTGAGCTCGTGGAATGGCAGGAATAGAGCGGCCATGCTGGCCGATTTTCACGGAATTTTATCACTGAGCGCTAAATTCTTTCCGTATATCCAAGGATAACTATCATGAAAATACAATCAAACGAAAAAATTAAAAACCTAAAAGACAAAGTCAAGGGCCAAATAGTGCTTCCCGGCGATCCGAATTATAACGACGTTAGGGAAATATGGAATGCCATGATTGATCGCCGACCGGCTGTCATCGTACAGTGCGCGGAAGCCGATGACGTTCCCCATGCAATCGCTTATGCACGTGACAACGGGTTGGAGATTTCCATCAGAGGTGGTGGGCACAATATTGCTGGGAGTGCTTTGTGCAATAACGGCGTGGTGATCGACTTTTCTAGTATGAGAGCTGTAAAAGTGGTTGCACAAAAACGGCGTGCGTATGTCGAACCTGGTGCCACGCTCGGCGATTTTGATAAAGCGGTGCAGGCCCATGGATTAGCGACACCGGTGGGAATTAATTCAACTACCGGTATTGCAGGACTGACGCTAGGCGGCGGATTCGGGTGGTTGACGCGTAAATACGGGATGACAGTCGATAGTCTTATCTCCGCGGCAATGGTAACGGCGGATGGCAGGAAGATACAAGTTTCGGAAGATGAGAACCCTGATCTATTCTGGGCCATTAGAGGCGGTGGCGGCAATTTCGGTATAGTTACCGAGTTCGAATTTGCGCTCCACCCCGTAGGACCTGAGATATTGGCTGGATTGATTGTTTTTCCAGTCGACCAAGCCAAACAAGTTCTCGAAAATTACCGTGAATTTGTGAAATCGGCACCCGAGGAACTCAGTATCTGGGTCGTCCTGCGCAAGGCTCCGCCATTACCTTTTCTTCCCGTGCATGTACACGGGAAAGAAGTTGTTGTGTTAGCCATTTTCTATGCAGGCGATATAGCAGAAGGTGAGAAGCTTATCGATCCTTTGCGTCGCTTCGGAAACGCTTATGGTGAACACGTTGGTGCTCAGCCATACGTGCAGTGGCAGCAAGCCTTTGACCCACTGCTCACCCCTGGCGCAAGAAACTACTGGAAATCCCATAATTTTATAGAATTGCGTGATGGCGCCCTTGATTCGATTATCGAGTTTGTCGGCAAAATTCCTTTTCCACAGTGTGAGATATTTCTGGGGCTCATCGCAGGTGCGGCCAATCGTGTTTCTTCGAATGCTATGGCATATGGTCACAGGGACGCCAAGTTTGTTCTGAACGTGCACGGACGATGGGATGAGGCAGCGCAGGACGAGACCGGCATGGCATGGGCACGCGCGTTTTTCAAAGCGTCTGCACCCTATGCCTCAGCTGGCGCCTATGTGAATTTTATGACCGAAGACGAAGGCGACCGGGTGGCGGCCGCTTACGGCGTGAACTATGCCCGACTGAAACAGGTCAAAAAGAAGTATGACCCTAAAAATATTTTTCATAATAATCAAAACATCACAGCGTAGAAGTTTTTGAAAATTAGGAGCTAATGTAAAATCTGGCAGGGCAGAGCGTCCGGGCTACGATTCGGACGCGGGATGCTTCGCTGGCGGACTGCGAGCGAATCGATGCCGAAGCGAACAACGACGAAAAGTATTCGAAGCTGCTCAATTCTATCATAAGCGCTGACGCGGACCCGCCCGCAGATCAGTTCTGTCGCGTAATTCAAAGCCCGCAGCCACATTTGCCGATCCCTCAAGCCGATGTGTTCGGTTGGACATGATCATGGGTCCGGGTATGGATGGGTGCGAGACCTGCCGCCAAAGTGTCAACCTGCATCCCCATCGGAAGCTTAATCCAATGACCGCCCGGATCGGCTTATCCATCACTTCCCGTAAACATCTCTCCGGCATGGTAGGAACTTCTCACGAAAGGGCCGGACGCCACTTTTTCAAAACCGACATCCAGGGCGAACCGGCGCCAGCGTTCGAATTCTTCCGGCGGGATGAAATCGACCACCGTCAGGTGCTGTGGGGTGGGTTGAAGGTACTGGCCGATGGTGAGCATGCGGCAGCCGGTGCCGTAAACGTCGGCGATGGTCTGCCGGACTTCTTCTTCGGTTTCGCCCAGGCCCAGCATGATGCCCGATTTAGCCGGGATGGACCGGTCGATGGTCTTGACGCGAGCCAGCAGCTCCAGCGACCGGTCGTAGTCTGCCTGGGGTCGCACGCCGGGATAGAGGCGCCGCACGGTTTCCATATTGTGGTTGAGCACATCGGGGCGGGCTTTCAGGACCGTCTCCAATGCTGATTCATCCGCCTGGAAATCGGGGATGAGCACTTCCACCTGCACGCCGGGGATCTTTTCCCGCAGGGCCTGGATGGTGGCGGCAAAATGGCCGGCGCCGCCGTCTTCCAGATCGTCCCGGGTCACCGAGGTGACCACCACGTACCGCAGGTTCATCCTGTCCGCCGCCTCGGCCACGCGACGGGGCTCGTCGGGATCCAGCGGCCCGGGTTGGCCATCTCCGATGTTGCAGAAGCGACAGTTACGGGTGCAGGTGGCGCCCAGAATCAAAAAAGTGGCCGTGCGGGCGGAGAAGCATTCGAACTGGTTGGGGCAGTTGGCTTCCTGGCACACCGTATGGAGCTGACCCTTGCCGATCATGGATCGGATCTGCTCGTACTCGGGCCCGGAAGGAAGCTTTCTTCTCAACCAGGAGGGTTTGCCGGTGCGGATGGGGTTGGATGGGATCATGATGTGAGGCTTTCCGAAAAGGGTTTCAGGAATCCAGGGGGTCAAGGATTCGAGTGAATGGGCTCAACGGGCTTCTCAATTCCCTCAATCCCCCAATTCGATCTCGGCATAAAGTTGCTCCAGGCCGACTGTTGTCAAGGCAATCCCGAAAACCTCGGCCAAATGTGCCGCCATTTCCTGCCGGGCCTCGGCCATGGCGACGGGGCCGTTCAGATGGCGTTCGAAAGAGGTCATGCGCACCTGGTCGAGACCGCAGGGGTTGATCCAGGTAAAGGGCTCCATGTCCGTGTTGACGTTCAGAGCCAGACCGTGGAAACTGACGCCGCGGCGAACGGTGATGCCTATGCTGCCCAACTTGTCGCCATTGAGCCAGACACCGCGATTGGCCGGATCGGTGCGGGCATCGATGCCCCAGTGGCCGGCCGTAAGGATCATGGCCTGTTCGAGGCCGGAGACGAATTCAACCACTTTAAGGCGCCTGCGGTTGAGGTCGATGATCGGATAGGCCACCAGCTGCCCCGGCCCGTGATAGGTGATGTTGCCCCCGCGATCCGTGGGCACGACCGATACGCCTTTTTCGGCCAGGAAATGGTCGGTGACGCACAGGTTTTCCCGTCCGCCGCGCCGGCCCAGGGTGAAGATGCGGGGGTGCTCGACGCACAGGATCACGTCTGCGTCCAGGCGGCCGGCTGTTTTGGCACTGACGACGGCCAACTGAAGGTCCAGTGCCTGCTTGTAATCGGTTTCCGGCAGATCAATCCACCAGCAAGCCGGCATTGTGTTCTTCTCAGGTGACATGGGTAATGTTCAATAAATCCAAAATAATGTGGCCATGACTCGGATAAACCGGACACAATAAGCCACAAGCACCAAATTACAAAATCCAAGAGTCGTTTGGCAACATCAACATTGGCAATGGTTATCTGTCTTCTGAAATTAAATTTTCTCCCTCGAGAAAAACAGGGGCGGCCCGACAGCCGCCCCCGGGAATAGTACTTTTTAACCCCGCAGGCAGGGATTACGGGCTGCCGCGGTTTCGTCCAAGCGCCTCACCTTGGGGAACTGGGGCGATTCGTGGAGGCAGTCGGGACAATCCACGGCCTCCTGGGCGATCTGCTTCATGGCGTCAATGAACTGATCCAGGGTCTCCTTGGATTCGGATTCGGTGGGCTCGATCATGATGGCGCCGCTGACCACCAGCGGAAAGTAGATCGTGGGCGGATGAAACCCATGGTCCATCAAGCGCTTGGCGATGTCCAGGGTGGCCACGTGGTGTTCCTGCTGGCGCTTGTCGGTAAAGACGCACTCGTGCATGCAGGGCCGGTCGTAGGGCAGGTGGTAGTGGCCCTTGAGCTTTTCCTTGATGTAGTTGGCGTTGAGTACGGCATACTGGCTGACCTCCTTGAGATGCTTGCCCAGGCTCAATATGTAGCTGTAGGCACGCAGCAGGATGCCGAAGTTGCCGAAAAAGGCGTGAACCTTGCCCACGGACAGGGGGCAGTTTTCGTCCAGGCGGTAGGTGTCGCCGTCCTTCACCACCCGGGGAACGGGCAGGAAAGGCTCCAGTTCCGGGGTGACACATACCGGACCGGCACCCGGGCCGCCGCCGCCATGGGGAGTGGAAAAGGTTTTGTGCAGGTTGAGATGCAGCACGTCCACCCCGATGTCGCCGATGTTGACGATGCCCATCACCGCGTTCATGTTGGCGCCGTCGCCGTAGACCAGGCCGCCTTTTTCGTGGACGATGGCGGCCACCTTGCGGATGTTGTGTTCGAACAGCCCCAAGGTGTTGGGGTTGGTGATCATAATTCCGGCGGTGTCTTCGTCCATGAGTTCCGCCACGGTTTCGGGCAGCAGGACACCGTCGGGGCCCGATTTGACCGGCACGGCCTTGAAGCCGCACAGGGCGGCGCTGGCCGGGTTGGTGCCGTGGGCGGTGTCGGGAATCAGCACCTTGGTGCGCGGCGCGCCCTTGTTTTTGTGATAGGCGGAGAAGATCAGCATGCCGGTCAGTTCACCCTGGGAGCCGGCAGCCGGCTGGAGCGTGACGGCCGGCAGGCCGGTGATTTCACCCAGGTATCCCTGCAGGTCATGCATCAGGGCCAGGGCTCCCTGGGAGAGGCTTTCGGGCAGCAGGGGGTGGGCGCCGGCAAAACCGGGAATGGATGCCTGGCGTTCGTTGGTCTTGGGGTTGTATTTCATGGTGCAGGAACCCAGCGGGTACATGCCGCTGTCCACGCCGAAATTCCATTGGGAAAGCTTGGTGAAGTGGCGCACCACATCCAGTTCGGACAGATCCGGAAAGTCCGGACCGTCGCCCGCCAGGGATTCGTCCAGCGATGTTTCGTCTACGTCGCGGCGGGGCAGCGACAGGCCCTTGCGCCCCGGGGATCCTTTTTCCCAGAGCAGGGGTTCGTTGAAGATCAGGCCGGTGGTTCCCATTTTCTCTTTCATTTGACCACCTCCTTTACCAGTGCATCGATATCATTTTTGGACAGCGTCTCGGTCACGCACATGAGCCAGCAGTCGGACAGTTCAGGATAGTAGGGGCCCAGGTGCAGCCCGGCGACGATTTTCTTCTCCAGCAGCGCCTGCCAGGTGTCGGCAAATCCATTGGGGAAGCGGACCACGAATTCATTGAAGGTCGGCGCACTGAAGGGAGATGGGTATCCGGCCGCGGCCAGGGACGATTTGAGGTACTCGGCCCGATCCCGGTTGAGCCGGGAGAGTTCCCGGATGCCCGTGCCGCCCATGGCCGCCATGTACATGGTGGCTGCCGTGGCGCACAGCCCCTGGTTGGAGCAGATGTTGGAGGTGGCTTTTTCCCGGCGGATGTGCTGCTCGCGGGTCGCCAGGGTCAGGACGAAGCCGGTCTTGCCGTCCCGGTCGACGGTTTTGCCGATGAGCCGGCCGGGCATGGCGCGCACCAACTGCTGCCGGGCGGCGAACATGCCCAGTCCGGGGCCGCCGAAGCTTTGGGGGATGCCGAAGCTCTGGCCCTCGCCGCAGGCAATGTCCGCCCCGCAGGCACCGGGGCTTTTCAGCAGGCCATAGGCCAGTGGTTCGCTGAAAGCGACGACGAAGAGCGTTTTTTTGTCGGCGTGAATGGATTTTTTGGCCGCTTCCAGATCTTCGATGCAGCCGAAAAAGTTGGGGCTCTGCAAGGCCACGCCGGCCAGTTCGCCCAGGTCCTTCAAACCGGAAAGGTCGGTGCGGCCGTCGGCCGCCACGGGCAGCTCGACCACTTCAAATTCGGTGGGTGCGAAATAGGTTTCCACCACGCGGCGATACAAGGGGTGAACCGCGTGGGATACCGCCACCCGCTTGCGGCGGGAAACCCGGATGGTCATGAGCAGGGCTTCGGCCAATCCCGAGGCGCCGTCATACATGGAGGCGTTGGCCACGTCCATTCCCAGCAGGCGGGTCACCAGGGTCTGGTACTCATAGATGGTCTGCAGGGTGCCCTGGCTGATTTCCGGCTGGTAGGGCGTGTAGGCGGTGAAGAATTCACTGCGCAGCAGCAGCTGGCGGGTGATTTCGGGGATGTAGTGGCTGTAGCTGCCGGCCCCCATGAACACCTTGCAGGCAGGCGAGGCACCCATGAGACTGGCCAGGCCGTCCATGTGCCCGTTGAGTTCCCATTCGGTAAGGGGGTCGGGCAGGGCCATCTCATCTTTCCGGCGGCAGTCGTCGGGAATACTGGAGAAAAGAGCATCCAGATCCGCCGCGCCCATCACCTGAAGCATCTGTTGGATATCTTCTTGTGTATGCGGCAGGTATCTCATGAGGGTTATCCTTTCAGCATCTCAAGGTAGTCGGCTTTGGATTTTAAAGCCTCCAGTTCGGCGGGGTCGCTGGCTTTGATTTCCATCATCCATCCGCTGTCGTATGGATCGCTGTTCACCCGTTCCGGCTCATCGGCCAGGGCTTCGTTGATGGCCGTCACCTCGCCGCCGATGGGCATGTAAAGTTCGGATACGGCTTTGACCGATTCCACGGTGCCGAACTCCTCGCCCTTGTCAAAAGTGCTGCCCACCTCGGGCAGTTCCACAAATACGATGTCCCCCAGTTGATCCTGGGCATAGTCGGAAATGCCGATGCGCACGACGTTGCCGTTTTTTTTGGCCCACTCATGGTCGTCGGTGTAACGCACGTCTTCGGGCAGTTTCAGTTCGCTGATGGCTTTCATGGTTTCTCCTCCCTGTGATTGTTTTTTTCTATTGGATTCGCGGCGCGGTGTCCGCGATTAGATCATATCGGCCATGGGGTTGCGGGCGGTGCGGTGGGGACGCACATCGTCCACGATAGTGACGGTGATCTTGCGCCGGCTGTCGGCGATATCCACGTGCTGGCCGACTGACAGCTTGCGATTGACCTTGACGAAACCGCAGCAAAGCCCCCTGGCGGTGAAGCCTGCCGGTT
Organism: Deltaproteobacteria bacterium; assembly: GCA_020444075.1. GTDB lineage: Bacteria > Desulfobacterota > Desulfobacteria > Desulfobacterales > Desulfosarcinaceae > Desulfosarcina. The sequence continues at coordinate 12,168 of JAHLLR010000045.1, forward strand.
TGTCCGGGCTGGCAACGCTGAAAATTTCACCGCCGTGACGCCCGATGCCCATGTCCGTGGCGCAGGTGAGCACGGTCCCGATCGTTTGGCCGTCAGCATCGATGACCCGTGAGCCTTCACCGGCCGTTATTTTTCGAAGGTCCCTGCCGGCAAAGGCCTGGGTGAATGAAAAATCCGTATGCTGCTCCAGGGCTGCCCGGCCGATGAAATCCTTGGTGAACCCGGTCTGATCTGCATTAAAGGGCAGGGCAAAGGGCCAGGGGTGGTTGATGAACGGCCAGTGTCCGATATCCTGGTGGGAAAGCGGCAGCACGGCACCGGCGCGAAGGCTGTCCCGGGCCGCCAGGCCGCAGGGTTTGATACCGCTGGCTTGGCCGGCTTCAAGCAGGCGTTCCCACAGGCGCTGGATTTTATCCGGTGCCAGAAAAATTTCGAAGCCGAATTCACCGGTGTATCCGGTGCGCGACAGCAGAATGGGAGTGCCGTCGTCCAGGCGAACCTCATCGGCCAGGGGCGAGGTGGGGTCAATGTGCCCCTTGAAGGAGAAGTAGGGCATGCCGGCAAAGACCGCTTCCGGATCGGATAGAACCCGGCCGAGAATTCGAGCCGCCGCCGGCCCCTGAATGTCCATCTTGCCCAACCGATCGGTGAGGTCGGTGACCGCGGCCTCTCTGCCGCCGAGGTTGCGCCGCAAATGGTCGGCGATGGCTCCGCCCATGCCGGCGTTGACCACCACCATGTAGCTGTCCGCCTCCATGAAGAAGACGATGGCGTCGTCGATGGGTTGGCCCTTTTTATCTAAAAAGGCCCCATATACGCATCGACCCGGGGAAAGGGGCTTCCTGGCCGGTCCCATGCAGGCGTCCAGATCGTTGGTAAAGCAATGCTGGAGCAGGGCGGCGGCTCCCGATCCGTCGACGATGACGGCTGCCATGTGACTGGTGTCGAAAATGCCGGCGCCGGTCAGCACGGCTAAATGTTCCTCTTTTACCGACGAATACCACAGGGGCATGTCGTAGCCGCCGAAGTCCGCCATGTTGGCGCCTTGGCTCCGATGCCAGTTGTTCAGCGGCGTCCGTTTGGTTGCGGTTTTCATGACAGGGTTTCCTTTGATGACTAAAGGGTTCGAGGATTCCAGAATTCTATGGTTCAAGGGGGACACCAACACCTTGGGCAAGGTTAATCGGTTTTTTCATGTGCCTGCCGAATTACAGTGTTCATGGCAGCACTCGCTTTTTCCTTGAACCCTTGACTCCTCGACCCCTGGAATCCTTTTTAAAATATATAAGGGATCTTCAGGTTGTAGCTCTTATAAACGACAAAGGTTTCCACCGATTGTACGCCCTGGAGCCGGGACACTTCTTCGGTGTAGAATTCGAGCAGGCCGAAGCCCTCCTTGAGCAGCACCACGAGGATCAGATCAAATCGGCCGGTGACCACGCTCACCGATACCACCCCGCGGACACGGCTGAACTCTTCGCCCTTTTTAACGAGGTCCATGGTGGTCAGCTTGACGCCCACCATCACGACCCGGTGCCGCGGAACCGCTTCCGGATCCACCAGGCCGACGATCTCCAGCACACCTTCTTCCTCCAGCTTACTGACACGTGATCTAACGGTATTCTCGGAAACGCCGAGATCTTCTGCAATGATCTTATAGGACTTTCTGCCCTCCTGAAGATGGCGGATAATGGAAATATTCAGATCGTCTACCTTCATCGACAGCCTTTCAATGATACCGTGGATATGCAAAATATTTAATTGAACATGATGAATCTGTCAAACATTTTTTATATAATTGAAGTTTTCATCAAAAAAAAGTTGAAAAATAGTCGAAAAAGACATTAATTGAAATTGTATCATTGCAATGGGTGCCGCGGCGGATCTGTCCGCGGTTTCAATAAAAAAGAAATATGGATAAGGAGGAAAAGTCTGATGGCAACACGGGTAACCATACTGGGCGCCGGTCCGGGGGGATATGTGGCGGCGGTACGCGCAGCGCAACTGGGTGCGGTGGTGACGGTGGTGGAAAAGGAGCAGGTCGGCGGCACCTGCCTGAACTGGGGGTGCATTCCCTCGAAGATCATGAAAACCACTGCCGAGATGCTTGAACAATTTCACCGGGCCGAGGAGTTCGGCATCCGGACCGAGGGTCGCGCCATGCTGGACATGGCCGGACTCATGGCCCGCAAACACAACGTGCTGGCCACGCAGATCAAGGGCATCGAAAGCCTGCTGGCCCACCACAACGTCAATCTCGTTCGCGGTCATGCCCGCATCGACGGTCCGGGCAAGGTGTCCGCCACCGGCGAAGACGGCCGGCAGCAAAGCTGGGACTGGGACCGGCTGATCATTGCCACCGGGTCCCACCCCTTTTCGGTGCCGGCGTTTCCCTTTGACGGCCGACAGATCCTTTCCAGCAACCACATTCTGGAGATCGAGCGGGTTCCTGAATCCATGGTTATTGTGGGTGGGGGTGTCATCGGCTGCGAATTCGCCTGCATCCTGTCCGCCATGGGGGCCAGGGTGATCGTTGTGGAGGCCCTGGACCGCCTGCTGCCCCTGCCGTCCGTGGACGCCGGTTGCTCCAAGGTGCTGGAGCGGGAAATGAAAAAGCGCAAGATCAAGTTTTTCGTGAACCGGGTGGTCGAAGCGATCGAGCAGGGCGATGACGGCCTGACGGTGACCATCGGCCCCTCCCCGTTTGCCTCGGATTTGAAGGAAAAGGACAAGGTTCCGGTGACGGCAATGGTGGCGCAGGCGTTGGTGTGCATCGGCCGGTCGCCCAATACGAAAGGCATCGGCCTGTCCACCATCGGCCTCGAGACGGATCCCAAGGGGTGGATCCCGGTGGACGACCGCCTGCAGACCGTTGTCCCCGGGGTTTTCGCCATCGGTGATGTGTTGGGGCCGGAGCGGGTGATGCTGGCCCATGTGGCCTCCACCGAAGGCATGCTGGCGGCGGAAAATGCCATGGGTTCCAGCCGGACCATGGACTACTCGGCGGTTCCCGGAGCCATCTTCACCATGCCGGAGGTGGCCTGCGTGGGACTTACCGAAACCCAGGCCAAAGAGCAGGGGATCGATGCCCGCGCGGATGCCGTGCTGTTCCGCACCATCGGCAAGGCCCAGGTTCTCGGTGAACTGGCCGGCCAGGCAACCCTGGTTTCCGATGCCGGCAGCGGCAAGGTGCTGGGGGTCCACCTCATCGGTCCCCATGCCACGGACCTGCTGGGAGAAGGCACCCTGGCGGTGGGAAACCATCTGCGTGTGGCGGACATCGCCGACACCATTCATGCCCACCCCACCCTATCGGAGATTATGCTGGAGGTGGCGTTGAAGGCCACAGGCAAAGCGCTCCACGGATAGGGTGAATGTCCACAACAGGCATCTTTCGGCCCCTGGCGGTGTACTCGCTCGTCGGTAATCCTCGGAATTGGCTCACTATGCCTGCGGTTGCCAACTCGCTCGAGCCTTGCCAGGAACCAAAATCTACCCGTTGTGGGCGTTCACCGTCACACGACTGTCGCATTGGTAGATGGATTCGAACCTTTCTGCACGAATACGACGATTACAATGAAAATTTAAATACTTGATGAAGCTTTACGGTACGGCAACTGAGAGTGTCTGCAAATACTTACCGGTTGTGTCGAGGTAGAATTTCACGGCCAGAGATAGTAGATTGGGGTTCAGGGCAAGGCCGCAGGGATTTTGGAACCGGAGGCGTAGCAGCGCTACGTCGAGGATTGCAAAATCACGAGAACGCCGGCCTGGACCGCAAGATGCTGTCTCCTATGGAGGCTACACCGCGATCAGCACCAGCGCCGCTATGGCGGTGGCCACCCCGCACCACTGCCGGCGGTTCAGCCGTTCCCGGAACACCAGCCAGGCCAGCATGATGGTAGATGCCGGATAAAGCGATGCGAGCACGGTTGAGACATCCAGTCGCCCGAGATTGGCGGCCACGGTGAATGCGGCAGTTCCGGCCGTGTCCAGAATGCCGGCCAGGGCAATGAAAAGGATTTGGCCTTTAGGAGGCGCCGTGAGCTGGCGGGTTGCCGTGAGGATCAGAAACATCACGGTGACGGCACCGGCCTTGGAGGCCAACAGGGGCCAGAGGACAGCCTGGCCGCTGGCGTGGTCCATCAGGATAAAAAAGAGTCCGAATCCCAAACCGGCCAGCAGGGACAGGCGCAGCTCGCCCTTGTGCATGCGCAGCTCCCCACCCGGAGAGGAGAGCAGCCAGACCGCTGCCATGGCGGCGGCCAGGCCGAATCGTTGCAGCGTTGTGGGAAGACCTTCGACCACAAAGGAAAAACCCATGGGGATAATCGCCGTGACCAGCGCCGACAGGGGGGCGACGAGTCCCATGCGGCCCGAGGCCAAGCCGGTGTAAAGACACACAAGACCCAGGACGCCGAATCCGCCGGCCAGCATGCCCGACAGCACCTGCCGCGTATCCGGTGCATGGCCGGCAAACACCGATGTAAATCCGAGCATCAATATTCCGCCCAGCATCTGGGAGAAGAGAACCACGGTGAGTGCATTGCCCCGCCGGGAGGCAAAGCCGCCGGCAAAATCGCCGGCTCCCCAGGCTATGGCACTGCACAGGCCGCAGGTGACGGCCACGGTTTCCGGATTGATCATATCGACACTTTCCTGCCTTTATTATGGGTTATTGCGGAGCTATCCGTCCCGATAAAAGACCGGTTCGAGCCGGGTTGTCTTTTACCGCCCATCAATATTTGCCTGGATAGCCCTCCGCCCGGCAATTTTTTCCCGATTAAAATATTGCATATGCCCAAAAAAGATCTTTACGGCCCTGTTTGCGGGTGACCTGTCTCATGGCACAAAAACTGCTAAGAGAAAAGGATAAAGGATAAAGCCTGATTGGTCGTCATCATCCGTTAATAGTTTAGAATGAGGGTAAACACCACCCGTGGAGGGTTCATAACGTGGTAAGAAATTGTCTTTTAATGGTTGGGATGATAATTTTTTTTCTCTTTGCCCGCACGATCATGGGCGATATCCCGGTTCTGGTTAACTTGAGGAGCGGGGCCTTGGTGTTTATCGGCACGATCGTTGGCGGTTCGCTGGCATTTCCCGTCCATACCCTGCAGGGCTTTTTCACCCGTTTGGTCGACAGCCTGAAACCCCAACCGAAAACTGTCGAGGATCTGATCAATCAAATAACCGTGCTGGCGCGCCTGCAGCGGGTCGCCGGTCTCAGCGAGATGAGCCGTAAAATCAATGCGGTGTCACATCCGGTTCTCCGCCGCGGCTTCCAAATGATTCTTGATAATTACGACTCCCCGCGTGTCGAGATGATGCTGGGGAAAGAGATCAACCTGTATCTGGACCAATTGCAGACCCAGCTGAACGCAATCAACAGGCTTGCCAGGCTTGCGCCGGTATTCGGTTTTGTGGGTACGATCATCGGGTTGATCAATGTGTTGAACCACATCGGCAATTCCGCGCAAATCGGACAAGGCATGGCGACGGCCCTGCTGACCACCTTTTACGGCCTGCTCTTCGCCAATTTTCTGTTTCTTCCGATCGCGGGAAAGTTTGCCGAGCACATCAGGCGCGAGGCCCTGATGCTCAATGTCATTTTCGACGGCGTCGTGGCCGTGTGCGATCAACGACCACCCCTGGAAATTGCCCACAGCCTGAAGTCCTATGCGGAAGCCGATTTCTCAATGCCGCAGCCGCAGCCGCTAAAAAAGCGGCATCGATGGAATCCGTGGGGCGATTCAACCAGCCCACAGGGCCTGGCGAGGTAGCGGATGGTCGGCAAGGGCGATGGGTCAAGTCAATGGCGGTTCAGGCCAAACCCGGACAAGGGTTTGGCTGCCCGATTTTTCCTGGCAGGAGAAGTGGAGGCCGCCGAAGAGGGTGCCTTTTTGTGGAGTATGGCTGACCTGATGACCCTTCTGCTTGTTTTTTTTGTTCTGCTTTACGCCAATGCAATCAATCGGCCTGAAATCGCTTCCCAGGCGCCGGAACCGGAACGCCGGACCGTCGCATCGTCGGCGGGCGTCCATTCCGACCTTCTCCCGGAAGTTCAACCCGTTGAATCCATACCTGCGGAAGAGACCGCGGCGCCGAATCCGGAACCGCCGGCAGCGAACCTTCCATTAACGGAGGGGGAAGATCCCGTCGAACCGTTGAATCAGGAAATGATGAATGGTTTGAAAGACAGCTTCAGCAATGATTTCTACGTCCGGTGGGACGAGAAGCAACCTGTTTTTGTCCTGGGCGAGCGGATCACGTTCAATGTCGGGGACGCGATACTTTTGGCGGATGCTCAATCCGCATTGAAACGGATTGCCGATTGGATTGCGCCGCAGCACCAGTATCAGATCATCGTGTCAGGCCATACCGACGACATCACCATCCGGACGTCGAGATTTCCATCCAATTGGGAACTGTCCGCGGCAAGGGCCGCCAGTGTGGCCAAATTTCTGGCATCCCACGGTGTCGCCCCTCAACGGCTGATCATTCAGGGGAAATCGGAATTCCATCCTTTGGTTGCCAATACTTCAGATGAGAATCGACGGGCAAACCGTCGGGTTGAAATTTCCCTGCTGAAGGGCAGGCAGACATCGGAAAATTCATAGGAGGCTTCTCTGATCGGGGTGCCGCCTATTTTATCCGCTCCCAGGCCGTCATTTGGCTGACGGTGTGCTGAAACTTGCGCCGGGTTTCACGAATGACGAATTCAACGTCCCGGGGGGTGCCGATCATCTGAAAATGAGCGGCCAGCAGGTCTTTCAGGCCGTCCAGCGTGGTATACGGCTCGCCGTCCTTGCGGATGCCGCCCACCCAGTGTTCCCGACGGGTGAATTCCTCCAGCCAGGTGTAGGGCGAGGTGAGGACCAGAACGCCACCCATGCTGAGCCGTTCATGGATGGTGGTGAGAAACTTTTTCGGGTCGTAGAGCCGGTCGATAAGATTGGCTGCCAGGACCAGGTCGTAGCCGGTGAACTGGGGTTTGAGGTTGGTGGCATCGGCCTGGAAGAATTCGACCCGGTCGACAACGGTGTCCAGTCCGAAATCCGCCAGATGCCGTTCATGGTAGGAGACGATCTCTCCCTCTTCCAATCGTTCATAATGGGTTACCCCTTTTTCCTGCATCTGGAAGGCGATGCGGATAAATCGTGCTGAAAAGTCCAGTCCGTTGACAAAATCGAAGGTGCGGGCCAGTTCGAAGGTGGCGCGTCCCACGGCGCAGCCTAAATCCAGGGCCCGCTTCTTGGGTCGGCCCTCCATGAAGGCCACGGCAAGCCGGGCGCATTGCAGGGGAAAGTTCTCCACATTAAAATAGGACTCCCCGTAATGGGCCTCGCAATACTGGGAGACCGCCAGATCGCTTTCATACATGGCCTCGGGCAGTTCCACCGGCTGTTCGGAAGCTACATACCGAAAGCCTGCGTGCTGGAAAAAATGCCGCCGGAAGGCGTAGCGGGAGTCGCGGGTGGCCTCGTTGCCGGTGGAGATCCAGGAACCTCCCTTGATCAGGTTGTGGCGGGTGTCGAAGGTGGGCGTGGAGAAGTCGTCGTAAACCGGATGGACGGCAAAGCCCGCGAAGCCGGTGATGGGCGTTTCCGTCCACTGCCACACATTGCCGATGATGTCGTAAAAGTCGCCGAAGCGAAATCGGTTCACCGGGCACGACGAGGCCCAGTGTTCCAGATTGAGGTTGCCCGGCGCGTGATCCCAATAGGGCTGGTCCGGAATGTCGTGCAGATCGCGCAGGCGGTACCATTCGTCCTCGGTGGGCAGGCGGATGGTTTTGCCGCGTTTTGCGGCCATCCAGTTGCAAAACGCCTTGGCCTCCAGATAGTTGACTTCCACGGGCCAGTCCCAGGGCATGGGGATGATGCGGGTCATGGTCCGGAAGGTCCAGTCGCCATCCGACGGGATCCAGAAGATCGGGTGCCTCGCCGTTGAATAGCCGACCCAGTTCCAGCCCTCTTCGGTCCATAGCGCCTTCGTGGTATAGCCCTCGTCCTCGACGAAGCCCAGGTACTCCCGGTTGGAAACCAGGTAGCGCGACGCCTCGAAATCCCGGATATCGAAGGTGTGGCTGCCAAATTCATTGTCCCAGCCATACAGGGGGTGGTCCTTGGATTTCCCCAGCATCACCTGGCCGCCGGACACCGGCAGCAGATCGTTGTCCGGCGCCGTGCCGGATTCCTCGCAGATATCCCACAAGGGCAGATGGCGGACCTGTTCGATGGGCATTCGCCGGATGATCACCGAGGATGTCTCCAGGTGAATCCGTTGGTGTTCGATGCCCATCATGATGGTCCAGAAGGGGTGGTCCCAGGTGATGGGCAGGGTCAGCGGCAGATTGCGGATGGTATGGTCCATGAAGGCCCGCACCTCGTCCCGATAGGCTTTTACCGCTGCCACGGTGGGCCACTCATAATGGGCATCGTCCAAATCGTCCCAGGACATTTCATCCACCCCCACCGCAAACATGGACTCGAATGCTGGATTGATGCGCTGGTCGATGATTTTGGCAATGATCAGTTTGTTGATGTAGAAGACACCGGTGTGGCCGAGGTAAAAAATCGGCGGATGCCGAAGCGGTTCGGCTCGCAGGTAAAAGGCGTCATCGGATGCCAGGGTGTCGTAGAGCCTTTCGTCGAGGGTGAAGGTTTTATGGAAATAATCCAGAATTTCCTTTCGTTTTGCTTCAGGGGTGCCCGTATTCAGAATAGGTGTCCGGGTGTTTCGTAAATCTGTCATAACGCCCTCCCGATAGATTCTACACGCGGGTTCCACCGCCTGGTCAACCCGGATGGATGGGATGACACGGTCGACCCGACGGCGGTGTTGACGGTGAGAATGAGCCATTGATGATATCGATGCGGCTACTTGGTGAAATAGTCGTCGGGGTTGTTTTCCAGTTGATCGATCTTCTCCTGAATCTGCCTGATCAGGTATTCTTTCTGGCCGGGCGAGAACGTGCGACTCAGTCCTCGTCCTTGAATATCGTCGATCTCTTTCTGCAGTTTGGCCCGTTCCTGCTCGATTCGCCTGGCTTGGGCCTCCAATTGCTGCTGCTGCCGGGCTTCCTCTTCCTGAGCCTTTTTGTCGGCCTGCTCCTCAAAATGCCGGTCAGCACCCTTGCTGGCGTCTTCCACCATGCGGTCATATTCCCGCCGCTGCTGGTCATCACTACGCTGATTGTATGGGATTTCCTGGATGGTCTGCACATTCTCGGCATCTTCGGGCGGTTGGGAATTCGAATAGCGTTTGACGCCACCGGCATCGGTCCACGTATAGATGGTATCGGCAAAAATGGTGCTGCCAAACAGGAAAAACAAGGCGGTGAAACTGAAAACGATTTTCCTATGCATGTGAATCTCCTGATGGGGGAAACAGGGGTTATCTCCGGCGGCCATGGTGGCCGCAGAGCCGACAGTGACGGAGAGAGGGTTTCGGCCAAGACCTAACCTTTGGAAAATACCACCAAAATATAGGCTTGGTCCGGTACAAGTCAACCCATAAATTAGGTCTTTCAAAACCCTCATCCAATATATCCGGGGACAATCCGGACGAGTTTCATTGCCAATGCGGTGAGTCCTATGTTAAAAAAAATGGAGCAATCATCGGCGCTCCAACCGATATATAAATACCAGCATTCTTTCCGTTTTCATTTCCAACAGGAAAAAGGTTTCCGAAATGGAGCAACAACATCCTTTGAATTGCCCAATCCACATAAGGGTCATTTCAGGGGTGTTGATCCCGCAGAATTTCCGCATGGACGTCGAGTTCATGAAAAGGACCGATGCAGGGGCGGATGCGAACACCGACAACGCTTGACCCGGTAAGGGAATAAGATGCCCGCAGTACAGCTGGTTATAGAATATTGGATGCTGTTGATTCCCCTGGCGCTGCACATCACGGGCATCCTTTTTATCTTCGACGTCATCATGAACGGCCGAACCAGCCAGGGTACCATCGCCTGGGTGATGGCCCTGTTTTTTTTCCCCTACCTGGCCGTTTTTCTCTACCTCGTTTTCGGAGCCCGGCGTATTCAGCGTCATGCCGTCGCTCACCAGTCCGGCAGTACGGCAATCCACCACCTGGGAAGGGATCTCCGGATGGACCAGCGGCTCGGCTGCCTGATGGTGCGCGATACGCCCATAATCGATGTTTTAAGCGATATTTACCAGTTGCCGGTCATGGTCGGAAACCGCTGCACCCTGCTGATCAACGGTGAGGCCACATTCGATTCCATCCTGGAAGGGATCCGGTCTGCCCGCCGCCATGTGCTGATTCAGTTTTTTATCGTTCGCGACGGTGATCTGGCCGATCGGATCAAATCGGCCTTGATCGACCGGGTGAAGGCCGGTGTCCAGGTCTATTTTCTGCTGGATCAGATCGGCAGCGTAGGCCTTTCCCGATCCTACACCGATGCGTTGCGGGCTGCCGGCGTGAACGTTGGTATTTTCCGAATGGGCGGTGGAATGCTCAACCGGTTTCGGATCAATTTTCGCAATCACCGTAAACTCGTGGTTGTGGATGGCGCGATGAGCTGGGTCGGCGGTCACAACATTGGCGACGAATACCTGGACGGGGGCCGGCGTTTTGACCACTGGCGGGACACCCACGTTAAAATGGAAGGCCCGGTGACCCTGGCCGTACAGCTCTGCTTCGCCGAGGACTGGCACTGGGCCTGCGGAAAACTCCCCGAGATTCCTTGGGATCCACCGCCTTGTACCGGCGGCGAAGCCGTCCTGTGCATTCCCACGGGCCCGGGGGACCTGGTGGAGAGCTGTTCGCTGATGATGGTGCAGGCCATCAATCTGGCCAAACATCGATGCTGGATTCTGACTCCCTATTTCGTGCCGGATGTGGCCGTTATCAAGGCGTTGCAGCTGGCCGCCATGCGGGGAGTGGATGTGAGGATCCTGATTCCCGGCAATCCGGACAAGCGGGTTGTCTGGTGGGCGGCCCACACCTACCTGTTTGAAGTGGCCGTGGCTGGGGTCCGGATGTTCACTTACCGCAAAGGCTACATGCACCAGAAAGTATTTCTGGTGGACGACACCCTTGCCGGTGTGGGCACGGTAAATTTGGACAACCGCTCCCTGAGGATCAATTTCGAGATCACCATGGCTTTCACCGATCCCGATTTCATCCGCAAAGTGGAAAAGATGTGCCGCGACGATTTTGCCGCCTCCGATCCCCTGACCACCGACGACGTCTATCGCCGATCAATGGCTTTCCGCCTGGCTATACGGACGGCCCGGCTTTTCTCGCCGATATTGTGATATAGGTGCGCATGCAAAGCGCGACTCAAATTCATCAGGAACAGTTGATTGTGGACAACCCCTGTTGGCAAATGAATCCTGCAGAGATGTTTAGGCCATGAAGAAAATTGAACCCGGCGAGATATGTAGAAGATGTGCCGATTGCTGTAAAAAATTCCCTTTTGTTGAACTGACTGAAAATGAAATCGAGAGGTTGGAACGAGTGACGGGGTTGCCTTTTGAGGTGTTTACCAACCCGAAAGGTAAAACAATTGAAGAATACTTTTTGAAATTTAGAGAAAATGGATATTGTTTTTTTTTAGATGAAAATGACGATACGTATTCTTGCCGTGTATATGAATCCAGACCGGAAATTTGCAGGAACTTTCCATCAACGCCTGTACAGAAGGAAGCCTGTTCTGAAATTTGTAAAAAATTATGATAAAATCAAAAATAAAAATCAGAAATAGATATGTGCCTGCCGGTATCAAGATTCTTTATGAGGATCGGGACCTCATCGTAATCGATAAGCGCTCTGGGCTTTTGAGCGTCAAAGCCAATTACGAAGCAGAAAATACGGCTCACCACTTGCTCACCAATTATGTTAGAAAAGGCAATCCAAAGGCAAGGGTCAACCTGTTTGTGGTACATCGGTTGGATCGCGAAACATCCGGAGTGTTAATTTTTGCCAAAAGTTTTGAAATTCGTGAGAAATTTGCCAGGCAATGGGAAAATGTAGAAAAAAAATACGTCGCTGTCGTCTATGGTCATCTGGCAGAAAAAACTGGCATCATAGAGTCTTATCTTGCTGAAGATGATGATTACCGGATGCAATCGGTCAAGAATCCAAAGGATGGTGATTTTGCCAGAACAAAATACAAAGTAATAAAAGAATCCAAGAATTATAGTCTATTGGAAATCGACCTGTTGACAGGGAAAAAAAATCAGATTCGTGTTCACTTGTCAGAAAAGGGGCATCCTGTTGTCGGTGACAAAAAGTATAGAAAGGACGCTAAGGGGCGTTTAGCGTTACATGCATTGTCGATCAGGTTCAACCATCCTTTTAACAATGAAGAAATGACATTTGAAACCAAGATTCCAGAATATTTTCTGACTTTTTTCAAGTCGCAGGGCCAAGAAGAAACCTGACCCATTATTTGAAACCCATCCGTCAATTGATGCCGTATGCCTTGAGTTTCAACTGCAGGGTGCGGCGGCTGATGCCCAGCGTATCTGCAGTTCTTGTCCGGTTTCCGCCCATGTCCTCGAGGGTTTTCAGGATCATCTCTTTCTCCACCTCCTTCAGTGAACGGCCGGAGGCCAGCACCGGCTCTTTGGCCGAATTGCTGGCGTCTTGATCCTGAAGGGTTTTGGGCAGGTGTGACGGGTCCACCCTGTCCCCCCGGGCCATGATCACCGCCCGCTCGATGACGTTTTCCAGTTCACGGACGTTGCCCGGCCACGCATGTTGCAGCAGCAGATCCATGGCCCGCGGGTGGAAGCCTTTGAGGTGGCGGTGATTTTTTTCGGCATAGCGCTCGAGAAAATAATCCGCCAGCAGCGGGATGTCGGCCGACCGGTTTCTCAGGGGGGGCACTTTGATCCTGACGACGTTGAGCCGGAAGAAAAGATCTTCCCGGAAGCGGCCGGCCGCGATTTCCTCTTCCAGGTTGCGGTTGGAAGCCGAGATGATGCGGGTGTCGACCTTCACCGTCCGGGCGCCGCCCACCGGTTCAAATTCTCTTTCCTGAAGGACGCGAAGGATCTTGGCCTGGGTGGCGGGAGCCATTTCCGCGATTTCATCCAGAAAGAGGGTTCCCCGGTCGGCCAACTGAAAGCGCCCCTTTTTTGGGCCGGTGGCGCCGGTAAATGCCCCCTTTTCATGTCCGAAAAGCTCGTTCTCCAGCAGCGTTTCGGGCAAAGCGGCGCAGTTGACCTTCACGAAAGGACGGTCTTTACGGTGGCTGTTGTGGTGAATGGCGTTGGCCACCAGTTCCTTGCCGGTGCCGCTTTCGCCCTGGATCAGAACCGTGGCTTCCGACGGGGCCACCAGGGAAAGGGTCTCGAAAAGCTCCCGCATGGAAGGGCTGCGTCCGATGATGCCCCCGAAGTCGAAGTTTGCGTCCAACCTCTCTTTCAGATTTAGATTTTCTTCTTCAAGCCTGCGGTGATGCAGGGTTTTGGCCACCAGGATTTTCAGTTCCTCGACGTCGATGGGTTTGGTGAGGTAGTCATGGGCGCCGGCCTTGAGGGACTTTACGGCCGAGCGTACCGATCCGTAAGCGGTCATGATAACCACGGGGGTGGTGGGACTGATCGCGTAAATCCTCTTCTGGGCGGCATCCCCGTGCAGACGTTTCATGCGCAGGTCCATGAGCACCAGATCAAAAATGTTCTTTTCCACCTCCCGGCAGGCCGTGTCGCCGTCATCGGCCTCCTGCACCTGGTAGCCCTCCGCCGACAGAACGGCCCTGAGCATGGTCCGATGAGAAGCGTCATCGTCTACGACCAGTATTTTTGAGGTCATGGGGATGTCTCCATATTCTTGAAAAAGAGGGTGAACCGGGTTCCCCTTCCTGTTCCCGGCAGCGGGCTTTCCAGGCGGATTCCCCCATCGTGGTTTTCGGCGATTTTGCGCACCATGGCCAGGCCCAGGCCGGTGCCTTGTTCACGGGTCGTGTAAAAGGGTTCAAAAATTTTTTCCTGCACGTCCGGATTAATTCCCGGACCGTTGTCCTCCACCTGAATTTCCAGCTCTTCGCCGTCAGGGGAGACCGATGCCCGGATCACTATTGTGCCTCCCGTTTCCATGGCGTTGACAGCATTGAGCATCAGGTTGAGCAGGGCCTGGGTGACCTGGTTGGGGTCCAGCGTCCTGGGCGGCAGGGCGGATTCACAATCCACCTGGATGTCAACACCATGGGCTTTCGCATCGGCGGACACCAGGGAAACCACATGGTCGATGAGATCGGCGGGCAGGGTGGATTCCGGTTCCACGGTCATGGGACGGGAAAAATTGAGCAGGTCGGTGACGACGTGGTTGATGCGGTCGATCTCACGAACCATGACATCGGCATATTCCCGTTCGGGGGTTTCCTTGCCGTGGCCCCGGCCGAGAAGGTAGGCAAACCCGCGGATGGAACTGAGCGGGTTGCGGATCTCGTGGGCCACTCCGGCGGCCAGCCGCCCGATCGCCGCCAGTTTTTCGGTGCGCCGCACCTGTTCCTCAAGCCGCTTGATCTCGCTCATGTCCCTGAGCACGATCACTGCTCCACCGGGACTGCCGGTTTCACCCAGGATAGGCGTCACGGTCAACAGCAGCGGGAGCCAATCCTCCTTATTCCGGTGATAGCTGATCTCACGGTTCATGACCGGGACGCCCTGATGGATCGTCCGGGCGATGCCGGTCTCCTGAAAATCGAAAACCGTCTGCAGGTCGAGATGGTCGACGGCCATTTTCGGCATGCCCAGCAGCGACAATGCCTGCTGATTCCAGGACACCACTTTGCCCCCGGTGTCGATGCTCAACACGCCATGAGCCATGCTGGCGATCACCTGCCGGGTGTAATCCCGGGTCTCCTGAAGGGTATGGCTGAGCAGATAGTAGCTTCGGATCACGATAAAGAAATAGATTACTCCGCCGCCCAGCGCCAGAACGATACCGCCCATGAGCATGGCATGCTGCAGGTCGGACTTCCGGGCGTCTTCATAGGCGGTCATGGTCATTCCCAGATAGACCGTGGCGCGAGAGTGATAATGCCCCGGCAATGCGGCTGCGGGATAAGCGGCCGATGACTCGGTGGAATTTAAATGGATGCCCATGGGCGCAAAGGGTTTGGCTACCTCGTAAACGTGGACACCGTCGGGCAACTGCCGCACGCGGGAGCGCACATCCTGCGCATTATCGAATTCAGGGTGCCACAGGGCCCGGGTGCCTTCCAGGGAGGGAATGGAGTGGTGCACCACCTCGCCTGCGGCATTCACCAGGTAGAGGTAATTGATGTCGCCGGACCTGCCGATTTCGTGGACCAGATTCCCGATGGCATCCTGACCGGCCATCTGCATCATCATGCCGGCCCGGGCCCCGGCTTCCAACGCAGCGATCAGGGTCAGGGCCTGGCGGCGGACCGTTTGCATGGCGGCGTTTCTTTCCCGGTTCAGGTTCCGGTAGGTGGATACACTGATAACGACCAGAAGCAACATGACCACCAGAAGGATGGCAAGGGCGGTCAGATAGAGTTGTCGACGGGGGACGACGGTCATGGTCGCTGTCTGCTTTCGCTGTGAGATCGGCACCGGCATACCCGGCTTTTCGAAAAGAATAATACGGCAACCGTCCACGTGCAAATTGTTTGCGCATCTGCCGGGAAAGCGGAGGCGATAGTCATACCACTGGTTATCGAAAAGTCGCCCTTCCTGCCGAAGAAACTCCCATATTACTTGCCACCGGGATCATGCAGGGCTATTATTCCAAAATCAAACCGACCGATTTTCTCGATATCCAATTTTGTATGCGAATATTATTCGCACCTGGCTTCCAGCTCAATTAAATGTGTGAAATATTTTCGCACTTCTTCACCGGTTTATTCTGATTGGAATGCAAATTTAATCTATAATATCAAAATGTTGTAATGATGGCACGGCAATTGATTATATTGAGGAACTGAAGAGCGGACGCCGTCTGAACGGCATTCCATTTTCGCAACCATCAGGAGGGCGGGATGACACATCGAATTTTTCAACGGGTCGTCAAGGCGTTAAAAAAACCCATACCATGGTTGGTCTGGGGGCTTTTTCCGGCTGTGCTTTCGGGGACGGTCCTCTGCTTGACTGCAGCTGCCAATGCCGAAGATTCAGGCCCGCCGCCTTCCGGCGAAAAGCGGTCCCTGACCGGTACCCTTCGGCTGGCCGACCTGATCGATGATGCCTACGCCCACAACCCGTCGATTCAGCAGGCCCGGGAGGCGTGGAAGGCCACGGTGGAGGATTACCGGGTCACGACCGGTTACCCGGACCCCCAGCTGATGGTCACCTGGTTTCCCGAACCTATCGAGACTCGACTGGGGCCCCAGGACTGGAACGCCCAGCTTTCCCAGATGATCCCCTTTCCCGGAAAGTTGTCCAAAGCCGGCGAACTGGTGGCCGCCGACGCCCGCATCGCCCGGCTCAAGCTGGATATGGCGGTCAAGGAGACGATTCTGGCGGTCCAGGAATCCTACTACGAGCTCTGGTACATCCGTCAGGCCAGAACGGTTACGGGACAAAATGCCAGCCTGCTGGACCACTTGCGCAAGATCAGCGAGACCGCCCATGCCGATAACCGGGTCACCCTCACCGACGTGGTCAAGGCCCAATCCCAATCCGGCCAGCTGCAGTATGATGCGCTTCTGCTGGAGGAGCTGGAGCAGACCGAGATCACCCGCCTCAACGGATTGCTGAACCGCTCCCCCGAAGCGGCCGTGGGCGAACTGGAGACGCCGACCTTAGCGCCGCTTGCCGCAGACGTTGATACTATCTATGGGCTGGCCGAGGCCAATCAGGAGGATATCCTCATGGCCCAGGTGGGTGTCGATAAAGGCGACACCAAGGTGTCCCTGGCCCGGTTCCAGAACCTGCCGGAGTTCAGGGTGGGACTGTTTTACGCCGGCATCGGCGAGCCCGATGTGGCCATGCAGCCCGAGGATGCCGGACGGGACGCCATCGGCCTGCAGGCGGGAATTTCGATCCCGTTGTGGTTCGGCAGGAACAACAGCCGGGTGGACAAGGCCATGGCGGAAAAGTCCATGGCCCGGGCAGAAAAGGTCGTGCGTATCAATGCCGTTCGAACCAGGATCCGCACTCTCTATTTCAAAGCCCGCAATGCCCAACGGATCGTCAGCCTCTACGAAACCGACCTGGTTCCCCAGGCGGCCCGTTCCATGGAAATCGCCGAAGTCTGGTACCGCGAAGGAGAATCGTCTTTCACCGATTTCATCGAAACCCAATCGGTCTGGTACAATTTTCAGCTGGCCCTGGCCCGTGCTAAAGCAGACTATGGCATCAATCTGGCGCGGCTCGAACGGATGGCAGGGAAGCGCCTGACCGGTGATCCGGCGGTTTCGGCGGGACCTGCCGGAAAGGAGCCGCAATGAAGATCCTGTCGCTTATTGTCACCGGAGGACTGCTGATCGGGTCAATCACGCCTGCATGGGGTGGATATGGAGATCTCAAGCGGGACATGGATGCCTACAGTCCGCCGGTCATACTCCATCAGCCGGATAGGCCGGCGACCCCGGTCAAGGGGAAACCGGACGACTTCGAGGTCGAAAAGAAGACCCTTGAAAATGCACGGGACCGCTGGGAGAAGGCGGTCAAAGAAACGCCGATGGCGGTTGGGGAGATCGATATCCAACCCGCCGTCATCGAGGCCGCAGCCGATGATGCACGATCGCTTGGGGTGCTCCGGAACCGGTTCTCCCTGCAGACGACCCAGTCCCTGATTCTGCTGCGCAACCCATCCATTAAAGCAGCGACCGATCGATTGCGGGCGGCCCTGGAAGGATTCGACCAGGTGACCCAACTGGATGAAATCCTGCGCCAGTATTCGGCATTCACGGAAGCGGTAATGCCCGGGGTGGGGCCCATGCGAGGCGCTGACAATATTCAGATGAAATTTCCTTTTCCCGGTGTGACCGCTTTGAAGGGTCAGGTTGCGGAAAAGAATGTGGAAGCGGAAAAGCAGACCCTGGACCTGATCCGGCGCGACATCGTGGCCCAGGGCAGCAAAGCCTATTGGAATCTTCTCTTCACGCACCAGGCACACCGGATCACCCGGGATATGCTCGATCGGCTCAATCAATTGGAATCGGTGGCCACCACCCGCTACGGTGCCGGGAAAACCAGCTATCAGGATGTGGTCAAAATCCGTATCAGCCGTGAAAAACTGGAGGAGCAACTGACCACCTTGAAAGAGCAGCGGGTCAATCTGGAAACCGAACTGCTCTCACTGATGGACCTGGGACCGGGTAATGCTGTCGGCCGGCCTGACACCCGCACCCCGGAGACATCGCTGCCCAGGCTGGAGGTGCTTTACCCCATAGCGCTGGATAAGCGCCAGGAACTGCAGCGGATGCGGGCCATGGTGGGCAAGATGGAGCGGATGGTGGAGATGGCCGAGACCATGATTCAGCCGTCCTTTTCGCAGAATTATTCGCTCTTCGCCGATGAAGCAGCCCTCCAGGTGGGCAGCGCTGCAATGCAACCGACTTTCAGCACCACGGTTTCCCCCACGCGCGGCAAGGGGCTGCCCAAGAACGCCTGGTTTGGCACCCAGGATACCTATCTGCGGGAAACCCGGCAAAAGCTCGACGCCCTGCGGGCCGATCTTGCGGATGCCGAGGCGAGAACCCGGCTGATGGTGCGAACCGCCTGGTTCGATCTGGACCAGGCCCGGCGGGAGCGGTCCCTGTACAAGAATCGTCTCCTGGAGTTGTCCCAGACCTCTCTGGACGTATCCACCCGGGCGTATGAATCGGGCAGCGTTTCGTTTGCCGATGTGATCGGCTCGTACACCAGCTGGCTGGATGTGAACCTGGCCGGTGAGCGGCGCAACAGCGATGTGGGGGTTGCCCGGGCGGAGTTGGAGCGACGATTGGGTGTGCCCATTCCGTGATTAAAAAGCGAAAACAGAAAGGATCCACAAACATGTTTTTCAAACCGATGAACATCGTTTTTGCGTTAGCCATTTTCAGCGTTCCCTTGAACTGGCCGGCACCACCAATTCAGAACCGGACATCTATTGGAACCTTCCTGGGACCGGCGACCGCGCATGCCGAAGAAGCACTCAAGGCCGGCATGGTGGACCCCAAGACCGGCAAGAAGATCAAATACTGGGCGGCGCCCATGGACCCCACCTACATCCGCAACGAGCCGGGCAAGTCGCCCATGGGCATGGACCTGGTGCCGGTATATGAGGAAGCGGGAGAAGAGAAGGAACCCAGCTCCACCATCCGCATCGATCCCGTGACCCAGCAGAATATGGGCGTTCGGCTCGGTCGCGTAGAGAAGAAAGTCCTCTCCAAAACGATCCGTACCTTCGGGACCATCACCACCGATGAAACCGGACTCTATTCGGTCAACGTCAAGTTCAACGGGTGGATCGAAACGCTCTACGTGGATTTTGTGGGGGAACGGGTGGAAAAGGGGCAGCCGCTGTTCGACATCTACAGCCCTGACCTGCTCACCGCCCAGCAGGAATACCTCATCGCCCTTCAGCAGTTGAGGGGACCCGGCGGCAGGAATGCCCGCAAGGAGAGCGACCGGATGCTGGAAGCCTCGCGCACCCGACTGGCCTACTGGGATCTCACCGATGAACAGATAACCCATTTGGAAGCTGCCGGCGAGATCCAGAAAACGATCACGATATTCTCGCCGGCCTCCGGCGTGGTCACCGTGAAAAACGCCCTGAAAGGGCATTACGTCAAGGCCGGCGAGCACCAGTATGAAATCGCCGACCTGTCCACCGTTTGGGTGGATGTGGACATTTACGAGTACGAGCTGCCCTGGGTCCACAAAGGCATGCCCGCCGAAATGGATCTGGCCTACATCCCCGGCAAACGGTACATGGGCAAAGTGCTTTTCATCTACCCCTACCTGGATCCCAAGACCCGTACCGCCCGGCTGCGCCTCTCCTTTCCCAATCCGGACGACAACCTCAAGCCGGGAATGTACGCCAACGTCTATCTGCAGAATACCCTGCCGGGCAAGCGGCTGGTGGTGCCCCAGGAGGCGGTGATCGACAGCGGTGTGCGCAAACGGGTCTTCGTCTCCAGGGGCAAGGGCAAATTCGAGCCCAGGGAGGTTACCCTGGGGGTCGAAGGCAACGACTATACCTTCGAGGTGATCGACGGCCTTGAAGAGGGCGATGAGATCGTGCTCTCCGGCCAGTTCCTGTTCGATTCGGAGAGCCGCTTGAAGGAAGCCATCGCCAAGATGCTCGAGGTTCGCAGCCCGGAGGTGGGCGACAAAGGCGACGACCTGAATATGGACAGCATGACCATGGAGGGCGACGACCTGGATATGAAGGGCCTGACCATGGATTCAGACGGTTCAGCAGCTAAGCCAGCCCCTGACGAGGAAACCAAGCCATGATCGGAAAAATCATCGAACTGTCCGTCAAAAACAAGTTCCTGGTGATCCTGGCGACCCTTTTCGTCATTGCCGCCGGCATCTATGCCATCGCCCACACCCCCCTGGATGCCATTCCCGACCTGTCCGACGTGCAGGTGATCATCTTCACCGAATACGCGGGACAGGCTCCCCAGGTGGTGGAGGACCAGGTGACCTATCCGCTGACCACTGCCATGCTGTCGGTCCCGTTTGCCAAGGTCGTGCGGGGCTACTCCTTTTTCGGCATCTCCTTCGTCTACATCATCTTCGAGGACGGCACCGATCTCTACTGGGCCCGCAGCCGTGTGCTGGAGTACCTGAACTTCGTCGCCGGACGCCTGCCCCGGGGGGTCACCCCCTCTTTAGGACCCGACGCCACCGGCGTGGGCTGGGTCTATGAATACACCCTGGAAAGCGACCGCCATGACCTGTCCCAGCTGCGTTCCATCCAGGACTGGTTCCTGCGCTACGAACTGGCCAGCGTGCCCGGTGTGTCCGAGGTGGCGTCCATCGGCGGGTATGTCAAGCAGTACCAGGTGGTCGTGGACCCCAACAAGCTGCGGGCCTACAACATTCCCATCCAGAAAATCCGCACGGCCATCCAGCGCAGCAACAACGACGTGGGCGGCCGGCTGGTGGAAATGGGCGAGACTGAGTTCATGGTCCGGGGGCTTGGCTATATCAAGAGCATCGAGGACCTGAATGTCGTGCCGCTGGGTGTGAATGACCGGGGCATCCCCATCCTGCTGCGCAACGTGGCCACGGTGAGGCTCGGCCCGGAACTGCGGCGCGGCCTCGCCGACGACAATGGCCAGGGGGAAGTGGTGGGGGGCGTGGTCATCATGCGTTACGGGGAAAACGCCCTTCAGGTGATCGAAAACGTCAAGCGGCGGCTGGAAGCCCTCAAGTCCGGCCTGCCCCAAGGGGTTCGCATCAAAACCGTTTACGACCGGTCAGGTCTCATCCTGCGTGCCGTGCACAACCTCAAGCGCACCCTGATCGAGGAAAGCATCATCGTGGCCATCGTGTGCATCGTATTTCTTTTTCATTTCCGCAGCGCCCTGGTGGGCATCTTCACGCTGCCCGTAGGGGTTCTCATCAGCTTCATCATCATGCACGGTCAGAAGATCAACGCCAACATCATGAGCTTGGGCGGCATCGCCATCGCCATCGGCGCCATGGTGGACGGTGCCATCGTGATGATCGAAAACGCCCACAAGCACATCGAGCACGACGGTGGCAAGAAGCCGCACTGGGAGCTGATCACCGATGCGGCCAAGGAGGTGGGGCCGGCCCTGTTTTTCTCCCTGTTGATCATTGCCGTGAGCTTTCTGCCGGTATTCACCCTGGAAGCCCAGGAGGGGCGGCTCTTCCATCCCCTGGCCTACACGAAGACTTATGCCATGATGGGCGCGGCCCTGCTGGCCATCACCATTGTGCCGATTCTGATGGGCTACCTGATCCGGGGCAAGATCAAGCCCGAAAATGAAAATCCGGTCAACCGTTTCCTGATCTGGATTTACCACCCCATCATCAAGGTGGTGCTCAGGAAAAAAGCCATCGTACTGATCGCCGCGGTGCTCATTCTGGCCGTGACCTGGATTCCGATCAAACGCATGGGGTCTGAATTCATGCCTCCCCTTAACGAGGGCGACCTGTTGTACATGCCCACTACCCTGCCGGGCATCTCCATCACCAAAGCCAGGGAGCTGCTCCAGCAGACCGATCGGATTATTGCCGCCTTTCCCGAAGTGGAGAACGTGTTCGGCAAGATCGGCCGGGCGGAGACGGCCACGGACCCGGCACCGCTCAGCATGATCGAAACCACCATCATGCTCAAACCCGAATCCGAATGGCGGGAAGGCATGACCATCGAGAAACTGGTGGAGGAACTGAACAATGCGATCCAGTTTCCCGGCCTGACCAACGCCTGGACCATGCCCATCAAGACTCGCATCGACATGCTCTCCACCGGGATCAAGACGCCGGTGGGCATCAAGATCATGGGTGAAGACCTGCAGGTGCTTTCCGATATCGGTGAAAAGGTGGAGGCCGTCATCCGCGACGTGCCGGGGACGCTGAGCGTCTACGCGGAGCGGGTCACCGGCGGCAATTTCCTGGACTACGAAATCCGGCGGGAAGAGGCCGCCCGCTATGGGCTCACGGTGGGTGATGTCCAGGACATCATCATGACCGCCGTCGGCGGCATGAACATCACCCAGACCGTGGAGGGGCTGGAACGCTACCCGGTGAACCTGCGTTACGGCAGCGAACTGCGCGACACGCCGGAAAAATTACGTCGGATTCTGGTGCCCACCCCCTCCGGCGCCCAGGTGCCCATCGCCCAGCTGGCCGACATCCGCATCGTCAAGGGGCCGCCGGTGGTCAAAAGCGAGAACGCCCGCAACAACGCCTGGGTTTTCGTGGACCTGCGGGGAATCGACGTGGGGACCTATGTCAAGGCCGCCCAGAAAGTTGTTCAGGAAAAAATCGTTCTGCCGCCGGGCTACAGCCTGGTGTGGAGCGGACAGTACGAATACATGATCCGGGCCGAAAAGCGCCTGATGATTGTGGTCCCGATGACTCTGCTGCTCATCTTCCTGCTGCTCTATTTCAACTTCAAGGACATTTCCGAAAGCCTGCTGGTGATGCTCAGCGTGCCCTTTTCCCTGACCGGCGGGTTCTGGCTGATTTACCTTTTAGGGTATAACATGAGCGTGACCGTGGGCGTGGGATTCATTGCCCTGGCCGGCGTGGCTGCCGAAACCGGCGTGGTCATGCTGATCTATCTGGATATCTCTTACCGCAAGTTCAAGGAAAAATATGGAGACCGGTTCAACCGGCGTCATCTCAATGAGGCCATCGAAGAGGGCGCGGCCCTGCGGGTGAGGCCCAAGATGATGACCGTGGTGGCCATCATGGCCGGTCTGGCCCCGATCATGTGGAGCCACGGGACCGGCTCGGAGGTGATGAAGCGCATCGCCGCCCCCATGATCGGCGGCATGGTCAGCGCAACGATTCTTACCCTGATCGTGGTGCCCGTCATCTATGGGATCTGGAAGGGATGGCGGTTGCCGGAGGACTGAAAACGTAGAACTGAGGACGGAAGACGGAAAATCAATCGCTCTTATTCGTCAACATGGGATCGAGGATGGTGAACGAACATTGCTCAACAATATTTTTACCGCCGCATTTTAGCGGCATTTAACCAACTCTGGAGGTTTGATTATGAAAAATCGGATATTTCTCATCGCGGTATTCATTGTTGCCCTGATCGCCGTTCCGGCCTTGGCCATGCAGGGGCACGACATGAAGTCCGGCGACAAAAACATGGACCATGGCGCTCAGGACATGCAGATGGACCATACGGGCATGGGCGGCACCTTCAAGCACATGGCCACGGAAGGGGGCATCGATGCAGAATTCCAGGTGATGAGTCTGGCCAGCATGAACATGACATCAGACAAGGGGGAGACCCACCACATCATGGTTAACCTCAAGGAGACCGACGGCGGCGCACCCATCAAAGACGCCGTGGGTAAAATCAAAGTCGTGGGGCCCGACGGCAAGGAGCAGGTCAGTACGCTGAAGAATTACAACGGCATCCTGGCCGCCAATTTCACCTTCAAGGAACCGGGAAAATACGGCGTCATCTGCCTGCTCAAGCACCAGGACAAAAAACAGGTGTTTAAGTTCTGGTACCATCACATGCAATAAGATAGTACATCGGACGGACGCCCGTGAACCTATATGCCCATGGACCTCAAAATCATTAAAATTGGCATCATCATTTTCCTTCTGGCGGCGGTGGCGGTGATTCACCATCTGCCCATCCACGGATTCCTGGGCAGGCACATCCTGCACCGGGAGCTGTTTTTTTTCCCCATCGTGATGGCCGCCCTCTGGTTCGGCCTCAGAGCTTCCCTGATCACCGCCGTTGCCGCCAGCATCTTTTACGCCCAATTTTTTTACCACAACATCGATTCCAGCAGATTATCGGTAGCGGTAGTGGGGCTTCAGGTGGCCGGATTCAACCTCATGGCCCTGCTCACCGGCTGGATGGTGGACCGGCAGCGGCGTCAGCGGCGGGAACGGGATTTTTTGAACGAAACCTTCGGCAAGTACGTGTCAAAGGCGGTCCGGGACGAGATTCTCGGGGGGCGGGTGACCCTGAACGGTGAACTCAAGGAGGTGACCGTTTTGTTTGCCGACCTCCGGAATTTCACGCGGCTGGTCGAAACCCTTCCCCCCCGGGAGGTGGTCACGGTGATCAATGCTTACTTCAAGTCCATGGCCGAGGCCATCAACGCCCATCACGGCCTGGTGCTCCAGTTTATCGGTGACGAAATCGAGGCCGTGTTCGGCGCGCCGGTGGCGCTGGAAAACCATCAGCAGTGGGCGGTCGATGCGGCCCTGGACATGAGAACGCGCCTGTCCCAGGTCAATCTCAACCTGGCCAACCAGGGATTCCCGCCGCTTCGGCACGGCATCGGCCTTCACACCGGCAACGTGGTGGCTGCCAACATCGGCAGCACCCAGAGGCTGTCCTACGCCCTGGTGGGAGAGACGGTGAACATCGCTTCGCGCATTCAGGATCTGAACAAGGAGTTCGACACGGATATCCTCATCAGCGATGCCGTGCGTCAGGGCCTCAACCGGTGCATCGACATGAACCCGCTTCCGCCGGTAACCGTCAAGGGGGTGCGCGACCCGCTGCATCTGTTCAGTATCGACCCGCAGCCGTTTGTATGCGTGGAACCGCGATAGCGAGCGCATTCCCCACTGCTTGCGGCGGGGTTAGCGAGCGAACCGGAAATCGATTTTCATCCTTGCGGTGAAGATTCCCCGCGGTTTGCCGCAGGGAGGGTTCAATCAATTTAACCCGAAAATTGATTTTGAGGATCACCTCTGCCGAATAACCCCATCCGTGGGCATCTCCAGCAGCGCCCTGATATCTTCCATCTTTTCTTTCACACCGATGTAGCCTTCCTCGATGGCCAGCTCCACCTGGTCGAAGTCCATCATACTCAGGGCTCCCAACCGGGGCTGGACCAGGACGTCCGGCGGATCAACGGCCAGGTTGATGCGGGTGATGCGCTCCTGCATGATATTGATGGAGGTCATGACGGTGTCGATGATGTCGGGCATATTGGCATCGCGCCCGAGCAGTTCGTTGATTTTGTTTTTAAAATTGGTTTCCGCCGTTTCGTAGTAGTCGGTCAGCTTGGTCAGGAGTTCGCTATTGAATTTTGGCTCCTGATCCGATTTTTTCATTTGTTTTTTTTTCGGCGGTCTCATCCGCCGGGAGATGATTCCGCTGTTCAGGTCCACGGCGATGACCACATCGGCTTCCGTAGCCCGGGCGACCCCTACCGGTACAGGATCCACGATGCCCCCGTCCACCAGCCACCGATCTTTGAAACGGGCAGGCGCGAAAAGGCCCGGGACGCTCATGGTGGCCCGCAGGGCCTGGAGCAGGTTGCCCGATTTCAGCACCACCTTTTCTCCCCGCTGCAGGTCGGTGGCCACCATCATCACCGGGATGTTCAGTTCCGAAAAACGCTTAACGGCGGTGTGCATGGAGAAGAGTTCGGCCACCTTCTTGGTGCCGTCCAGCAGCCCGGAGCGCGGGAAGACCACATCAAAGTAGGAGAAAACTTTCTTGCCATCCATGCTCAGCACGAAGTGCTTGAGGCTGGCCAGGCTGCCGCTGGCGTAGATGGCTCCCACGTAGGAGCCGACGCTGCACCCGGAGATGAAGTCGATGGGAATGCCTTCTTCTTCCAGGGCTTCGATCGCGCCGATGTGCGCCCAGCCCCGGGATGAACCGCTTCCGAGAACCAGGGCGACGGTTTTGCGGGGGGGTTCAATTTTTGGATCTGGTGCCTGAAGTGTCTTGGGGTCCATTGGCCGCTCCTGAAGGGGTACGATGGAATGAATGTTACAATGGGAGGGCTCCGGGGTCAAACAAGAAAGGGCAGACGAAAGTCGATGGGGATCCAGGGACAGTAGAAACGATGGGCCGAGAGGCCATCAGCCAAAGGTTGATGGATTCCGGCCATGCCATTCACCCCCTGGCTGTAGGCGGCAGCATTTATGTCTCAGGGCAACGGATCAGCCCATTGATTAGCCATGAGTTGATAACCGTTATCGTTGGGATGCACGGTATCCGTATAATGGGATGACAGCTCATAAAAATCGCCGTAAAGATCCGGACCGAGAAAAATACTATCTCCAACGGTATTGGTGATTCCTATAATTTGGAGATTGTAATTTCGGATTAATGTGTCTCTAGTCGGATTCAGGTCCGGTGGATTAGTGGGTAATATTTTAGCGATCCACACCTTTTTACTATCCGTAACGATCGTGTTGGCTATGGTTGCAACACTGCCTCCAAAGGCAGCAGGCGTGACACCGTCAAGGGAATCATTGGTGCCGATCAGCACCAGCACCTTGTTGGCGCCCGGGTGGCGATCCAGAATGGAATCGATTCTGTCCACTGCCTCCAAGGCCCTCTCCCCTTCGATACCTTCGTTAAAAACGATCTGGGGCCGGCCGGTTTTCGTCGTCAAGAGGTTGGCCAGACGGGCCTGGTACCCCTGGATGGAGACGATGCGTCCATCAGTGGAATCATTGTTCGAGTCGATTTCGTCGCCAACGCCGTTGGTAATGCTATCGCCCAGCGTAACATAGTAGTCACCGCCGGTGCCCACCGTCAAATTGACGTCGCTGTCGGCTTCCGTGCCATCGGCGTACCGCAAAACAGCAGTAACCATATGGTTTCCATTCGGCACCCCGGTAAACGAGGCGGAATAGACGTTGCCCGATATGGCCGAGGCCGGTTTGCTGACGCCATCCCGGCTGAACACCACGCTGCCCCCGGCGGGGGTGTTGAGCACCACGGCCTCGACGGACAGGGTTGTGCCGTCATCCGGCGTCAGGGCAATGGAATAGGCCAGGGGAGAGGAGATGGCCACCGTCGGCTGTAGAGGGTTCTCGGTGATGAGGACATTGTCGAACCGGGCTTTATCCTGACAGTACAGGGCAATGGTTCCCGAAGATATCGGATTGGGATCCTTGACGGCGAAAACCGGGTCCCCGTCGATCCAGACGATGATGGTGTCGCCGTTGACTTCGGCCGTCAGGGTCATCGCGTTACCGTCCACATAGCCAATTGAATTGACCGCCAAGGTTTCAAAAACATCGCCTTTGCGCTTCTCGAAACGGGTGAAGCCGAACTTGGCACTCATCGACACGCGATAGTAGTTTTGCGGGTTTTGATAGCGGAACATGATGCCGACGTCATTGCCCTCACTGGGGTCGGCATCAGGGTTGGGCAGCGGGGTGACGTCCACGCTGAACCGGTAAGAGGCGGGCAGCGTGTAAACGGGTGGGTCGACAAGCACAACAAAAGCACCTGTGTGATAGGAGGTGATTCCTTGCAGCGCATCGCTTTCCAGGAAATTGCTCTGCAGCAGTTGACCATTTACCACCGCCCAACTGTCACCGTTCCCGGATTCATCATAATGCGTCCATCGAGAACTCCAGCCGGCACCGTCGACAAACGAATCTGAAAATATCGTTGCCGGCGTCGGGTAGACGGGTGAAGGGTCTGATTCCCCACCGCTCTCACCGCCGCCACCGCCGCCACCGCATCCTGACAGGGTCAACATGATTAAAATACAGATAACAGCAGCGCTTACTATTTTTTGAGAATCCAATCCTCATCCTTATTTAAATGCAGATTTCAATACTCAGGTATCCTGCAATATTTAATCAGCAAACCCCTCACATATGAATAAGAACAAATATCCCGGATTTATAATGCTTAATTATGCAATTTGCAATATCCTGTTGTTAAAGGAGCCAAAAGCAGCCTAACCGCGTCACGGTCGATGGTCCGACTTCATTTTTTCCGGATGCTTACGCTGCAACATGGCAAGCGTCCATTGGGCACCGATGAGGTTGTCTATCTTATACCGATGCGAATGACGGCATTCATTTACCGGCATTTCCATTTAACGCGCCAAAAGATGCAATGGGATTCTGATTTTCAGATTTAAGGCAGCACGCCCTGCCATTCATCGGCCATGACGCCATAGCCGGCATCGTTGGGGTGCAGCAAATCGGTGTACAGGTCCGGACGGTCGGTAAAAACAGTGTTGAAATCAGGTCCCAGAAATATCTTATCGCCTGATGCATTGGCGATCCCCCTGATTTCGGTGTTGTATTGTTCGATTAACGCATTGCGGGCGGCATTCCCGTTAGTGGGCAGGATTTCAGCAAGCCAGACACCCATGCCAAGACCTTCAATGGTACCGGCAATCGCGGCAACATCTGCTCTAAAGACGTTCGCGGGAGTTTCGATGCCAGTGGCCGAATCGTTGGTGCCGATCATCACCAAAAACTTATTGGCTCCGGGGTGGCGCTCCAAAATGGAAAAGAGCCTGCCATCCAACTCCCACGCCTGGTCTCCTTCGATGCCTTCGTTGAAAACAATCTGGGGGCTGGCCGCCGTTGTCAGGCCGTCGGCGAGTTGGGCCTGGTACCCCTGGATGGATACGATCCGTCCATCATCCGAATCGTTGTTCAACGGGTTGAAATCACCCACGCCGTTGGTGATGCTGTTGCCCAAGGTAACATAATAATCACCTCCGGTGCCCACCGTCAGATTAACATCGTCATCGACATCGTCATCGGCGACGTCCTTGATGATTGCCGCAACCGTATGCTCGCCATTGGGCACCCCGGGAAACTGGGCGGAATAGAGATTGCCCGATACGGTTGTCGCTTCGGTTTCACTACCCCCGTCCAGGGTGAATACGACCCTGCCGCCGACCGGCACGTTGAGTGCGACGGCCGAGACGTTGAGATCGACAAGATTGCCGGGAGTAACGGAATAGGCCAGGGGCGATGAAATAGCCACCACCGGTTGCTCGGGGGGGGCGGTGATAAGGACATTGTCGAACTGGGCCCTATCCTGGCAATAGAGGGCCACCGTCCCCGAGGGGATATCTGAATCCACCACGGCAAAAACCGGATCCCCGTCGATCCAGACGACGATCGTATCGCCGTTGACCTCGGCGGTCATGGTCATCGGTTGATTGTCGACATACCCGATCGCATTGACCGCCAGGGTTTGAAAACTGCCGGCGACGCGCTTTTCGAAACGGGTAAAGCCGAATTTGGCACTCATCGACACGCGATAATAGTCATCGGGACCTTGGTATCGGAACATGATGCCGACGTCATTGCCCTCACTCGGGTCGGCAGGATTGGGCAGCGGGGTGATGTCCACGCTGAACCGATAATCGGAGGGAAACGGGCTGACCGGCGGGTTGTCAAGGGCTGCATAGGTTCCGATGTGGTAGGATGTAGATAAATCCAGCGCGTCCGTCTCCAGAAACTCACTTTGAAGCAACCAACCACTTACAACCGACCAATTTTCTCCGTTTCCGGTATCGTCGACCACAGTCCAACTCGGTCCAAGAGCATTGGTGAACAAATCCGAAAACAGGATTTCGTTTGAGGTCGTATAGGTGGCATAGATAGAATATAGATAATCCGATTGCGAGACAGTCCCAAAGGTGGCCGGCATGCCTCCGGACCAGGTTGCACTGGATTGTGCGCGACCCTGGGAACCAACAACCTGCTTGTATCTGATGCCGGGGTTGGTTTCAAAAACCCATGCCAACCAGATACGGTTGCCTGCAGGGATCCAAACGGGATCGATCAACGCGATTGTCTGCCAGCCGGCCGAGCTGTTCACCGCAGTTGCGGCGGTCGTTGCCAGCCGATTTCCCGGCGCTGCCTCGCCATCATAAACCGCCAGAATCACCTGGCCGCTGCCGCCTTCATGGTACATGCTGATGCTTTCGATGGTGCCGTCTTCGGGTTGAGTGAAGGGCATGGCGCGCCGGTTGGCCAAGGTGCTGATGTAAGGATAGGGTTGTTCAATCCCCACGGTCCCCGCTGGTCCACTCACGGGCGTCGTGGCCGACTGCTCCGAAGAAGCGGCTGACGTGTTTTGGTTGATGCTTTTATCGCGCGTTTTACAGGTGTAAGCGTACATGGTACCAGGGGTGAGGCCCGTATCCGTGTAAGTCGGACCATCCTGCCAGCCACTGTCATCGCCGCCGGGATTGCCGCTGGTCTCTTCAAAATAATATTCCCACCCACTGGGATCATAGGCCGTTGTGGCCGTCATCGAAATCGTCGTGGAAGTGGTGGCGGTTGGCGCAACCTCCCAGGTCATGGGATCGGGAAGGGGGGGGGATAGGTCATCGACGCCGTTTGAGGTCGTATAGGTGGCATAGATAGAATATAGATAATCCGATTGCGAGAC
>JAHLLR010000046.1 GCA_020444075.1 Deltaproteobacteria bacterium
CGCAAGCCTTGATCTCGAACGTTTTACGAAACCGTCGTAAATGCGATTTTTCAATTTTATCAGCCCTGAATAAAAAAATAACAGGGGCTTGCCGTCAGGAGACGTACGCATGCATCATCTGAAAAAAGACGACCCCCGGCTCGCGGCCCTGGTTGAACAGGAAGCCACTCGGATCGAGACGACCCTCGACCTGATCGCCGCCGAGAGTCACTCGCCGCGTTCGATCATGGAAGTGCTGGGTTCGATATTAAACACCAAGACCATAGAGGGCTATCCAGGCAGACGATTTCATGCCGGCTGCGTGAATGTCGACGAGATCGAAAACATCGCCATTCGGCGGGCCAAGCGGCTTTTTGGCGCGCAGTATGCCAATGTCCAGCCCCACAGCGGGACCTCGGCGAACCTGGCGGTCTATTTTTCGGTCCTCAACGTGGGCGACCGGATTCTCTCCATGGGCCTGCCCTATGGCGGCCATCTGTCGCATGGCCATAAAGCGTCCATCACCAGCAAATGTTTCGAATTTACCCATTACGGCGTGGACCCGCAAACCGAACGCATCGATTACGATCAGGTCAGGAAACTGGCCCTGCAGGTCAAGCCCAGGATGATCGTGGCCGGGGCCAGCTCCTACCCGCGGTTGATCGATTATGAGAAGATCGCCGCCATTGCCGAAGAAGTCCACGCATATTCCTTTGCCGATATGGCCCATTTGGCCGGACTGGTCGCCGGTAAAGTGATTCCCAGCCCGGTTCCCTGCTGCGATTTTGTGACTTTTACTACCTATAAAACCATGATGGGCGGGCGCGGCGGCGTGATTCTGGCCAAAGACGAATTTGGCCAGCGCCTGAACAGCGCCGTATTCCCCGGATGCCAGGGCACCAGCGCCGTAAACCTGATTGCCGCAAAAGCCCTGATTTTCAAGTTGGCCGGAGAGCCCCGGTTCATCGAAATCCAGAGAAAGACATTGGAAAATGCGGTGGTTCTGGCCAGATTGCTTGACGAACAGGGCTACCGCATTATTTCCGGCGGCACCGACAACCACCAGATACTAGTGGATCTGACAGCCAAGGGATTGAAGGGTGCTGCAGCTGAAAAAGTACTTGAATATGTGGGCATTGTCCTGAATCGCAATGTGATTCCCCGCGATGCCACTACCCCGGGGAGCGTATCCGGCCTGCGCCTGGGGAGCGCCGGCATAACCGCCCGAGGTATGGGTCAGCCGGAAATGGTCCAGATCGCAGATATGATAAACGCGGTTCTGTCGCAGCCGGAAAACCCGGCTGAACTGGATAGAGTCAAGGATCAGGTTAAAGCGCTGTGTCGTCAGTTTCCGGTATATGCATAGCTTCGGCATTGCCCCGCTCGTTTTGTGGACGCTCGTAGGCATCCACAAGGTCCTGCCACGCCTGCCTGTAAGCGTTCAGGGCGTCGGCCAGTTTGGGGATTGCCTGCTGTGCGATCGCCTCGTAGCGCCGGCGATCCATGGGGTTGACGTTTTCGTGGCGGGTGGCTTTCAGGTAGGCCAGGGTATCCAGGGCAAAGACCATGCGCTGCGTGCGCTGCAGGGTGGGCGGCCGGTAGCGGTAGGTGGATCGGATTTTCTCTACCTTTTTTTCATCCGGCGGCAACAGCGCCAGGATGTTCCCGGTACCCGTACAAAGGGTTTGGTGCGCGTATTTCAGCCGGTTCAACAGTTCTTTAAGATCCGTTCGGCTGCGTAATACCGTGTCTTCCACCTGCCTGATTTCTCCGGGCAGTGGCTGTTTACGATACTCCACGGCGGTCTGGAAAAAGCGGGCGAGAACCCGATCGTCGGTGCCCTTCAGACGGCTGCCTTCGATCTGCCTGCGGATGTCCGAAAAGCGAAGACAGTCCACGGCGCAGACGTGCAGCATCTTGTCCAGCAGGATGTCGTTTAAAATCATCAGGGAGGAGATTGCCGGGGTGTTCAGCCGCGTCTCCAACATGCCGCAGGTCCGATCGAGGCAGTCATTCATCAGTGAGCGCATGAACAGCGGACCTTTAATCCGGATGCGCACCGCACGCCGCTTGAGCCGCTTCACGCCCATGTAAACTCCGACCATCAGCCAGAAAATAATCAGCAGGGGCAGCACCGGGCCAAAGGGTCCCCATTGGGTCATGGCGCCGGTAAGATCCAGGGCCGAATAAACGACGATAATCAGGACCAGTCCGAAAAAGATGGTGGCGGCCACCGGATTCACGATAAACCCGCTTTCATTGGCGGCCGCGCTGCGGTTTCGTCGGCGGTCCGGACGGGTTGAAGGCATGGTCGTGCACATCGAATCCCGGATCTACGGGAAGTGGTCGGCTGGCCGGCTTCCATGACTTTGGCCGTCATGTCATTTGGATGGTGGCAGGATTTTCAGGGTTTCCCGCTCTTCGGATGGCTTCTGGGATTCCGGCGGCAGCAGATGCTTCTGGCTGATCAGTTTGCCATGCTTGTCGATCACCGTATCGTCTTCCATGATCAGAAAACCGAGCTTTTCCATTACATCGTTGCGGTAGCGGTACTCATGTTCCATGTGTCGCCTGCTGAGTTTATAGTTGCTGACGATCCAGGCGATGCCGAAAATCAACCCGGCGGCCAGCAGGGCGCCGCCGGCGATGAGGCTGTAAGTGACCATTTTCTCCCCGGCATTGAAGATGAAGAGAAAGATGGCATCCAGTTTGTAAAACAACACCGTGCAAGCCACGATGGCAAACAGCATCGGCAGAAAGGGCAGCTTTTTCATGTGGGTGAGAAAGAGGTTGAACTGGAAGAGCTTGGAGCGGCTGTCGTCCGCTTCCGTGCCTGCTGCGCCATCCTCTCCGGCGGCCGGGGCATTGCCGAAGATGAACTGGTTGAAGGCCAGAATGAATACGCCCAGCAGGAAGGTGATGGCCACCGGGGTGATGAAGGAAACGTAAAAATAAAACTTCCAGGGGAAGGGTCCCTTGTCCGGGCCCAGATTTCCCAGAAAGCTCACCAGAAAGATCACAATCTCAACGGCGATGATGAACCAGAGATAGTTGATGAAAAAGCTTTTCAGTTCCACCCCGTCGAACAAGGTGGCCAATCCGGTGTGTTTTTCTTTGTTATCGGCACTCATTTGAATTCACTGAATGATTTGGATGAGGCCCCGTCCTTGATGGGAGCCCCTATTCAACAGGTGGTACGGGGACAATGGTTTGGCCTGTGAAACGAAATAGCCTTGTTGCGAGGATCAAATCTATAAAAACAGTCGTGAACTGTCAAGGTGTGAATCATTGACGGGTTCATTGTAACCTATCCCTTGTTCAATCGTTATAGAAGAAACGACAATCCATTTCAGACTGCCTGCAGCGCTTTTCTGATTTCGGGGTTTAATACAGAACCAACCTCCGAATCCACAGATTGGCCTCTTTTCCTTCCTCTTCTCCTTTGTCGTCGAAACAACCCTTTTAATTTCAAGATGGATGGCACTGTCGTACAGGTGAATGTGCTGCTGCAGTTCGGGAGATGGGATGCCGTTAAACGGAAAGGAGGTGAGGGACGGTCAATTTCGGAGGCTTAATGGTTTGTTGGAATCTATAAACAAATAACGGAGGGAAAAAACATGAACAGGCAGTTTAAGATTGCAGGTTTGGTGATTTTATTGATTCTCGGCAGCGCCCTGCTGTTAACGGCGGCCGGACTTAACAATGTCAGCGACGATTTGGAAAGATTGGGCATGCACCTTTACCAGGACAAGAATTTGTCACTCTATAAAAACCAATCCTGCCAGACCTGTCACCACCCGCTGGCCGGGTTTGCCGACCGCTCCAATTTCCTGCATCCTTATGATAAAGTGGTCTCCTTAGGCTCGGACGGCGTCAGCATGGGTGGGCGCAATGCGCCGACATCGGCGTATGCCGGCTACAGTCCCATCCGGTATCAAGATGAAAACGGTGAGTGGTTCGGTGGCATGTTCTGGGACGGACGCATGGATGGATCGAAGCTTGGCGACCCACTGGCCGAGCAGGCGCAGGGACCGCCACTCAATCCCGTGGAGATGGCCATGCCCAGCATTGAAGCGGTCATGGAGGTAATCCAGGCATCCAGCTACTATCCACTTTGGAAAAAAGTTTTTGGGCCGATTACAAACCTGGATGCCGCCTGGAATAATTTTGCGGTGGCTGTCGCCGCCTACGAGCGTTCGGCAGATGTGACCAAATTCACTTCCAAATACGACCTGGCCCAGGACCAGTTTACAGCGGCCGAAGACAGGGGCTTGGCACTTTTCGAAGCCCATTGTTCTGCCTGCCACGCCACAACGGCCGCCAATGGGTCACCGGAAGCCCTTTTTACCACTTATGGTTACGCCAACATCGGTGTCCCCGCCAATCCTGTGGTTCCTGCGCCTGATTATGGATTAGGGGAAGACGTTAATGATCCAGACCAGAACGGCAAATTCAAGATTCCTACCCTGCGCAACATCGCCGTAACCGCCCCCTATTCACACAACGGCGGTTTTCCCACCCTCTACGATATGGTTTCGTTCATCAATGACAGCAGCGGGGTTACCCCGGACGTCGTTGAGAATATTACCCCCCTGGTCGGGAATCTGGGCCTGACGGAGGCCGAGATCGATGATCTCATCGCCTTCCTGCACACACTGACGGACGAATACTAAATCTTCAGAACGACTAAACTGAAATATCAAACCAATTCCGGGCGGGGAGAACAGTGTCTCTCCGCCCTTTTCATCCTTGAGGAGGTCAGTGAAAGACGGGCAGGGAGAGGCTGAAGATGGCCAGGTTGCCCAGCACGTGGATGACGATGGGCACCATCAGGCTCCTGCCCGTGTAGTAGGCCACGGCGAAAACCATCCCTCCCACGATCTGGGTAATCGGGAGGGCCGGCAGGTGAAGGGCCGCGAACAGGGCGGTGGAGATCAGGACCGCCGCCGGAACGCCCCAGCGGCGCAGGTAGCCGAAAATAAGCCCCCGGAAGACGATCTCTTCGGCCACCGGGGCCACGATTCCCCCAACTAAGAAAAACAGAACCCGCTGGTCTGCCCCTTCCGGAAGCGGTGACCGGACCAGCATCAACGGGTCCCGGCCGGCCATGAACAGGCCCAGAAACAGCAGACCGGCAGCAATGGCAAAACCGGCGGACCAGACCAGCCCCTTTCCGAGGCCGGGCAGCATGGATTTCTTGCCCAGCCCGAGTACACCCAGTCCGCCGGCCTGGATCCTGGCCAGGGTCATTACTGCGAGCATCTGCGCCGTCCGGGTACCTGCGATCAGCCATAGCCGGGGAAGGTGCACCCGGGTGCCCAGATAGGCGGCTGCCGTCTCCAGCAGGGCCACGGCCAGCAGCGACGCTAATAGGAAAGCTGTGGAGATTGGGGCTGGACCCATCCCAGTGTCCTCAAGGCGCGATAGCCATACATTTGAATGTACCAGTGGGGGGAGGTGTCGATCCGGTCGATGATCGCCTGAACCGCTGACTGGTTCCCGCGTTCGCCCATGGCCCACAGGGCCTGGCAGACCACGATGGGCACCGCATCGTCGGCCAGGGCCAGCAGCATGGTCTGGGCGGCCGGATCTTTGGACCAGGCCAGGCTTCGTGCCAGCCAGTAGCGTTCGGCGATATGGGAGCTTTTTTCGAGTCCATGCGTTTTTGCATCCATGGCAATGTCCCGGTGGTCTTCGCACGCCTGCCTGAGGGCGGCGATGCGGGTGACTGCGGACGGTGCGGAGAAGGCGATGGATGGATTGGCGGGGGAAACGGTGGCGGTATGTCCCTGGTAAACCGGCACCAGCAGGATCCCGCCGACCACGATGCAAAAGACGGCGGCGATCACATCCGATACGGCTACGGTTAAAAACAGATTGGGCAAAGCCCCCAGCATACTGAACAGAAAGGTGAAGAGAACCAGGGGGAATCCCAGCAGCAGGCAGGCCAGGGTCAGGGTCCTGAACATGCGGTTGCGGTCAAGGTGATCGGAGTAGGCGGCCAGCACCTTGTCAGGATTGCGGAGAAACTCTCCTTCGGGAATGCTCAGAACCGTGTGCTGATTGTTTTCCAAGGAAAACCGGTTTTTGTCCGTATCCCGGCCAATGGTCAGATCGGCCGGAAAACCGGCCGGGAGGGGCAGATAGTCATGGGTGCGAACGGTTTGTTCGAGCCGGATCCAGTTGGTCCGGTCCAGGGTGCCGCCAAGCACGCAGGTGCGGATCTGTTTCTGTTCCAAGGATTTGAATGCCTCGGCGGGAAACAGGGTGTAGGCATAGTAGGCATCGGTGATGGACCGGCCGGCCCGGTTCCCCAACAAGAGATGGTCGCGGATGTTGCTGAACATATGCCGATCGAGCACCAGGCCCCACAGCAGGGCCAGGATGATCGCGGCGGATACCGGCCAGAAGGCACCGGCGGGTGAAACCAGGGTCGTGCGGGCCGGCAGCAGTTGGATGGCGGCGACACCGGTAACCAGCGGCACCACCACGAGGTAGATGGAGGCCACGATATTCAGGCCATTGTCATTGACCAGGACAAGACCGGCAGCCCATATCATCAGGTAGAAAAAGACAGCCTTCCGGCGCCGCCGGAAAGCCCGGTCCCACAGCCAGGCACAGATCAGCGTAAACAGAGAGAGCCCGGCACCGATGCTCAAGGTGAAGAGCAGGCCTCCGGCCATGGCGGTTGCCAGCGAGTCGAGATGCTCGGTGACCCGGGCGTTGGGCACAGCCAGGTAGCCGGTGCGCATCACCGCTTCGGTGGCCTGCAGCAGGTCCAGATTGGACAGATAGACATGGGCGGTGGCGACGATCTGAGCACTCAGCAGACCGACGAAAAGCACGGCCGGGGCATATAGGCGGCGTTTCATTTCGTGTTGGACACTTTCGCGGAATCTGTGGTATTGACCAAAACCGTCTGGATTGGAGCATGTTTGCTTCACGATTGACAACCGGCTGTCCTGTTTATCCATATCAGCTGTACTGCCAAGAATCAACAACAGGAGGAGATCACAATGAGAGAAGTCGTCATTGTCAGTGGCGCCAGAACCGCGGTGGGTTCATTCGGCGGGTCGTTGAAGACCGTTCCGGTGGTGGACCTGGGCGCTACCGTCATGAAAGAGACCCTTAAAAAAGCAGGCCTGCGGCCCCAGTCCAGCGATGCATTGATGGCGGCCGGACCTGATGCCCTGAAAGATCAGGGGCTCATCGAACTGGAAAAAAACGCCATGGACTGGGCCGACAACCTGCCCGCCGTTTCCATCGATGAAGTCATCATGGGCAACGTGCTTCAGGCAGCCCAGGGCCAGAATCCGGCCCGGCAGGCCATGATCCGCGCCGGCCTGCCCAAGGAGACCCCGGCATTTTCGATCAACAAGGTCTGCGGCAGCGGCCTGAAAGCTATCGCCCTGGGGGCGTCGGCCATCATGACCGGGGAGTCTGACGTGGTGCTGGCCGGCGGCATGGAAAATATGAGCCTGGCGCCCATGGCTCTTCCCAAGGCCCGCTGGGGGCACCGCATGGAACTGACCGGCACCGGTGATATTTACGACCTGATGGTGTTCGACGGGCTGTATGAGATTTTCTATGGATACCACATGGGCATGACCGCGGAAAATATCGCCAGCCTGTATAATATCAGTCGTAAGGAGCAGGACGAACTGGGCGTGCTCAGTCACACCCGTGCCCGTGCCGCCATTACCGAAGGGCTCTGTGCCCAGGAGATTGTCCCGGTGATCGTCAAATCCCGCAAAGGGGATATCATCGTGGACACCGACGAGCGGCCCATGGACACCAGCCTGGAAAAAATGGCCAAGCTGAAGCCGGCATTCAAGAAAGACGGTACCGTCACCGCCGGCAACGCTTCCGGCATCAACGACGGTGCGGCGGCGGTGTTGATGATGAGCGCGGACAAGGCCAGAGACCTCGGCCTCGAACCCATCGTCAAGATCAAGGCCTTCCGTTCCGGCGGACTGGATCCGGCCTACATGGGGTTGGGACCGGTACCGGCGGTAAAAAAAGTGCTGGCCGCTGCAGGCATGACCCTGGATGACATTGACATGATCGAACTCAACGAGGCGTTTGCCTCCCAGGCCATCGGCTGCATGCGCGAGCTGGGCATCGAGACCGACCGGCCCAACGAACTGGGCAGCGGTATTTCCATCGGGCATCCCATCGGCTGCACCGGCGCCCGGCAGATGGTCAGCGGCATGAACCAGATGAAGCGCAAAGGCTATTCGACCGGCTTGATCACGATGTGCATCGGCGGCGGCATGGGCATGGCGATGGTCATCGAAAGGTGATTTTTTTCTTTACTTTTTCGACTGTTACTGTTAAATATCGGTCGGTTTTAAAGAACGCAAACAAACCCCTCGCCAAAGATGGTTGCCAGCGGCGACAGGAGAATTAAAAAATATGGATATCAGCAGAAAGTTGGGGATTTTGGTGTTTTGCGGGGTTCCCGCCATTATCGGCGGCGGGATCGTCTATGGGGTGGCCGGCAGCTACCTTCCGGTGGCTGTTTATGAGATAATGCTCTATTTCGTAGCCGGCGCCATTGTCAGCAAGTAATCTGCTTCGCCGCTCCCCCTGTCTGATTCCGGCTGACAATTGACCATTCGAGTCTGACGCATTCAACATCAATTCTGCGCAAATGCCTCTTCCCGAGTTACTCAGGCGTTTGCGCAGATTGCGTTATGCCCCGTGGCATCGTGATTCCACCATTGTTAAGGACCGACAATGACTTGCTGCCCGGCTTTGGGGCGCCTGCGCTGTCTTCAGGAAAGCCCCGATCATCTGATGCAGCCACTGCCGGTTTCTGGAGGCACCATGGAGGATCGGACCTCCCAAAACATGATATTATGGTTTTTTCTGGCCTGCTTTCTCATCTCCATTTCCTTGATGGGATGGCTGCTCTCGCCGTTTCTTTCGATTATCGTTCTGGGTGCGGTTGTCGCCGGCGCATTTCATCCGGTTTACCGGCTGATGACGGCCCATAAAAAAATCGGTCCCGGGTTTGCCTCGTTGCTAACCTGCCTGCTGATTTTCTTTATCCTGTTTGTCCCCATTGTTTTTTTCGTAGGCGTTCTGGCCCAGGAGGCCTACGAGCTGATCCAGCTGGCCAAAAGTCCGGCTCTTTCCAGCTTCATCAACACCCATTTTACCAACAGCGCCCTGCTGGACCGTATCAACCCGCTGCTGACCAGTTTCGATATCGCCATCACCGGTGAGGAGTTGAACAAAATCATATCGGACATCGGCAGGGCGGTGGGCCTGTTTCTGTACGACCAGGCCCGATCCATCGCGTCCAACACCTTGTCCTTTCTGGCCAGCTTTTTCCTCATGCTGCTGGTCATATTTTTTCTGCTCATCGACGGGCCGAAGCTGGTGCGGTTTCTTATCGATCTGTCGCCCCTTCCCGAGGAACAGGATGCCCAGCTCATCGGCAAATTCAAAGACATGGCCGGTGCCATCCTCGTGGGAAACGGGCTTTGCGGAGCCATTCAGGGCGTCGCCGGAGGGATGATTTTTTGGTTGTTCGGCCTTCAGTCCGCTTTCTTGTGGGGAGTGATCATGTCCCTGCTGGCGTTTCTGCCGATTTTAGGCATCGGGGCGGTGTTTATTCCCACGGTTATTTTTCTTTTTTTAAAGGGGCGTATCGCTGCCAGCCTCTTTTTCCTGGTATTTTATCTGCTGCTGTCCGGCGGCGTCGAATATATCTTGAAACCCAGGGTGGTGGGAAAGCGGGTGCAGATGCATACCCTGGTGGTTTTTTTATCCATTATCGGCGGTCTCAATATTTTCGGTATACTCGGGATCATTTATGGCCCGCTGGTTGCCACCGCCTTTCTTACGTTGACCAATATCTATCATACCAGTTACCAGACATTCATTGAACACTCCCAACCCAAACCAGACCGGCCGTGACGGCGAACCAGCGGTTCACCCGGAGCCGGGATGGCCAGAGCAAGGATAATTCGCGAACATGAACGATAACACAACCGAAGTTCTGCAGAGTTCCGAAATCAGCATCGAAGCGGAGATGAAGAAGTCCTATCTCGATTACGCCATGAGCGTGATCATCGGCCGGGCGCTTCCCGACGTGCGCGACGGGTTGAAGCCCGTTCACCGGCGCGTGCTTTTCGCCATGCGGGAGCTGAAAAACGACTACAACAAACCCTACAAGAAGTCGGCCCGCATCGTGGGTGACGTGATCGGTAAGTACCATCCCCATGGCGACAGCGCCGTCTACGACACCATCGTGCGACTGGCCCAGGATTTTTCCATGCGCTATCCGCTGGTGGACGGCCAGGGCAACTTCGGCTCCATCGACGGCGACCCGGCGGCAGCCATGCGATATACGGAAATTCGCATGATGCGGCTGGCCCATGAGATGCTCGATGATCTGGATAAAGAGACCGTCAACATGGTCCCCAACTACGACGAGTCCCTCACCGAGCCGTCGGTGCTGCCGGCCAAAGTCCCCGCCCTTCTGGTCAATGGGTCGTCCGGGATTGCCGTAGGTATGGCCACCAACATTCCCCCCCACAACCTTTCCGAGGTGATCGAAGGGATCAAGGCGCTGATTGACAATCCGGAAATTACCTGCGGGCAGCTCATGGCCTTTATTCCCGGCCCGGATTTTCCCACGGCAGGCATTATTCACGGAACTCAGGGGATCCGGGACGCCTATGAGACAGGCCGGGGTATTGTCCGTACGCGCGCACGGGTGACGGTGGAGGAGGATAAGCAGACCGGGCAGGAAACCATCGCGGTCACCGAGATTCCCTACCAGGTGAACAAGGCGCGGCTCATCGAAAAGATCGCCGAGCTGATGAAGCACAAGGTGATCGAGGGGCTGCGCTTCGTGCGTGACGAGTCCGACCGGCGGGGGATGCGCATCGCCATGGGGGTGAAAAAAGACCACATGGCCGGCATCATCATCAACCAGCTTTACAAACACACCCAGATGGCGAGCAGCTTCGGGATTATCCTGCTGGCGGTGGTCAACAACCGGCCTCAGGTCCTCAACTTGAAACAGATTCTGGAATATTTCGTCCTTCACCGCAAGGAGATCGTTATCCGGCGTACGCGTTTCGACCTGAACAAGGCCGAAGCCCGGGCCCATATTCTGGAAGGGTTGAAGGTGGCCCTGGAAAATCTGGATGCCGTGGTCAAGCTGATCCGCGAATCCAAGACCCCCGTGGAAGCCAAAGATCGGCTCATGGCCACTTTCGGCCTCAGCATCATCCAGGCTCAGGCCATTCTGGACATGCGGCTGCAGCGGCTCACCGGCCTGGAGCAAGACAAAATCCTGGAGGAATACGATGCCGTACTCAAGGATATCGCCCGGTTCAAGGAAATCCTGGGCAGTGAAAAGCTGGTGCTGAGCATCATCAAGGACGAGCTGGATTTTCTCAAGGGAGAATTCGGCGATGTGCGCCGGACCGAGATTCTGACTTACACCCGGGAGCTGACCATCGAGGACATGATTGCCGAAGAGGACATGGTGGTGACCATTACCAACACCGGGTACATCAAACGCAACCCCATCACCCTGTATCAAAGCCAGCGGCGCGGCGGAAAAGGCAAGACTGCCATGGGCACCAAGGAAGAGGATTTTGTCTCCCACATGTTCGTGGCCTCCACCCATCACTATTTTCTTTTTTTCACCAATCTGGGAAAGGTTTACTGGTGCAAGGTCTACGATATTCCCCAGGCCGGGCGCCAGAGCCGGGGCAAGGCCATCGTCAACCTGCTGAATTTTGCCGACGGCGAATGGATGACCGCCGTGCTGGCCGTTCCCGAATTTGAGCCGGGTCTGCACGTGCTTATGGCCACCCGCAACGGGACGGTGAAAAAGACCGATCTGATGGCCTTCAGCCGTCCCCGGGTCGGCGGAATTATCGCCCTGGGCCTGGCCGAGGGCGATGAACTGATTGCGGTGAAACTTTCGGACGGCACCCAGAATGTGTTTCTGGGGTCAGCCATGGGCAAATCCATCCGCTTCCATGAATCGGATGTGCGCCCCACCGGCAGAACGGCACGGGGGGTGCGGGGAATGCGCCTGACCAAGGGCGACCGCGTGGTCGGCATGGAAGTGCTTCAGCACGGCCAGACGCTGTTTACCGTAACTGAAAACGGGTACGGCAAACGGACCTCCATCGACGAGTACCCCATCCACCGGCGAGGCGGTAAAGGGGTGATTTCCATTAAGACCAGCGAGCGCAACGGTCAGGTCGTGAACATTATCCTGGTGCAATCCGAAGACGACCTGATGCTGGTGACCGACACGGGCAAGCTGATCCGCAGCCCTGTTTCCGGCACGTCGGTAATCAGTCGTAACACCCAGGGGGTAAGGCTGATGGACATGGAGCCCGGGGAACGGGTGGTCAGTGCCGCCGGGTTGGCTGAAACAGAAGATGAAAACGGAGAATCGACGGATGGCGAAGAAGCGCCAGCCGATCTGTCGGAGGAATAGATACGATGAAAACGACTGTGGATGTCAAGACTACGGCCATCGGTGTGGTCGGTGCCGGCAGCTGGGGGACCGCTCTGGCCAACCTGCTGGCAGTCAAGGGCTTTGCCGTCGACCATTGGGTATATGAAGCCGAGGTGAAGGCGCAGATGCTGGAGAAGAAGGAGAATCAGCGCTTTCTGCCCGGCGTCATCCTGTCCGACAATCTTTTTCCCTCCGGGGACCTGGAATCCGTCGTGGCCGGCAAGGACCTGGTGCTGGTGGTGACCCCCTCGCATGTCACCCGCCGGACGATCGAGCGTTGCGGCCATGCCATCGGTCCGGACACCATTGTGGTCAGCGCTTCCAAGGGAATCGAAAACCAGACGCACCTTACCATGTCCGGCGTGCTGGGAGAAGTCGTCCCCGGATTGTCGGCGGACCGTCTGGCCGTGCTGAGCGGCCCCAGCTTCGCCAAGGAGGTGGCCCGCCAGGTGGCCACGGTGGTGACGGTGGCGTCCAGTGACGAAAAGACGGCTGCGTTTGTCCAGCAGGTGTTTGTTACGCCCTATTTCCGGGTCTATACCATCGATGACGTAGTCGGTGCCGAACTGGGGGCGGCCGTGAAAAATGTCATCGCCATCGCGGCCGGTGTGATTGACGGTCTGGGGCTGGGTCTCAATACGCGAGCTGCCCTGATCACGCGCGGGCTGGTTGAGATCCGCCGGTTGGGGCTGGCCATGGGGGCCCAGCCGAGAACCTTCACCGGTCTGGCCGGCGTCGGGGATTTGATCCTTACCTGCACCGGTGACCTGAGCCGGAACCACACCATCGGCAAACGGATCGGTGAAGGTAAAAAGCTCAAAGACCTGCTGGCCGAGATGCACATGGTTGCCGAAGGGGTGAAAACCGCCCGGTCGGTATACAACCTGTCCCGCGAACGGGGTGTCGAAATGCCCATCTCTCACGCCGTTTATCATGTGCTTTATGATGATCTGGATCCGAAGACGGCCCTTTATCAGCTGATGACCCGGGATCTGAAACAGGAGTTGGACGACATCTGAGTAGCAAAGAGAGCAAGCAGGTGAAGGAAAATCCTAAAAAAGCGCCACACAAGGGGGAGGGTCACCGCAAGCGGCTGCGTGACCGGTTTCTCCAATCCGGGCTCGACGGATTTCACGATTACGAAGTCATCGAACTGCTGTTGACGCTGGGCATGCCCAGAAGAGACTGCAAGGAAGCGGCCAAAGCGGCCTTGAAC
This sequence comes from Deltaproteobacteria bacterium, assembly GCA_020444075.1. Classification (GTDB taxonomy): domain Bacteria; phylum Desulfobacterota; class Desulfobacteria; order Desulfobacterales; family Desulfosarcinaceae; genus Desulfosarcina. The sequence continues at coordinate 13,698 of JAHLLR010000046.1, forward strand.
CGGTTCAAGACCCTGCAGGGTGTCCTCGATGCGTCGCCGGCAGACCTCTGCCTGGTACCGGGCATCGGGCCGGTCAATCTGTTGGGGATAAAGCTGGTTCCGGCCGTTTCCCGGCGATACCTCCAACAGCGGCTCGAAGGGAAAAAGGCCCTCACCAACTCACGGGAGCTTTTCGACTACCTCAATCACACTATACGTGATAAAAAAAGAGAGTGCTTTGTGGCAATCTACCTGGATGCCAAAAACCGGGTGATTGCCGACGAAATCCTTTTCACCGGAACGATTTCCGCCAGCGCCGTGTATCCCCGTGAGGTGGTGGGCGCCGCGCTGGCCCATGCGGCAGCCGCCGTTATTTTCGCTCACAACCATCCATCCGGGGACCCGGCGCCATCTCCCGATGACATGGCCATCACCCGGCGGCTGGCTCAGGCTTGCGGGGTGATGGGCATTACCGTTCATGAGCACCTGATCATCGGCACCGAAGGATATTTCAGCTTTGCCGATCATGGCCACATGGCCAGAATCAACGCTGCCGTCGACTCCCTGTAGCCCCTCCGACGGCTGTGCCCGGGATGAAGAGACAGTAACGTGGGAACCATCCAATGACCGTCAATCAGAAAAAATTTCCTCCCTGTTTCGGAAACCTCGAAAGCGTCTTTCCCCTGGGAGAAGAAGGATTGAGACAGACTCCTGAATCCTGTATGCCCTGTTGCTACAAGACCGCATGCCTGAGAAAAGCAATGGCGGACAAGGGCGGAATAACTGTCCGCCAGGAGATGGTGGACCGGGCCTACGCATCCGGCATGGTGGGTTTTTTTGAACGCTGGTCCCGGAAAAAGGCCTTGAGCGACCAAAAGCAGAGAAAAGATAAATCCTGAAAAACACCTTCAACGATTCATTCCGGTGGATGGCCGTGATGCCTGCCGCCGCAACCGCAAAGGAGGAATCCATGGCAAAGCTTACCGTTTCCGATCTTGACGTCAAGGGGCGCCGCGTGCTGATGCGGGTGGATTTCAACGTTCCGATGGAAAATGGGACAGTTGCCAACGACAAGCGACTGCGGGCGGCCCTGCCCACCATTCGTAACATCCTGGAGCGCGGCGGCAAACTGATCCTCATGTCCCATCTGGGCCGGCCCAAGGGAAAACGGCTGCCCGAACTTTCCTTGAAACCCTGCGCCCGCGCACTGGAAAAACTGCTGGGACAACCGGTGGCATTTGCCGACGACTGCATCGGACCCTCCGCCGAAACCGCCGTTGAGGCCCTTTCGGCCGGGGAGGTGCTGCTGCTTGAAAATTTGCGGTTTCACAAGGCCGAGACGGACAACGACGAGGCTTTCTCCCGAAGCCTGGCTGGGTTGGCGGACGTGTATGTCAACGATGCCTTCGGTACAGCCCACCGGGCCCACGCCTCTACGGAAGGTGTGACCCGTTTCGTGGACCGCTGCGCCATGGGTTTTCTCATGGAGAAGGAGATTGCCTACCTGGGTGAGGCCCTGGATGTGCCCAAACGGCCCTTCGTGGCCATTCTCGGCGGTGCGAAGATTTCGGGAAAGATCGACGTCATCGGCAGCCTGCTGCCCAAAGTGGACCGATTGATCATCGGCGGGGGCATGGCCTACACCTTTTTCAAGGCCAAAGGCTTTGAAATCGGTAACTCGCTGGTAGAGCCGGACCGGATCGACCTTGCCCGATCCTTGCTGGACAAAGGGGGGAAAAAACTGGTTCTGCCGGTGGACTGCATGTGCGCGGACCGCTTTGATTTTGATGCGAGAGCCGTTGGTGAACTGTTGCCCACAGGTGTCAGCGTCATCCCTAAAGACGGCTTCGGCCTGGATATCGGACCCGCTTCGGTGTCCCTCTTCGAAAGCATTCTGGAGAAAGCCCGGACCATCGTATGGAACGGACCCATGGGGGTCTTTGAAATCGATGCCACCGCCAAAGGCACCTATGCCGTGGCCCGGGCCATGGCCTCGGCTACGGACAAGGGCGCCATTACCGTTATTGGCGGTGGTGATTCGGCAGCAGCCGTAGAAAAGGCGGGCCTGGCCGACCGAATGACCCATATATCGACCGGCGGCGGCGCCTCCCTGGAGTTTCTGGAAGGCAAAGTCCTTCCCGGCGTAGCTGCCCTGACGGACCGCTGACGTCGGTCCTGTCCCTGATAATATTCATTTTCCGGGTGCGCTATTGAAAACAGGGGATGCAAAGAAATGGGTCTGGACAGCCTGTTTTCTGTCGGGCTTTCTGCTGCTGGTGCTTCTCTTCCGCCATGAACTCGCCACCGGCCTGATGACTGCTTACCGGTGGATCTCGAACCGTGATCAGGTTGAGCAGTTTGTCGCCGCCTTTGGTCGCGGCGCACCCCTGGCCTTTATAACGCTTCAGATCCTTCAGGTGGTCCTGGCGCCGGTTCCGGGTGAGGCCACCGGATTTATCGGCGGTTATATCTTCGGCACTGCCAGGGGGTTCATATACTCCAGCCTGGCGTTGGCGGCTGGATCATGGATCAACTTTGCCATCGGCCGGTTCGTCGGCCGCCGGTATGTCCGGCGATGGATCCCGACCGACAAAATGGCGCGCTTCGATCACCTGTTGCAGCGGCAGGGCATCATTGTTTTACTCATCCTTTTTATCTTCCCCGGTTTTCCCAAAGATTACCTGTGCCTGTTTCTGGGAATTACGGCGATCCCCCTCAAGGCGTTTTTGCTGATTGCCTCGATTGGCAGAATGCCCGGCACCTTCATGCTGAGCCTGCAGGGCGAATACCTCTTCCAAAAAAACTACGCGGTATTTGCCATGGTTTTCGGGGTAACCCTGCTGGTGGCCTTTTTGAGTATCAGGTATCGGGAAACGATCTACCGGTGGATGGAGAAACTGAATAGAAAAACGACCGGTAGCCGTTGACCCCTATAGGCAATCGTGTTATTTAAGAATACCAATAACATCCGTGTCATCAACGTCTGCATCACAAAAACCACAATCCGCCCGAGGGGAATCGTAGTGGCCTTCTGGAGCGTAAGAGAAGAACTCAGTCAGTTCAATCGCCTGCGCCGTTCTTATTACGAGCTTTACAGGGATGAACTGGATCAGTTTATGATAGATTATGCCCTCATCCAGTCATACAATCAGTTTGCCGACCGAGACCTTCCCTATCCGTTCATTGAAAAAAGGGAGCTCAAGCCTCGTGCGCGGATTCCCGGCATAGAATACGAGAGCCAGAAGACATTCCTGGTGCTTTTTGTGGAGGACGTCATTCCGGCGACCCACAAGAAGTACATTCGATTTTTCGATGTCAACAAACCCACCAAAACGAACCTGTTGGAATCCAAGGCCCTGCCCTTGCCCGAGAAGTTCGATCGAACCCACAAATATCTGGACTCCGTTCAGTTCTATGATTTCATGGATTTACTGCTGCCGGTGGATTATGCGCTGTTGATTCAGCGCGACCCCACGACCCGCTCGGCCAACCGCTACAGCCTGACCCACTACCATGTGAGAATCGACTGGCCCATCGCCGATGCCGCCGAAGATCTGGCCCAGAGCCTGCGGTATATCTCCAAGGATCTTTATGAAAAGGGAGATAAGTACGCTGAACTGGCCCAGCGGAAGCTCTTCGAGTATTATGGCATGCCTGTTATGGTGGGCGGCCGGCGGACGGCTGCCATGGTGGCTGCCCAGTACCTCAAAAGAATTCCATGCATTTCAACTGTTTATGCCGGTAGCAGCGAATCCCGGGCCCTGTACCGCATTTCCGAACGCGGTGTCTCCAAGGCGGCGCTGGTTCGTTTCTCCAACGACGAGGTTCGGCAGATCGCCGAGTCCCAGAAGATGCCTCCCCGTACCTTCAGAAAGAATTACGTCGTCGCCACCAAGGGCCGGCATAATGTGTGCCTCTTCCAGGCCACCTACGCGTATACCGATCATTCCCGTCCGCCGGATGACGGCAAACTCCGGGAGATCAATCCCGACGTGAATTGGCTCACCGTGGGGGCTGAGCACGTGATTCCCAAGCCCGGTGTCAGTAAATACCCGCCGATCAATCTGAATCTGATCTATACCTGATCGCTGTCTACAGATAGCGGGCCGCCACCCATTGCTTCAAATCCGCCAGTACCCTTTCCCGATCGGGACGTTTTTCATTATAAATCTCGTGATACAGGCTCTCATAGTTGAAAAGCGTCTTGTCGGCCACTGTCAATGCGTCAAAGTAGGCCAGGGAAGCGGGGGCGCTGACCAGGTGGTCCTCTCCGGCGATCTGCATGAGAATAGGGTCGGTGATCGCCTCGGGTGAACCGCCGGTTTCCTCGATCTCCGCCATGCACTGTGAAAACCAGCGAGCACTGATTTTGCAGTGCACCTGTTCACTTTGCTCATACGCCCTAACTTCATCACCGTCGTGGCTGATGAAGGACGGGTCCAGGCGGTTGTCCAAAGAGAGGGTCGGCCAGATGACGGACATGATGCGGACAACGGCTTTCAGCGCCGGTGGTGGTGGTTTGGGGACGCCAAGCAGAGGAGAAGAGACGATCAGGCCATCGACATGCCGGGGATACTGTCGGACAAATGACAGCGCAATCAAACCGCCCATGCTGTGCCCCAGCAAAAGGAGCGGCAACTGATCGGTTTTATCTGTTCTCGCCAACGCCATCAGCATTTTAAGATCCTGGACATAGTCGTCGAAATCGTTGACATGCCCCCGTTTGCCCTGGCTCCGGCCATGGCCCCGATGGTCATGTATCCACAGGGATGCGCCCATGGGGCAAAGGGCCTCGATCACATGCCCGTAGCGGCCTGAATGTTCTCCCAGTCCGTGGGATATCACCACCTGAAACCGCTCCTTTTCGGGAATAAAGTTGCGGTAGAAAAGGCTTGTGCCGTCGCTGCCTTCAAACCTGGCGGTATACTCCTGGATATCTGTCATCGGTGGTCCCCTGGTTCGGGTTGATCGTCTAATCAATTCAGGCAGGTGACCGATCGGGTCGATGAGTCGCCGTTGTCGGCCGCCATCATTTTTAGCACAGGCCCCGGCCAAAAACAATTTACTTATAAATTGCTTGAAAACAATCTTCAGAACCGGTACCGTGGCCCCCATCACTGCGGTATCAAAAAAGAAGGTGGCGGTTCGCCCGGCGACCGGTTATGGAAAAGGAAAAACGATGGAAAACGTTGCAGCCCACCTGAAAAAAGAGTGGAAAAATTATGTCATGGCCATCTGGATGCTCGGGGTGACCGGCTTCCTGTATCACCTGAATGAACAAATCCTGGTGATCGAGCAGGCGAGCATGAAACTGAGTTCCGACGTGGATTCCATAGAGAGCATCTTAATCAGCACGGACAGTAATGTCGCCGACGTGAAAAAGCAGATCGAAGAAATATCCACCAAAGTGACGGTTATCCACAAACGCGTCATGCGGCGATAGGAAAGGAATCCATATGGACCGTTTGAAAGGATTTCAGAAACGATTTCTCAGGGGGGTGGCGCACCCACTCAAACCGGTGGTGTTCGTGGGACAGAAAGGGTATACTCAATCGTTGGCCGATGCCATGGATGACGCCCTGGATCACCATGAACTGGTGAAGGTCAAATTCGTCGAGTTCAAGGAAAAAGAGAAGAAGCTGGCCCTGGTCGAGCAGATAGAGAAAGCGGTGTCCTGCGAGATGGTGGGACTGGTCGGCCATATCGCCACTTTTTTTCGCCGGCAAAGCGATCCTGAAAAAAGAAAAATCAGCCTCCCCGACCATACTGACGACTGATTACCGCAGGCCGTCAACAATATCCTTCTTGGGCTCCGTCCCGCTGACAAACAGCGCTTTCACAGCTCCTTCATCGCCCTCCGATGCCGCTCGGCCGGTCACCGGATCCATCAGCACCTTTTTCATATTGTCCGGGATATCAAAATAGAGCACTGCGGATTCGGATCGGGTGGCCGCCATGAAGTCGATCCAGACGGGAAGTGCGGCCCGGGCGCCGGTTTCTTTATTCCCAAGGGGTGAAGAATCGTCCATGCCCACCCACACCCCGGCGGCCACTGCCGGTGAGAACCCCACGAAAAGAGCATCCTTGAAGTCATTGGTGGTGCCGGTTTTACCGGCAACGGGCATATTCAGCTGCCGTGCCTGTTTTCCCGTTCCCTCATCAACCACCCCCCGGAGCATGTCCACCATGATGGCGGCCTCGGTTTCCGTCATCACGGACCGAATGACCGGACTGACACGCCACAACGGCGCATGGTTTCTGTCCAGAATTTCGGTGACACCAAAAGGCGGGATATGGTTGCCGCCATTGGGAAAGACGGCGAATGCGGCGGTCAGTTCCAGCAGAGTGCTGTGGGTAGTCCCTAAAGCAATGGACAGGTCCGGTGAAAGGGGAGAATCGATGCCCAGCCTGTGGGCAAACTGCACCACCGCCGACGGTCCCAGCCTTTCCACCAATCTGACGGCCGGAATATTCTGGGAATGGGTCAGCGCCTGACGGAGGGTCATTTCCCCTTGGTAGCGTTTGGAAAAGTTTTCCGGTTGCCAGTCTTCGTTAGTGTTCCCCCCTTTGAAGACGACCGGTGCGTCAAGCACCAGGCTGGCCTGAGTGAAACCGTGGGTGATGGCCAACGCGTAAATAATGGGCTTGAACGCCGATCCCGGCTGGCGTCGGGCATCGGCGGCGCGGTTGAAGGCGCTCTCGGGGAAATGCCTGCCTCCCACCATAGCCAGAATACCCCCGGTCCTGACGTCGATGGCCACCAGCGCTCCCTGGGGGGTGGTTTCCGTGTTTTTTTTTGAATTCATTCTCTGCTGCAGGCGGGCCAGACCGTTCTCCACCGCCTCTTCGGCAGCCTGCTGAAGGCGATGAGACAGGGTGGTGTGAACCGTCAGGCCGCCTTTGTACAGCAGGCTGGGGCCAATGGCCGCCTCCAGTGCCGGCTTGATATACTGCACAAAATACGGGGCGGATCCGGGTGCCGTTGCGCGCGAGGCGTCCAGCACCGGCTCACCGATGGCCAGCTGGTACTGGCCGTCGGTGATGAGGTTTTGGTCCCGCATGATGCTCAGAACGAGATTCCGCCGTTTTTTCGCCAGATCCGGGTTGACCAGCGGGGTGTATCTGGAGGGCGCCTTGGGCAGGCCGGCGATAAGGGCGCACTGGGCAAGATCCATCTGAGATGCCGATTTGCCGAAAAACAGTTGTGCCGCCGATTCCACGCCGTAAGCGCCGCTGCCAAAATAGATCTGGTTCAGGTAAAGAGCCAGCAATTCATCCTTGGTGTAGCGCCGTTCCAGTTGAACGGCCAGGATCGCCTCCTTGATCTTGCGGGTGATCGTTTTCTCTTGTGATAAGAACAGTGTTTTGGCCAACTGCTGGGTGATGGTGCTGGCGCCTTCCACAAACTGGCCGGCCAGGATATCCTTGATCACGGCTCTGAGAATACCCTTCAGGTCAATACCGCTGTGGGTATAAAACTGGCGGTCTTCCGTGACGATCAGGGCGGATTTCAGGTCAGGGGGAATCTGGTCGATGCCCACCGGCGTCCTTTTTTCCAGAAAAATCTCGGCCAACAGCACCTGATCTGCCGAGTAGATGCGGGTGGCGGCTGACGGTTCGAAATTCTCCAATTCCCGTATCTGAGGCAGGTCCCGGGTGAAGGCGAAAAAAACCCCCGCCGTGGCCCCCGAAAGCAGACCGATCAGACCGGTAGTCAGAATGATCGATCGGATTCCCGAAAATCGGTGATTGCTCATGGTTCCTTTTTTCCGTGTGTCTGGCGCCAATCATTGTTCGCTTTCATGGTTTTAACGGCCATTATCAGTATAGGCAAGTACTGATTGGAAAAAACCCGCGTCTCAGGTGGTTGACTTCGATTCAGGGGCGGCGTAGATTGAGGAAAAGCCAGCGGCATCCACCGAATTGTCAATCGCATACTCACATGCAGGAGAACGCATATGTCTCATCATCATGACCACGATCACGATCATGACCATGACCACCAGCATGGGCAGGACCATCACCATGGCCACGCCCACAGTCATGCCCCGCTTTCATTTTCAGAAAAGCTTGTCAAACTGCTGGACCACTGGATTCAGCACAACGACCATCACGCCGAAGACTACCGCAAATGGGCCCGGGACGCCCGGGAAAACGGCCAGACCGGGGTGGCCGATCTTCTGGACTCGGCCACCGAACTGACCGGCATTATCAGCGACCGATTGCGTGAAGCGGGGAGTAAGGTGGTTCCCAGGTAAAGATCCCGCCATCAATGATATTCCGACACGATTCGACTTCACGCATGATCTCCGTATCCATGACATTTAGCAGGATCATGCTTGCGCCGGCGGCGGCGAGCATAGGCAGGAAGGCGAGCTGGTAGCGCCGCCGCGTGTCGGGGTCCGGCGCTCCGGTGGTGAGGTTGGACAGGCCGGCGATGGTCCGCACGGGAAACCCCAGCAGGTCGGGCAGCGTCCGGATCACTTCCAGCACGGCCATGTTCTGGCGGTTGCCGTCCTGCCAGGCCAGCGGCGCCACCACCGGGTCAATGATGATCTTCCCGGGAGATATCCCCGCGGTTTGCATTTCATTGAAAAGGGCCACGGCAGCTTCCATTCGACCCGGGGCATCCACGGGCACCTGGCCGTCAGGGCGCAGCAGGTAGCCGATGATGTCGCAATCGTGCTGCCGGGCCAGGGGCAGGATCCGCTTCAGTTTTTCAGGCTCCAGGGAAACGCCGTTGATCATCGTTTTTTGCGTGCATGCCGCCAGGCCGGCTGCCATGGCGCGCGGGTTGGCGGTGTCCAGAACGATGGGCAGATCGGCAGCCGCCTGAACAGTGCGGACCAGAAAGGTCATTTTTTCTTCAGGGTGGCGGGAGAGCGGGCCGCTGTTGATGTCGATGGCCTGGGCACCGGCGTTCCGGCAGGCGTCCGCCAGTTTCCGGATGGGGCCGGGATCCAGCCGGTCTACGGCATGGCCGATGGCCGGCAAGGTGATCCGCAGGTTGTCGGCCACGATGATCATGATGGCTCCGCAGGGGCTTGAGGCTCGCGGCGTCGGATCAGGTCCAAGGGTTCCGGCGGGCGGCCAAGGTAAAGGATGACCGTGGAACCGGGCTGGGCCTGGGATTGGGTTAACCCATGCGGGTCAACGATGCGCTGAATCGTATCTTCCCGGGTGGGGCCATCGGGGCAAAGCAGGTCCACCGCATCGCCTGAAAGGATCTTGTTCTTCACCAGCACCCGGACCCCGCCGTCAGGGGTCTTGTCGAGCACTTTAGCCACAAACGTATAGCCGGGATGGATAACGTCATCCAGGTTGGCCGCGGTCTGGTCCGGATCCCCGAAATAAAAACCGGTGCAGTAACCCCGGTGGCTGATGGCAGACAACTCCGCCAGCCAGCGTTCCCGGACCCGATAGGCGTCGGGATCCCGATACCAGGCATCGATGGCTTCCCGATAGACCTTCACTACGCCGGCCAGGTAGTGGATGCTTTTCATGCGGCCTTCGATCTTGAGGGAGCAGATGCCCGCATCGATCATCGCCGGTAAATGTTCGATCATACACAGGTCCCTGGAGTTGAATACATAGGACCCCCGAGGGTCTTCGGCGAGAGGAAAGAACTGGCCGGGCCGGGTTTGTTCCATCAGCGTATAGTGGAACCGGCAGGGCTGGCAGCACATGCCGCGGTTGCTCTCCCGTTTTTTCATATAACCGGATAACAGGCAGCGTCCCGAGTACGCGATGCACATGGCGCCGTGAACAAAGGCCTCTACGTCGATACCGCTTTGTGCCGCCATCTGACCGATTTCTGGCAGGGTCAGCTCCCGGGCCGCGTTGATCCGGGCGGCGCCCAGGTCCCGCCAGAATCGGGCCGTTCCCGTATTGGTGGTGTTTGCCTGGGTGCTCACGTGGAGAGGGACACGGGGGAGCAGTTTCCGGGCCTGCAGGAAAATGGCCGGATCGGCGACGATCAGGGCATCCGGTTCGATGGCTTCCAGTGATCTCAGGTAGTCGGCAATGGCCTGCGCTTCGCTGTTTCGTGAATAGATGTTTACGGCCACGTACATCTGCACGCCCTTTTCACGGGTCAGGCGGCGGGCGGCCTGCATCTCCTCACGGGAAAAGTTGGCGGAAAAATTCCTCAGGCTGAAGTCCTTGCCGGCCAGATAGACCGCGTCGGCACCATAATGAACGGCGATCTCCAGTTTCTCCGGCGTGCCGGCGGGCGCCAGCAGCTCGATTTTTTTATTCTCATTCATGAAAAAACACCTTTTTCCCATTCGCGGCACAAATGGGCCAGGGAGGCGTTAAGCGCAGGGTAGGCGTACACCTCCAGAGAAACCACACCTGAAAAGGACCGCAGGATCTTCAGGACCGTTTTTATCCGATGTCCGGAAAGGCGGTCCAGGGGCAAGTGGTCGGTTGCTCCGTCCACCCCGTGAAGATGGACGATGGTGATGCGGTCCTTCCAGTTGTCGAAGAACGGCGAGAGCTCGATGCCATGCGCCATGAGATGGCCCATGTCCATGCACACGCTCAGGTTTGATTCGGCGATGACGGGCGCTACCAGCTCAAATGGATAGTCCAGCGTCTCCACGGAGATCATCCGGCGGTTCATTTTCGACGGGATCATCCTTAAAAGCGTGTCAACCAGGTATTCCTGCCACCGGGCTGCGGGCATCGCCGGAAGGTCCGGCGGATTGCGATTCAGATGCAGGGTAAAGGTGGAAGGGGTGAGCGGTTCGCAGCACGCGATGATCCGACTAACGACATCGGCGGCCCGCCGGCGTTCGGCGGGATCGGGATGCCCCGGATAAATATCCGAGGGCAGGTGGACATTGTAGGTGAGTTTTTCGCTGGCGGCCAGGTCTGCCAGTTTCCGGATCAGTTTCGGAGACGGGAGGCTTTCCGGCGTCCGGCTTTCAAAGAAGAGCAGTTGGATTTGATCTACGAATGGGGCCAGGTGACGGACGTTGTCCACATAGCCCGCCGGATAGACAAAGGAGGGGCAGGCCAGGGTAAACGGAAACCGGTTTTTACACACCGTGTCCAGGGTCGGAAAAGGCTGCCCGGGATGCTCTTGGCCTGGCATGATTGGTCTACCCCGCCATCGGTTGCAGAAGCACTGCCGCTGCCACAAACATGAAGACCAGCAAAGCGGTGGCAGTCATCAACCGGCAGGCCTGATGGATATGGGCCGGCCGGGCGTCGGCGAGTCCTTTGCCGATAAAAGGTTTCTCCACTATCCGGCCGTGGTAGTGGTTGGGGCCGCCCATCCACATCCCCAGGGCGCCGGCGAAAGCAGCTTCCGGGTATCCGGCGTTGGGACTGGCGTGGGCGCGTCCGTCCCGGCAGGCGGTGTTCATTGCGGCCCGCCCCCGTCCGCTGAGCAATTGCGCGGCCAGGGCGATGAAGGGCACGCTGAGGCGTGCGGGGATGAAATTGGCGACATCGTCCATGCGGGCGGCGAAGCGGCCGAACAGCAGGTAGCGGTCGTTCTTGTACCCGACCATTGAGTCCAGGGTGTTGACCATTTTATAGGCCATGGCCAGAGGGGCGCCACCCAGAACGGCAAAGAACAGTGGGGAGACGAACCCGTCTACCAGGTTTTCGGCCACGGTTTCCACAGCGGCGCGGGTTACCCCCTTTTCATCCAGACGGTCCACTTCCCGGCCCACGATCATGGACACGGCCTGCCTTCCAGCGCTGAGACCCGATTCGCCGAGCGCTTTTCCCACGGCCAGGGCGGCATCGGCCAGGGACCGTGCGGAGATGCAGGTGTAGATCATCAGGGCCTGTACGAGGATTCCTGCGGCAGGATGGACGGCTGCGGCGATGGTGACCAGCAGCCATCCGATGATCCACACGGACATCACCAAAAGTATTGCCATGAGCGCACCGGACACCCGGGGGGGAAGGGACAGCGCCCGAAACCGGGGCTCCAGGCGTTCGATGGCCCTGCCCATCCAGCGAACGGGATGGGGCAGCCACAACGGATCGCCCAGCAGCATGTCCAGGATCACCGCCAGGGTCAGGGCCAGGGCCGATGCTTCAGCCGGCATGGCGGCCCTCCTCGCCGGCGGGGGTACGGAACAGGCGGACTAGCAGGTCGGTCGCCCGGCGATTCTCCGCTTCGGTTTTCAGGGAGATGCGGATGAACGCGCCGGACAGGCCGGAAAAGTTGCTGCAGTCGCGGATCAGAATGCGGTTGTCGGCCATCTGCCGCCACACCGTCGGTGCGTTTAATCCATCCGGCAGCCGAATGAGAATAAAGGAGGTGGCCGAGGGGAAGCAGCGGGCTTCAGTCTTCTGGTGGATATATTCTTCTATTCGTCCTTTCTCCGTTTCTATCATGTGTCGGGTGGATGAAAGAAACGGTTCAACCTGTTCGGGGTGGTCCATGAGCCACTGCACGGCCGCCTGGGCCAGGCTGTTTACCGACCAGGGCAGGGCAAAGGGTGCCAGCGGCTGCATCAGCGGTTCCGGGGCCTTGACGAAGCCGATCCGCAGTCCGGGGATCCGAAAGGCCTTGGACATGGAGTTGAGCACCATGACATTGGGAAGGTCCGATCCGATCATGGTGGCATCTGCCGGCACCGGTGCAAAGGGCAGATAGGATTCGTCGATCACAAAGACCGTGCCGGGAAGAGACCGGCACAGGGCCTCGATATGCGGCCGATTGACCAAGGCGCCCGTGGGATTGTTGGGATTGCATAAAAAGACCAGGTCCGCCGTTGCCGCTTCTTTTCGGATTGCCTGCATGTCCGGCACAAAATCGTCCTGCTCCCGGCAGATCAGATGATCGCAGGCGACTCGGTTCATGGCGCAGGCATCCCGGTAGTCGGAATAGGTGGGGCCCACCACCAGGGCTTTTTTTACACCTAATGCTCTGGGAATCAGGTAAATGAGCTCAGTCGTGCCGTTGCCCGCCATCACCTGTCGGGGATCGATGCCGTAAAACCGGGAAAATGCGTCGACGATGCCGCCGGCGTCCACTTCGGGCAGGGCGGCGATTGCCGATGATATACCGCCCTTTAAGTGCTCAATCAATGCCGGCATGGGGCCAAGGGGATTGACGTTGGCGCTCATGTCGCTGATTTCCGATGGCCGGCACTCCAGCTGCTGGGCCAGTTGATAGATGTTGCCCCCGTGTCCGCCGATCATGGGCCGCCTCCCACGCACACTGCCAGAAACAGGACCGCTTCCAGGATTTCGGTCATGGCGCCGAGCAGGTCTCCGGTGATGCCTCCCAGTTTCTTGCGGTAGATGGCGATCAGGGCTGCGGTGGTGGAGGCGAAAAACAGGTTCAGCAGGAGTCCCCGCCATCCCAGAAACAGGGACAGGATGACCGGCGCGGCAACGAATTTGAAGTCGGTCGCCGTAAGCGGGGTTTCAAAAAAGGCGCTGCCGGTGCCTTCCTTGCCTCGGGCATAGGGCAGCAAGCGCATGCCGACAATCATCGCTGAGCGGGCATAGGCCGGCACGACCATCAGTGCCAGAAACCGTCCGTGCCCGATACTCCCCAGAGCCGCGGCTTTGGCGAACAGCACGCAGGCCACGGCCACCAATCCCATGGCGCCCACCCGGCTGTCCTTCATGATGGCAAGGGCTTTTTCACGCTCACGGCGGCCGTACAGGCCATCCGCCGTGTCGGCCAGACCGTCCAGATGAAAGGCGCCGGTGACGGCCGCCAGCAGCACTACATCCAGCACCCCTGCCACGGCAGGCGGCCAAAGTGCCGATGCGGCCAGGTCGAAAAGGGCCAGGGCCAGGCCGATGGCCAGTCCCGCCAACGGAAAATGGACGATAATCCCTTTTGGATCAAAGGGGCGCGGCCGACCCAGGGGGACGGCGGTGATGAACTGGAGCGAGGCGATGAATGCATTCATGGGGCGGTGTTCGGAAAAGGGGGTTTGATCGTTACGGGAATGCCGGCGACGGTCCAAACCACCCGGTTGCAGGCGGCTGCCACGGCCTGGTTGGTCCAGCCGGCCAGATCCCGGTAAAGGCGGGCCAGCCGGTTTTCCGGAACGATGCCGGCCCCCACCTCGTTGGAGACCAGTATCACTGGGCAGGGGGCTGATTTAACGGCTTCCGCCAGACCGTCGATACGTCGCCGAATCTGGCTGACGTCCTGGGTCTGCATGAGCAGATTGCTCAGCCACAGGGTCAGGCAGTCCACCAGCATTACATCCGCCGCCGGGCTGTGGGCGAGGATGGCATCGGCCAGATCCACCGGGATTTCCAAGGTGTTCCAGGTGTCGCTGCGTTCCTGACGGTGCCGGGCCACCCGGGCCTGCATCTCGTCGTCATGGGGCACGCAGGTGGCCACGAACACCCGGCGTCGGCCCATGCCTTCGGCCAGCTGCAGGGCATGGCTGCTTTTGCCGCTGCGGCAGCCGCCAAGGACCAGAATCTTATCGGTATCGGTCACGATGACTTCTTTAAGGGATCTTTATCGATTGGTTCTTATTTTGAATGAGATCTAACCCGGATAGCCCGGAAACATCAAACCTCAATTAACAAATCTCAAATAAATTTCAAATTACAATGTCCAAATCTCAAAGAAGGGCAAAACAAACAGTTGATTGTCATCCCCGTGAAGACGGGGATCCATAAGATTCAAATAGTTATAGATAGCGCTAAAGCTTCACTGCGTGCACCCGCCTCCGCGGGAATGACACCTCGGAGACTTTTTACGAGGCCATCAATTTTGAATTTGGTAATTGAGATTTATTTATCATTTGTTTTTATTTTTGACCTTCACCAGGTTGCTGATCCGTTCCATATCCACATGGCGCCCGAAATGATCCGCCAGCAGGGCGTATTGCTGCATTTTAGCCTCCAGACCACCGGCGGCCGGCACGTCAATGCCGGTAATCCCTACCGTCGTCAGCCACTGGGAAATCAGTGCCGGGGTGTCGAACAAACCGTGCATGTAGGTGCCTATGGCCCGCCCATTTTCAATCGTACACCCGTCGGCGTCCTTGACGGCCTTGCCGTTTCTTTCATGGAGCATCAGCAGAGGGTTTCCGCCGTGCAACCGGGTCTGGCCCATATGGATCTCATAACCGGTTCCCCGGATGCCGTTCCAGGAAAAGCGGCTGAGGGTCGTGGTCTTGGGTGCCTGGAGCACGGTTTCCACCGGCAACAGGCCCAGGCCGGCAGTTGCTCCCGGTTGGCCTTCCAGCCCGTCGGGATCGTGGACCCGGGTTCCCATCATCTGATAGCCGCCGCAGATGCCGGTGATGTGGCCGCCGCCGGCGTTGAAGTCGGCGATCCGGGATCTCCAGCCGCTGGTTTCAAGCCATTCCAGGTCGAAGCGGGTATTTTTGGATCCCGGCAGGATCACCGCGGAAAAGGCGGTGAGATCCTGGGGCGTTTCCACAAAGTGGAGGGTCAATCCCGCGAGCCCCCGCAGCGGGTCGAAATCGGTGAAGTTTGAAATATGGGGGATGCGGACCACCGCCACCGCGGGCATGCCATCTGTTTTCACAGCAACGGTTCCGGGGCGTTCGATGACCACCGAGTCTTCCGGGTCGATGCGGATGTGGTCATACCAGGGCAGCACGCCGAATACCGGCAGTCCGGTTCTTTCTTCGATCCATTGCACCCCGTCCGCGAACAGCCGCAGATCCCCGCGGAAGCGGTTGATGATGAATCCGGCCACCCGGTCGCGGAAGTGGCGGGGAAGGCAGTCCAACGTGCCCACCAACTGGGCGAAGATGCCGCCGCGGTGGATATCTCCGACCAGGATTACCGGGGCATCGGCATATTCGGCCATGGGAAGATTGACGATATCGTGGGCCAGAAGGTTCACTTCGGCGCAGGAGCCGGCACCTTCCATCACCACCAGATCGTATTTGGATCGCAGGCGGTCCAGTGCTTCGTTGGCGGTCTGCACCAGGCGGGCTTTCTTCTGATGGTAATCCATGGCCGTCTGGTTGCCGATGGCCTCGCCCAGGAGCACCACCTGCGAGCCCACGTCACTGGTGGGCTTGAGCAGAATCGGGTTCATGTCTACGTGGGGGGCGATTCCGGCAGCCTCGGCCTGGACGATCTGAGCCCGGCCCATTTCCAGCCCCTCCGGAGTGACCCCGGAATTGTTGGACATGTTCTGCGCCTTATAGGGCGCCACCCGCAACCCCCGGTCCGCAAAAAGCCTGCACAGGGCGGCGGCGATGACGCTTTTTCCGACGTCGGAACCGGTGCCCAGCACGGCGAGGCAGGGGGCGGGGGCTGGGTTAAGTTGGTTTATTTTTTGATCAGGAAGTACCAACGACTTTGCACCTTCAAATGGTGTGGTGTGAAAATAGTTTTAACTGTTAAGTTGATGATCAGATCGATTATTACTCATAGAAAACGATAGAATATATTAACTTTAAACTTAACACTCAAAACGCTTTTATTTCTCAATCCCAACGCGGGCGGCCACCCCAGCCTGGTAGTAGTGCTTGACGGCTTTCATTTCCGTCACCAGATCGGCGTTGTCGATGACGCGCGCGTCCGCTCCCCGGCCGGTGATGATCAATTCCACGTCAACGGGCTTTTGAGACATGATCGCCAGAATCTCCTCAACCGGGAACAATCCGCACTTGGCCGCCACGTTGCCTTCTTCCATGATGACCACCTGGTACCGGCCGGAAGTCAGGGCGCCGCGGATAGCTTTCAGCCCCTTTTGAGCGGCCGCCACGTCTTCCGGCGACGGCTTTCCCTTGATGAACCGGCCCAGACCGAACTGCTCCACGGTGATCCGGTCCGCCAGGCACGACAGGGCCTTGATTTCGCTGGTGTCGCCGGATTTGATGAACTGCGCGATGTAGACTTTCAGGCCTGCGCCGGCGGCCCGCAGGGCCAACCCTAATGCGGCAGTGGTTTTTCCCTTGCCGTCACCCGTATAGACCTGAATGTAACCGTGTTTAAATGTCATGGGGTTGCTGTTTCCGACGTGCCGATGTCATATTTTTTGGCGTACCCACGGGGGGTAATCATAAATCCGTCGTAACTGAAAGTGGATGAATTGCCAACAAAAACGATGGTCTGCATATCCACATCACCCCGGTGAAGATCCGCCAGCGTGGTGATCGTGACCCGCTGGTTCTCCCGCATGGCGCCGGTGACGATACCCACCGGGGTGGCCGGGTCGCGGTGCCTCAGGATGATCTGTTGGGCGCGGGCCAGGTGATCGGCCCGGCGCCGGCTCTTGGGGTTGTAGATGACAATGACAAAATCGGCCCGGGCCGCTGCGTCCACCCGGGTTTCGATGGTCTTCCAGGGCGTGAGCAGATCGCTTAAGGATATGGCGGCAAAATCATGGGTTAACGGTGCCCCCAGAAGCGACGCGCCGGCGCACAGGGCGGGGATGCCGGGCACCACCTCGACAAGCAGTCGGTCCGAATCTTCAGCTCTTTCGGAACCGCCGATGGCAATGGCCCGCTCCCGGCACATTTCCAGCACCAGGCCGGCCATGGCGTAGACTCCCGGATCCCCGCTGGAAACCACGGCACATGTGGTGCCCGACAGGGCCAGGTCCAGGGCCGCCGATACCCGGTCAACCTCTTTTTTCATGGCGGTGCTGACGATCTGCTTGCCGGTGATCAGCGGCCGGATCAGGTCGATGTAGGTGGTGTACCCGGCAACGGCATCGACGGTTTCCAGGACACGGGCGGCGCGCTGGCTCAGGTGCTCCGGTCCGCCGGGTCCGATGCCGACGATATATAGCCGTCGGCGGCCACCGCCACGGTGACGTTGGCCGTCTTCTGTTTGGGAACGATCAGTCGTCCCCGGTGTGTCGCCAGCAGGGCTGCGGCTTCGCATACGCTTTTGACTCCTATGTGTTTTTCCACCACGGTCGACGGGGTGGGCACCTGCTCCACCCTGCTGAGCCGGTTACGGTTGAATATCGTTATCTTCAGGTTCAAGGACGCGGCCAGAGCCAGCAGACCGGGTTCGTCGGCTTTCAGATCCACTGTGGCCAGGGCGCGCAGGCTGGAAATGGCCAGGTTGTGGGTTCTGAACGTTTCCACCAGCAGGTCCCGCATTTCCGCAGCATCGGTGCCTCGATTGCATCCCATTCCGGCCACCAATGATCCGGGTCGCAATACCAGCACATGGGGGGGCAGGTCAAGACGCAGGTAATCCACAAAAATACCGGCATCGTTCTGCCAGAATGCATTTACGGCAGTCGGGATTATCTGGCCTTCGGGCAGCCGGGGGGCCACCTTCCCAAAGGGATCGTGGATGAAGATCGGGTTGCCGGTGAGCAGGGCCATGTTGACATTTTTAATCGCATCGGGATTTTCGATGGTCAGTTGGTTTTCCACGGCGATGACATCGATGGCCGGCACCCGGTTGACATCGGTGGCCGTGGTGATCACCGGTAGGCCGCCGGTGGCCCGGGCAGTTTCCCGGGCCAGGGCGTTGGCCCCGCCGATGTGGCCGGAAACGAGGCTGATGGCAAATTGTCCGGCCTCGTCGCAGACCACGACAGCCGGATCCGTGGTCTTGTGGGCCAGGTGATCAGCGATGCTGCGTACCACGATGCCCGTGGCCATAATGAAGATGTGGCGGGGGAACCTGGCGAATTGCCGGTGGACTTCATCTTTCAACCGGGCAAAGCGGATTGCGCCGTCGATGGTCGCTTTCAGTTTGTCCGATAGAAACAGGGTAATGCCGGGCATCTCTTCGGCGATGATCCGGGCCAGCCGGGCGCCGTTGGGGGTCAGTGCCCAGATGGCGGTGCGCTCTTGGGCGGTCGACTTCACTGGTGGTTTTCCGCCTCACGGTAGCCGTGGGCAAAGTGGCGGTCGTAGAGTCTGGAGCGGTGAACCAGGGCCTCGAGGCTTACATCCAGCACGCGTCCGACGACCACCAGGGCCGTACGGGTGATCTTTTCTTTTTTGACGGTTTCGGCCAACTGGCCGGCGGTGGTCCAGATAATTTTCTGATCGGGCTGGCTGGCCCGGTAAACCACCGCACAAGCCCCGTCAGTTCCATAGGCCTTCGACAGGATTCGCGTCATCTCGTCGACCATGGAGATGCTCAGGTATATCGCCATGGTGGTCCGGTGGGCGGCCAGGGATGCCAAGCTTTCGCTTTCCGGCACCGGCGTCCGGCCGGCCATGCGGGTGAGAATCAGGGTCTGGGAAATCTCCGGCAGAGTATATTCGACGCCCAGGGCCGCGGCGGCGGCAAAGGCGGCGGTGACACCCGGGATTACCGTATAGGGAATGTCGCGCTGCGACAGTTGGGCCATCTGTTCGAAAATGGCCCCGTAGAGACAGGGGTCGCCGGTGTGCAGGCGCACGACTTTCCGGCCCGCCTGCCAGGCGTCGGCCATGGTCGAAACCATTTCGTCCAGGTGCAGGCCGGCGCTGCTCAGGTGGCGGCACTCCGGCCGGGTCCATTTGAGCAGGGCCTCGGGCACCAGGGAGCCGGCGTAAACGACCAGGTCGGCTGCTGCAAGGGCCTGCTGGCCCTTTACCGTGATCAGATCCGGGTCGCCGGGGCCGGCGCCGCAGAAGATGATGGGGTTCAGGGCCGTTGGGTCTGAATTGATAAGGGCGGATGCGTGAGTCACGATGGTTGCTTTCTTTGGGCGCGTCAGGGGCGGCTGCCGGTGATGATCCATACGGGGTTGGCCGCTTCCAGACGGTGGCTGAAGGGCATGGGGGTTGCCCGGCTCACCTGGATCTGAACCATGTCCACGTCAAAACCGAGGTCTTCCAGGGAATGCACGGCCGTGGTGAGGTTGTCGATCAGGACCGTGTTGATCACGATAATGCCAGACGGTTTCAGGCGCTGGGCAGCCGAACGGATAATGTCGGTCAGGGCGTTGCCACCGCCGCCGATAAACACCCGGTCCGGGGAGGGCAGGTCGGTCGTCCCTTCCGGCAGGCGGGCCTGGATGACCTGCAAGTTGCCGATGCCGAAGCGCGAGCGGTTTTCATGGATATGTCGGATCCGCCGCTCCTTTTGCTCCACGGCGTAGATTTCTCCACGGGTGACGGTCAGCCCTGCTTCGATGGATACCGAACCGCTGCCGGCACCCAGGTCCCAGAAGACCGCCCGGTCGAACAGGCGCAGCCGGGACAGGCTTACGGCCCGGACTTCAGCTTTGGTGATCAGACCCGCTTCATGGGCGAAGCGATGGTCGGGCATGCCGGAAAACAGGCTCGGGGCGGTCTGCCGAACGGGATCGGGTTTCAGGACCACCAGATTCAGATCGGAAAAAGTCATGGCCCGCGCTTCCGCCGGCGTGGTCCGGGTGATCCGTTCGTCCGGCATACCCAGCCGTTCCAGAACGCACATGCCGACATCCGAAAACGCATTTTCCTCCAGAAGGCCCGCCAGCCACGCAGGGCCGTGGGTCGGGTCCGTATAGACGGCCACCGTATCGCCGCCGGCCAGGTGCCGCAGCAGTTCGCCGGTGCGGTTGCGGCCATGCAGGCTCACGACGCGGACGTCCTGCCAGGGTTCGCCCAGGCGCGCAAAACCGGCCGCCACGGTGCAGACGTTGGGCAGGATGTGCACCTGATCGGCACCCAGGCGGCGAACCAGGAAAGCGCCGATGCCGTAGAACAGGGGGTCGCCCGAGGTGAGAACCACGATGGTGTTGTCGGGCATCTTCTCCTGGAGAAAATCGCCCAGTCCGTCAAGATCCCTGTCAACCCCCCGCCGTTGGCAGGCCAGATTTCCGAAGTGATCAATGAGCCGTTTCCCGCCCACAAGAATATCGGCCGCCTCGATGATTGATCGTTGTCGGAGGGTGAGGTCATCGGGGGAGACTCCCATGCCGATGATGGTGACTGGTGGGGCCACGTGGTATCCTTTTTATTTCTGGCTCGGATAAACTGGAAAGCGAATAATTCCGAACACCAAATTTTACCATCAAATAACAAATCTCAAATTTCAAATAAATTCCAAATTATATTCAAATTTCAAAAAAGGGAAAAAACAAATTTAGATTTCCGCCATCCGGGCTCATGCATGAATGCGTCGCCACCCTAGCCCCAATCCGGTTGTGTGTCAACTGCTGGGGTACCGTCGTAATCAAAAATAACACAGCGGACGCGGACTTTGTTTTCAGAAAACCCCACCGCGCAGCGTTTGGCCTCCCCGGCTACGTGGGCGATCACCGGCAGGGCGCTTTCCTTGAGCGGGTCAAAGGCGTGTCGGGCGGTGTTGGCGGCGGCAATCCGGCGAGCCAGCGCCGGATTGCCGGTGTGCTCAAAGGTCCAGCGCGCGAGGGTTTCCAAGGTCAATTCGGATTTTGCCGCATGGGTGTGAGGGATGTTCCGGGCCATCTTTACTGCCTTACCGAAAAAGACGGCCAGGGTTACCGATGAAAATCCGCGTTGTGCTGCTGCGGCCATGCCTGCCCGGAAGAAATCACCGATTTGAATGAAAGCCTCCTCGGCCAGCATTGGCCAGCGTTTCTGGGCAAAGCGTTCGCTGCGCCTGCCGGTGGTCAGCACCAGGTGCGTCAACCCGGCTGCCCGGGCCACATCCATGGATTTTTCGATGGTGGCTACATAGGCTTCGTGGGACATGGGGCGGACAATGCCGGTGGTGCCCAGGATGGACAGGCCGCCGAGGATTCCCAGTCTGGCGTTGAGGGTTTTTTGGGCCAGCCGCTCGCCTTCGGGAACAAATACCTCGATGTGGATGCCCGCATCGGTGGAATGGGCGTCGAGCAGCGCATTGATGCTGTTGGTGATCATGGTGACAGGTCCCGAAGTAATTGCCGCACGTCCCGGGGGAATTTCGAGGCCGGGCTTGGTCACCACGCCGACTCCTGTTCCGCCGGTGATTCGGACAGGCCCCCTGTCCGATCGTTTTTCCAGGGTGACCTCGGCACCGATTTCGGCGCCGTGGGTGATGTCCGGGTCGTCTCCGGCATCCTTGATCACCGTGCAGCGCGCCTTGCCAGGTTCCACCAACCGGCACTGGTGAACCGCGATCGTCGTGGTTTCACCGGTCAAGAAAGTGATTTCCACCCGCGTCGGGGTCTGACCGGTAAGCAGCAGCTGAAGGGCTGCCTTGGCGGCCGCTGCCGCTGCCGCGCCCGTAGTAAAACCCGACCTTAGCTTTCCCGTCGGTTTTTTCAACGTTTGCGTTTCCTCAGCTGGTACTTTTTTACTGCTGCATTGTGTTCCTGGATGGTGGTGGAGAACTGATGGGTCCCATCTTTTTTCGAGACGAAATAGAGGTAGTCGCTTTGGGCGGGAAAAAGGGCCGCTTCCATGGCAAGGGCTCCCGGGCTGGCTATGGGGCCGGGAGGGAGCCCTTTGATTTTATAGGTGTTGTAAGGCGTGTGGGTTTCCAGGTGCCGGCGTTTGATGTTGCCGTCGAAATCGGGAATGCCATAGATCACCGTGGGATCGGTTTCCAGGCGCATGCCTTTTTTCAGCCGGTTGTGAAAGACCGAGGATATCAGCGGGCGCTCTTCGGGGGCGCCGGTCTCTTTTTCGATGATGGAGGCCAGGGTGACGACTTCATGAACGGTCATCCCCTGCGCTTCTGCCTGCTGATCCCAGGCCGGCTTAAAGGCGGCCCTGAACTGTTTGACCATTGTGGCGATAATGGTGGCGCTGTCCAGCCCCCGTGGAAAATAATAAGTGTCCGGGAACAGATACCCTTCCAGGGTATCGGCGTCGATGCCGAGGTTTCTGGCTATTTCCGGATCGCGGGTGGCATCGAGAAAGTTTTTCTCCGATTCCAGGCCTGCAGCTGCGACCGCTGCGGCGATTTGAACCAGGTTGTATCCTTCCGGGATGGTGAGCCGATACAGGTGTACTCGGCCCTCTACCATCTGTCCCAGAATTTCCTTTGGCGTCATGGTGGTCGAAAAAAAGTATTCCCCGGCCTTGAGCAGTTTGTCCTTCTTGTCGAGCCTGGCCAGGATCGTGAAACGAAGGGCATCCGAAACCAGGCCTTCCTGCTGGAGGGCATCGGCCGTCTGCTTAAGGCCCTGGCCCGGGTAAACGGTGAACAGTTTCTCCAGGGCAGCCGTTCCAACCGGGCGATCCGCCCAGGACATGAGATGCATGTACAGCACTCCGGCAGTGCAGACCCCCACGAAAATCAGGGCAAATATGATCAAACCCAGTTTTTTTAGCATTCCCCGGTGCTTTCAGTATTCAGTATTTATCGGATGCCTACCATAAGGCATGCCATCGTTGCTTGTCAAAGGGGGTTTATTTTTGAATCGATGAAAGGTATACAAAAAGGTCAACCGCTTTCGGACAGGAGACCGGCGACGATGGCCCAGCGCAACCATGATAAGCATCGATACCACGGGTTCGAACAGGGTCCCATCCGGCCGCCCAGCGAAGCCGGCAGCCTGCTGGTCCGGGTAACCCGCAACTGTCCCTGGAACCACTGCGCTTTTTGCCCGGTTTACAAGGGAGCCCGCTTTTCCGTTCGCTCCGAAGCCCATGTTATCGACGATATCGATGCGGTCCACCGGCACGTGAAGACGCTGAAAGGGCTCGCCGACGGATCCGGGCAGATTTCGCGTCAGGATATCAGTGAGTTGATGCAGGGCCTCCCCGTTCACGAGCATCAGTCCTTCGGAGCCGCACTGCATTGGTATGCCGGCGGCATGCAATCCATTTTTCTGCAGGACGCCAACAGCCTGGTCGTCAAGCCCGACCGGCTGATCCGTATTTTGCGTCACCTCCGATTGCGGTTTCCCCGGGTCGACCGCGTCACCTCCTACGCCCGTTCGCACACGATTGCCCGCATCAGTGACGACGACCTGAGGCGGATGCGGGAGGCGGGACTGAACCGCATCCACATTGGTCTCGAGTCCGGTTCGGACGCAGTACTCAAGATGGTTCGCAAAGGGGTGGACAAGCTCACCCAGATCAAGGCCGGCAGGAAAGTGAAAAAGGCCGGTATCGAATTGTCTGAATATGTAATGCCGGGTCTGGGGGGAAAGGACCTGTCCCGGGACCATGCGTTGGAAACCGCCGACGCCCTGAACCGGATCAACCCGGATTTCATCCGCCTGCGCACGCTGGCCATTCCCGACGGGATACCCCTGGCCGAGGAACATCGTTCCGGGCGGTTTGTCAAATTGAACGATATCGATATGGGCCGCGAGATCCGGTTGTTCATCGAGAGCCTGAACGGCATCAGCAGCATGATCGTCAGTGATCACATCCTTAACCTGTTCGAAGAGGTTCGGGGCCGCCTCCCCGAAGCCAAATCCGATATCCTGGCGGTGCTGGACCGGTTCCTCGCCCTGTCGCCCCAGGACCAGTGCCGCTTCCAGGTGGGCCGGCGCCTGGGCATCTTTACCCGCCTGGTCGATATGGACAGCCCCAAAAGGCTGGCCAAGGTAGATGCCTTCTGCGCGCAGCACGATATCACCCCGGATAATGTGGATGGGATGATTGATGAAATGATGAAACGGTTTATATAAATGGGACTCACGTACAGCTTTAGGGCGGCTCGAAAGAGAATCGAGGGTTTGGATGCCGATGAGCGCAAGACGCTGTTGGCCATCTGCCGGGACATCCAGGATGCCCAGGAGACCCTGACAAAAAAAGGCATTCCCCTATTGGCTAATTGCATGGCCTGCCAGGGCCTTTGCTGCCGGAACATCCATCCCGCCGATATCATCACCGAGTGGGATCTGGTGTACATTCTCGCCATGGCGCCGGCGGTTGAAGACGCCATGGCGACTTGCCTTACCCGAGAAAGCTTTTTCCCTTCAGACTGCATTTTCCTTGAAAACGGCACCGGGCCATGCCTTTTCCCCGACAACCTGCGGCCGGAGCGCTGCATCATCTCCTTCTGCCGCGTGGAACCGTCCGTGGAAAAAGAAATCGGCCGGGTCATGGGTGGGTTCAGCCGGCTGATTCGTTTTTTCATGTTCCGTCCGCTTCGCCGGTGGTCGAGATGGCTGAAGCCGCTCACCCCCGCCAGCCGTCACACCAACGGGTAGGCTCCCCATTCGATCTTACAATTAAAGAATATCCCACCTAGGTCGATAACCTTATCGAACAGATGTGTCTGGTCTGGTTTTCCTGCGCCCTTTGGGCGCCGGATTCACAACTTTTTCAGTGATTACGGAGTCCCCCAAATATGTTCAGAAATCTGCCATTACTCGTCAAACAGATGATTTACTTTTCATGCATCACACTGATTCTGGTAGTCGTTGGCCTGGTGGGGCTCTTCGGCATGCGCAACGTGAGCACCAAACTTCAGGCCACCACCGAGTCGGGTCCGTTGATCTATGCGGCCATGGAGATGAAGATGGCGGTGGCCAACGACCTGCAGTTGTTCAAGAGCCTGGAAGCAGCACAATGGCCGGACGAGGTCGAGGCCACTTGGCGCGAGCACGAAAAGATCGCCCTAAAATTCAACGCCCTGGGCAACGCCATTTTAAAAGGGGGGGAGACGGACGCCGGAGTCATCCAGGCGGCCAAAGATGAACGGCTGCAACAGGTGGTAACGGATGCACTTCAATTCTACGACGCCTCCTTTCACGCAACCTTTAAAATACTGGCGGATCTGATCACCAAGAAAATTTCGGCAGAGCCATATGATTATGCACTGCTGGACCAATTGGGGGCGGAGGCCAGCCAGATCGGTGAAAATATCATCTCTCGCCTCAAGGACCTGGAGACGGGGGTCAAGGCGTCTATCGAATCGGTGAACCAGGAGGCCCGGCAGGCCATGGCCATGGCCAACACATCCATGCTGGTGGGCATTGCCGCAGGGGTCCTGCTGGCCTTGTTGCTCGGGTTCGTGAGTACCCGCAATATCACCCGTCCCATCAAGCAGGTGGTGAAACTGGCGCAACAGATGTCTGAAGGCGATTTTACCCACCATTTAAAAATCGATCAAAAGGATGAAATCGGGTTGCTGGTGGCTGCCTTGAACCGGCTGGTGACGAGGATGGAGCGCATGCTCAGGCGGGTGGTGAACAGCGTGGACACGCTCCACTTTTCATCGGGGGAAATGACCCGGATATCAGAGCGTATGGCCCGGGGGGCGGACCTCACCGCCGCAAAATCAAACACGGTGGCAACGGCGGCCGAGGAGATGAGCGCGAGCATGAGCAGCGTATCCGCGGCCAGTGAAGAGGCTACCACCAACGTGTCTATGGTGGCGGAGACGGTGGCCGGCACCACGGAAACCATCAAAACGATCGCCGGGCATTCGGAAAAGGCCAGAACCATTGCGGATAGTGCCGTGGTTCAGGCAGACCAGGCATCCGCGAAGATGAATGACCTGGGCAGTGCCGCCGATGCCATCAGCAAGGTGACTGAAGTGATTACGGAGATTTCCGAGCAGACCAATCTGCTGGCGCTCAACGCCACCATCGAGGCGGCGCGCGCCGGTGAGGCAGGGAAGGGGTTTGCTGTGGTGGCCAATGAAATCAAAGCGTTGGCTCGCCAGACAGCCCAGGCTACCCACGAAATCAAGGCCAAGATCGACGGCATCCAGCATTCGACCGATGAAACCGTCGGTGAAATGCAGCATATTTCCAAGGTAATCAACCAGGTGAACGACATCGTCGCCACCATCGCCACGGCTGTGGATAGTCAACTGGCATCCACCGAAGAGGTGGCCGGCAACGTACGGGAGGTTTCTCTGGGATTCGGGGAGATCAATGAGAACGTGGCCCAGTGCTCGCGAGTTACCGGCGAGATCTCCGCGGATATCGCCGATGTGAAGACTTCGGCGGACGAACTGACGCATACCAGCATCGAGGTGGCCTTTAATGTCAGGGAACTTTCACACCTTGCGGAGAAGCTTCACGACGTGGTGGAGTATTTTCACCTGAGTCCCCCCAAATTCGACATTGCCGAAGTAAAAAAAGCGCACATGGCGTGGCTTGAACGGCTCACCGCGGCTATCAAAGGGGATATAAAAATTTCCCCGAAGGATGTTCCCGATCATAAAAGCTGCGATCTGGGACGATGGTACTTCAGCCAGGCGGGACAAACCCTGGCCGATCTGCCGGGATTCGCCGAAGCCGGCAGGCATCACGAGGAGCTTCACCGGCTGGCGCGTGAGATTGTCGAACTCGTCAACCAGGGGGAAGTTGGCAAGGCCAACCAGCGAATGACCGCGTTCAACGATGCCCGGACCGGTTTGTTTGGTGAGTTGGACACCCTGTATTGCGCGTAACCCTTTTCGATTCGAGACCGCTTTGAAAAAAGGCGCTGCCGGCCACCGATATTCGGTGGCCGGCAGCGCCTTTTTTTATATTGTTCCAATTTGTGGGTTGACATGCTCGGATCGAACCCATATATTCCAATATAACGATATGGAGGAGATATGAAAGAGTTCATCCGGGTCATGAAGGCCGTTTCCGACCCCACCCGGGTCAAAATCCTGAAAATTCTGGAGCGGCGCATGATGTGCGTCTGCGAACTACAGACCGCCCTCGGCGCCGCCCAGTCCACGACCAGCAAGCATTTAAAGATATTGGAAGACGCAGGGTTGGTGGCATACCACAAGGATGGGTTGTGGGTAAACTACACGCTGACCGACGGGCGCCAGAGCCCCTTTGCCGCGTCTCTGCTCGGCAATTTGCGTCACTGGCTTAACGAGGAGCCGGAAATATCGGACGTTGTCGAAAAAACGGCATTCATCGACCGGTTCGAAATCTTGAACAAGAACTGATTTTTTTTATCCCTGTTATATCATTAAATAGCGATATATAGAATCGGTACCGTCGATTTGAGAATGCGTAAAGGATCCGTGGCTCGCTGCGGAGAGTATTCAAACCACCGTCATCGGAAGGAGAAAACAAATGGAGATCAAAGTATTGGGGCCCGGTTGCGCCAAGTGTAAGCAGACTGAACAAATCGTCAAGGAGGCCGTGGCCGCTGCCGGCGTTGAGGCCAGTGTGGAAAAGGTCACCGATGTCATGGCGATCGCCGGCTACGGGGTGTTCGGTACTCCGGCGGTGGTGGTGGACGGCGAGGTTAAAAGCGTGGGAAAGATTCCAAAGAAAGATGACGTCATCGACTGGTTGACAAAATAAGAAGACCGGAGGTTGGGGACAGCCTCATTCTGGCAGTAACGATGGAGATATGCATGAAACGAAACGATGAAAAAACGGGCGGTTATTCGGTGGCTCGAGGCGATAAGAGACCATACTTCCGGGACGCCATGTGGCTCCAATTATTGTTAGGGGTCAGCGGCGTGTACCTCTGGTGGTTGGTGTATGGCCTATTGCCGCAGTTCTCCAGGTTTTTGACCTACTCGCTGTTTAATATCGGCAAGGGTACTCATCTGGGTGCAGCATTGGAATTCTTCTTTTACGACACCCCCAAGGTAATGATGCTGCTGGTGCTGGTGGTATTCGGCGTGGGCATCATCCGAACGTTTTTCACCCCTGAACGCACACGGGACATATTGTCAGGAAAAAGTGAATTCGTGGGCAATATCATGGCGGCGTCGCTGGGCATCGTCACCCCGTTTTGTTCGTGCTCGGCCGTGCCGCTGTTCATCGGATTTGTGACCGCCGGTGTGCCGCTGGGGGTGACTTTCTCTTTTCTGATTGCCGCCCCCCTGGTCAATGAGATCGCCGTGGGACTGTTGTACGGCTTGCTGGGGTGGAAGGTGGCCGGCATTTACATGGCTACGGGATTGACCATCGCCATTATGGCGGGCTGGGTGATCGGTCGTCTGCATCTGGAAAAATATATCGAGGAGTGGGTGGTCAAACTCAATGTTGATTCGGCTGCGGCACCCCAAATCAAACTGATGTGGCGGGACCGGATAATCGCCGGCTGGGAGGCTGTCAAGGAGATCGTCGGCAAGGTCTGGATCTACATGATTATCGGCATCGCCGTCGGCGCCGGGATCCACGGCTATGTGCCGGAGGGATTCTTGGCCGCGATAATGGGCAAGGGCGCCTGGTGGGCCGTCCCGGCGGCCGTCGGTTTGGGAGTGCCCATGTATTCCAATGCCGCCGGAATCATTCCGGTAGTGGAGGCCCTTCTGGGCAAGGGAGCTGCTTTAGGCACCGTACTGGCTTTCATGATGTCGGTGATTGCCCTGAGCCTGCCTGAGATGATAATTCTCAGAAAAGTACTCAAGCCGCAATTGATCGCTGTATTCATCGCCGTGGTGACCTGCGGGATTCTGATCGTGGGGTATTTGTTTAATCTGATGATTTA
>JAHLLR010000167.1 GCA_020444075.1 Deltaproteobacteria bacterium
AGATCGGCGCCGAACCGCAGGTGCCCACATTAGTTGAAACCACGGGGCTTTTCAATTCGTTTTTTGGGAAGCGTCCCACCCGAACTGGGCCTGCAAACCAGACACTCCGCATTTCTTCTGGCCTTTATCGACAGCCGGTTTCCTTCAATGACAATCGATCATCCGGCTTGGTCCGACCCCAAGCCACCAAGTCACCCACCGCCTATTCCTCGCCGAACAGGCAGATCTTAACCTTGTCCCAGTCATGGGCCTCGACCCACTGGTACTTTTCCCAGAAAAGATCGTCGCTGGTGTAGTAATTTCCCTGGCCGTGCCGCGCCAGGAACTTTCTCAGCTCGCCCGGGCCGCCGTTATACATGGCGTAGAGGACTCGCGGAACCAATTCGGGATCGGGCTGGCCGTCCCGCAGGAACATGGCCTGCTTTTTGAGGATATACCGGGTGTGATAGAGGTTCATGATGTCGCACCCGGCCGCGACATTGTAGTGGATGTTCCAGCGTAGGGCATCGAGCTGGTACAGCCCGCGCCAGACCCGCTCGTTGATCTGCATGAGGCCCACCGAAGTGCCGTTGTAGGAGCGAAGATAGGTGAGCTGCCCATTTTGCACATGAAACTGGCGCCAGCAGCTCTCCTGCCATGCCGTGGCCATGACGGCCGCGCGGAAGAACGCCTGCTGTTCCTCGGCATCGGATCGCTGCAACGCCTTTTGGGCGGCGTCGGCCAGTATCTGCTGGACGGCCGGGATGTAGGCGTCGACGTTGTCCCGGGAAACGAGCCACTTGTCGAGGGAGGCTTCGGATGGTTCGCCGGCGGCCCAGCAGATGGGGACAAGGCCTGACAACAGGCGCTTAAGCAGGCGCTCGAACCGCGTAACGTTCAGGCCTTCCGGCGAGGGTGCGTCCTCCGCGGGCTCGGCCGGGATCTCCGGGGCACTCCCGAGGTCGAAGGTCTTTCTCAGGTCCGCATCGACCTCGGCGCCGTAGGCCCACGTGAAGGTTCGTTCGTCGGCCATGAGCCCGGCCAGCCGGATCAGTCCGTTGCGACTGATCTCCAGTCCCAGGGAGGGACCGATGGCCTGCAGGCTTTTCAGGGCGTCCGTGGCCGTGAAGAACGATAGATAGCCGAGGAGCTTGCCGGTGGTGGTTTCACGTTCCCGCTGGCTCCGAAAGACGGGTGCAACGGCGGTCCAGGCAGTGAGGAACTGTTCCTGGACGAATTGATCGGTGAGGGAGCCGGAATCAAGTTCCCTGACGAAGCCGTAGCGCGCCTCCAGGAGGGCGGTGAAGAGGATGGCTCTGTCTTCGGCCGAAAGCGGCGCACTTCGCAGGGAGGTCAGCAGATAGACCAGGAAGATATCCCAATCCTCCCACTGGCGGGTCAGGCGGCCGAGCGCCGCTTCGTCCAGCACCTCGGGGACGGCGGCCTCGTTTGTCGGGACCTCTTCCAGCTCGGACAGGAGGGGAATCCTGATGGCGTCCGATTCCACCCGGATCCTGCCCGGATGCAGGCCGTCGACGAAGCGTTTGACCGTTTCCGATGTGTGCGTCGGCAACACCTCGGGCAGCAGGGCCTTCAACTCCTGGACCGGGGGCCCCAGATCCACCGTGATCGCGCTCAGGTAGTCGAAGACCTTCCCCCGGATCATTTTCCAGATCAGCCCGACGATCCATGCCGGCTTGTGCTGGCTGTCATAGACCTGGGAATCGACCACGGAGAAGCCCAGACGCCAGAGGGCCGGATCGATCCGTGGATTCAGTACAAGGCTGACATAGCCGTCCCAGTGGATTTTGAAGCGGCATTTTTTACCCAAAAGCGCGCCCAGACGAATGTCGACTTTGGTCTCCAGGCGGACAAAATCCCCCTCCGGAAAAAATTGCGGCTCCGATACCACCACCCTGCGGCACCCCTCGGCCCGGTCGACGAGCAGCGCCGTATTCTGCGGGCCGGTAAAGGCCGCGGAGATCACAAGGGAGCGAAGGAAAGGGTAATCGATGGTAATCGGCATCTCAATCGGTCGGCCGTAGCCTAAACCGGGAAGGAGGGCCGGGAGGAGAATACCCAGGATCCAGACGCAGATATATTTAACCAAGCCAGTCATCTCCTGGACGAAATCGATTCAACGTCCAACTCTTTCTCATTTTAGCGGCAACTTCGACAACACCGACATTGTATTCGATCATCAACTCGTCTAAATCGGATCGGATTCGGCAGCCACGCACAAGCATCGTTTGAAAAGTGGAGATCAGGAAAAAGAAGCAAGTCGATGGCACAACCTGGCGCCGAATTGCGGGTAGCGACAATAATTGAAACCACGGGAGTTTTCAATTCGTTTTTTGTGGTGGCGGAGAATCATATCGATAAAAAATCTGATGGCCTCGTAAAAAGTCCCCGATGTGTCATTCCCGCGCAGGCGGGGCACGTAGTGAAGCTTTAGCGCTATCTATAACTATTTGAAACTTATGGATCCCCGCCTTGTATGGTGAAAAATAACAATACAAGCCGGGTTTACAACATTATCTTTGTTGGTAAAGCATATAACCTGGTGGCCGAGAAGGTCCTCAAAACTCAGTTCTCCCAAGTCCGGCTGCCCCATCTGCTGAGAAAAAGCTTCGGCCATGGCCGTCAGTTTCATGTCGTACAGCTTGTCCAGGGTTTGTTGCGTCAGCACGGCTTATCCTCCTTTGTCTGGTAATAACGCGGTCCTCTGATATTGGGGTGAACGGCGGCACGGCGGTTTCCCACCGGCGTCAGCGGTTGCTGGTCAAGCCCGCTCTTGAGGATCGATTCGACATTTTTATATGTATATGCACCGATCGCCACCGCCCGTTCACAGGCCTGTTCAAGTCGCTGGGGGCTGTATCGTTTGGCCAGACGCATTACCCCCAGACAGGACCTGAAGCCCTGCTCCGGATGAGAACGTCGTTGCATAATTTCCCTGACCAGATGCTGGGTAACCGTCCGGGTTGCCCTGCTTGTATTCGTACCACAGCAGTTGCAGGGTGACGTGCTTCTTCTTCAGCCCCTGAAAAAGATCCTGCATGGACGGCATGACCGGTTTGTCGGAAGCCGGGCGCGGAACCTTTGCATAAAGGCGTTGTTCGAGTTGACTGTCGTTGATGTCGTCGGGCAGGGGCCAGGTAATATCGGCCTGTTGCGACAGATCGAGATACTTGTCCACGGTGACATGGGACATGGAGCAGCTCTTGGCGATCTTACGGTTGGTCAGGTGGTGGTCGTACTGGAGCCTCAACACTTCTTTGAATTTTCGCATGGATAATCGATCCTTGGCCATAATCCTTCCCAAAAATGAAATGGGAAGGAGTATCGTAAAAAAGGTCAATTGATCCAGCGTCGGTTCACCCGGTAAAAAAGTGGTCACTATCCAGCGGAATGGGTGGTCACAATGCAGCGGAATCGGTGG
>JAHLLR010000047.1 GCA_020444075.1 Deltaproteobacteria bacterium
CCGAACATTGCCGGCCAAACCAGGGACCCGGAATCCATGGCGGCGCTGGTTACGGATCAAAAAGCGGCTTCGTCCAGTGATGATGCCGCCGATTTCCAAGGCAAAGACAAGCACAACCCTACCCCGCGAGTCGAGTTGGCGGATATCACTGAAGAGGAATTGCAGCAAGGCCAGTCATCGGATTCCGTGAAAAGCACCGTTTCTGACCAGAACAAAGCCCACCTGTCTTTTCAGGACACCGCTAAAGCACTGTCAGGAGATCAATCGACAAATATGGCACTGAAGTCAACCACCGGTCAGGCCGCAGCATCGGCAAGGCCGGAAGCGCCTGCGTCAAAACCATTCCAGACCGCGGTGATGGATCAAATCGTAGACAAAGCCGCCCTGCGTTCCATCCATGGCCGCTCCGAAATACAGATTCGACTGAAACCTGAATTCCTCGGTAATGTGCAGATGAATATCGCCGCCGACAAGGAACAACTGGTGGTGCGCATCATGACGGATCGGCCGATGGTGAAGGAGATTATAGAAACCCATCTGCATCATTTGAAATCGGAACTGCAGAGCCAGGGACTGACCATCGACAAATTCGAGGTCATGGTCAATCCGGATGCGAATCAACAGCACAGCCGCGAACAATTCGCTCAGATGTTCAAACATCATTCATCTCAGAACGGTCGGCGGCAGCCGAATGGCAGGAACCCGGAAGCATTGAATCGGGGGAGCGTCAACGATTCCGACGATGATCAGTCCCACCGTGATGGAGTCAATTATTTCGCCTGATCAAAAAGCGGGTGACCATCGCGCCGACACTATTTTTCACGGAGGTGAAGGACAATGACAGTCATGAGTGTATCCGATGTCTACAGTCAAGCCAGCACTCCCAAAACGCAGGATAACAGCGTGATGGGGAAAAACGATTTTCTGACGCTGCTGGTGGCCCAACTGAAGAACCAGGATCCGCTGAATCCATCGGATAGCACCGAGTTCACGGCGCAACTGGCCCAGTTCAGTTCCCTTGAGCAGCTTCAGAACATCGACGCCACACTGAGCGGGTTCGAAGTCTATCAATCCACATTAAACAACATTCAGTCTTCCGGATTCATCGGTAAAACGGTCACCGCTACCGGCAGCATGTTCGGCGTCAACAACGGAAACCCGGATCCCATCCGGTTCGATCTGGTTAACGACGCGGACAGTGTTTTCATCCAGATCTATGACAATTACGGAGGATTCGTGTCGGATATCCAGGTGGGCTCCCGGCAAGCGGGCGAACAGCAAGTGGTGTGGGATGGGCGGGATTCAAATGGTGCTGCCGTTGCCGACGGCCCCTACACGTTTACCGTCATGGCCATGAACGCGGATGGTTCTGTCGTCAGTTCCAACAGCTACACCACCGGTGTCGTCACCGGCGTCGATTATAAAACCGGCGCCACGAATCTATTGATCAATGATCATGAAGTTCCCATTTCATCAGTGATCCGCATCGAGGAAACCGGGAACGTAGAAAATAGTCAATAAACAAAACCGTCAGAAAAGGAGAGCAACCATGATCGGTTCATTGTATTCAGGTATTTCAGGATTGAAGGCCAACACCAGCGCCATGGCGGTTATCGGTGATAACATCGCCAATGTCGACACCACCGGATTCAAAGCCTCACGCGTATCTTTTGCGAATATATTCAGCGCATCGTTGAGCCAGACCAATCTTCAGATCGGGCGCGGCGTGACACTCAACGGGGTGAATCCCCAGTGGCAGGCAGGTTCCCTGGAAAACACCAATAGCGCCACAGATCTTTCCATCAACGGTTCAGGACTTTTCATGGTTGACGACCCAACCAACGGAATCTCTTATTACACGCGAGCCGGGCAGTTCGAGTGGGATAAGGATGGGAACCTGGTCACCCCGGACGGTTTTATCGTCCAGGGTTACGCTCTCGATCCAACGACCGGGGCCGTCGGCAGTATTGGTGATGTCGTCCTGCCCAACGGCACCAGCGCGCCCAATCCCACACAGAACATTTCTTTTGGAATGAACCTGAACAGCGACGCTGCTGTCGGGGATACGTTTACCAGTTCCATCACCACCTTCGACTCCCTTGGGTCGGAAGCGGTTCTGGATGTCGTTTTTACGCGCACTGCCGCGGGGTGGGATTGGGACGTGAACGTGAGTCACGCCAATCCGGCCGCCGCGTGTGCCTCTACCGGATCCATTGTATTTGACGCCAGCGGCAACCTAGACCCGGCCGCCAGCACACCTGCTGGTGCGAATCCCACCATCGTGTTGACCGGCATCGATCCGGCAACGACGCCGATGACCATCACCTGGAACTATCTGGACGCTGCCGGCGCTTCCGATGGCAGCATTACCGGGTACAGCTCCGAATCCAGCAAGACCGCCCAGAGCCAGGACGGATATCCTTCCGGAAGCCTGCAATCGGTGGCTGTCGATGAAGACGGGTATTTTACCGGCATTTATTCCAACGGCTCGATGATTCCCTTTGCTCAACTCGCCCTTGCGGATTTTGCCAGCTATTCGGGACTGGCCAAACAGGGCAGCAATCTGTATGCGGAGTCTCTGGCCTCCGGCCAGGCCCTGATCGGCCCTCCCAATTCGGCAGGGATGGGTTCCATCGCTCCCAGCACCCTGGAGATGTCCAACGTGGACCTGGGTACGGAATTTGTTGAGATGATCACCACCCAGCGAGCGTTTCAGGCCAATTCCAAAGTCATTACCACCAGTGATGAGATCCTGGCCGAGTTGCTGAATATCAAGCGCTAACTTCTTAATAAAATAACCGGCTGTGAACAATAGATCGGGTCCACTTTGTTCACAGCCGGAGGCCCTTTTTTTCAGCGGAGCTGATTTCCCGCTTTCGGGCCGCCGGCCGCGTTCTGTCAACCCCTTGACTCTTTTCAGCGATTATTGACACTCCCGCGGACTATTACGATTGATTTTTAATCCCCCTCTTTATTTTCACGCCGGGATTTCGCCTCAACGCTGAGGACTTTGGAGTTTTTCCGACCCATAAAGCAGGTGTGAATGGCCCAAAGGACCCGGATTTCATTCTTCCGACCCATTCCTTAAAGTTCTGAAATGGAGTGGCATGCAACATGCTACTTCCCATCTTTATTAGTTTCTCATTCTAAATCTTCGAAATTTTTTAAAACCATTCGGCGGAGGGTGACGAATGTCGAAAACAGTGTTGATCATCATTATTTCGGTAGCTGTTCTCTTTATGGGGATGGTGGGCGCAGGTTTCTTCATCCTTTGGAACAAGATATCTCAGGTCCCCCAGGATCCAACCAAAGTTGCCGAGATGCCGGTTGAAGAAGAGGAGAATCTCATTGGTCCCCTGTATTCTCTGGATACCATGATCGTGAACCTGGCGGATCACGGAGGCAAGCGCTATCTTCGGGTCACCATGGCCCTGGAACTCAGCGATCCGGAGGCTGTGGCTACCGTAGAAAGCCGGCTGCCCCAGGTGAGGGATGCCGTTTTGATGATCCTGCCCACCAAGACCTATGAAGATGTCAGTACCACGGACGGGAAAATTGCCTTGCGAAACCAGGTGATGGAAAAGATCAACACCCTAATGACCAAGGGCCGTGTAAATAACATTTACTTTACTGAGTTCGTCGTTCAATAGGAATCGACCATGGCCGACCAGATCCTGTCACAAGAGGAAATTGATGCCCTGCTTTCGGCAATGGACAGCGGAGAGATCGATGTCGTCGAGGAAAAGCAGGAAGTCGCCGTCCAAGTCCGCTCGTATGATCTGACCACCCAGAACATCATGCAGCGCGGCCAGTTCGATGCGCTGGAAGAAGTTTACGACAAGTTTGTCAACCTGTTCCAGGGATCCCTGTCCAGCCTTTTTCAACGAACCATTACCGTCAAGGCCATCTCCCGGGAAACCGTCAAATTCGGGGAGTTCATCAAGGCTTTCTCGAACCCCACCGGATTTATCATTTTCGGCATGGAACCGCTGATCGGATCTGCGCTTCTGGCCTTTGAACCCAACCTGGTTTTTTCCCTGATTGACTGCATGTTCGGTGGTGAAGGGAAACCCATGGAAAAAATTCGTGAATTCACCATGATCGAACGGCGGATGCTCCAGCGGATCGCCATGGCCGTGTTGAAAGATCTGGAAACCGCATGGGAAGCCGCTTATCGCGTCCGCCTGGCCTTGCGGAAAATTGAAACCAAACCGGAGTTCGTTTATCTGGTCAACCCCAGCGATCAACTGGTCATCGTTGTCTTCGCCATCAGTACGGAAGGGTTTTCAGGCAATATCCATCTGTGCCTGCCATATCTCATGCTCGAGCCCATCAAGGACCAGCTGAGTTCCAGCTATCTTCGGGAAAAAGACCGGGCCAGTTCATTTGGCGATGAGATTCGCAAGCTGCTGGGACGCACCGAGGTGAATATCGTCGCGGAATTGGGAAAAACCGTCTATTCGGTTGAGGACATTCTAAATTTTGAAGTGGATGACATTCTTCGATTGAACACCGGTCCCCAGAACAACGTCGTCATTAACATAGAACGCGTTCCCAAATATCTGGGGATGCCCGGTGTCGTCAAGGGAAGCAAGGCCGTTCAAATTACCGAAGTGATCGATCAGGACCGCGGAAAGGGATAAACGATGGCAGAAAGAAAAAATCATGCACCGTCCGGGACAGCCGGCAAAGGAAAACAAGCGGAGCAGACATCCGGAACGGCTGGATCTTTTGAGATTTCAAACATCGGCGCCAACGGACATGCCGGCGGCACAGACAATCTGGACCTGTTGCTGGATATTCCCCTGGAAATCACTATCGAACTGGGGCGAACGAAAATGTTGATCAATGATCTGCTCAAACTTGGCCAGGGGTCTGTGATCGAACTGTCCAAGGAGGCCGGCGACACCCTTGAAATCCTGGCCAACAACCGGTTGGTTGCCAAGGGTGATGTGGTCGTCGTGAATAAAAAGTACGGCATTCGTCTTACCGAAGTGATCAGTCCCGTCGAACGGGTGGAGAAACTGGGATGAACGGTACACCGGACATGATTACCGCCGGGTTGAAAATGATTGCCTCGCTGGGTGTGGTGCTGGCGATGATTCTTGCCCTTTTATACGGGGTCAGGAAACTATCCAGTCAACGAATGGGCGCATCCGGGGGGAAACGGATACAGGTGCTGGAAAGCCATTACATGGGCGTCAAAAAAACCATTTCCCTGGTCCGTGTACCGGGAAAGGTATTGGTGCTGGGCATTTCCGGAGATCGAATCAATCTGTTGGACACCCTTGATGAAGACATTGTCCAGCAGGAGATGCCGCCCGGCGAGTCGAAATCTTTCGGGCCGATGCTATCCGATCGATTGAAAAAAATTGGCAGCGGGTTCAAGCGAAAGGAAGACCTGTGAAAAACATTGGCAATCGGCGGCAGGTCAACCATAGCGATCGGAAAAAAAAAATAGCGATCCGGTTTGGCCTGTTGGCCATCCTGCTGATAGGTTTTGCCGCCATGGCAGGCAGCGCCTGGGGCCAGACGCCCGCACCGCTGATCAGCATCGGTCTGGACCAGGAGGCAGATCAGGGGCAGGTGGCTGTGGTCATGCAGCTGTTCCTTCTCATGACGGTGCTTTCCCTGGCACCATCGATCCTGATCATGCTCACCTCTTTTACGCGTATTGCCATTGTCTTCTCGCTGCTTCGCCAGGCCATGGGAACCAACCAGCTGCCTCCCAACCAGGTGGTGATCGGCCTGTCGCTCTTTCTGACTTTTTATGTGATGGCACCGGTCTGGCAGCAGGTGAATCAGGATGCCCTTCAACCGCTTATCGCCAAGGAAATCAATCAGACGCAGGCCCTGGACAAGGCGCTGGGGCCCATCCGAAAATTCATGATTTCCCAGACCCGCGAAAAGGATCTGGCCCTGCTGGTCAACGTGGCCAAGATGCAGCGTCCGGCCAATATCGGCGACGTACCCACCACGGTGTTGATTCCCTCTTTTATCATCAGCGAGTTGAAGACCGCCTTTCAGATCGGATTCATGCTTTACGTACCCTTTTTGATCATTGACATGGTGGTGGCCAGCGTTCTGCTGTCCATGGGGATGATGATGCTGCCGCCCATTATGGTCTCACTGCCGTTCAAACTGATGATTTTTGTGCTTGCCGATGGGTGGCACCTGATCGTCGGTTCCCTAGTCAAAAGTTTTGCCTGAAGGAGTGTTTTCCCATGACCCCTGAATTTATCACCGGTTTTTTCATGCAGGCCATCAAAACGGCCATTTTTCTCGCCACCCCCATGCTGGCGGTGGGCCTCATCGCCGGCGTGCTGGTGAGCATGTTCCAGGCGGCCACCCAGATCAATGAGATGACTCTGGTATTTGTACCCAAGATGTTGGGCGTCGCGCTGGCGCTGCTGTTTTTTTTCCCCTGGATGCTGAAGGTCATCATCGGATATACCCAAAACCTGTTCATCAACCTGCCCACCTACATCCGATGACTGCGGACGAAAACCATGGCGACGCTTAATATCCCCCTGGATGCATTTTACGGGGTGATGCTGATTTTTCTCAGGGTTGCCGCCATCGTTTTCAGTGCACCGGTTCTGGATACCGCCACCATCCCGGTTGTCTTCAAAGCCGGGCTTGCCTTTGCCGTCAGTATCCTGCTGCTCCCGGTGGTGGATGCGGTGGTTAGCGTGAGGGATCTGAGCCTGATGGCTTTTGTCATCGGTATTTTTTCCGAAATTGCCATCGGCGTGACCATCGGGCTTTCGGTGAAGCTGCTGTTCACCGGCATTCAGCTGGCCGGGCAGATTGTCGGCTATCAGATGGGCTTTGCCGTGGCCAATGTGATGGACCCCGCCACCAGCGCCCAGATTCCGATTTTGGCGCAGTTCTATAATTTGACGGCAATGCTTGTCTTTCTATCGATCAACGCCCACCATATGTTCTTTTCAGCGCTGGTGGACAGCTATACCATCCTTCCGCCCCTGTCTATCCATATCAGTCCGCAACTGGTGGGGATGATGATGCGGCTGGCCACGAACATGTTTGTTGTAGCCATTAAAGTGGGAGCCCCCCTGATCGCGGTCATGCTGATGGTCAGCGTCGCCCTTGGCCTGGTAGCCAGAACCGTTCCCCAGATGAATATTTTCATCGTGGCCATGCCCATGAAAATTGTCATCGGGCTGATATTTATGGTGATTGTAACCCCGTATCTGACGGCTTATCTGATCGATCTGTTTTCGTCCTATCAGGTGACCCTGTTTGATCTGATACGGTTGATGGCATCGGCAAGGTGACCCATGTCCGGTGAACAGAGTCAGGACAAAACCGAACAGCCGACCGGCAAAAAGCTTTCGGATGCCCGCGAAAAGGGCAACGTGGCCCAGAGCCGGGAGATTCCTTCCGTATTGATTCTTTCCGGTAGCATCGGCGTTCTTTTTTTTGCCGGCTCCTGGATGCTCGGGCGGCTGACCGAGGTGATGCGCGTCATGTATCAGCGGGCCGGCACCCTGGACATGATGCCCGAAACCATGCATACCCTGTTTTGGGAGGTCTTTCTCAATTGCGTCGTTGTCCTGATTCCCCTGATGCTGGTGGTCATGACCGCCGGTGTTTTTGGCAATGTCGCTCAGTTCGGTTTTCTTTTTACCGGTGAAAAACTGACGCCCAACCTGGCCAAGCTGAATCCCATCAGCGGGCTCAAGAAGCTGGTTTCCCTCCGGTCGCTGGTGGAACTGGCCAAATCCGTCATCAAGCTCGTCATTATCAGTGTCGTCGCCTATATCGTCATCTGTCGTTATCTGGATCAGATTCCCGGTCTGATGCAATTGAGCATTGGCAATATCATCCGCTTTATCGGTCAGGTATCATTCCAGATCTGTTTCTATTCCTGCATGGTTCTTTTTCTCATGGCTGTCCTTGATTTTGCCTACACCAAATGGCAGCACCAGCAGGATCTGAAAATGACCAAACAGGAGGTTAAGGATGAATATAAGCAGCGGGAAGGGGACCCGTCCGTAAAGGCCCGGATCCGGTCCGTCCAGCGTGAAATGGCCAGACGGCGGATGATGGAGGCGGTGCCGGAAGCTACCGTGGTCATCACCAACCCCACCCATCTGGCCATCGCCCTGAAATATGAAGAAGGGATGCATGCGCCTACCGTCGTAGCCAAGGGCGCCGGTTTCGTTGCCCAGAAAATCAAGTCCATGGCCATCGAAAATGACATCCCCTTGGTGGAGAATAAACCGCTGGCCAGAACCATGTTCAAATCAACGGAGATCGGTGATTTCATTCCCGCGGAACTGTACCGTGCCGTGGCTGAGATCCTTGCTTATGTCTTCCGCCTTAAAGGGTTGGTTAACGGCTGATCCGCCCTTGATTCCTGCTGGCGACGGCTGCCGGCGTCAAAATATAGACCTCTTTTTATCCTCTCTCGACACTGTCGTCTTCCCGGGACAATAAATTGACGCTCCATGGAACCGCCTGCCGGTTTAAATCTTCAACTCGAAGGTTGGACCGGTTCCCCTGAAAATTCAGAAGATAAAATTTATAATATAAACATAATGTTCGATTCGAACGGATCGTCGTATCGGCAGAAAACCTCGACAGAAATGGAATAGGCATGGAATGTGCTATTTCCAAATGCATTGACACTTTCCAGTAATCAAGGAGCGCCAAACCGCATCATGGAACTTGCCGAACGCAAACAGTATTTAGACCGGTTCGCCTTTGTTGCCAACAACTCCGATGTCCTGATGGGGTTTGCCGCCATGTCCATTCTCATGGTCATGGTCATTCCCATTCCGGCGATGCTGCTCGACCTGTTTCTCTCCTTTAATATCACGTTGTCACTGATCATCCTTCTGGTGGGCATGTACATCCTTAAGCCACTGGATCTGTCTTCCTTCCCTTCGCTGTTGTTGTTGTCCACGCTGTTCCGCCTTTCCCTGAACGTAGCGTCCACAAGAATGATTCTGCTCCATGGAAACGAGGGGACGCAGGCTGCCGGGAAAGTGATCATGGCTTTCGGCAACTTTGTGGTCGGCGGGAACTACATTGTCGGATTTATCGTTTTTGTCATCCTGGTGGTGATCAACTTCATGGTCATCACTAAAGGTGCCGGCAGAATCGCCGAAGTCGCCGCCCGGTTTACCCTGGACGCCATGCCCGGCAAGCAGATGAGCATCGATGCCGACCTGAACGCCGGACTGATCGATGAAACTCAAGCCAGGGAGCGTCGCGGACAGATCAGCCGCGAGGCGGAGTACTATGGCGCCATGGATGGTGCCAACAAGTTTGTGCGCGGCGATGCCATTGCCGGCATCATTATTACCTTCGTCAATATTTTGGCCGGTCTGGCCATTGGCGTCTTCCAAAAGGACATGAACTTCGTCGATGCCGCCCAGACCTATACCCTGCTGACCGTTGGCGACGGATTGGTAAGCCAGATCCCGGCGCTGATAATTTCCACCGCCGCAGGCATCGTTGTGAGCCGTGCCGGTGCTGAAAAAAATCTGGGGCTTGAAATCGGGAGCCAGTTGCTGATTCAGCCCCGGGCCTTCGTTGTCGCTTCAGTTATCCTTTTCGGTTTCGGGCTGGTCCCCGGAATGCCGACCCTTCCGTTTCTGATTTTATCCGCTACGGCTGGACTGGTGGCCTACCTTGTGTTTCAGACGGAGCGGGCCAAACGGGAAGATGCCCGGGAACTCTCCCTGCAACAGACAAAAAAGGATCAAGAGAAACCGCCGGAAACCTTCAAACCCCTGCCTCCCATCGACGTGCTGGCCCTTGAGGTCGGTTATGGCCTGATTCCGCTGGTGGATGTGGAACAGGATGGCGAACTGCTCGAACGTATCAAATCGATCCGGCGACAGATTGCCCAGGAGATCGGCATCGTGGTCCCGTCGATCCACATCCAGGACAACATGAAACTCAAGCCGGGAGCCTATTCCATTTTATTGAAGGGGATCGAAGTCGCCAAAGGCGACATGATGATCAACCATCTGCTGGCCATGAATTCGGGCAACGCCGATGCGAAGATCATCGGCATTGCCACGCGGGAACCTACCTACGGACTGGAGGCATTCTGGATCAAACCCGCAGCCCGTGAGGACGCCAACGCCAAAGGGTATACGGTGGTTGACCTGGCCACGATCATGACCACGCATCTTTCCGATGTGATCCGCCGACATGCCCACGAGTTGGTTGGCCGACAGGAAGTCCAGAAAATGCTCGACATCATCAAGGGCAGTCATCCCAAGGTGGTTGAGGAACTGGTCCCCAATCTCATGTCCCTGGGGGGGGTCGTCCGGGTGATCCAGAATCTTCTGCAGGAACAGGTTCCGGTGCGGGATCTGCTGACTATCCTGGAGACCCTGGCGGATTGGACCCCTGCCACCAAGAAACTGGAAATTCTGACCGAACATGTCCGTCAGGCCCTGGCCCGGACCATTACCCGTTTCTATCAGGCGGAAGATGGCAAGCTGCATGTGCTTACCTTGGATCAACGCATTGAGAAAAAAGTCGCCGAATCCCTCCAGCAGACCGATCAGGGCGCTTTTCTGGCCATCGACCCCGCTTTTGCAAAATCCATTATGGACGACCTGACCGTTAAGATGGAAGATTATAAATCACTGGGTGTTCAACCCCTGCTCGTCTGCTCAGCCCAGATCCGGAGCCATTTCAAAAAATTGGCTGACCGGTTCCTTCCAGGTTTGGCTGTGCTTTCCTATGACGAGATTGTCAGCAGTGCCAAGATCCAAATAGTGGGAACCGTGGAGGCCTCAGATGCAGATTAAGCGCTTTGAAGCGACCGATATGACAGAAGCCCTTCGCCTGGTTAAGCGTGAGTTTGGCGACAACGCCGTGATTTTGTCGGCAAAAGAAATACGACCGGGTGGTTTTTTCAGTGCGTTGAGAAAAAAAAGTGTCGAGATCACTGCAGCCACCGATTATCCGGTGGACGATGCCCGGGAAAACGATGGCTTTTCCGGACTGTTGTCGGAACATCTGAACAGCGCAGGAGAAACGGACCGCGTTTCCCTGTCGTCGTCACCTCAGGCATCTATGCAA
The DNA here is from genome assembly GCA_020444075.1 of Deltaproteobacteria bacterium. Taxonomy (GTDB): domain Bacteria; phylum Desulfobacterota; class Desulfobacteria; order Desulfobacterales; family Desulfosarcinaceae; genus Desulfosarcina. The sequence continues at coordinate 11,074 of JAHLLR010000047.1, forward strand.
ACAGGCCTGAAAGCCAGGGCCGATTTGCATCAGCCGCGGGAACCGGAAAAGCAGCGGGCACCGCGGGATGGATGGGATCTCCTGCCGGAACAGGCATTCATTCCTGATGCGGTAAAATCTAACCTGGAGATCAATGGGAGTCCGATGGCAGATAAGGGTTTGCTGTCAAAACAAATGTCACGCCCGCACAGCGACCGTCTGATCGCCGAACCCTTTTACCGCGATCTGGCGGTACAGAAAATTATTGCCCTGGTAGGGCCGTGCGGTGCGGGAAAATCCACCACGGTGGCCAAGCTGGCCTGGCATTGCCAGGTGGTTGAAAAGCAACGGATTGGGCTCATCAGTCTTGATCGATTCAGAATCGGTGCGAACGGCATGCTGGCACGTGTTGCGCAAATCATGAACCTGCCGCTCGCGGTCGTCCACGACGCCGAGCAACTGCAGTCGGCCTTAACCGATCTTATGGACGTCGATGTGGTGTTTATCGATACACCGGGAATCAGCAGAATGGACGATTCCATGATGGACGGCGTCCGTGCATTGCTCCGATCCGCCAATCCGGATGAGACCCATCTGGTGATCGGTGCGACCGTCCGGGACGACGTGTTCGAGGCCACCGTAAACTCCTTTTCACCCTTGGGGGTGAATCGTTTACTGTTCACCCATATGGATGAGCCTGTCAGGGAGGGGGTCGTTTTGAATCTATTGAAGAAAAGCGGGCTGACTTCGTCCTTCTATGGCGATGGGGTGGATCTGTTCGATGGATTGCATGAATCGACGGCCGATAGGCTGGGCGGGTTTCCCCAGAATCGTGAACCCGCAGGTGGACGGGTGAGCGTTTTTTCCAGGAAACGGACACAGCTGGAAACCGGTGCGGTTATCAGCGAGGTCAACCGCGGTTCAGTCCACTATGTGGCCAACCGCAATTCCGAACTTTTTCACCATCCCAGCTGCAAGTCAGTCAAACGGATCAACGTGGAGAACATTACTGCGTTCAACAGCATTGAACAAGCCATGGACGAAGGGTTCAAACCGTGCCGGGCATGCTGTGACATCAGCATGCTCAGAAAAACGGTGAATGAACCTTTTGGTTTTCAGCGTGCGAGTGCCATATAATCGGGAGACAGACCATAATGCCAAATTTTGAGAAGACCGGACAGATCATCAGCCTGAACCAGAAAAGAAGACAGAGGCATTCGATGATGAAAAAGGGTGCAGCGCAGCCGTCACCGGCCAGGGTTATTGCTATCACCAGCGGTAAAGGCGGGGTCGGCAAAACCAATATCGTCGCCAATTTGGGCTACACCCTGTGCAAGGCGGGCAAAAGGGTGCTTATCTTCGATGCGGACCTGGGCCTCGGGAATCTGGATGTGCTGTTGGGACTGACCCCCCAGTACAATCTTTCCCACGTGGTCGAAGGCAGGAAAAAAATATCGGAAATCATCATCAGCGGACCGGGAAATTTAAAAATTCTGCCCGCATCGTCGGGAATTCAGGAACTGACCAAGTTGACATCTGCTCAGAAAATTGGGATATCTAATGAACTCAATACCCTGTTGTCCGACTATGACATCGTGCTGATTGACACGGCCGCCGGCATCTCCTCCAACGTACTCTATTTCAATGCGTCGGCCAACGAGATAATGGTCGTCGTCACCCCTGAACCGACGTCCATCACCGATGCTTATGCATTGATGAAAATCCTTTCGGTCAAATACCAGGAGAAGCATTTCCGGCTGATCGTCAACCTGGCAAAAAATTCAAAGGAAGCCGAAGAGGTGAGCCGGCAGCTCTGTCTTGTGGCCAATCGCTTTCTGGATGTCTCCATCGAATATTTCGGGAATGTGCTGGTAGACGACAAGGTGAAAGAGGGTGTCCGCAAGCAGAAAGTCGTCAGTGAATTCGCCCCCATGACCCAGGCGAGTCGAAACTTCGCCGAATTGGCCCATAAACTGGTCCGATCCCAGCCGATGATTCCCAGCCTGGAGAATCGGCCGCTGATCTGGCGGGATATCGTGTAAACCATGCGGACATCAACGGACCGACATCCCGATGAAATCGTGAATATCATTTTGGAACCGGGCTGAACGGAGTGGGGAAAAACGGCCTTTCCCGGCAACGGAAGGGTGGATGGATAAAAGAGTAGAACGGAAGAATTCCTAAACCTGGAGCAAAAACATGGACCTGGCGCAATCACGAGAAGAAAATTTCGGTAAAGACAGCCATTTGCTGCGAAATCAGATTATCAACGAATACCTTCCCTATGTGAAGCGTATTGTGAACCGGATCGCGGTTCATTTGCCGGCCACCATCGAGGTGGATGATCTGATTAATGTGGGAATCATCGGGTTGATTCAGGCCATTGAGCGTTACGACCCCTCCCGGGACAATAAATTTATCACCTTCGCCGTGTTTCGTATCAAGGGAGCCGTGTTGAGTGAACTGCGGTCACGCGATTTTCTGGGCCGTACCACGCGAAGGAAGATCCGCGACCTGGAAAAGGCCTATCTGAAGCTGGAACAGAAGCTGGGTCGGGAAGTCGCCGACCAGGAGGTGGCCGACGAGATGAACATGGATCTGGAACAGTTTTATAAGGTCAAGCGGATGTCCAGCATCTCTTTTGTCAGCTTCGAGGAGGTCGGGCAGGGATCGCGAAACGATGTCTCGACGCTTTCCAGTACCATGGCTTATGGCGATGCTGATGACGCGCTGTCCATGACTACCATGAAAGAGATCAAATCTACCATCGCCAAGAATATCGACCTGCTTCCGGAAAAGGAAAAGCTCGTCGTATCCCTTTATTACTCCGATGAATTAACCATGAAGGAGATCGGCAAGGTCATGGATATTACCGAATCCCGTGTTTCGCAGATCCATGCCCAGGCCATCATTCATCTGAGAAGCAAACTGCGCCGGGATGGATTGCTTGAGGATTGATCGAAGCCGCACGCATCGATTTGAATGCGAGACCGTATCGACAAGAATAAAAAGAGGTGAACATGTTACATGCCAGCTATGAAATTTGGGCCGTCGCCGTTATCTTACTGCTGATCGGGTTCTGGATCCTGAAACGGGGGCTTGCCCGAAAAAGTCCTGAACAGGGGGACGGATTGAATAGCGCATGGTTCGATTCCTCCAGCCGGGAGCACGATATCGAGCATCGGGCACTGATGTTCCTGATGGCTCAAAAAACCGATTCCGTACTGGCCGCACTGGCTCGCACCCTCGAGCATGAACGACAAAAACTGGGCGGCGTCGTCAGAAAACCGTCGATGTCCGACGCCATTGATGCATTGCAGGCAGAAGCGAACCCTGCCTCGACCCATCGTCATTCGTCCTACGACCAGATTCTGCCCATGGCCCACGACGGGATTGCCGTTGCGAATATCGCCCGTCAACTGCAATTGCCCGAAGCGGAAGTTTCTTTGGTAATGCGTCTGAATGCCGCATAACCGCGGAACTGGCGTTGCCTTTAATCATAAGGGAAAAAAGACCGGTAAGGTATTTGTTGCCTACCGGTTTTTTATTTTTCAGCCGGTCAACCCCATGCTTCAATCGTCCGATCGGCCTGAAATAGAGCATCCTCGGAAAGTTCAGGTTGTGGCACATAGTTTGCATAATACTGCCTCAGACATGGACAAACTCAATACAACCCATCAGGAGTCAACACCATGAGTGGTGGAATGTACCTTGCCGCAGCCGGCGCTCTGGTTCAGCAATTGCGACTGGAGGTGCTCGCCAACAATGTGGCCAACATCAGTACCATCGGCTATAAAGGCGATCAATCCATCTTCAGGATCCCGGAAGAGACCGACCCCCAGACCTTTCCGACATCCATTGAAGGGATTCAATCGTTATCACCCTATGCGCCGCCATTTTCCACCGTCATCGATTTCAGTCAGGGAGCGATTCGACAGACCGGCAACCCCTTGGATGTGGCCATTAACGGCGATGGGTTTTTCTCCATTCAGACGCCCGACGGTGTCCAATATACCCGCCAGGGAAGCTTTACGCTGAATGCCGAAGGGGTGCTGGTCACACCGGACGGCTATCCGGTGCTGGGCGAAGGCGGTGAAATTTCCCTTGAGGAAGGAACCGTTGAAATCGACATGGAGGGGGCCGTGTATGTGGACGGGGACGAAGTCGGACGACTCCGGATAACCGATTTTCCCAATACCGACACGCTGAAAAAAGCCGGCAACGGTCGATTTGTCGGATCGGATGCTTCAATTTCGGGAAAACGTCCGGAAAACACCACCTTGAGCCAGGGTTATCTGGAAACCGGAAACGTCAACCCGGTAAGGGCAATGACCGAGATGATTGAAACCTCGCGGGCCTTTGAAGCCTATCAGAAGGTGATCCAAAGTGCTGACGAAGCCACATCCAAAAGCATCAATGATGTGGGCAAAACCATATAAATGATGAACCGACACGGACCCTGTGGCTGATCGAATCTCCGCCACCGGGTCCCTGCCAATGAAGCGACGCTACAGGAGGAAACCATGATCAGAAGCCTATGGTCCGCAGCCACTGGAATGCAGGCTCAGACATTGAATATCGATGTGATTTCAAACAACCTGGCCAATGTCGGCACCTCCGGATTCAAGAAAAGCCGGGCCGATTTCCAGGATCTGCTTTATCAGACGCTTCGATCGCCGGGGGTGTCATCCTCCGCAGATACCCAGGTGCCTACCGGAATCCAGGTGGGCCACGGCGTGCGTCCCGCCGCCACCCAGAAGATGTTCACCCAGGGGGAATTCAACCACACGCAGAATCAACTGGATATGGCCATCGAAGGCGGCGGGTTTTTCCAGGTGATCCAGCCCAACGGAGAAATCGGGTACTCCCGGGCAGGGACATTCAAACTGGACAGCGACGGCCGGCTGGTGACATCGGACGGGTTTCCCATGGAACCGGAAATCACCATCCCGGCTGATGCGATTTCCGTTTCCATCGGAACCGACGGAACGGTATCGGTCCTGTTGGCAGGAGAAAATCAACCATCGGAAATCGGCAATATTGAACTGGCCAACTTTGTGAACCCGGCGGGGTTGAGGAGCATCGGCAGGAATCTTTACGTCCCGTCCGCTTCCTCGGGAGATGCCACCACCGGGACACCGGGTGAGGATAGCTACGGCACCATTGCACAGGGGTATCTGGAGATGTCCAACGTGAGCGTGGTGGATGAGATGGTCAATATGATCGTGGCCCAACGGGCCTATGAAACCAACAGCAAGACCATTCAGGCCTCCGATGATATGCTTCAGACCGCAACCAACCTGAGAAGGTAGCACCGATGATGACACTCGGAAGGCAACGATATCACGATAGGGGAAAACTGGGTGAATGCCTCATTTTAATCGTTGCGGTATGCCTGCTTTCACCGCCAGCTTTTTCATCGGACGGCACCTGCCTCACCCTCAACGCGGCGGTCCTGGTCGAGCAGGATTCGGTTCGCCTGTCCGACATTGCCACGTTGACCGGCACTTCAAACGGCCGGTTGGAGACGTTGGGAGCAATCGTTGTGGCCAGGGCCCCCCAGCCCGGTCAGACCCGGTTCGTGAGTATCGACTATATTCGCATCCGTCTCAAACAGGCCGGTATAGACACGACATCGATTCTTTTTAAAGGCCCCCAGGATGTGAGGATTACCCGTCAGGGAGCCGCGTTGCCCACTCAACGCATCCAGCGTGCGGTAGAAATGGCGATCCGCAGCAGGATGCCGTGGAAAAACGAAGATGTGACCATCAGCGACATCAACCTGGATGAAACCCTTCAGCTGCCTGTGGGGAAACTGACCTACCAGATCCTGCCGTCTCGCAACGAAGATTATCTGGGCCAGACGATTTTGGCGCTGCATCTTTTTGTAGACGGGGAACCGGTGCGTAAGGTCTGGGTGAATGCGACCATTTCCGTCATGGCGGATGTGGTCACGGTGGTCCGGCCCCTGGGAAAATATGCGGTTATCGAACTGGCTGATCTGTCTCTCGAACGCCGCGATCTGTCGGGTCTGTCCTCGGATACCGTCAGCCGTATCGAAGATGTTTTGGGAAATCGAACCACGCGGATGATCTATCCCCAAACCGTGCTTCAAACGAGCATGTTTGCCTCACCGCCTCTGGTCAGAAGGGGCGACATCGTAAAGATTGTCGCCAATACCGGCCCAATGATCATTACCGCCACCGGCATGGTCAAACAGCAGGGATGCAAAGGGGATATGGTACGGGTGGTGAACACGGATTCCAATCGCATCATCACTGCCCGGGTAACCGGACCGGGTGCCGTTGAAGTCGACTTTTAGCGAGGTGCATCATGTTTCATCAATTTATAGTCAACGTTGCCTGCAGATGGGGGACATTGGGGGTCATTTTTATTTCTGGATTTGGTTTGGCCGCTTGCGCCAATGGTTTTCCCGGAACCGGCAAGCCGGTCCAATCCAAGGCGCCCAGTTATGGAATCAATCAACAGGCTCCTTCCCCGTCCGCGTCGGCGACAATCCCTGAATCCCAAACGGAGGGCTCATTGTGGCAGGATGACGCCCCGTTGATCTCCATGTTTGCCGACCAGAAGGCCCGAACCGTAGGGGACATCGTCACCATTAAAATCGCTGAATCGTCGGCGGCCACCAACAAAGCCAGTACGGCGACGGACCGCTCTTCTTCCCTGAGCGCGAGTGTGGATGCTTTTTTCAACATGGAAAAACGGTTTCCTGCCGATCAACCGTTCTTCAATCCTTTTTCCAAAGTGGCCGGCGGGGTGCAAAGTGATTTTCAAGGCAATGGTACCACCAAGCGGAGTGGGGACCTGAATGCCTATATCACCGCATTGGTGACGCAGGTGCTGCCCAACGGCAACCTGGTCGTCACCGGTTCGCGGGAGGTGTTGATCAACAGCGAAAACCAGATCATCCAGCTCACCGGTGTGGTGCGGCCCCGCGATATCAGCTCAGACAATCAGGTGCTTTCCACCTATGTTGCCGATGCCAGGATTTCATATAGCGGTACCGGCGTGGTCAACGACCGGCAAAAACCCGGATGGCTGACCAATATCGTCATGAAGGTATGGCCCTTTTAAACCCGAGGACTCAAGGACCCATGAAAAGAATACGAACAGTCATGATCGGCATGTTCATTGTCATCGGAGTGGGGTGGCATAACGTTGCCGATGCGGTCAGGCTCAAGGATATCGCCGAGATCAGCGGGGTTCGCATGAACCAGCTGGTGGGCTATGGCCTCGTGGTGGGGCTGGACGGATCCGGAGATGGAAAAAAAGCCACCTTTACGGTTCAATCCATGGCCTCCATGCTGGAAAAAATGGGGGTGACCATCAACCAGAAGGATATCCAGGTGAAAAATGTCGCTGCGGTCATGGTGACGGCCAATTTCCCGCCCTTTGCCAAACGGGGAAACCGCATCGACGTGCTGGTCAGCTCCATCGGCGACGCCAACAACCTTCAGGGCGGCACGCTCATGCTTACGCCGCTTAAAGGTGTTGACGGAAAGGTATATGCGGTGGCGCAGGGTCCGGTGAATACCGGTGGCTTCGGTGCCGGCGGGGCGGCCTCTACGGTGGTGAAGAATTTCCCCACCGTGGGTCGGGTGTTGTCCGGAGCCATCATCGAACGAGAGGTTCCCAATGATTTCAGGGAACGCGAGAGTTTGCTGTTCAGTCTGCACAATCCCGATTTCAACACGGCTGCGCGGGTGGTTGATGCGATCAATGCCCAGTTTGCCGAGCCGCTCGCCCGAGCCCAGGATGCGGGCACTATTGAAATAACCATTCCGGAACGCTACCTAGGCAACACGGTCCCCTTGGTGGCTTCGCTGAGCACGCTTGAGGTGGAGCCGGACAATGACGCCAAGGTGGTGATCAATGAACGGACCGGCACGGTGGTGATGGGAGAGCAGGTGCGCATCTCGACCATCGCCATTGCCCACGGAAATTTGAGCATCGTTGTCAAGGAGAACACAGATGTCTCCCAGCCGCTGCCTTTTTCAGACGGACAGACGGCGGCTTTGCCCAATACCCAGGTCAACGTCCAGGAGGATGCCAATCAACTGGTGGTGGTTCCCGAAGGGGTGAGTATCGGTGAAGTGGTCAATGCCCTCAACGCCTTGGGGGTTACCCCCAGGGACCTGATTGCCATTTTCCAGGCCATCAAGGCGGCTGGTGCCCTTCAGGCGGATCTGGAGGTGATTTAATGACCGATTTAAATCCGGTGGACACGAATTCCACAATTTCCCAGCTGCGGTTGTCGAGCGTTGACAAAACCCTTTCCGCGGCTGAGTCGGGGGCGCGGCGTGACGGTCATTCAGATGCCGATATCGAAAAGGCCAGCGAACAGTTCGAGTCCCTGCTGCTCAATTTCATGATTCGTGAAATGCGGGCAACGGTTCCTGAATCCACATTGTTCCCCCCATCCATGGCCGAGGAGATTTTTACCGGCATGATGGATGAACAAATTGCCGGGGAGATGGCGCAAAACGGGGGCATCGGCATTTCACGCATGATTTTCAACCAGCTCAAAGGAACAAGATAATTTCAGCAACGGATGCGTATGACAATCCGAGGGATCGAAAAGCTAAAGGCATCGCTGTAGGGTGCCGATAACAAGGGAAACCGGACTATGGTCGCTGACCATGGAAAATGAGATCAGTGCTTACCAGGAGATCTTGAATGGAAATTCCCGAAAAAGGCCCCTTGCCATCCCCGCCCACACATAATCGGGCCGCTGAAGAACTACCCCATCCGACAGTGGAACCGACGGCCGGTGTGCAGCGAAAAACAGCAGGAAGGGACATCGTCAGCCTGACGGAAAGAGGCCGAGAGTTCAAAGCAGCGGCGGAGCTTGTTCATTTACTGCCTGAAATCCGAGAAGATCGGGTAATGCAATTGAAACGTCAGCTTGAAGAGGGGACATACCGCGTAAAAGGCCATCGGATTGCAGTGAACATGATCAACGAGACCATGGAAAACAACTACGTACTGAAACACATCGACACCAAGGCATGACCGCAACCCACAGGACAATACCATGAATGTGAAGATAATCGAACTGCTGACCCTACTGGATGAAGAGACCGCCTGTTACCAGAGCATGCAAAACGTCCTGATCGATGAGGAAACATCGATTTCCCTTTCGAGAAAGGAACCTTTCGACCGGGTTCAGTATGAAAAGGAATCTCTGGTGGTCAAACTCCAACAGCTTGAAGAAAAAAGAAAAACGCTGGTTGACCAGCTGTCGGGCGCCTACGCGACAGACGGCGAATCAATGACGGTCACGCAACTGGCAGGATCAGTCAAGCCTCCAACCAGTGAAAAACTGATGTCCCGCGCCAGTCGCCTGCGATCGATCATCGAGGATGTGCGTGAGAAGAACAGGCGCAACCAGCTGTTGATCAACCAAAATCTGGATCTGGTTAAGGGATCATTGAAACTGCTGACCAATCTCATTATAGACAGCCCGGTTTATCAAAAACCGGGAACCCATCAATCTTCGGTCGGTTATCAGGCCCCTGGGGGCAGGTTCATTTGTGGAACCGTTTGAACATCGATAGGCAATAACAGAGGCACAAGCCATGGCAAACATCATATACGGCATGTTGAACGTTGCCAAGACCGCACTGATCACTCAGCAAAAGGCCTTGGACATTACGGCCAACAACATCGCCAATGTGAACACCGAAGGCTATTCCCGCCAACGGCTCAATATGGAGCAGAATGAACCGGTCCGGTACGAGGGGGGGACCTTGAGCACCGGCGTCCGGGCCAACCGGACCATTCAGCGGATCTATGACCGGTTTATCAATGCCCAGCTTGCCGATGCCGCTTCCAAGGAAGGCCGCTGGCAGGCACAGGGGGAAACCCTGGAAAAGGCTGAACTGATGTTCGATGAAGTCTCCGGATATGGCCTGAACAATGCCATGAGTCAGTTCTGGAGTGCCTGGCAGCAGCTGTCCAACAACCCGTCCGGGTATACGGAACGGGTGACCCTGATCGGAGAGAGCCAGAACATGACCGACGTGTTCAATAAATTGACCCGGGATCTCAATCAGGTTCAGATAGACAGCGACACCAGCGTCAATGGCGCAGTGAATGACATCAACACCTTGACCAAGGAAATCGCCGAACTCAACCTGAAAGTCGCTGAAATCGAAGCCGGCAATGATCACAGTGCCAATGAATTCAGGGACCAGCGGGATCTCAAGCTCAAGGAACTCTCCAATCTCATTAACGTCAACAGTTTCGAGGATGCCGACGGTTATTTAACGGTTGTTACGGCCAACGGCCACACCCTGGTCGATCGCGTCAATTCCTGGGATTTGACCACCGGCCTGAATGCCAACGGATTTAATGATGTATTCTGGCAGAGCAGCAGCGGGACCCTGCAGAATATCACCAGTGATATCTCAGACGGAAAATTAAAAGGATGGATCGAGGCGCGGGATACCGTCATCCCCGATTATCTGACCCGGTTGGACGATATGGCCCTGACCATGATCACCGCGGTCAACACGCTTCACAGCAGCGGTCTTACCATGGAGGCGCCGCCGGATGACACCGGCATAGCCTTTTTTACGGGTACGGATGCGTCGGATATCGCCGTCAATACGGATATCGTCAATAATTCAAACTTGCTGGCGGCAGCCTTGAATACCGAAGGGGTCCCCGGCGGCAACGGCAATGCCATCGCCATCAGTGAACTCCAGAACAGCCTGTCCATGTCCGGCGGAACGGCGACTTTCGATGATTTTTACGATTCTCTGGTCAGCGACGTGGGAAGAAACGTTTCCCAGGCCAAGGTAAATACCGATCATCAATCCATGGTGTCCCTGCAGTTGTCCACCTACCGTGAGGAGGTGTCGGGCGTCTCCATGGATGAAGAGATGGTCAATATGGTCCAGTTCCAGAGTGCTTATACTGCCGCTGCCAAACTCGTCAGCACGGTTGATCAGATGCTTCAAACCCTCATAGATATGGTATAACCGACGGCAGGAGGATCCGATGAGAATCAGTGCCAAAATTATGGCAGACAACATAAAGGCCAACATTGCGAAGCAAAGCGCCCAGTTGATGAATACCCAGCTGAAACTGGCATCCGGGAAACGGATCAACCGACCTTCCGATGATCACATTGGCATCGGAAAGGTTCTCGGCTACCGGAGCACCCTCAGCACCATCGATCAATATCAGGAAAACATCACCGATTCGCAGACCCGTGTGAAATACACGGAGACCATTTTGGGGCAGATCCATGACTTCCTGCGTGAGGCCAAGGGCATCGCGTCATACCCGGGGACGGATGATAAAACCGCCCTTGCCGAGGCAGTCAGGGATATCCGCGACCAGACAATTGGTCTGGCCAACAGCAAGTACGGCAAAAATTACCTCTTCTCCGGCAACCTCACCGATACCCCGGCCTTTGATTTGGCCACCTATGCCTACAATGGCGATGCCGGTTCCCATCGGGTAATGATCGGGGAGGGGATTACGGTTGAGCTCGAAGCGGACGGGAGCCAGATGTTTATCGATAGCGGCGACAACCTGTTTCAGGTGCTCGACGATCTGGAGGCGGCGTTGACCGCCGATGATCCGGTGGCTATTCAGGCTGCCGTTGACCCGCTGGAACGGATAGGGGACCGCATTCAGATAGCAAGAAGTGGCCTCGCCTCCGATTACAAGCGGCTGGAAGCCACCAATGATTATTGGAGCAGTTTTGGCAATGCCGTGGAAACCATGCGGTCAGGTGTGGAAGACGCCGATATCACCCAGACCGCCCTTGATATGCAGGTGCAGCAGACTTCCTACGAAGTCCTGCTGGCGACCGCCGCGCAGGTCATTCAACCCACCCTGGTGGATTTTCTCAGATAAGTCATCGAGGCAGCCGAAAGGTTACTGCGGCAGGGGATTGCTCTCGTAATTCGCCATGCCTTCGCGGCGGGGAATGGTGCCGACAATGATTTCGACCCGGCGATTTTTGCGCCGACCCTGTTCCATGTGGTTATCTGCAATGGGTCGGTATTCCCCGAATCCCATTGTGGATAAACGCTTGGGGTCGATAGCCGTCTGGTCCAGCAGAAACTGGGCGACACTGGCGGCCCGGGCGATGGACAGTTTAAGGTTGGATTGAAAGGGTCCGCCCCTGACCGGTACATCATCGGTATGGCCGGCAATGATGATGTCGCCGGCGGTTTCGCTTGACAGAATCTGGCCGATTCTCAGAATCAACGGTTTGAGTTCGGGTTTGATTTCCGCCTTGCCCGAGTCAAATGTGCTCTCTCCCATCATGCGGATGATCACCTGGTCTTTCTTGGCTTCGATTTCAATGTCGTCTTCAATTTTACCGTAGAGTTCGTCAAAGTTCTCTTCCAGTTCTCGACCTATAAATTCCTTCACCCGCGTGGCAATGGCTTCTTGGTCAAAATCCTTGGCAATCATTTTCAGTCCATGGCGCGGCGATTCGGAAACATTTTTTTGACGTTGCATGCCAAACGCTTTTTCCATGGATCCGGCTACCACCTTGTATTTCTGACGATCGATTTCGGAAAAGGACAGCAGCAGCACGAAAAAACAGAGCAACAGGCTCATCAGATCGCCGAAGGTGCACATCCACATGGGGGCGCCTTTAACACATGGGGGGCATTCCTGGGTATCGTTACTCATCGTTTACCTGCTATTCGACTTTCTTGTTTTCGGTTTCCGCCTGCTGCCGCTCCTTGGGAGAGAGGAAGATTTTGAGGGATTCTTCCAGTACCATGGGAGAAACGCCCCTGTTGATGGCAATGGCCGCCTCTACAATGATGCTTTTGTTCAAACGCTCCTGCTCACTTCTCAATGCCAGCTTATCGGCAATGGGCAGGGCGATGAGATTGGCGATGACCGCGCCATACAAAGTCGTCAGCAGCGCGACCGCCATGGATGGCCCGATGCTGGACGGGTCCGACATGGAGGAAAGCATCTGAACGAGGCCGATGAGCGTCCCGACCATACCGAATGCCGGAGCTGAATCGCCCATCCCTTTAAATACATTCTGGCCGGTGGTATGCCGCTGCCCCATCAGACGGATATCCTTGTGGAGCATATCGGCGATCAATCCTTCGTCATAACCGTCAGACAGGTATCTCAGTGCTTTGACGGAAAAGGGATCCGATGGATTCTCCTTCTCCAGGGCGATCAGCCCTTCTTTTTTGGCAATGCGGGTAAAGTCCACCATCTCTTTAATGATGTTTTCCGGCGCTTCTATTTTTACCAGAAAGGCTTTCATGGCTACGCTGATGGAGCCGATGACATCGGACATGGTAAACTTGATGAAGGTGGCTGCCAGGGTCCCGCCGACGACGATCAACAGGCCGGGGATATTGATGAAGACCAGGGCGCTGCCGCCGATAACAATGGAGACCAGAATCAGTACGCTTCCACTGACCAGGCCGATGATGGTTGCAAGATCCATTTAGCTCCTCATGGAAGATTTGCGAATCAGCACCTTGTTGGTGATGGCGCCGATATTATGATAATGTTTAAGTTTGTCGATACTGTGGTCGTCCAATTCAGTGTCGGCCGCCATGACAAAGGCTCCGGTTTTCATGCGTACGTTGGCCGCTGTCACCATGCCTGGCTGTAAATCATTCAATTCCCATTCCTCTTCCATTTTTCGTGCCAGGTCATATTGCTGCGCTACATTGATTTCAAGCAACAATTCCACCATTTGCGGCGACAACTGGTAGCCTCGGATCCGCTGTAGATTTTCCGCGATCCTGTCGAGGGTGATCTTGCCCTTATGGATCATGTTGTCATAAATGGAGGCTGCCGATATGAGCTGCGCCCCGATGGGAATTTCATCACCGCCAAGCCCATCGGGGAACCCCTTGCCGTTGTATTGTTCGTGGTGCATCCGCACCAGAAGGGCTGCCGGCTTCATGATCTCTATTTCACCGATGATGCGTGCGCCCGTAGCGGCGTGGGATTGGTACAACTGCCTTTCATCATTGACCATTTCCGTGCGGCGTTTGTTCAGGATGGACTTGGGAATGCCCACCATACCGATGTCGTGGAGCAAAGCCGCCGTCTCGATGATGGGGATTTCCGCGTCACCCACGCCGGGATGCCGACCGGCCATCTGAACGGCCAGGTTGGCTGTTCGGCGGCAGTGCCCTCCCAGTTCATCGTCAATGACTTCCATCATCCGGGAGAACATGCGGATGGTCTGGTAGTGGTTGGCGGTGATGATCTCAATTTTGCGGTTGAGCCTCCGCTCCAGATTGACGATTCGCGCGCCAATTTCAATCCGGGCGTGCAAGGCGTCCAAGTCAATAGGCTTGGTGATATAGTCGTCAACGCCACTCTCCAGACCGCGGACGATATCCGCTTTCGAATCCTGGGCGCTGATCAGTATCAGGTAAATATAGCCAGTTTCCTTGAGCTCCCGGATTCGGCGGCATAATTGAAGACCGTCCAGTCCAGGCATTATCCAGTCGCTGACCACCATATCGATGGGGGTTCGGCAAATCGTTTCCCAGGCCGCGTTGCCATCGGAAGCCTGATGCACGGTATGGCCCCACGCACAAAGGCGTGATGACAAAAGGCTTAAGGTGACGGGGTCGTCGTCTGCAATCAGGATGTTCATGGTTGGGTATGCTTTAATTCATTGTGCATGGGTATGATGTAATCATGATACCTCATTTCTGACCGGGAGCGCCTGCCGGCGGCACTCTTGTGGCCATGGCCGGCACCTCGCGATGCTGTAAGTTCATATCGGCAGCCCCAATTAAAACTTAAATAAAGAATTTCAGGGATTTTAATCACATTTGCAGGACGGCTGTCCGGTGATGGGCAGGTGAATCCAAGCCGCAAATGTCTGCTTGACAAGATTGCGGCTGAACCGGTAGGAACAGACATCTCTGAACCCGTTTTCCAGCCACCCGATTTTTTCATTGCTTGTAATGACAGGCAATGGGAGCGCCAACAGGAGACGCCCTCCATGGAAAAAGATTGCCTTTTCTGTAAGATATCACACGGACAGATGGGAACCGATTTTATTTACGAGAACGATAACCTGGTGGTTTTCCGAGACATCAACCCCCACGCCCCCGTCCACCTGCTGATCGTTCCCAAACGGCATATCCGCAGCGTCAACGATCTTTCCGAAGCGGACAGCGGCATTCTGGCCGAAATGATCCTGACCGCCAGGCAGATGGCCATAAGGGAGAAAGTTGATGCTTCCGGGTACAAGCTTCTTTTCAATGTTGAAAAAGGGGGCGGACAGGTGATCTTTCATCTCCACCTGCACCTCATCGGAGGATGGGACAAATAAACCCATTTTCCACACGCCAAACCGACCTAATTTTAAGCTTTGGTAAAATAAATGTCATCATGAAGCTGTGATGCCTACGCCGGTATTGAACGGAAAAAGGATAAATAAATGCGGGTTGTGGTGATCATCCCATCGCGTTACGGTTCCTCCCGATTTGATGGTAAACCGCTGGCCAATATCTGCGGCAAGCCGATGATCCAATGGGTCTGTCAGCGGGCTATGCAGGCCAGATGTATAGAATCCGTACACGTGGCAACCGATGACAGCCGGATCCGGGACGCGGTTAACCGTTTTGGCGGCAACGTCGTCATGACGTCGTCCACCTGCCGGTCCGGCACCGACCGGGTGGCCGAAGCCGCTGAACAGCTCGGCCTGGATGGGCGGGACGTGGTGGTGAATATCCAGGGAGACCAACCCCTGGTGGATCCCCGATGCTTTGACGCGGTGGTGCAACCCTTTTACGATGATCCGTCGGTAAAGATGAGCACCCTGGCCTTTGCCATCGTGGACCCGCGTGAGATCAGCGATCCCAAGGATGTCAAGGTCACCTTCGACCATAATGGTGATGCGCTCTATTTCTCCAGGGCGACCATTCCCCACGGAAGGGACGGGACCGACGGGTACAAAACCTACAAACACCTGGGGGTTTATGCCTATACTCAAAAATTTCTGGAGTGCTTTCGAACGCTTTCGCCCGGCCGTCTGGAGGAGATCGAAAAGCTCGAACAGCTTCGGGCCATGGAGCACGGCTTCCGTATTCGGGTGGTGGTGACCCCCTATGATTCTCCCGAGGTAGATCTTCCGGTCGACATCCAGCGCATCGAGGAGAAAATGGCGGCCATGGGATTATGCTGACAAGCGGTATTTCATTGGCGACTGCAATTTCCGGTGCGGCCGGTGCCGCACGGAATACAGGGGAAATCGGGCATTAATCTTTTCAATATATCAAACCCCGGGGCCAACGTCCTCTCCATGTCAATTAATCGTTTGTTCCACGATGGGCGGAGGACTGGAATTGGCATCGGGCGGGGCGGGCGGCCTCGGGGCGACGACTGACGACGGTGACGGAGATGCTTTGTTCGCCTGCGTGTTCAGTCGCTGAGTCAATGCATCCATCTGCTTGGAAACGTCAGCCAGTTTCTTTTCAATTTCACGAATTTTGTCCTTGACCATTTCCTGAAGACCCAGCCGCTCAAGACCCAGGGCCAGATCCATCGACGCTTTGCTCAACTTTTCCGCATCTAACTGCTGGGTTTTCTTTTCGATCTCAGCAAGCCGGCCCTGATCCTTTTTAAGCCCCTCCGCCATGAGCAGAATCTGGGCGGCCAGTTCGTCGTCGAACTTGTTGAAGGCGGCGTTCAGATCGGTCATCTCCTTTTTCAGGGCGGCGACGGACGCTTCTGTTTTGTTGCTTATGGCAGTGAGCTCTGACCGGTCCGGCTTGTTGTCAGTGATTTGCTTGAATTCGGTAGCGGCTTTTTTCAGGTTGACCTGCAAGGCAGCGGTGGCGGTTTCCAGGGCTTTGGTGTTCTGGGCGAGCTGTTCCTCCATTTTTGCCTGTTTGAGAGAGAGGTTGGAGAACCTGGATTCCAGATCTTTAGATAGATTCTGGACACCCATGGAGCCGGAATTTTGCGTGTTGATGACCCGGTTTTTTATATCCAGATAGGCGATTGCCAAAACAACTACCAGCAGGCAGGGGATGAGCACGGCCACCAGCGTGACCCGGGTGCTCAGCTTCTCGATACGCAAATTTTCCGCATCCGAAATATAATTGGACTCAGGCTCCGGTTCCCCATCGCGGATGGTGAACCGGGCGGTATCGTCTTTTTCGCTCATTGGTTTGTTATTCCCATTCGATGGTGCTCGGTGGTTTGGAACTGATGTCGTATACGACGCGGTTGACGCCCCGGACTTCGTTGATGATCCGATTGGAAATTTTTCCCAGCAGCCGGTGGGGGAGTTTGGCCCAGTCTGCGGTCATGGCATCCTTGCTGGTGACCGCCCGAATGGCAACGATGTTTTCATAGGTGCGGCCGTCACCCATGATGCCGACACTCTTTATAGGCAGCAAAACGGCAAAGGACTGCCAGAGTTTACGGTAGTATCCGGCTTGGCGAATCTCTTCCTGCAGTACCGTATCGACTTCCCGCAGGATATCCAGACGTTTTTGGGTGACCTCGCCAATCACCCGGATGGCCAGCCCCGGTCCGGGAAACGGCTGTCGCCAGACCAATTCGTCGTCCAGCCCCAGCGTCTTACCCAGCTTGCGTACTTCATCTTTAAACAGATACTTTAAGGGTTCCACCAGTTTGAGTTTCATCTTTTTAGGCAGACCGCCCACATTGTGGTGGGATTTGATCACCGCCGTGGGGCCGCCGAAGGCCGATTGGGATTCGATAATATCCGGGTAGAGCGTACCCTGGGCCAGAAAATCCGCATCCTTGATTTTCAAGGCTTCAGCCTCGAACACATCCATGAACTCCTTGCCGATGATTTTACGCTTCCGTTCCGGATCGGACACCTTGGCAAGGGCCTTGATAAAACGGGAGGCGGCTTTAACGAAGCGGATGTTGATGTCCAGGTGGCTTTTGAGTTTTTCTTTCAACTGGGCCGCTTCGTTTTGTCTCAGCAGGCCGTTGTCCACGAAGATGCAGGTCAGGTTCTTGCCGATGGCCCGGTGAATCAACAGGGCCGTGACCGACGAGTCCACTCCACCGGAAAGGCCGAGAATCACTTTTTTATCACCTACCGCTTTCCTGATCTGGTCGACAGTGTCCCGGGCAAATGATTTCATGGTCCACGACGGTTTGCAGCCGCAGATGTCAAAAAGAAAGTTGTGGATCATCTTTCGTCCTTTGGCGGTATGCTCCACCTCGGGATGAAACTGAACACCGAAGAATTTTTTGCGGATGTTGGCCATCGCGGCCACTTTGGTGTTGGCTGTTGAAGCGCTGATGGTGAAGCCTTCAGGCAGGCCGTCGATGGAATCGCCGTGGCTCATCCAGGTCACCGTTTCATTGCCGATTCCGGCAAAAAGCCCTTTCTGCTCCCCGGCGGTCAGGGAGGCGAAACCGTATTCCCGTTTATCGGCTTTCTTGACTTTACCCCCCAGGGTGTCGACCATGAAATGCATGCCGTAGCAGATGCCTAGCACGGGAATGCCAAGATCGAAAATACCGGCATCGACCCGAGGGCTGTTTTTTTCATATATACTGGCCGGACCTCCGGAAAGGATGATGCCTTCGGGCGACCAGGATCGAATCTGTTCCGCGGTGACCGTCGGTGCTTCGATCTGGCAGTATACGCGGCATTCACGCACCCGCCGGGCGATGAGCTGGTTGAATTGGGATCCGAAATCGATGATGATGATCATGGGCGGTCTCCAGGCTAAAACATCGCAAATACGCTATAATTCAACAAAATGATAGATTTTGGGGGTAATACCATTATCAATTGAAAAAGGCAACCGGACCCTTGTGCTAAGCGATCTACAGGGAGCCGGGGACAAACCGGTGACCTTTTGTCCATGTGGAAACCCCTGTCGGTTGGACCGGCAAATAAGAGGGTGGGGTTCGGGTTGAAAAATTCGACATCTCCGACTATAAAACACCACACACCTTACAATATCTCGGCGATGAAATTCGTGAAACCACCAAACTCACTGGAACGCGGATGTAAACCATGAAACGGTTTGGCTGAATATGCGTGATGGCAAGCTGCAAAAAATCTGGTGTTGTCTGGTTGGGCTGTGCGGGTTTCTGGTGATTTCGGGATGCAATTCTCCCCTGACCCAAAATGATCTTGAAGCACTGCTGTCCCGGGGAGAACTGGTGCTGATTACCCGCAACAATTCCGCTTGCTATTATGAAGGCCCCCATGGTCCGGCCGGATTTGAGCATGATCTGGCAAAGGCCTTTGCTGAATATCTGGGGGTGGGTCTCCGCATTGAGATCATTGAGGAGGAGGTCGAAATGATTGCCGCCCTCAGGGCGGGTAAAGGTGATATCATCGCCCCCGGCGTTCCCTTTGGCAGCCAGTCGGCCCGTTTGCTTTCGTTGGGGCCGGGGTATCTGGAGGTAGAACAGCAGGTGGTCGGGCGTCGCGGGGGGCCGGAAATCCAAAACCGGAAAGCACTCGAGGCATACACCCTCTGGACGACCGGCAGCAGCGCCCGCATCGAATATCTGGAAGAATTACGCCGCTCCTATCCTGGCGTCAGCTGGCAGATCCTGACCGCTTACAGTGACGAAGATCTGCTCCAGATGGTGTGGAATCGTTCCCTGCCGCTTACGGTTGTGGATTCCAACATCATGTCCATGAACCACCACTATTACCCTGAACTGAAAATTATGCTGACCCTGGGGCATCCCCTCAAACTGACGTGGGCCACGGATCAGCGCAACCGCCGATTGAAACAGGCTTTATTCACCTGGTTCGACCGGAAAGAGACTCGGGACACGATCAAGGGACTCGTCGAGCATTATTATAGCCATCTGGAATCATTCGATTACGTCGATCTGACCCGGTACCGCCGGCGAATCAAAGTCCGGCTTCCCAAATATCGCCCCTATTTCGAGGCCGCGGCCAAAAAATACAAACTGGACTGGAAACTTGTCGCTGCCCTGGCCTATCAGGAGTCCCATTGGAATCCCAAGGCAGAAAGCTATACCGGCGTTCGGGGGATGATGATGCTTACCCGCGACACGGCGGCATCCATGGATCTGGAAAACCGTATGGATGTCGAATCGTCGATTTTTGCCGGCGCCCGCTATTTGGCCCGCCTGCACCGCCTGGTGAGCAAGACGATTCCCGAGCCCGACCGCACCCTCATGGCTTTGGCTGCCTACAATATCGGATTTGGCCACCTGCAGGACGCGAGAATCCTCGCCCGGCGGTTAGGCAAGCCTGAAAACAGCTGGCACGGCGTCCGATCGGTATTTCCGCTGCTGCAGCAGAAAAAATATTACAGCACGCTCGACCATCGCTACGCCCGTGGAAATGAAGCCGTCATGTATGTGGACCGTATCCGGACATATTACAAGATGCTTCGGCCGAATTTGGACCTGATCGCGTCCGATCCGGCTACCCATGACGGACCCCCCGTGTTTAAGGGCCCTTAGCAGGGTGGCTGAAAATGTCTGCATAGGGAAACCAGGTTTTTCCAAATTCATAAAATGCTCTTTTCGTCCAAGGGCCTGCGGTTGGTGATACGATTTGCACAGTGGCCTTGAATGTGATAGAAACGGCCACCGGCAGGACAACGATAAAGACACTTAACTATTTAAAAATGCTTACGAAAATGCCAGGAACCATCGTTCAGATATATGAAATTCAGACGCCTGATGAAGCCCGGGACATGATCGGATTGGGTGTGGATCACATCGGCAGTGTGATCACTTCGTGCGATGATCGACACGATCCGGCCATCCGTGAGACTATTGCCGTGGTGCGGAAGCTGGAGGCTGTCAGCAGCCTGATCCCGTTGTTTGCAAACCCAGATGCGGTATTTGATACGCTGGACTATTACCGGCCGGATATTGTCCATTTCTGCGACCGGCTGGACGGGTACGGCGGCAGTTCGGTTGATGCAGCGCTTCAGTTGCAGGCGGCGGTAAAAAGACGGTTTCCAAATATCCGCATCATGCGCTCCATCCCCATCGGGCAGACGGCGGGAGCAAACCGTGATGCCGTGCTGGCGCTGGCCGCCAGGCTGGAACCGCAGAGCGATTATTTTCTTACCGATACGGAAATCATTGGCGAGTCCGGTGCGGCCGATGAGGATCAGCCGGTGGTCGGATTCGTCGGCATTACCGGACTTGTTTGCGACTGGGCAACGGCCGCCCAGCTGGTGGCCCGGAGCCGAATCCCGGTGATTCTGGCCGGAGGCATTTCTCCGGAAAATGTTGCCGACGGCATCCGTCAGGTTCGACCCTTTGGGGTGGACAGCTGCACCTGCACCAATGCCGTAGACCAAAACAGGCGTCCAATCCGTTTCAAAAAGGATCTGGCTCGGGTCAAGGCCCTCGTGGCGGAAACGCGCCGGGCAGACGGCATGGCCGTGGTCGGACATCGAACACAGACGAAATGACCCGGCTGGGAAAAGGCTAAGCCGGAGATCACACACCCCATTAACCGAATTGTTAATTGAATTCCAAGGGAGGTTGAAAACCATATGTATGAGAGCAGTGATTTACGCAAAGGACTGAAGATAGAGATTGACGGCGATCCTTATGTAATCGTTCAATTCGAGTTTGTGAAGCCCGGAAAGGGGCAGGCACTCTACAAGTGCCGGCTGAAGAACATGATTTCCGGCTCGCAGTTCGACAAGACCTACCGTTCCGGTGAGAAATTCAAGGAGGCCAATCTGGAAGCGGTGGAGATGGAGTATCTCTACTTCGATGGAAGCACCTACTGCTTCATGAACTCGTCCAACTATGAACAGGAGTTCCTGTCCGAGGAACAGGTGGGTGATGCCAAGGCCTTTCTCAAGGAAAATACCGTGTGCAACGTTCTCATGTTCGATAAAAAAGCCCTTGAAGTCTCGGTTCCCAACTTTGTGGAATTGACCATCACCGAGGCGGAACCCTGGGCCAAGGGGGATACCGCCGCCGGGTCCACCAAACCGGCTACCCTGGAAACCGGCCATGTGGTTCAGGTTCCCCCCTTTGTCAACGAAGGAGAAAAAATCCGCATCGACACCCGCACCGGGCAATACGTTGAGCGGGTAAAGTAGCCTCCCGCAGGGCCGTTTGGGATAGGTTCCCACCACCAGAATGGCGCAGACAGCGAGGTTCAGGCAGCCGATCAGAATGTCGATGAGCTTGCCGGGCAGGATGGTGCAGTCGAGCAGGTAGAACTGAAGGGCTGACCTGAAATCGAGGCGGGCCATGCGGGGCGGTTCAGCGTTTCATTGGAAGGACCCGTCGGGGCAGCCATTTATGCTTTGTCGGGGGGGGACAGCGCCTGAACCAGATAGCGCTTGATCCGGTTGCCGTCCATCTCCATGACCACCACCTTATGGCCGTTGATGGTGAACTCTTCATCCTCCTCGGGGATCCGGCCGATTCTGTCGAGGATGAATCCGGAAAAGGTATCATACTCCCTGGATTCGGGAATGTTCATACCGATCTTTTCGTTGACTTCCTCGATGTCCGATTTGCCGAGCACCATCCACTCCTTGGGCTTTTTGCTGGTGATGTGAGGCTCTTCTTTGTCAGTCTCGTCACGGATCTCGCCCACCAATTCCTCAAGGGCGTCTTCCATGGTAATCAATCCGGAGACGCCGCCATACTCGTCGACAATGATGGCCATGTGGTTTTTGCGGGCCTTGAACTGGTGAAGCATCCGGTCCAGTTTCTTGTTTTCCGGGACAAAATAGGGCGGGCGCATAATGGCGCGGACATTCACCGGCGTTTCCGATGTGGCCTGGTGCATGAAAATGTCCTTGATATTTAAAATGCCCACCACGTGGTCGATGTCGCCTTCGATTACGGGAATCCGGGTAAAACCGGAGTCGGCAATGGCCTTGAAATCGAGCGGGGCGTCTGCATCCACCACGAACATGTCGGCCCGCGGGGTCATGATCTCGGACGCGCTGGTGTCGTCCAGGTCGAAAACGTTGTGAATCATCTCCCGTTCTTCTTCCTTGATTTCTCCCTGCTCCTCGACCACTTCAACAAAGGTGATCAGTTCCTCTTCGGTGGCTGAGGGCGTCTTGGTCATCTTTCCGGTAATGCGCGGAATAAAATTGAGAAAGATGATGATCGGAAAAAAAAGGATGGACATCCAGTAGATGGGGAAAATCGTCAGCTTGGCGATGAGGATATTGTTGCGGGTGGCAAAGGATTTTGGAATCACTTCGCCGAACACGAGGATCAGAAACGTCATGACGCCGGTGGAGAGGCCGACGGCATAATTGGCGGACATGTTGATGGTCAGGGAAGTGGCGATTGCCGATGCAGCCACATTGACCACATTGTTGCCGATAAGGATGGTGGTCAGCAGTTTGTGGGGATCATCTTTCATCCGTTTGATCAGCTGATGAGACCGAATGTTCACTTTGGCCATGTGCCTGGCGCGGGTCTGGCTGATGGAGAACAGGGCGGTTTCCGCCGACGAAAAGAAAGCGGAGAGCATCAACAGGATGAAAAGGAGAAGCAGCTGGTTCGCCATCATCCGCAGGCTCCTGAACCAGTGACGCAGATGGGCAGATGATTACGATTCCGGTGGCTTAAGTGACAACTACGAGAAACGGAAAAAAGGCGGAAACTACCCAGGAATCTGGAACCCGGGCCGGGTAAAAATGGGTCGTCCAACGTTATGGCCTTCCTCTTGAAATTGGAGATGATGTCATGCGATAGTAGCCCTTCCCGGTAAAGGTCGGGGCCTTTTTCGGTGAGGTGTTGTCAATCGCTGCCTTAAGATTAACGGATGCAGGCCGCAAATAGCCAATAATTAGTTACTATAGCGTATTTTTTCAGTTTTTCAAGTGAATATGAACGTAAAGATGCGATCGGTGATCAGATTGTGGTTTTCGAAGCATGACTGACAGCATGGCGATCAATGATTACATCACCGCGCTCAAGGCTTCCAGCGCATTTGACGGCCAGGTGGTCTATCACCGTGAGTTTGCGCCAAGTGAATCCACCTTCGGGGAACCCCGAAAGCCTTGGCCGGCGCCGATTGGCCGCCTGCTCGTGGCCATGGGCATCGAACGCCTATACGACCACCAGGCTCAAACCATCGACCGGGTGCGCGCTGGCATCCATACGGTAGCCGCCACCCAGACGGCTTCAGGCAAGACCCTGGCCTATGCGCTGCCGGTCTTCGAGGCCGTTATCGAGGATGCTTCATCCTGTGCCCTGTTTGTCTACCCCTTGAAAGCCCTGGCCCAGGATCAACGTAAAGCCATCACCAACATGTCCGCCCATCTGCCCGACATCAACCTTCGGGCCGAAATATACGACGGGGACACGTCAGCCTACCGACGCAAGAAAATCCGCGACAACCCACCGCACATACTGATGACCAACCCGGAAATGATTCATCTCTCCGTGTTGCCCTATCACGACCGATGGACCGATCTGCTCTCCAGGCTCCGGTTCGTGGTGGTGGACGAGGTGCATACGTACCGGGGAATCCTCGGTTCCCACATGGCACAGGTATTTCGTCGTCTGCAAAGAATCTGCAACCATTATGGTGCCGCGCCCACGTTCGTTTTCACGTCGGCCACCGTAGCCAATCCGGATGAGCTGGCCAACCAATTGACCGGATTAAGCGTTGAAACCGTTACGCAGAGTACCGCCGGCATTGGGCGGCGTCACCTGATCCTGATGGATCCGGTGGACGGGCCGCTGACGGCAACGGTGATGCTGCTCAAGGCTGCCGTTAATCGGGGACTGCGCACCATCGTTTACACGCAGTCCCGCAAATTGGCCGAGCTGCTGGCGATCTGGGCCAAAAATCGTTCCGGACCTCTTGCCGATCGCATCAGTGCCTATCGTGCCGGATTTTTGCCTGAAGAGCGTCGCGAAATCGAGTCCAAGCTCGCTTCCGGAGAATTGCTGGCGGTGATCACCACCAGTGCCCTGGAACTGGGCATCGATATCGGCAGCCTGGATCTCTGTATTTTAGTTGGGTACCCGGGATCCATTGTGGCCACCTGGCAGCGCGGGGGCAGGGTGGGGCGCAGCGGACAGGAATCGGCGGTGGTGCTGGTGGCCGGAGAGGATGCCCTTGATCATTATTTTATCAACCATCCGGAGCAGCTGGTGATGCGCCCGCCGGAAGCGGCCGTAATCAATCCCCACAATCCGGATATCATGTCCCGGCATCTGGTTTGCGCTGCAGCAGAATTGCCGCTGAAAATCAATGATCCCATGCTGACACCGGACCCGATGAAATCCGGCCTGATGCGGTTGATCGCCTCTGGTGAACTTTACCTGAGCGCCGACGGGTCCACCTGCTTTTCACCATTGAAAAACCCGCACCGACATGTGGATCTGCGGGGCTCGGGGTCGCGGTTTTCGATCATCGACGCTGCCGGCAAGACCACGTTGGGGGAAATCGACGGAATCCGCGTCTACCGGGAGACCCACCCCGGTGCCGTTTACCTGCACCGCGGGAAGCCCTTTATCGTGGACTCCCTGGATCCGGAAATCCGTAAGGTCTTTGTCGTAGCGTCACGGGCCAGCTTCCACACCCGGGTGAGATCCCACAAAGACACGCAAATTCTGGAAATTACCGATCAGCAGCCGGTTTACGGGACTGTGATGGCTGTCGGCCGCCTTCGGGTCACCGAGCAGGTCACCGGCTATGACCGCATTCAGACCCGAACGGGAAAGGTGATAGAGCGGATCCCCCTCGACCTGCCGCCCATGATTTTTGAAACCCAGGGGATCTGGTTTGCGGTTCCGCAGGCAGTCGCCGCCATGGCGGAAAAGTCGTGGATTCACCTGATGGGCGGACTGCATGCCATCGAGCATGCGGCCATCGGCGTTTTCCCCCTCCTGGTGCTGGCGGATCGGAACGATCTGGGGGGGATTTCCACCCCCTTCCACCCCCAGCTGGAAAGCGCCGGCATCTTCATTTATGACGGACAGCCCGGTGGTTCCGGGCTCTGCGCCCAGGCATATTCAGATGGCAACGGGCTGCTTGATGCCACCCTTTCGGCAATATCCGGGTGTCCCTGTGAAACCGGTTGTCCCAGTTGCGTCCATTCACCCAAATGCGGGTCAGGGAACCGTCCCATTGATAAGGCGGGGGCGATTTTTTTGTTGAAGGCATTGATTTCTGCTCCTGTTGCGTCCGCGTCCCATTTTTTCCCCGAACCGATGGTTGTCGAGGAAGAGGCGGCGGATGAAGCCGTGATGGCTGTCCATTCAACGGATAAGCCCATTTGTTACGGGGTGTTGGATATTGAAACCCAACTGTCTGCCCTGGAAGTGGGCGGGTGGCACCATGCAGCGAGGATGCGGGTGAGTTGTGTCGTGCTTTACGATTCCCGGTCGGATAAGTACTACGAGTTCGTCGAGGGTCAGGTTCCCATGCTGCTGGATCATCTGCGGCAGTTGGACCTGGTGGTCGGGTTCAACATCAAGCGTTTTGATTATCGGGTGCTCTCCGCATATAGCGAGATGGATTTCCGGCAGATTCCCACCCTGGACATTCTGGAGAAGGTGAAAGACCAACTGGGGTACCGACTCTCTTTGGACCATCTGGCACGGGTAACGCTGGATGCCGGCAAAACGGCCGATGGGCTGGATGCCCTGCGATGGTGGCGGGAGGGAAAAATGGCCAAAATTCTTGAATACTGCCGGTCGGATGTAGCCATTACCCGCGATCTATATCGGTTCGGCCGGGAAAACAGGTACCTCCTGTTTCAGAACAAGGCCGGGCAGACCGTCCGGTTGCCGGTGAACTGGTGAGGGGTTGGTCACGCTTATCGCCGTGCTTTCAGGTTACCCGGGAATCCAGGCAGCCGAAAAGGCCAGCAGAAACTGGGCGGCATAGTACAGGGGCAATCCCAGCACCCGGTTGACATGGGCGCCGACCACGAAGCGCTGACGGGCGACGAATAGATCCGATGCGTAGAAGAGTATGGCGCCGGCAAATATACAGGCTCGTGCATGAAACGGAATGGATGGGTTGCCGACAAGACCGAATGCGCCGCCTACCATGATGCTGATGACCACGATGTAAGCCAGGACAGGGTTGCGCATGTTACCCAGATGAGGCTCCAGCCACCGCCAGGTCAATGCAGCCCCGAGCATCAACAGAATAACGCCCACAGCCATGACCGGGCCGACCGTTCCGACCGAAAAAAAGGCGGCGGCGTAAATCACGTGTCCCAAAAGAAAGCTGACCAGACCGGAAAGAAAGCTTTTCCGGGAGCCCAGGGCCAACAGGACGTCCCCACCCAGGCAAAACACCAGGGCGATGAGTATAAGACCGGCAAAGCGCGTATCCTGGGCCGGCTGCAAGGTCCAGGCAACGATGAACAAAAGCGACAGCGGTGTTTTGAACACCAGAATCCATTTGGGTTTTTCCGTCTTCTCCGCCTTGACCAGTCCCACCAGAAGCGCCATTGCCAGTCCCAGAACCATCCCGATACCCATCAGGCATTCCTTTCCTTTTTTTTGTCGTGATGCAGGCGACGATTGCGGATTGTCATTTTTTTTAGGAAATATAGCGTGTCGGGTCGGGTACGCCGGCGGTCGCAAACCCGCTTCTGCGAAGGATGCACGAGTCGCAGCTGCCGCAGGCCAGGCCCAGGGGGGATGGGTCATAACAGCTGTGCGTCATTCCGTAGTCCACGCCAAGCGCCGTTCCCGCCTGGATAATCTGGGCCTTGGTCATGTCGATCAGCGGCGTGTGGATGTGAAAGCGCCCCTTTCCCTCGACGGCCGTTTGGGTGGCCAGATTGGCCATGGTTTCAAAGGCCTGAATAAATTCCGGTCGGCAATCGGGGTATCCACTGTAATCGATGGCGTTTACGCCGATGAAAATATCCCAGGCGCCGAGGACTTCGGCCCAGGCCAGGGCATAGGAGAGGAAAATCGTGTTTCGTGCCGGCACATAGGTGACGGGGATCGCTTCAGTCATATGGGACTCCCCGCGGTTTTTGGGTATGGCGATATCATCGGTAAGGGCCGATCCGCCGATCGGTTTCAGATCCACCCGGGATACCAGATGCCGTTTCACCCCCATGGCCGCGGCGACCTTTTGGGCGGCCTGGAGCTCGACATCGTGCCGCTGGCCGTAAGAAAAGCTGAGGCTGTACAGTTCGTATCCCTGGCTTTTGGCCATGGCGAGCACCGTGGTGGAGTCGAGACCGCCGCTGGACAATACAACGGCCTTTTTTATATCAAACATGGGTGGTTACCTTAATTTAAATAAAGTATCGAATTAATATGAATCCCGTTGAAAGACCGGCGTTCTTTATGTGGTTTCCCGTCAAACACCTCGATCCCGATCCGGCCAGATCACTTTGTGCAATTGCACCTGCAGCCTGGCCTTGATCCGGCCATCCAGGATCCATCGGGCCAGCCGCTCCGGCGATAATCGCCCGGAAACCGCCGAAAAGAGGACACGGTCCGGGCACAGGAATTCCGGCAGAAGGGACGCCATTTGCCTGGCAAAAAGGAAATCGTCATGATCGCCGATGACAAATTTCACCTGGTCATTGGCGGTCAGCCGTTTCAGGTTATCCAGATCGTTCTTCGCGTGTTCCCCGCTGGACGGGCATTTGATGTCCATGATCCGGCTGCACCGGCGATTCACCCGATCGATGTCCAGGGAACCGTTGGTTTCCATCAATACCCGATACCGCGCCTGGAGCAAATCTTCCACCAGCACGGATGTGCCTTGCTGAACCAGAGGTTCCCCACCGGTAATTTCAACCAGGCTGCAGTCGAAATATTGTATCTTTTCGAGAATTTGCGGCACGGTCATCGCCGTGCCTTCATCAAAGGCATATTCGGTGTCGCAATAGCTGCAGCGCAGGTTGCAGCCGGTCAACCGGACGAATACACAGGGCAGACCCGCATGCACGGATTCGCCTTGAATACTGTAAAAGATTTCATTTACCTTGAGGTTCATGGTATTGCATGTATCATCGTTAATTTAATAGCGGATGATCTATATCAAGGTGCTACCGGTTAGTAAACAGCCCTTTGCCGGGAAGATATGAGCATGCATATTTACCGTCTCGAAAACGTTGTCCAGCCCTACGAATGGGGATCGAGGACCGCCATCGCCGATTTGCTGGGTCAGCCCAGCCCCGCTCCGGAGCCCCAAGCGGAACTATGGATGGGCACCCACCCCAAGGGCCCGTCCATGGTGGTTGCCGGCGATCGGAAATTCCCGCTTCAGCAGTTGATCGACCGTCATCCCGTCGGGATTCTTGGCCGGGATGTCTCCATGCGGTACGGCACTGCACTGCCGTACCTGTTCAAGGTATTGGCCGCCGCCCGGCCCCTCTCCATTCAGGCTCACCCCGGCAAACGCCAGGCGGTAGAAGGGTTTTCAAGGGAAAATCGTGAAGGAAAGGCCATGGATGCACCCGACCGCAATTATCGGGATGACAACCACAAACCGGAAATCATCTGTGCCCTGACCCCATTTTGGGGGTTGAACGGATTCCGGCCGGCAGCGGCAGTCGTCGATCTGTTGGCGCCGGTTTGCCCCACCGCCCTGCGCGATGCATTCCAGGACCTGAAAAGAAGGCAGGGCAAAGGGGTCAGAAATTTTTTCGAAGCCATGATGAGACTCACCACTGAAAAACGGAAGGTCGCGGCCCGGGAGGTCCTGAATAAGGCCGGGCCATTGGCGGATACCTCCTTGCCCTGCCAGTGGATGGTTAAACTGGCCAGCGCTTATCCGGGCGATATGGGCGTCTTGTCTCCGGCACTGCTGAACCTGATCTGCCTTGAACCCGGACAGGCCATGTTCCTGCCTGCCGGTCAGCTTCACGCCTACCTGGACGGTGTGGGAATCGAACTGATGGCCAATTCGGACAACGTGCTCCGGGGTGGGTTGACCCCCAAGCATGTGGATGTCCCGGAGCTGCTCAGCGTTTTCCGGTTTGAGGAGACGCCAATCAAGATCCTCGAGCCCGTAACGGTGGGGCCGGCTGAATCCGGCTACGATTGCCCGGCAGAGGAATTTTCACTCACCGTCATTCGG
>JAHLLR010000168.1 GCA_020444075.1 Deltaproteobacteria bacterium
GGGCTGCCCCAGATGGTGCTGACGGTGCCGCACATCTGAAGACCTGCATCCCGACATTTGCGGATGGCTCGTTCACACTCTTTCCAGTATTCGGGAAGAGTCAGGCCGGAGTTCGCGAAATGGTGTTCCTCTTCGGTGGAAACCATCATCAGGCAGCGATCCGGACCGACTCCCTTTTTGGCCAGGGCGATAGCCCGGTCCACTCCCGGCTCCCGGATGGTCACGGCGGTAATGGTGATGTCGTCCGGGTTGATGCCCTTTTTTTGGCAGCGGCCACGGAAGCGGTCGCTGCGCAGGTGCGCCAGAAGTTGTTCTGCGTCGCTGAACTGGGGCATGAGGTAGGGGTTTCCCAAATTGGTCACCTCGATGTTGCGGCAGCCGGCAAAAATCATCTCCTCTGCGTAAAAAATCTTGGCGCGGGTCGAGATGAATTTTTCCAGATGCTGAAAGCCATCCCTGACGGTGATGTCGCCGAGAGTGATCTTCTTGGGCATTCTCGGAAAAATTTTCCAATAATCGTATTCAGTCATGATGCCTCCTCTTAAATTCTCAGGCTTCCTTTACGGCCTTTAATTTTTAACAACCCTTGTAAACCGGTTTTCGTTTTTCCCGAAAAGCGGCCAACCCCTCCAGTCGGTCCTCGGTGGGGATGCATACCCAGTAAGCGTTGGATTCAATGGCCAAGCCTGTCGACAGGTCCGTCTCCATGCCATGGTTGATGGCGTACTTCGCCTGTTCGATGGCCACGGGGCCGGTTTCACAAATCTCGGAAGCCATCTGCCTGCAGGTCTCGATAAGGACTTCAGGTGCGCAAATCTTATTGACCAGGCCAATCTCCACGGCCTCTTTAGCACCGATCCGCTTGCCGGTGAAAATCAATTCTTTGGCTTTGCCCTTGCCCACCAGACGCGGCAGCCGCTGGGTACCGCCGGCGCCGGGAATTATGGCCAACCGGGTTTCGGTGAGCCCCATGGTGGCGGTTTCCGAAGCGATGCGGATGTCCGAGGCCAGCGCCAGTTCAGTTCCGCCTCCTAAAGCCACTCCGTTGACCGCGGCGATCACCGGTTTGTTGAGCTGTTCAATGGCCGTAAACAGGTTACGGATGGTAAAGATGTACTCCTTGACCTGGATCGGTGACAGGGTGGCCCGCTCTTTCAGGTCGGCGCCGGAGCAGAACGCCCGATCGCCTGCCCCGGTGATGATGACTACGCGAACCAGGGGGTCAAAGCGGATGTCGGCGATTTTTACCGCCAGCGCATGAAGCAGGGCAAAATTGAAGGAATTCATCACCTCGGGCCGGTTCAAAGTGATGACGGCTACTCCATCCTGCTGCTCAGTAAGCAGAATCGTATCATTCATGCAACCCTCCCTAAAAGGATGTGTTAGTTGAAAAGGTCAGCATCCGATGTAACGTGAAATAACGATGCGCTGGACTTCCGAGGTGCCTTCTCCGATGTCCAGCAGCTTCTGGTCTCGATAAAACCGCTCCACGTCGTATTCCTTCATCAGTCCATAACCGCCGTGAATCTGCACGGCGTGGTTGGCCACCCGCCCCATGAGTTCCGAGCAGTAGAGCTTGGCCATGGCGGCCTCTTTCTCAAATGGGCGCTTGTGGTCCCGCAGCCAGCAGGCTTTGTATAGCAGGTTTCGACCACATTCGATCTCCATGGCGCTGTCCGCCAGCTTGAAGGCCACAGCCTGGAACTTGGAGATGGGCTGGCCGAACTGCTCGCGCTTTTGGGCATATTTCAATGCCGCATCATAGGCACCCTGGGCACCTCCCAGCCCCATGGCGGCGATGGATAGCCTTCCACCGTCCAGGGTTTTGAGCATTTGGTGAAAGCCGTCACCCTGCTGGCCGAGGATATTCGCCGCCGGGACGCGTACATCGTCGAAGTACAGCTCCGCTGTGTTGGAGGAACGCCACATCATCTTTTTTTTCATGGGCACGGCCTTGAACCCCCGGGTACCGCTCTCAACGATAAAACAGGTATATTCCGGCTTTCCGTTGGAGCGGGTGCCGGTGATGGCCTGGACCGTCACTCCCAGGGTCATATCACTGGCCGCGTTGGTGATAAAAATTTTGGAGCCGTTGATGACCCACTCGTTGCCGTCCCGCACTGCCGTGGTTTTGGACCCGCCGGCATCCGAACCGGCAGTGGGTTCGGTGAGCCCGAAGCCCCACAGGGCCTGTCCGTTGCAGAGCGTGGGCAGATATTTCTGTTTTTGTTCTTCGCTGCCGAAGTAGTAGAGCGGACCGATGCCCAGGGAGTTTCCCGCTGCAATGGTGGCCGCCTGGGAGCCGTCCACCCGGGCGATCTCTTCCACGGCGATAATGTAGGAGATATAATCCATGGCCTGGCCCTCGTAGGTTTCAGCGACAAACATGCCGAACAGGCCGATCTCGCCCATCTTGCGCGTGAGGTCGGAAGAAAATTCCTCTGCTTCGTCCAGTTCCAGGGCCACCGGAGCGATCTCACTCTGGGCGAACTTACGGACCTCCTTGCGAATCATTTCCTGTTCTCTGGTCAAGTCAAAATCCACGACGACCTCCTTTCCGCAACAGCGGAGCCGGCTTTTCCGCACCATATTGATGCGGCGCCTGCTTCTTTTCAATACCGTTGAAGATATCTTTTCAGCAGCTGGCAGGAGTGTTGAGATTTCCCTGCTTCAATCCGCTGATAATAAAATTCTCATAAATGTCGGCAATCTCATCCACCGTCAAACGACCATTTGGCTTATACCAGGTGGCACCGGCCGTACACAGGGTCAAGATAGCGTAAGAGAGAATCTTGACGTCCACGTCGGCGAAAACCCCTTGTTCGGCACCCTGGCGGATGAGGTCCTGAAAGATCAGCTCATATTCATCCCGTTTTTGGGTGATAGACCGGTAGTGCTCCGCAGTGAGCCCACGCAGTTCACTGTTGGCAATGAAGTTCTCCTTCTGCCGTTCCAGGTGAAACCGCACATGGCCGCGAACCGCCGCCCGCATCCGCTGCTCAGTACCCGTTCCCTTCGCGAGGCACTGCTTGAGGGTCGTGGTCAGATCATCCATGGTGGACTTTAGAATGTGAAACAGCAGATCTTCTTTGCTGGCGTAGTGATAATAAATGCTGGCCTTCTGGATGCCGCTACCCCCGGCGATATCACTGATACTGGTGGCAAAGTATCCTTTTTTGAAAAAGAGATCGATGGAAACGGATTTAATGGTCGCTTTCCTGTCGGCCATAAGGCAATTCGGCTCCGGGATGCAACGGACAATGGCCGGAGGGCTGTATACAGAGGTGAATCAAAAA
>JAHLLR010000048.1 GCA_020444075.1 Deltaproteobacteria bacterium
GAGAATCGGATCGCCGCCTAATTTTTCCATACACAACTATTGACCATAACTCGACATATCATCTGCAGGTCAAGGTTCTCTAACTAAAAAATAATTTTTGAATTGTTACCATATCTTTACTATACATCTTAAATCCTATAAAATTTTTATAATAAAACAATTCTTGTTATTTCAAACAAACTGAATCCCACATTGATCGTTTTTAATCCACTTAACAATTGATCTTTTTGTTAATTCTTTTTTTCTTTTTGCGAATGGAATTATCACATAGATTTCTGATTCTTTCCTTATAACAAATTTATTATTAATAAGGATATTAGCGCCTCCCTTGCTAAGGTTATTTATCATTGCGGAAAGTATCTTTGATTCTGTGAAAATTGTTATTTTTCTTTGATAAATTTTTCTGGGATTTTTTCTCCTATAAAACTTAATCCCAAATCGGTCATTCTCAATCCACCTTACAAAGGATTTTATTTTTATACTACTGTGTTTATTTTGAAATGGGATAGCAATTAATATTTCGTTTCCAACTGCGACATTTAATAGACTATTGTTATTTATCAGTGCTCCTCCTTTACTAATATTAATACATTTAGCATGAGCGGCTATTGTCCCTCTAACGAAAAATATATCTTGCTGATAACTTTTCCGTTCAGAAATTCTTTTGTTTATATTAATGATTTTTTCTGATTTCATATGAATTATAATGAAAAGATTATAGTTACCTTATGGTCAAGATTTTTTATTGAAAGGACCTGGCGACTAAGAGGCCGACCTTTTATCTTTTTCATAGGATGCAGAAAAGCCTATTTAAAAATAGTCGGCAAAAAAAAGTTCTTTCTGCATCCGTATTGGAGTAAATTTCCTTAAGCAAAGCCACGTGTTAATAACAGGTGAATGCTTGTGAAATCCAGGAACTTGGAGTCAGAAACGTCAAAAGTGCTTCAGATGAATAACGGTATCGAATCAATATCAATTGGGGGGATTTGCTTTTTTATGCAAAATATGTATTTCGATCAATATAATTTAAAAATACTTAAGTTACTATATCCTGTCAAACTGTTTTATAGTCGAGAATAATTATTTTCACTATGTTGTAGCTATTTAATACCTAAATTATTCAAATCTTGGGATAATCCAGATGCGAAAGTGGCAACTCAACATCCCAGACACTCTATTTTTTTGTACAGCTCCAACTAAAAGCCAGTTTCGCCTACGACAGATAGCCACATCCCTTGAATCCGAAATCGATTTCAGTGCCGGCACAGAGTACAATACCGTAAATGCAATCGAGCGGAGTCATCTGATACCAAACATAGGTCGGGTTGATAGGGAGGCATCAGCATAATAGTGGTAAAGGTGCTTTTACTTTCGAAATGCGAATAATATGCAATGATGGGGATCGAAAAATTTAGGATGATTTCGGGTTTTTGTCCCAGAAAGGTTTGTAGGCCTGCCACATGGCAGAGGTATCTTTAGAGCCGAATCCTTGAGCCCGGGCCATTTCGTTGATAGTCTGAATTAATTGTCCCAAGATGGCAGGAGCGCCGTTTTCACTGGCCATGCGTACAGCAAGACCAACGTCTTTGCAGAGCAGGTCAATTGAAAAAGTTGGACGATGATAATTTTCGTTAACTATATTCCGACCCAATTCTATGAACAGATTACTCACAGTCCCCGCCCTGCTATCAATAATGGTTTCGTAGAGCAAATTGGGCGAAATCCCAACATGGCTTGCGATAGCCATCATTTCCGCTGTCATGGCATTGATAGCTGAAAACATAAGTTGGTTGAGAAGTTTGATTTTGTTTCCCATTCCTGATTCGCCCACGGGAATAATCCTACCTGAAAAGGTCTCAAGAACCGGGCGGCAGCGGCCCAGGGTTTCCTGTTCGCCTCCGATCGGAAGTGCCCAGTGACCGACTGCTGACGGACGGCCCAATACCGGTGCATCCAGATAGCCTATCTTCTTTTTCGCGGCCAGAGCTGCCATCGCTACTGTAGTTCCAGGGTCAATTGTACTGTGATCGACAATGACTGCATCTGGAGATGCATACTGTAACAGGCCTTCCTCTCCGCTTACACAATCAATTACCTGTCTTGGACCGGGTAAAAACATCAGGATGATAGAGCACGTTCTTGCCAGATCGGCCGGACTCGGCTTTAGAGACGCGCCCATTGCTACCGCTTTGTCAATTGCCGATTTCGTGACATCATATACATACAAGGGGTAACCAGCTTCAAGGATTTTGCTACCGGCCTCGCTTCCCATCACCCCAAATCCAATTAACCCAACCGGTTCCATAGTAATCTCCAATCAGAGCGACTGTCTCTGTCTTCCTTTTAATCCCTATCAAATTGGATGGAAAAGAGAGTTGCGTTTCGACAATAAATGGTTCTCCCTATCCGAAACTCTAATTTTTTTTCAGACCGATATTAACACCAACACCACCGGTAAAGCAGTCGGGAGTACAAAGGATTCTGGGATTGGAACCGACGTACCTTTTTGCTTTTTCCATAGCATCCTTGAAGGTTGATGTTGGAATAAAACCCATACCACGAGCATAGGCAGGCGCCTTGGCTCCAGCTATAAATACGGCGCTGGTATAAGGCGCCAATACGCCGCCACCGCTGATCATGGACATCGCATGAAATGGATGATACGTGTTGAAATTGGAGTATTTGAAGCAATATTCCGTATCTTCGGCGATACGAATCATATCGTCTGAAGCCAGGAACTCCGGGATACTGCAGTATTTCTGAAGCGATTCATAGGTTTCTTTGTAAGACGGAAACCAGTTGTCATTAAACCAACCGTCGCAAATGCTTGCGGCAATGACCACCCCACCTTCGCGAAAGGCGTTCCAGCAACGTGACAGTTGTCCTCCAATGGCCAGGCTCATCAGACAAGGGTTGGTTCCCATTCCCGGACCATAATGAAAATTTCTAGGTACACCGATGATGAGGACATCCGCCGGTTCAGCCATATCAAGGGAGAGATTGGTCCGTTGATCGGCCAAGGGCCAAGTAGCGTCTTCAATCAGTCCGAGACGCCCGGCCTTGACATCCAAAACCTGGGCCTTTCGTCCGAGAACGGCGTCAACACCGAATACTTTTTTTCCAATGCCTTCTTCCATGGCCAAGCCAATTGAATGGAACTGACGGCGCATATGGGACTTCGTCGAGGCGCCGAGCCAGTCGCGGCGATGCATGGTTTCGGGACAGTGATGGGACCCGATTGAACGCCAACCAGAATGGCCCGTGACCAGCATTTTATAGCCACCACTATACCCTCCGTACGGATTGCCTGCACAATGACCGACAACTATTGGAAGATCGGCGTCTGCCAGAAGCTGGTTACACTGGATAACATTGCCCATCTCATCCACGCCGTAGTTACGCAGACCTGGATCTTCGGCATCATGATTAACGATTCGACCGGGATAAAAAAGATCGACGATTTCCTTACCCAGATACCAATACCATTCCTCCAAGGTATTCTGGCGATGGAGTCCCACAGCGCAGAGCAAGGTAATATTTTCTATCTTGGCACCACCTTTCAGCAACTCTTCCACAATGAGGGGAATAGCGATGCGGCGATGTGCTTTGTCGTGGGCGCCACCTTTGACCCGGTCCGGAAAACCGATCACGATTTTTTTGTCCGGTCCGCTGAGTTCTTTAAGCGGTGGAAAACCGAGTGGTTTCTTCAGTGCACGGCGAACGGCTTCGGTCGGATCTACTTCAGGCGGATCGTTATCCAAACGACCGAGGTTGAAAACAGTTGCCGAATCTGGCAGTTCGATACCCATTTTGCCGTCACCATAATCTAATTGGACTTCTTTCATAACTCATTTATCCTTTCACTGTCATGCATGGGCTACTATAATCGAATTCTGGTAAAGCGCCGGATTCATCACTTTTTCGATACTATTTCAACATGTTCCTTAACAGCATCTTCGATGCTGTATGAGGGATACCAACCAATCTCCCGACGCGCGACGCTGTCGTCATACGCCGCTGGATATGGAGACTGCCTGCCTCCGTCTTCGACCAGTGTGATTCTCGCATCGGGCTTAAATGTCTTAGCGACCTTTACGACATCCCGGATCGAATAGGCACCGCCGGCAATATTGTATATTCGTTGTGTGGGGGTTTCAGCATCGTACAGGGTCATAATCGCTTTAACTGCGTCTTTAACGTACAACCAGTCTCCGGTCTCATCCGGATTGGAAACAACCAGGGACTCGCCACGGGCAACGGCATCCAAAATAGCCGACGACCACAGGGCCGTAATGCCTCTGGTCCGCCCCGGTCCGAAAACCCAAGTGAATCTCAACGCTCGAGCATCGATTCCATGCTTGCGATAAAACCATTTCAGAAGATGCTCCGAGGCCAGTTTGGTTTGACCGTAAATCGTTTCCGGATTCTTAACCGCATCATCGCTTACCGGTTCGCTTACATCTCGCCCGAAAACCGAAATGGAACTGAGCATGATGAACCGATTCACCTTCATTGCCACGGAAGCATCCAGCAAGTGAAGCGTTGATTCCATATTGACCTGAAAACCCAGGCGCGGATTTTCTTCGCACGGTCCAGCCAGAATTGATCCAAGGTGAAACACATCCGTGATTTTCTCGGTCATCATCACACGGTACAAATCCGGCCCTGAACTCAGATCCCCTTGAATGTAATTAATTTTGTCAAGAATCGGGACCAAAGCTAACGGCTCCCTGGCCAGATCGAATGCTGTTACTTCAAATCCTCTGCGCAACAACTCAGGAATTAAGTATGACCCTATAAATCCAGCACCGCCGGTCACTAATGCTCTCACTACTCACCTCCAAAAAATTACTTTTGCATTCAATAAATAAGCTACTCTCGCCATCAGCAACCGCAAATTAGACCCGAAAGATAGATTATTGCCGTTGTTTTTGAAATTCCTCCCGAACGACTTTGTCAATTTCGGCTCGAATCTTGACAAAGTCCGGAGTTGTTTTGACCGAAGCCTTGCGAGGATAGGGGATGTCGATCGGAATGACTTCGCGTATGCGTCCCGGCTTGGATGCCATAACCACCACGCGAGTGGATAAGAAAGTGGCTTCTTCGACACCGTGGGTAATAAAGACAACCGTTTTCTTTTCTTCTTCAAGGATATCCAGCAATGATTCCTGCATGAATTGACGTGTCTGGGCATCTAACGCTCCAAAGGGTTCGTCCATGAGCAAAACCTGCGGATTGACCGCATAAGCCCTGGCGATGGCAACACGTTGCTTCATTCCTCCGGATAGTTCCTTGGGGTAGGATTTTTTGAAATCTTGAAGTCCGACCAACTCCAAAAAATGATCAACGATTTCATCAATTCGATCATGCGCCGTCTTGTTGGCAGCCAGCTTCAACCCAAACGCGACATTTTCTACCACAGTTAGCCAGGGGAAAATGGCGTACTGCTGAAAAACAACACCACGCTCCGGTCCAGGGCCATTGATAGGTTTACCGTCCAGGCAGGCCTGTCCCGTGTTTGATTTCAGGAACCCGGCCAGAACGTTGAGCAAAGTGGTTTTACCGCATCCTGATGGACCGACGATGGAGATAAATTCTCCAGGTTCTATCTTAAGGTTCACGTCCTTCAAGGCTTCAAACGTTCCTGAGGCCGTTTGGTAGGTAACGCCTACCCCCTCTATTATTATCCCTTGTTCCATGATTTTCTCAACCCGGTAAGTTCTCTTTTCCGTTCAAGTATTAATCTGTTGTGTGCCCATGCCACCATAGGACAACCGAGGCCTCCTACCCGACCAGCTTTATGTGCGCTTCTCCTGCCATGCCGTGGCTCGACGTTCGATGGCTCGAACAATGCTGTCCATCACCAGCGATATTACGCCTATTAGCAGCACGCCGAGGACCAATGGCGCCATCTGGAAAAAATTTTGTGCCTCCACCATCATTGCACCGATGCCTTTCTGGGCGGCAATCAGTTCAGCAGCGACCAGCGTGGCCCAGCACACGCCCAATGAAACCCGGCAAGCCGTGATGATATGGGGGTAAAGTTGTGGGAGTATGATCTTGCGGAACATCTCCCAGTTGTTGGCCCCGAGAGTTTGAGCGGCTCGGCCGTAAATAGGTTCAAGGCCGATCAAAGCCTGATAGATCACCACCAGGGCTGGAAAAAATGAAGCATACGTCAGGACAATAATTTTTGACGTTTCGCCGATGCCAAAAAAAATGATCATTAAAGGAATAAGAGCAATCGGCGGCAATGCGCGAAAGAAACTCACCAGAGGATCGACAATCAACCGAACCACCCTAAACCATCCGATCAAAAACCCAAGGATGACAGCGCCGACGATCCCCAATGAAAAACCGATAAGAACCCTCACAAAGCTAGCGTACATATGGGCCAGCAACGTTCCGTCCTTCAGGAACTGAACAAAGGCCCTACACACGGCGGCAAAAGAGGGAAATAGCTTGGGATTGACCAAGTGAGTCGCACGCCCCACTTCCCAAACCACAAGCACCAAGACGAACGAAGCAATAAAATAACCAATTTTTTCTATTTGCTGCCGTTTTTTAACGGCCTTGAATGTTTGGATGACGGCATCCCGACTCGAATGGTCCGTCATGAGACCACCCTCTTTATCCGATTCCATTTAGGGTTCCCTTCTTGATCTGCGAGGGAGGTGAAGTCCTCACCTCCCCCGCTCCGGAACAATTATTGTGCAACTGACAAGTATAAGTTTGGATCAAAAAAGTTTTCAGGCGGCACCACCTTTGGGATCGATCCTATTTCTACAAATACTTTCTGAACCTGTCCGATCCATTTGGCCACGGAACCGTCCTTGTAAAGTTTGACCCACTCTTTTGAGGTGAAAACTTTTTCTGCCTCCCAACCGGCTTGAATATCAGCGAAGGGAATTTCCGAGTAAGCCTTTGTGTGGATGAGTTTCAGAGCCTCGTCCGAATGGTTGATCAAGTAGTCATTAGCCGGAATCCAAGCTTTAATAATCTTCTTGAGCATATCCTTGTTGGTGTCATAGTTCTTGTTCGTGGCAACCCACCCGCCCATGATAGCCGAATCCGGATAGAAGTCTGAAGCAGAACTGAGCATGATAGCACCGGGAACCTTATCCCGAATTAGAACATGGAACGGAGACCAGGTGGCTACAAAAGGAACCGCACCGGTGATAAAGGCAGAAACCGCACCAGCCATGTCCATGCTGACGATCTCGACGTCTTTGCTTGAGTCTATCCCGTTGTTTTTCAAAGCGGTGTGCAGGAAAACATGCGCAGTGGTGCCTTTTACCGTGGCAATTTTTTTGCCTTTAACATCCTGAATCGTCTTTGCACCAGTTTCAGGCCGTGCGAAAAGCATCGCTGTATCGTATTCAATGTTATTTACCAGAAAAACTTTACCCACACCCTGGGCGGGGAAATTGGAAATCACCGCCCCCATGATGGCCACGTCCACACTGCCGCCGCTTAAGGCCTGCATTAGCGGGATGCCGG
The DNA here is from genome assembly GCA_020444075.1 of Deltaproteobacteria bacterium. Taxonomy (GTDB): domain Bacteria; phylum Desulfobacterota; class Desulfobacteria; order Desulfobacterales; family Desulfosarcinaceae; genus Desulfosarcina. Next base: position 7,501 of record JAHLLR010000048.1, read on the forward strand.
AGGTAAATTTAATGGGCTCCATTTCAAGTCCCTGGTCTTTGAAATATCCCTTTTCCATGGCAATCCAGAACTGACCGTCCACAGCCAAGGTGTGCAGGTAGCCCACTTTGATTTTTTCTGCCGCGGCCGGGCCTGAAAAGCCCAGTACCATCGCTAAAACCAATACTAATACAACTAACTTGGCAACTCTCATTTCTCGTCTCCTTTTTAACCGTCAAACGAATTAATGTTTTCCTCAGTTTGTGGTCCTTTCGAAGACCTCGCCTGAGGCGCCATCCCCTATTCTAATGAACGGCATGAGTTTCTGACTACCAAATCAGTCTTTAGACAAATCTGTCGTGGCTGAGGAGAAGGATTTTCAATCATGTCCAGGAGGCAGCTGAGCGCCATCTCGCCGATTTCAATACCGTTGACCCTAATGGTTGTTAATGGAGGATCGGCGTAGGCTGAAAAATCAATATCGTCAAAGCCGGCAATGGAAACGTCGGCCGGCACTTTCAATCCCTTTTCCTTAGCTGCCGCCATGGCACCGAATGCCATAACGTCGCTAGCGGCAAAAACGGCAGTCGGCCGATTTGCCAAAGACATAAGACGATTCATGGCTTCCATCCCATCGGCCAAGGTTGGTTCCTTTTCCACCACCAGCAAATCGTCCCAAGGCAGCCCATGGTCGGATAGGCAATCCCGATAACCCTCAAATCTCTTATGAACCCGATCCACTTTGGAATAGGGGCCAAGAATAAGACCGATACGTTGATGTTTGAGGCCAATCAGATACTCAGTCATCGTATAAGCCGCACGATAATTATCAATGCCGACGTAACTGAGCTGCGGGTCGTCAGGTTTTTCCCACATGATCACCGTTGGGATTCCGCTCCGATTAATCTCTTCAAGTAGTTCCTCTTTTCGAACGCAGTAACCGGTGAGCAATAGACCCGCCGGATGGCGTTCATTTAGAGTTCGCAACACTGACATTTCGATTTCGGGATTGTACTTCGAATTGCCAATGGTGACTGTGTAACCATGCTCCTGGGCTTTCTCCAGAATGGCAAACACTGTTCTTACGAAGATAGAGCCTATTGTAGAGGGGATGATCAATCCGATGTTTGCCGAACGCTGTCGGGAAAGATCGGCGGCTAAGGCATGATAGACGTACTTTTTTTCTTTGATGATCTTCAACACACGCTTGCGTGTTGAATCTCGCACCATTTCAGGTGAACGAAGCGCTCTGGAGACGGTGGCTGGAGAGACACCCGCTAGTTTAGCCACTTCTTCAATGGTTATTTGGCCCATAGGCGTATTATCCATAAAAATGATGACGCTTTCATTTATAATCAGATCAATTCTCCCGGGTCAAGAAAAATTCGGACCTTGATCCAACCACCAAGAGGGATAGGTAAATCATTTAACGATTCACAAGTATTTTTATTTTATTTTTCAATAATTTGAACTGATGTTTCCTTTAGTTTAAAAATCATTTTGCATTTTGTCTAAGACCATCCTTGCGGTTTTTGGTGACAATAGGATACATGGATTTCAGGTTTATGTTCCTGACGATTTTATGAATTAACAAAGAATTAATGATGGCGATTACATTTGATGTATGCCCTGTCTTTTTCAGACTCAGAAACTCAGTTACGGTGACGGAGATAAAATGATAGAGTATTTTATGGGATATCAGCATAACACTGGCCTGAGAGTGGGAGATCCCTGTTATCTCCGACTCTCAGGCCAGTGGCTTCCCAACCCTTTGAATCAGATACCGAGACTTTTGCTGACCGAGGGAGAATGGCCCAATCGAGTAGAAGGGGGCCTCACGGCCTCCCCCTCTCACACCACCGGGCATACGTGCTACGTACCAGGCGGTTTACTTCCGTTGCCACTCCCCGAAAGGCGGCGACCTGCCCGCTTCCCCTGCCCGGTTACCCTGGCACAGGGGGCCGCCGCTACATGATGAACGAGCAATTATCATGGCTGACTCCTTTCAGTCAGCAAGTCGCACCAGGCTTATCCTGGCGCTCCGGAGGACACGGAAAAAAAGAACACAAAAAACCTGATGGTCCAGTAAAAATTGGCAAACCGTATCACTACCGCGACGGCGGGGCACGTAGTGAAGCTTTAGCGCTTTCTATAACTGTCTGAAAATCTTGGATCCCCGCGCGGGGATGACAACAAAGAGGATATTTCGACGTTTACGAGCGCATCACCAATTGCAATACGAATGTCGATGCACTAAATACCGCATGGAACGAATCGGATTTTGTTTAGCGGATGCATCTATAGACTCGAATTGAATGGGTGGGATCGTCTTGAATGGAGTCACGTCAATAGCCCTGGCCATAACTTTTTCCAGCGGAGTGGCGATTACCATGAAGGTCGCCAATGCCAAAAATCTCAAGCTGGGGCAGTTTCTTGCCGTCAACTATCTGGTATGCAGCCTGGGACTTCTGGGCTGGGGCGCCTGGCGCACCCTCGGCTTTAATTCGCCCTTTATCTGGTCGCTGGGCATCCTCGTTGGAATCATGTATGTGCTCTGCCTCTGGTTGTTCAATCGAGCCATCGCATCCGGGGGACTGGCGCTGTCTACCACGCTGATGCGTCTGTCCGCGGCAATACCCACGATGGGGTCCTTGATTCTGTTTGCCGAACAGACCAATCTTTACCAGATCCTCGGAATCGTCCTTGCTTTCATGTGTCTGCCGCTGGCGAGCAAGGCCCCCTTGCGGTTCGACCAGGCTGGCAAGGAAGCCTTGAAAGGGATGACCTGGGGGCTGCTGCTTTTTGCAGCTTATGGGATGACCGACTTTGCGTTTAAGGTGCAGGCCGAACTGGAACCGTCGGCAGATCCCAACGCCTTCATGGCCACCATTTTCGGCACAGCCCTGTTGTTCACGTTTCCCCAGCTCTTCAAGGGGATTAAACCGAACCGGGAGTGTCTTTTCTGGGGCTTCGTTCTGGGCTTGACAAACGTTCTTGCCACTTATTTCTGGATTCTGACCCTGGCCCATATGCCGGGCGCCGTGGCATTTCCGACGCTGGGTCTGGGGGTGATCGCGGTGACCACTCTGGCCAGCCTGCTGATCTGGCGCGAGAGACTGCGCCCGGCAAACTTCACTTTTCTGGTGTTGGCGAGTGTGGCCGTTTTTCTGATCAACCTGGGGTAGCTTATAGCATTCAACCACGGAATACCCGTAAACGCCGGAAAATATAAAAAACTTCAGTGTATTCAGTTTGTTCTGTGGTTTCATTGTTTAAACACCAGGGGGACCTACCTTGAAGCATAAGCGCTATCCACTATGCTCAATCAGCTTTCCGGATCCCGGATATCCGCTTGGCTGCTTCAGTAATGACAAGCGCTGGTGTTGAGGTCTTGGAAGGAATGCGGCGAGCGTCATTCAACCGGGCATCAGCAAGCCCGGCTATAAACGGAACAGGCAGAGTCCTGTTATGGGCTCTGCCTGTTGTATTTGAAGTGAGCTTTGCAATCGATCAGTTCAGTTTCACTTAGCCTGCAACATCGATTCCCGGATCACATCCCAGGTTCTTATCTTTATTTTCGCACTCGAAATTGGCTTCACGAGTATCAACATGTCCTTCGTTTCTGTCGTCGCTGTAGTCCTGCACTTTATTTTCAGCCATGATATCACCTCTTGGGTTGATTGTTTGATTGGTTGGTTCCGTCTTGCTTGAATGTAAAATACGGCATCCAGGGAATTTTGCAATGTGAGCGGGTTGAGCGGTTGATGGCAGGTCAAAACTACCATTGAAAAAATGAATCAAAAATATCCTGTGTATTCAGTGTGTTCTGTGGTTTCTTGCATTTTGTACGATCCGTTGAATTTCAGTGTAAGCGAGGTGCGCGCATGACCGATCATTCAAAATCATCCGGAACAGTTAACGCGTCGATATCATGGCGGGCATTGTCGATTATCGACTTGGGAAACATTTTGAGTTCAGATGATGAGAATTTATACTGAGGGAAATAACGGCTGACGATCCAGGCGACGGTGAGTGCCTGACACCGGTCCCGCTGTTTTTTAAGCGGGTCCCGATCGGGCTGACGGCTCATCCAGATCTTATGAACCGCAAACGCCCTGGGATCGGGACAAACCATCGCCGCCGGGTAGCCGTTGTTCCCGATGACCACCTGAGAAAATTTGGGGGATGACACCAGCCATTCAAGGTTGCCGATTTCTGCAGCCTCCAGATCGGATTCATCGCCTAAGCGTGTTGGCTCAGCGGCAATGACCGACTTGGGCCTGGGTTTGATAAGATTGACCATGTATCCGTCTTTGTTGACGGCACGGAACGGTTGCCGACGAACCCGCCTGAAAGAACGGTCGGATTTTTTCAAGAGATCGATCATCCATCCTGCAGGGCGGTCTTGATCCATGGCTGCCAGGTTAAGCCGCGCCTTGACGTCCCACAGCATATCAATATCCTGCGTCGCCATGATCGGACTGTCCACGAACACTCCGGCTGCAGCCTCATAGGCATAGATGGCATTGGTACCAGTCCAGTTACCAAGCTGATCATCTCATGGTCGGCTTAGTCTTTTTAACAGTCGTAAATTACTTATCGGCAAAAATATTAATTTGTTAGTTTTCATGAAATGGCGTAAAAAAAGGGTTTGCAGAACCTGATCTCTGCAAACCCTTAATTTTCTTATGGTGCCGAAGGGGAGACTCGAACTCCCACTGGGGAACCCCAACTAGACCCTGAACCTAGCGCGTCTACCAATTCCGCCACTTCGGCACGTTTCAGCCTGATTTCAAAAAGGTTGATTTCAAACTGAAGATGCACTAACTATATTTTTTTGTTTTTCGTGTCAAGCCAAACGTTGCATAAAAAATATCGAAACGCATAATTATGGCAGGTCATAGAGGCTCTGCGAATGTTGCTTCGTTAAGCCCAAGCTCATTTTACAGTTAGTTGAAAGATCATGCGAATTATACAACATATCGAAACCATAAAAGAACCTTTCAAGTCCGCCGTGATCACCATCGGTAATTTCGACGGCGTGCACATCGGCCACCAGGCCCTTTTTCACGAGGTTATCGAACTGGCCGAGGCCATGGACGGCACGGCCGTCGCCATGACCTTCGATCCCCATCCCATCCGGGTGATCGCCCGCAACGGGCACCCGCCCCTGATCACCCTGTATGAGCAGAAACAGGAACTGATCGAAAAAGCCGGCATCGACGTGCTGATCTGCATCCCGTTCACCATGGACTTTGCCGCCTTGTCGGCAAGGACTTTCGTCGAAGATATCCTGGTGAGGCGCATCGGCATGAAAGCCATCGTCGTCGGCCAGGATTATACCTTCGGCAACAATCGCGAAGGGAATGTGGACCTGTTGAAACGATACGCCGGGGAACTGGGCTTCAAGGTCATTGTGGCCGACTGGATCCAGTCATCCACCGTCGACAACGACCGCATCAGCAGCACGGCCATCCGGGAACTGGTCATGGACGGCCAGATCGAAAAAGCCGGAAAGATGCTTGGCCGCGACTACCAGATCCGCGGCACCGTGGCCCACGGCCGCGACCGGGGCGGAAGACTGCTGGGCATCCCCACCGCCAACATCAACCTGCAGGACGAACTGTGCCCCAAGGTCGGCGTCTATGCCGTGATCGTCTACTATGACGGACAGCGCTACCCGGGCGTGGCCAACATCGGCTTCAGCCCCACCTTCGACGACCATGTATTTACCGTGGAAGCCCATATTCTTGACTTTAAAAAGGACATTTACGGCCAGAAAATCATGGTCAACTTCGTTAAGCGGCTAAGGGACGAAAAAAAGTTTTCCGGCATCCCCGAACTGATCGAGCAGATCGATCGAGACATCACCGAAGCCCGCCGGATCCTGGCCCCCCATTTTGAAACCTGAAGGAACCCTGCCCAGAGGACCAGGCTTTGTTTTGCGTTTGAAAAGGGCTGCGGACCGTCTTCTGAACTGGTGCCAAGAATCCAGAAACCAAGGGTCGGGAGCCGGAATGAAAAGGAATTTGAAAATATGTAAATATGCTTTAGTTTATATGGTTGGCCGATGACAACGATCAAAAGAGGTTGAACCCAGTGACGGTGTTAGACATACTCACATATCCGGACAAGTTCCTGAAAAAGCAGACAAAGCCCGTCGAAAATATCGACGGGGCCCTGCAGACCGTTTTCGACAGCATGGCCACGACCATGTACGCGGCCCCAGGTGTGGGCCTGGCCGCCCCCCAGGTGGGCATCGGCCAGAGCTTTATCATCTATGACGTCGCGCCAAAGGAAGACGGGCACGATCTGCATGTGCTGGTCAACCCGAAGATCATCACCAGTGAAGGTGAAATCATCTCCGAAAACGAAGGCTGCCTGAGCGTGCCCGAATTCCGGGCGGACGTCCAACGGGCCGAACGGGTTCTCGTCGAAGGGGTCGACCGGGACGGAAACCCCCTGCGCTTTGAGGCGGAGGGACTTCTGGCCATCGTCATCCAGCACGAACTGGATCACCTCAACGGCACCCTTTTTATCGATCGCATCAGCGCGCTGAAGCGCCAGATGTACAAGCGCCGGGTGAAAAAGGAGATGAAGCAGCAGTGAATCGCCCGCTGAAAATAGTCTTCATGGGCACACCGGATTTTGCCGTGCCGTCGCTTCAGGCCCTGCATGACAGCGGCCATGAGGTGCTGGCTGTGGTCACCCAGCCCGACCGCCCCAAAGGCCGGGGGCGCAAGTTGACCCCGCCGCCGGTCAAAAGCACTGCCATGCGATATGGGTATCCGGTTCTCCAGCCCGAAACGGTAAGCGCCGATGCATTTCACCGGCATATGGCCGAACTGGAACCGGACCTGTATGTCGTGGTGGCTTTCGGCCAGATTCTGCCTCAATCCCTGCTGGACATTCCCGGCATTGGGTCCATCAACGTCCACGCCTCGCTGCTGCCCCGCCACCGCGGTGCCGCACCCATTCAGTGGGCCATCATCAACGGGGACCGAGAAACCGGTGTCACCACCATGATGATGGACAAGGGCATGGACACCGGCGATATGCTGCTGGTGGAAAAGACGGCCATCGGGCCCGACGAAACCGCCGCCGACCTTCACGACCGCCTCAGGGTTATGGGCGCCCGCACGCTGATCCGGACATTGGAAAGGCTGCAGAACGGCGGTCTGGAGCGTGTGCCCCAGGACCCCGACAAGGCGACCTATGCGCCCATGCTGAAAAAGACGGATGGGGAGATCGACTGGTCCCTGCCCGCCGAACGGATCGAATGCCTGATCCGCGGCGTGACCCCGTGGCCCGGGGCGTATACCTTCAGCGACGACATGCGCCTGAAAATCTTCAAAGCCAGCGTTCTGGAACGGGAGATCAGCGTCCCGCCGGGAACCATTCTCGAGTGCATTCCCGGCGAACTCCGCGTGGCCACCGGAAAATGGGCCATTGCCATCCAGGAGATCCAGGGGGAATCGGGCAGACGCCTGGCCATCGACGATTTTCTGTGCGGCTGTCGCCTGCCGGACGGCACGTGTCTGGGATAATTGACCGTGGCCACATCATCCGCTCGAAACCCAAGCCGCAACCGACCAAGACAGAACCGACCCATCACCGACCCCCGAGCCGCTGCCCTGATCGTGCTGGATCGCCTGGACTATGGAAAGGCGACCCTGGACGCCGTTCTCGATGACACCGCGCCCATGATGACCGGGATCTCCCGCCGGGACCGGGCCCTGTTCAACCAGCTGGTATACGGCGTGCTTCGCCGGCGCCTGCGACTGGATGCCGTTGTCGGGGCTTACGCCGACCGGCCCCTCAAAAAGATATCCCCGCCCATCCTGAACATCCTGAGAATCGCCCTGTTCCAGATCCTGTTCATGGACCGGATCCCGCCGTCGGCGGCGGTGAACACGGCGGTCAACCTGGTGAGAGCCCAAAACGCCTCAAAAGCGGCCGGATTCGTCAACGCCCTGCTCAGAAACGCACTGCGGGATCCCGACCGGTTCCGCCTTCCCGATGCCCTGGATTCGCCGGTGGAGCACATGGCCGTTTCCCATGCCTTTCCCCACTGGCTGGCCTCGCGCTGGATCGACCGGATGGGCGTTGGCGAAACCCAACGGCTGTGTGAGGCCATGAACACCATCCCGCCAATCACCCTACGCTGCAACGGACTGAAAAACAGCCTGGCGGAACTGGTGGATGCATTGACGGACCAGGCGGAAGAGATCCGGACCCTGGACACCGTCCCCGGCGGAGTCAACCTGATCCGCCCCCGGTTGCCGATCCCGGAGATGAAGGCGTTCGTCGACGGCCGTTTTGCCGTTCAGGACGGCGCCGCCCAGCTGGTTTCCCTGCTGATGGCACCCCAGCCGGGAGAAACCGTGCTGGACGCCTGTGCCGGCCTGGGCGGAAAGACGACCCATCTGGCCCAGCTCATGAACGACAGGGGCACCATCGTGGCCATGGACAACGTGCCGGCCAAACTGATCCGTCTGGAAAACGAGGCACGCCGACTGGGGGTGTCCATCATTCGCACCCGACGGTCGGACCTGGACCGGCCGCTCCCATCCGAAGCCCTGCCCCGGTTCGACCGGGTTCTTCTGGATGCGCCCTGCTCGGGCCTGGGGGTGCTGCGCCGCAACCCCGACGCCAAATGGTCCTCCCAACAAGCGGATATCGCCCGATTGGCCGTGCAGCAGTCGCGCTTTCTCGATCACCTCGCTCCGCTGGTCAAAAAGAACGGGGTTCTGGTTTTTGCCGTCTGCAGCATGGAACCGGAAGAAAATGAAGGGGTAATCAAGACTTTTTTGAAAAACCATGCAAACTTTGCTATAATCGATACGCAATCGATAGAAGAGAAGACCGTGCTTCCTTTTTTGGGCGATGACGGCTTTCTCAGAACCGCTCCCCACATTCATCACATGGACGGCTTTTTTGCAGCCCGGCTTCAACGCACGCGCTGACAGGATTAAACGCCATGCCCGTTTATGATTACGAAGCCCTTGACGCCAAGGGGAAAACCATTACCGGGATCATCGATGCCGACGGCGCCCAGGCGGCCCGCCAGAAAATCCGTGCCATGGGCAGTTTTCCCGTCACCGTAAAAGAGGTCACGGAAGGCGAAACCAGCAAAGAGACCCGGGGCATCACGTTCCAGGGTCTGTTCAGCCGTGTCACGCCGGCCCATGTCAGCCTGTGGACCCGTCAGCTGGCGACCTTGACCGGCGCCGGATTCCCGCTGGTGACCGCCCTGACCACCCTGGTTTCCCAGGCCAAAACCCACGGATTCACCAAGATCGTGGCCCGGATCAAGGACTCCATCGTCGAGGGCAACAGCTTTGCCTCGTCCCTGACGCTCTTCCCGTCCGTATTCTCCCAGATTTACATCAACATGGTGCGCGCCGGTGAGACATCGGGAACGCTGGAAATCGTGCTCCAGCGTCTGGCGGACATCATGGAAAAGCAGCAGGAGCTCAAGTCCCGGATCCAGACCGCCATGGCCTATCCGATCCTCATGACGATTATCGGCACCCTGGTGCTTTTCTTCCTGATGACCTTCGTCGTCCCCAATATCACCACCATCTTCACGGACATGAACCAGGCGCTGCCGACCCCGACCCGCTTTCTCATCGCAGCCAGCGATCTGTTCAAAAGCTACTGGTGGCTGCTGGTCGTCGTGGTCGTGGCCGCTCTGGTGGCGTTAAAGGCCTTTCGAAAGACGGAACGCGGCCTTGCCACGACCGACCGGATGATGCTTTCCACACCCGTCATGGGCTCGCTGCTCAAAAAGATCGCGGTGGCCCGTTTTGCCCGGACCCTCGCATCGCTGCTCGAAAACGGCGTGACCATGCTGCCGGCCCTGGAGATCGTCCGAAATGTCACCGGCAACGTCGCCATCTCCGGTCTTATCGAAAACGCGTCCAATGAAGTCGAACGGGGCCAGGGGCTGGGTTTGTCCCTGGCGGCCGACGACGTCTTTCCCGACCTTGCCGTACAGATGGTTCAGGTGGGTGAGCAAAGCGGTGAACTGGAATCCATGCTGTACAAAATCGCCGAAGTATATGAAAACGAAGTCCAGTCATCGATCATGAGCATGATGGCCATGCTGGAACCGGTGATGATCCTGGTCATGGCGGCGGTGGTGCTGTTTATCGTTCTTTCCATCTGCCTGCCCATTTTCGAAATGAACCAGTTGGTGGGATAGGGATCGTTGGTTTAATTGGTTGGGTTGATTGGGTTGAGCTTTCACCTTCGACCTTCAACCTACGCCCTTTGAGCCTTTAGCCTGTTTACCTGTTGTCATTGATTGTCGGGGCGCATTGGGTTAGAATTCGTCCGCAGACAAAAAGCGATCGACCAGGCCGCTATTTAAACGCCGGGTATGGAACCATGGAGGAATTATGAAGCTGTCTTTACCGCAGAATGTGGGTAGCCGCCGCGGCTTTACCCTGATCGAACTGATGGTGGTCATCGTCATCCTCGGTATTCTGGCCGGCCTGATCGTCCCCCGCATCATGGGCCGTCCGGAGCAGGCCAAGCAGGTCAAAGCCAAAATGCAGATCGAAAGCATTTCCACGGCGCTCAAACTCTACAAACTGGACAACGGCATGTACCCCTCAACCGAACAGGGGCTCCAGGCCCTGGTGGAGCCGCCCACCTCGGGCAACATTCCCAAAAACTGGCGCAAGGGCGGATATCTGGAAAAGGGCAAGGTGCCCAAAGACCCCTGGGGCAATGAGTTCGTCTACCTGAGCCCGGGCGTTCATGATGAGTTTGACATCATCGCCTACGGCGCCGACGGGGCCGCCGGCGGTGAGGATAAAGATGCCGATATCAACAGCTGGGAGTCCGAATAACGCGGCGCCAGCGTTCACCCGGCGAGCCCGCACGCGTCGCCCATGCCATGACATCAAGCCAGGCCGGCCTTGAATTCGCCCTGCACAGGCAGGCATCCGCAGAAAAACATACAGGAATGACCCTAGTGGGCAACCGGGGATTCACACTGATTGAAATGATCGTCGTGACTGCGCTGATCAGCATCATGCTGATGCTGGCCATTCCCCGCCTGGAAGGCGGGCTCTTTTCCGACGGGTCCGACGAAACCGCCCGCTGGATCATCGCCAACGTCCGCAACCTCAAGGAAAAGGCGGTCGTCGAGAAAAAAACCTATCTGCTCAACGTGTCCCCCGACGTCCAGCGGCTCTGGGTCACCGAAGCCGGCATGGCGGATGCCGACGCCGACGCCGCCCGCGAGGCAGGCTACGCGCTGCCACGGGGAGTGACCATCGACCACGTGGCTTTTTCACAGACCGAGCGTTTCTCCAGCGGGACCATCCCCATCGGTTTTTATCCCGAGGGGTATTCAGACAAAGCCGTCATCCGCGTGCGAACCAGCGACGGCGATCGTCTCGCATTTTTCATCGAACCGTTTCTGGCCGGGGCCGATCTGGTCCGGGGCCCCGAAGGATGGTAGCCATGGTATCGGGCAACCATCGCCGTCGCCGAACCGGGCTGGTCCCAAAAGGCGCCCCTGAAAACGGCTTCACCCTCATGGAAGTGATGGTGGCCCTGTCCGTGGTGGCCATCGCCCTGATGGCCATCTATCGCATGCATACCCAGACCCTGTTCATGGACGCCAGGGGGCGGTTCGACACGGAGGCGACCCTGCTGATGGGTCAGAAGCTGGCCGACCTGGAGACGATTAAACTGGAGGATTTTTCCGGCGACAGCGGAGATTTCGGCGACGCCCACCCCGGTTACGCGTGGCGGATCCAGACGGAAGACGTCTCGTCCGACCTGCTCAAAGAGGACGGGCCGACGCTCAAACGGATTACCGTCACCATCAGCTTTAACGGGGAAGCATCCGTTTTCAACCTGACCACTTACAGGCACCTGTATGAATAGCGCCCACCGGCGGTCATCGACGGCCTCCGATTCAGACAGCGGATTCACCCTGTTGGAGATCCTGGTGGCGATCTTTATCTTCGCCCTGGTGATCACCATGGTTTTCGGCTCGTTCCGGGCCGTTTTCTCCAGCGCCGATGCCGTCGGCGGTGACGTGGCCATTTTCGAAACGGCCCGGACCTGTCTGGGGCGCATGGCCACGGATCTGGGAGCCCTGGTCGTCTCCGACTATCCACGCTATATCAAACCGGAATTCAATCACCCGCAGGATCCCTATCGTCTGGTGGGAGATACGACCGACGTGGGCGGCAGCAGCTTCGGTCGCCTGCAGTTCGCATCACGGGCCCACCTGCGATTGAACCGGGATCCACGGCAGGGGGTGTGCCGCATCGTCTACTACGCCCATCAACGATCCGACGGGTCGCTGGTCCTGCGCCGCGCCGACGACCTTTACCCCTTTCCCGATTTCGAGGAGAGCGCGGACGATCCTATTTTATGCGACACCCTGCTGGCCCTCGAATTCGGGTATATCGGCAACGAGGAAGAAATGCGCGACCGGTGGGATTCGGAATCGGCCGACACCGATTACGCCACACCGCGGTCGGTGGAGATCCGGTTGACGGTGGGAACGCCATCCCGGCCCAAGACATTCACCACACGGGTACCCCTGCATGTATACCGCAAAGCAGTTGAATAGCCCCAATGGGCCCACGGTCCTGGACAACCGCCGCGGGGTAGCGATCCTGGTCGCCATCGGGGTGGTGGCCGTGCTGCTCACCGCCGGATTGGCCCTGAACCGCCGGATCCGCAGTTCGGTTACCGAGGCCTTCCTTGCCCGGGAGCAGGTGGTGCTGTCGGAAATGGCCGTTTCCGGGGTCCATGCCGCCATGGTGATGCTGATCAATGACCGCAGGGAAAACGACACGGATACGCTCCAGGAGGATTGGGCCAATCCGGAAAAAGTGGCCGAAATGGTGGGGCTGATCCCCTTTGATGAAGGCAGCGTCGATGTCCGCATCACCGATGAACGGGGCAAAATCCAGGTGAATGCCCTGGTCAAGTTTCCCGAAGGCCAGCAGTTTTCCGCCAGCCAGCGTTTTCTGTGGGAGCGCCTGCTCGATCAATTGTTCTCGGCATTTGAAGCGGCGCCGGACAGCGACCCCAATATGATCATCAATTCGCTCAAAGACTGGCTGGACAGCGGGGATGACGATGCCATTACCGGGTTGAGCGGCGCCGAGTCCGACTACTACGAAGATCTGGATCCGCCTTACAGCAGCAAGAACGGCCCGATCGATGATCTGGGAGAAGTCGCCCTGATCCACGGGGTTACCCCGGAACTGTTTGCCGGCGCAGGCGGTGCAGCCGGACTCTCATCCCTGTTGACCGTCCAGGGGATGTCGGCCGTCGGTGACGGCCGCTTCACCTTTGACGGCAGGATCAACATATCAACGGCCGACGTTGCCGTGCTCGCCGCCCTGCTTCCGTCTGAAAATTCCGACCTGGCGGAAGCGCTGGCCGACTTTCGCGTGGCCAAAGCGGATGAGACGTTTACCAACCCCATCACCAATGCCCAGTGGTACAAAAATGTACCGGGCGCCGGCGGCATCACCATCAGTCCCGACCTGATTACCGTGTCCAGCGACCTGTTCCGGATCGTCGCGACCGCCAAACGCAATGAGAGGACCGCTACCGTCACGGTGGTGGTCCAGCGGGAAAAAGAGCCGGTCACCGGCAGATGGCTCTGTAAAACCTTGATTTGGCAGGCAGAATAAGATATATGGGACAGATCGAGAAATGATTGATGCCCGTTAGAAAAAAACGGATCGAGGTTTTCTGTATGATGGCCACGAAACCCCAAACGAGCGAACACCCATGAGTCGCAAGATCCTCAGCCTGGAAATTCGAGAGGGGTCGATCGCAGCCGTGATGCTGGACAGCGGTTTCAAGGGCAGCCAGCTGGAAGCGCAGGGCTATTTTCCCATCCCGGCGGACAAAGCGGGCAATGAAGGAATAAAAGCAGCCCTTGAAACCCTGGTTGAAACGCTCCATCCCACCGGCGCCACCTGTGTGCTGGGCATTCCCGCGGCCGTTGTTTCCTTCAGAAATCTTTCCGTGCCCTTTCATGACATCAAGAAAATCCGGCAGATCCTTCCGTTTGAGCTGGAGCCCGCCCTGCCGATACCGATAGAGGATCTGTTATTCGATTTTGAGGCCGTGAAAAGGGATAAACAGCAGGATCTGCTGACGTTCTCCGTCAGAAAAAAGGAAATCCAACGGTATCTGGATATTCTCGGATCGGTGAATTTAAGGCCGGCGGTGATCATGCCCGGCGGATATGCGGCGGCCCGTTTCATCTCCTCGATGACCGATGACAGCGATGATTTTCTCTTCATCGACACTGGAGAAAACCACCACACGATCTACGCCGTCTGTTCCGGACACGTTCGCCTGGTCCGCACCCTCCCGGTGGCCCATGACGGCAACCCGGTCGTTCGCAACCTGGAAACGACCATGCAGCGGACGTTCACGGCCGTTCAGGAAAGCCTGGGAATTGCCGTCAACCCGTCGACGGTTTTTTGCGCGGGTCCCCAAGCGCCGCTCATCACCACGGGAAACGGGTCGTCCACCTTGCTGGGTGTACCGGTTAAATCCATTGACGGCATACGGACGTTTCCCCGGTTGAAGGGATCGCTGGCAACCCAGGACTGGCAATCCGGACGTCTGGACATCGCCCTGGCCCTGGCCCTGATGGAAACCGAGGCCGTCACCGGCGTCAACTTCTCTACAGAGCGGTCAACGATCCAGCATTACTGGAGCGAATATCGAAAAAATATCATCCTGACGGCGATACTGATCGGGCTTACCCTGGCGACCGCACTGGGGGTGCAGATCCTCGGGGTGAATGCCAAGGAGCGGCGCCTGGCAGAACTGGACCGGCAGATCGAAATGATCTTCAAAAGCACGTTTCCCGAAGTCACCCGCGTGGTGAACCCGCTGCAGCAAATGCAGATCAAGATCAAGGAAGCCGGAGACGGCAGCACCGGCTTCGATCTGACGGGCGCCCGCGTTCGGGTCATCGACATCCTCAACGCCCTGAGCCAGCAGATCCCATCGTCCGCAGACGTCAAGGTCAACCGCATGGTTGTCGGTGCCGACAACGTCGTGCTCTCAGGCGATACGGACACCTTCAACACGGTGGACGAGATCAAGGGGCGGCTGGAAGAAGCGGACCTGTTCAAAAGTGTGACCATCAGCTCGGCCGACCTTGAGAAATCGGGAAACCGGGTGAGATTCAAACTGAAGCTGGATTTTTAGCGCACCATGGCCATCAAACTCAACAAACGGGAAAAAATCGGCGTGGCGGCGGCAGCGGCAGCTATCGTCATCTTTCTGGTACTGCAGGTGCTGATTTTCCCCCTGTTCGAGAAAAACGCCCAATTGTCGAAAATGCTGGCCACCCGCCAACAGGAGCGTGAACAGATTCTGCAGCTGCAGACCGACTATCGCAAAACGGCCGAAAAGGCTGAACAGGCGCAGCGTCATCTGAAAACACGCCAGCGGGGCTTCACCCTCTTCTCCTTTCTGGAAACACTGGCGGGACAGACGGGGGTCAAAAGCCATATCTCCTACATGAGGCCGACCACCACGACCCTGAAGGACAGCCCGTACCGGCTCTCCATGGTAGAGATGAAACTGGAGGAGATTACCATGGCCCAGCTTCTGACGTACCTGCACGGCATTGAAACATCCCGGGACATGATTTCCATCAAACGGCTCTCCATCTCCAAGGGAGAGCAGAAGGCGGATCTGATCAATACGGTATTTCAAGTCGAAACAGTGGAGATGTAGCGATTCTTATGGTTTCCGCTAAAACCATTCTTGCCTATTTGCTGTACGCTCTGCTGGCGGCAATCCTTTTTCTGGTTCTGCTGTTTCCCGACCAGGCGGTAAAAGCCTATGTGGACAGCCGGCTGGCAGCCATCGACCCATCGCTGAGCATGGAGGCGGAAACGATTCGACCGGCCATGCCGCCGGGACTCAAAATGACCGGCGTAGACCTGAACCGCAACAACGTTCGCCTGGCCCACTTCGAAGATGCCCGGGTGTCGCCCGATCTGGCGACGGTGCTCCAGGACAAAAAACAGGTCCGGTTCCAGGCACGGATAGCCGGGGGGACCGTCAATGGTCGGGCAACGCTGGAAGGCACCGGTCCAGCCGGCCCCTTGCGGGTGGAAGCGGATCTGTCGGATATTCGTCTGGGTAAGCTCGATGCAATCCGGACCCGCGTTCCCTTCAGCCTTTCCGGTTCCCTCAGGGGCCGGATAACCCACGATGGGGCGCGTGCCCCGACGGGAATGACCAACGGGTTGTTGAATGTATCGGATCTGCACATCACCCTGAGAGAGCCCTTTTTCGGCATCAGCGAGCTGGTGATGGATCAGACGGATGCGGATTTTTCGGTCAGCGGAGGCAATCTTCGGCTCAAATCCCTCACTTTCGATGGCCCCATGGTTGAGGGTAAAATTACCGGAACCATCGAACTGAGGCAGCCCGTCGAGCAGAGCCGCCTGAACCTCACCGGAAACGCCAAGCCCCGGCCGGAATTGCTTGCCCGGCTCCAGGAAACCCTCCCCCAGGGGATCGTCAACACCCGGACAATGGGAACCCGGGGACTGACCTTCCGGGTCCGCGGTTCCATCGACGACCCCGATTTGTCCATGAGATAGGCGATGATACCAAAAGCCATTTTCACCTTCGTCAATCTGCTCTGCATCACCGTCTCCGCCTATTTTGTCGTGGACGGTTTTTACGGCACCATCTCGGCGCGGCTGACCCAGCCCCCCCTGGCGACGCAACAGAATGTCTACCGGGTCGGCGATACCGACACCAATAGCCTCCCCTTGTCCACCTACAAGGCGGTACTGGAACGGAACCTGTTCGATACCCGTTCAGACAGTCAACCCCGGACGCAACAAGTGGATGTCGAATCCCTGGAAGAGACAAACCTGAACCTGAAGCTGTGGGGAACGGTTTCCGGCACCGACAACGTCGACTACGCGGTTATTGAAGATGTCAAGGCCCGCGAGCAGAACCTGTACCGCATCGGCGATGCCATCCAGACGGCCACGGTCAAAGAAATATACAGGGAGAAGGTCGTCCTCACCGTGAACGGGAAGGACGAAGTACTCCAGATGCAGGAACTGGAATCGGGCAAGGGAGCCTCGCGACCGGGCGGACTGCCCCTTCGTGCATCGGAACCCTCCTCCGGCGCGGTGCGTGCCCAGCGGATCTCCCTGAGGCGATCCTACATCGAGCAGTCCATGACGGACATGGCGTCGCTGATGACCCAGGTGCAGATCCAGCCCCACATGGAAAACGGGGTACCGGCAGGCCTGGCCCTGTCCAGCATCAAACCCAATTCCATTTTCCGGAGAATGGGACTGAGAAACGGAGACATCATCTCCGGGGTGGACGGCAATGAAATTTCATCGGTAGACGATGCGTTGAAGTTGGTGGAAAGCCTTAAATCCTCATCCAATCTCTCCGTACAGCTAAAACGCAGGGGACAGGAAAAGAACATCGAATATAGCATCAGATAGCCGGTCGGGCACCCCCGGGCCCGTTGCCGGTGCAAACAGGAAAAAGAAGATATGGCAACTGAAAACACAATGGATGCTACCAGAAAACGCTTGATCGGCGCGCTTATCGCCGCGCTGACGTTCTTTCTCCTCGCCACCGGCGCCCCCGCCCAGGATCAGAATCAGAGCCAGAAGCAGGGGCAGGCAACCGGCGGCGGCACGGCGGCAAACGGGTCACAGCGCTATGTCTCCATCGATTTCAACAATGTGGATATCAGCGTGTTCATCAAGTTCATCAGTGAACTCACCGGGAAGAATTTCGTCATCGACCAGCGCGTCAAGGGCAAGGTAACCATCATCTCCCCGTCCAAGATTTCTGTCGAAGAAGCCTACAAGGTGTTCGAATCGGTTCTCGATGTTCACGGCTTCGCCACCGTGGAGACCGGCAAGCTGATCAAGATCATTCCTTCTCCTGACGCCCGCACCAAAAACATCGAGACCCGAACCCAGGCCAGAGGCGATTCGGATAATGACCAGGTGGTCACCCAGCTGATGCCCCTGCGCTTTGCCGACCCTGACGAAGTCAAACGGCTGTTCACCCCCATGGTTTCCAAAAGCAGCGTCATCCTTTCGTACGCGCCCACCAACACATTGATCATCACCGACAATTATTCCAATATCGCCCGCTTGATGAAGATATTGAAAACCATCGACATTCCCGGCGTGGGACGGGAGATCACCATATTTCCGATCCACAACGCCGATGCGGCCAAGCTGGTGTCCCTGCTGGAAACGGTGTTCAAGACCTCATCGGCGCCGGCCAAGAAAGGAGCCGTCCCAACGGACCGCAATGCCGCCTTCGTGGCCGACGAACGCACCAACAGCATCATCATGGTGGCCAGCGAAGTCGACACTAACCGGATCCGCAACCTGATCGACAACCTCGATCAGGAAACCCCCAAAGGCAAGGAAAGGATCCACGTCTACTACCTGGAATATGCCGTAGCGGAAGAAATCGTCGCCGTGCTCAAGGATCTTCCCAAGGAAGACAAGACCAAAGCCGCGGCTGCCAAGGAAGCGCCGGTGGTTTCCGACAAAGTCACGATCACGGCCGACAAAGCCACCAACAGCCTGATCATCACCGCCGACCGGGACGACTATGCCACACTGGTGGAAATCATCCGCCAGGTCGACATTCCCCGGTCCATGGTCTACATCGAAGCCCTGATCATGGAGGTCAATGCCTCGAAAAGCTTCGATCTGGGCACCGAATGGATCGTGGGCGACGATGTCTCGCTGAACGAAGGCCGTCAAGGGGTCGTCGGCGGCGGTTTCGCCACCGACGAATCGAACCTGTCCCTATTACGCAGCACGACCCCCTCGCTCGCCTCCGGCTTTTCCCTGGGCCTGGTCGGCGAGGCCATAACCATAAGCGGCGTCTCGTTTCCCAGTATCGCCGCCATCGTGCAGGCCTACAAAAAAGACACGGATGTCAACATTCTCTCCACGCCCCAGTTGCTGACCACCGACAACCAGGAAGCCAGCATTACCGTGGGCAAAAACGTCCCGTATCAGACCACGACATCGACGACCAACAACGACACCTACAACTCCTTCGAATACCGGGATGTGGGCAAAACCCTCAAGATCACGCCTCAGATCAACAAGGACCGCATGGTGCGGCTGAACCTGTCGCTGGAAGTCTCCTCGCTGGCCGATGCCAATACGACCGACAGGCCCACGACGCTCAAGCGCACCGTGGAAACCACGGTAATGGTCAAGGACAGCGGTACCGTGGTCATCGGCGGGCTTATCGACGACACCTTTTCCCAAACCGAATACAAGGTCCCCTGCCTGGGGGACGTTCCCGGGCTGGGCTGGCTTTTTAAAACCCGATCCAAGGGCAGCGACAAGACCAACCTATTCATCTTCATCACCCCCAAGGTGATCCAGAACCCAGGAGAAGCCACCGCCGTCTTCGAGTCCAAAAAAAACCAGATCGATGAAATGCGCGAGATGCAGATCAAGCTGTATCAGGGCGGTAAGGTGCCCACTGATTCACCGCCTATTGCAACGGGTTCCCCAACCGAAACCGCCCCCGGGGCCATGAGGGACAACACGGGCGAAACCGGTACCGCCAACAGCGGCCCACTCATGCAGTCCCCGCCGGCCGCAGCTGAGTCAGTGAACAATCGTGCGTCAGGCGGTTATCTTCTTCAAGTGCAGTCTTTCAGCGACGAAATGTCGGCATTGGAATCGGTCGAGCGTCTCAAACGGATGGGGCATCCGGCCTATATCGCCGAAACGGATGTGGGCGGAAAGATCTGGTATCGAATACAAATCGGCGGCTTTCCGGACCGTGCGGCCGCACAAGCGGCCCGGGATGCTCTTTCCGACCAGGGCATTGCAGACACGCTAATCCTAAAAAACGACCAATGAACAAATCCCTGGAAGATATCTTAAAAAGCAAATACGGCCTCTCCGATGAGGACTATGCCGACGCCGTCAGGCTCCACGATGAAAAAGGGGACCGCCTGCCGGACGTGCTGCTGCGTCGCAAGGTCATCAGCGAGACCCAATTGCTGGATGCCTTGAGCGACCAGTATGACCTCCCCTTCTGGCCGGAGCTTCCTCTGGAAAGCTTTGGGGAAGACCGTACCCGCAGTGCCCCCATCGCTTTTCTCAAGCGCCATGTCATGGTGCCGCTGGTGCTGAAGAACATCCCGGCGGCAGGGGTTACCGTTCTGCCAGAGGAGATGGTCAACATCATCGCCGTCAACGATCCTGCGGCCTTTCAGCCTCTGGACGACCTGGCCCGAATGATCGGCTTTTCGTCCTACAACCTGGTGCTCTCCACCAAAAGCGCCATTTTTGCCGCCATCAACCTGATCTTTGACATGAGCCGGGGCACCGCCGAGCAGTTGGTTCAGCACATGGAAGAGGACGGCAGCACCATCATCAGCGAGATCGAGGACACTGCCGACCTGCTCGAGGACACCAGCGATGCCCCCATCATCAAGCTGGTCAATCATATCATCTCCCAGTCCATCAAGGCCCGTGCCAGCGACATTCACATCGAGCCGTATCAGGACAGCTTCAAGGTACGCTACCGCGTGGACGGAATCCTCTACGACCTGCTCGCACCGCCAAAATGGATTCAGGCCTCACTGATTTCACGTATCAAGGTCATGGCCAAACTCAATATTGCCGAAAAGCGGCTGCCCCAGGACGGCCGCCTGGAAGTCAAAATCGGCAGCCAGAATGTGGATGTGCGTGTCTCCACCCTGCCCACCACCTTCGGTGAGCGAGTGGTCATGCGGCTGTTGAACAAATCCGAAGAGGTATTGAACCTCAAGGAACTGGGGTTGTCGCCCGAGGATCAGGAACTGTTCAACAAGCTGGTGACCCAACCCAACGGTATCATTCTGGTGACCGGCCCCACCGGAAGCGGCAAGACCACCACCCTCTATTCCGTGCTGGCCTCCATCATCAAACCGGACATCAACATCATCACCATCGAAGACCCGGTGGAATACCAGCTCAAAGGCATCAGCCAGATCCAGGTGAACCCGAAAATAGATCTCACCTTTGCCCGCGGCCTGCGTGCCATCGTCCGCCAGGACCCGGATGTGATCCTCATCGGCGAGATCCGCGACAAGGAAACCGCCACCATCGCCGTCCAGTCGGCCCTGACCGGCCACCTGGTGTTTTCCACCCTGCACACCAACGATTCGGCCGGTGCGATTACGCGGCTGGTGGACATCGGTGTCGAGCCGTTCCTCATCTCCTCTTCCGTCGTGGCGGTGATCGCCCAGCGTCTGGTGCGGGTGCTGTGCGATCACTGCAAGGAAGCCTACACCCCGGGTGTAATCCTGGAAAGCATCGGCATTTCCCGGGAGCAGTTGCGCAGCCACACCCTTTATCAGGCCAACGGCTGTGAGAAGTGCTTTAACACCGGATACCGGGGTCGCATCGCCATATTCGAGATCATGCACATGCGCGAGGGATTAAAAAATCTGATCCTGAAGACCTTTGACGCCACCCAGATCAGACAATTCGCCCTGCAGTACAACATGAAAACCCTGCGCCAGAGCGGCATTGAGAAGGTGCTGGCCGGCATGACCACCATCGAAGAGGTCCTGCGGGTGACCCAGCAGTAAGGCCGGGATGAATGCCGCCATTATGGATAACTGCCTTATGAAAATTTTTTACATGGCTATGCTGTTTTTTCTGTCTGTCGGCCCCGCACTGGCCGGCCCCGTGGAACCGGGGCCGACGATGCAATGGGAGTCCTTGCCGGCAGCGGCAGCGCCCGTCCGTTTTTTCCAGAAATACCTGTCCGGGGCGGACGGCCACCGCTGCCCCATGACTCCCTCGTGTTCCAGCTATGCCCTGCAGGCCATGCAGCGCCATGGAAGCGTCATGGGATGGATCATGGCCTGCGACCGCCTGATGCGCTGCGGCCGTGACGAACTGAAGCGAAGCCCGTCCGTAATGACCCGCAGCGGCATCCGCTGCCAGGATCCGGTTCGAAACAACGACTTCTGGCTGCACTGACACCCGATGGCATCTCCCATGGCAATTCGACCCGTTTTCCGTTTTCTGATCATCGCCATCGGCGTCCCCCTGGTGCTGTTTGCCGCCACCACCCGCGCCTTCACCCAACTGACCATCGATGCGGACAGTCAATACCGCTACGCCCAATCGCGCCTCGATGCCGGGGCCGTCGACGAAGCGATTGTTGAATTCAACCGTTTTATTTATTTTTTTCCTGAAGACCCCAGAATTCCCCGGGCCCGATTTCAGACGGGCATGGCCCACTTCAATGCCGGCCGGTATCAAGCGGCAGCAGCCATTTTCAACCGGCAAACCGAAGCGTTTGCCGGTTCACCACTGGACAACCAGGCCTTTTTCATGCTCAGCCGCAGCCATGCCCGCCAGGGCATGACCGAACAGGCCATATTGGATCTGCATAACCTCGTGGCCTTGTCTTCAGAGACGGATGTGATCGACCGGGCCCGCTACGAACTGGGATGGCTCCATGTGGATCAGGGTCGCTGGAACGACGCCGACCAGTCCTTCGGCGGCATATCCCCCGGCAATCAGAACCGCTTTCAGGTGGCTGACCTGAAGCAGGCCCTGGCCCTCAGCGAAGCGATCCCGGTCAAGCATCCAATGACCGCCGGTCTGCTTTCCATCGTGCCCGGCGGCGGCCAGCTTTACTGCAACAGGTATCAGGATGCGTTGACCGCCTTTTTGATCAACGCCGGCCTGATCTGGGCGGCATGGGAGGCATTTGACGATGAACAATACGCCCTTGGCGGCGTAATCGGTTTCGTGGAATTCGGTTTCTACGCCGGCAATATTTACGGCGCCGTCTCCGGTGCCCATAAGTACAACCGCGACCGGATTGCCGAGTATCGTGAACGTCTTAACCAGCGCAGGCAGGTGTCCTTATCTCTGGCCCCGGTACCCGAGGGTGCCGCCCTGCGCCTGACCCTCAGCTTTTAGCCTTATGCCATCTCCCCCCGCTTCCCCGGTAAAGACGCTGGCAAAAAAAGCATTGCGAATCTCGCTGCTGGTCGCCCTTTTCGTAATCATGGCCGGTATGGGAACCTACCTGGCCCTGACCCTGATCATCAAGGGGGAGGATACCGTCATCGTCCCCGATCTGGTGGGAAAGGACGTCCTGTACGGGCTTGAAATCCTGTCGGACTTAGGACTCAATACCCGCGTCAAGGGAACGGAATATCATGACCGGGTGCCCAAAAACCACATCATCGATCAGGATCCGGGTCCCGGCGCTGCCATCAAGCGGGGGCGGGACGTTAAGATACGCGTCTCCCGGGGCACGGAAACTATTTTCATGCCCAATCTGGCCGGCTTTTCCCTCCAGCAGGCCAGGATCCTGTTGACGGAAAACGGCTTGTGCCAAGGGGTGCTGTCCGGCATGATCAGCTCCCGGTTCGACGCCGGACAGGTCATGGCGCAATATCCGCCCCCCGGTGGCATCGTTTCCCGCAACACCTGTGCCGATCTGTTGGTCAGCCGGGGGCCGTCGCCCCCGGCGTTTGCCATGGTGGATCTGTCCGGGTTTATCCTGGAGACGGCCATTCGCCGTCTGGAACAGATGCAGTTGACAGTGGGAAGCATCCGTACCGCTCGCCGGTCCGATGCGCCGCTGGAAACCATCGTGGATCAAATGCCGCCCGCCGGGTACCGCGTGGCTTCGGGAAACCGGGTGGACCTCACGGTCAACCGATCCAATGACGGCCGGTATGCAGGCAATGCCGAAAACGGGAATCAGTTGGAATTGTTCAGGTTTTTCCTGGAAAACGGTTTTTTAAAGAAACGGGTCCAGGTAAAGATGAATCGGCGGCAGCTCTCACTCAACCTGTTCGATGATTTTTTGGCGCCGGGCCAAGAGATCTGGCTTTTAGTACCGAAAAGTGGTAACCCCACGATACTTGTGTATGTAGATGGCCAGTTGGTGGAAACCCGGTTTATGTGACGGGGTCTGGCCGTCGGACCGATCGTGGAACTAGTGAGGAGAAGTGAAGATGAAATGTATCGCACCGTCGATTTTATCGGCTGATTTTTCCCGACTGGGAGAAGAGGTTCGTGCTGTGGAGACGGCCGGCGCAGACTGGATCCATGTGGATGTCATGGATGGTTGTTTCGTCCCGAACATCACCATGGGGCCACTGGTGGTTGAAGCGGTGCGCCGATCCACCGCGCTGACCATCGATGTCCACCTGATGATCGACTCCCCGGAACGCTATATCAAAGATTTTTGCGATGCCGGCGCCGACTATATCGCTGTTCACCAGGAGGCCTGCACCCATCTGCATCGGACCATCCAGTTGATCCGCGAACACGGGGCCAAACCCGGAGTGGCCCTGAACCCCGCCACACCGGTCGAAGCCCTCCAATGGGTGGTGCAAGACCTGGACTTCGTCCTGATCATGAGTGTCAACCCCGGTTTCGGCGGCCAGCAGTTCATCCCGTCGGCGCTGGACAAGGTGGCCCAACTCAGGACAATCATCCGCAAGCGGAAATTATCCACCCTGATCCAGATCGACGGCGGCGTGAATGCCGGCACCATCGGCCGCATCTCGGCAGCCGGCGTGGATGTGTTCGTGGCCGGCAGTGCCATCTTCGGCAGCGAAGACTATGAACGGACCATTTCAGAACTCAAGGCAAAGTGGTAAAGGGGGAAATCGGTGGCTGACAGTCGGCAGAACTCATCCATTCTGGTGGTCCACGGCCCCAACCTCAACATGCTGGGAAAACGTGAACCCGAACACTACGGCAGCCAAACCCTGGACGACATCAACGACGCCCTGCGTGCGAAGGCGGCGGGACTGGGACTCGAGGTTTCCACCTTCCAGTCCAACCACGAAGGGGAAATTGTCGAGGTCATCCAGGATGCCGTCGGGCAAATACAGGGCCTGATCATCAACCCGGCCGCTTACACCCATACCAGCGTGGCCATCCGGGACGCTGTCCTGCTCCTGAATGTACCGACGATCGAGGTCCACCTGTCCAACATCCATAAACGGGAACCGTTCCGGCACCGGTCTTTTATCGCCGACATCGCCACCGCGCAAATCTCCGGGTTAGGGGCTTCGGGGTATCTGTTCGCCCTGGAGGCCCTGGCGCAGCTGATCGCCTGACGCGTTGCCATGGCCGTCTACGTCAGACCACTATCGATGAGCGCCGACCGGGTTTCCTCCCTCCAGTCAATCTTCGATCGCCGGATCCTGCGCGGTCTTCTGGCAGAATGGGAAAACGCCTTATGGACGTTGCCCGAACCCCTTCGGCAATCCGTCAAACGACCTCTTTTTGCCATCCGGAACATGCCGAACCGGCTGGGCTGCTGGAGCCGGAACAAGCGGGAAATCACCCTTAGCCGGGAAATCATCAGCGGTCACCGGTGGGATGACATCAAGGAGGTGCTGCTCCACGAAATGGCCCATCAGGTAGCCCACGAGGGGTTACAGGCCACCTCGGAACCCGACCATGGCGACAGTTTCCGACAGGCCTGCCGCCTGCTTCGGGCCAACCCGGCAGCCTCCGGCACCTACCGCCCCCTTCACGCGCGCCTGCGTCAGGGAGAAGCCCTCAACGACCGGGACCGCATCGTGGTCAGGATTCACAAGCTGATGGCTCTGGCCGAAAGCAGCAACCCCAACGAAGCCAAGGCCGCCATGCTCAAGGCCTACGAGCTGATTTCCCGCCATAACGTGGACCTGATCGCTCAGGGTGTTGATCAGGATTACCACAGCATTTTTTTAGGGGCACCCCGACTCAGGCATTTTCGCGAGGCCTATTATCTGGCCCATCTGCTCCAGGATTTCTACTTCGTCCAGGGCGTATGGATCCAGGCATGGGTTCTGGAAAAGGGAAAGATGGGACGCGTGCTGGAGATCAGCGGCACCCGGAAAAACGTCCGGATCGCCGAATATATTCACGCGGCTATAGAAAGATATATAGACGCGGCCTGGGCAGACTATCGACGGGACAACGGTCTGAACCATTTCCGCAGAACCGACTTTGCCGTCGGCATCATCGAAGGATTCAAAGCCACCTTGCAGCAGGCATGCCCAGCAGGATCCCGGGGCGTTGACACCCGTCTGCCCGTTCGCGTGGAGGACCATGCCTTGACCCGTTACCTGTCCCGGCGTTATCCCCATGTCCGCTCATTTTCAAGAAGAGGCCCCGGACACGACGCCCGGGTGTTGGCGGACGGCAAGGAAAGGGGACGGAAACTGATCATCGCCAAGGGCATCACCCGCAGCGACGGGTTCAGAAATCAGGTACTGGAATACAACCATGAACTGAAATAGGCGAATTCCGAATCAAGGGGTCGTGGCCTTGAGACATTGTGGGGCCAGGATGTTGATACAGGGGAAATCCGTGGAAGACAACATAGCTAAAGCGAAAAAGAAACCGGTTCATGTGGTCACGATCGGCGGCGGCAGCGGTCAGTACGCCCTGCTGTCCGGCCTGAAGCATCTAAAAGGCATCCGCATCAGCGCCATCGTTTCCATGATGGACAGCGGGGGCAGCACCGGCCGGCTCCGCGATGAGCTGGGCACCCTGCCTCCCGGTGACATCCTCAAGTGCATCCTGGCGTTGTCTCCCCATCAGGAAACCGCCCGTTTCATCTTTCAAAAGCGGTTTACCAAAGACCGTCGTCTCAAGGGCCACAATGCCGGCAACATGCTCCTGACCATGCTCTCCCGCTATACCGGCAGCTTTCCCGCCGGCGTGCAGGCCCTGGCGGAGATTCTGGATGTCAGGGGTGAAATCCTGCCGGTCACCATCGACCGGGCCACCCTGGTTGCGGAACTGACCGACGGCAGCCGGATTTACGGCGAAAGCGCCATCGACACCCCCCGGGGCCATCAGCGCGAAACCATCCGGGATGTCTACCTGGTCCCCCACCACAGCGACGCCATTGCCGTTTATCCGCCGGTGCTCAAGGCCATCGCCGATGCCGACATCATCATCCTGGGACCGGGTGACCTGTTCACCAGCATCATTCCCAACCTCATCGTTCCCGGCTTGCGGGAAAAGCTCAGCGCCGTGTCCGCGCCAATTTATCATGTGGTCAACATCATGACCAAATTCGGCGAAACCAACCACTTTCAGGCTTGCGATTTCATTTCCACGATCGAAGGCTTCACCGGCCGGAAAATCAGCGGCGCCATCGTTAACACCCGACGGCCCGAAGAACGTCTCCTGAACCTCTATCGCAAACAGAAAGCCGAATTCGTGGACGTCGGATTCCCGGACACCGGCTGTAAAGTCATTTTAGAAGATCTTCTGGAAACATCGGGAGGCATCATCCGCCACGATCCGGAAAAGCTCGCCGGGCTGATCGACCGAATCATTTCCGGCGATCCATTCCAAGGCTGAAGGGTTTGACCGATCCCCTTCTTCAATGGCTATCCGGGGGTTTTCGCACGCCATCTGGCAAGAATGACCGTGGCTATCGATAAATCTTCCGGCGTGGTGATCTTGATGTTGTCCGGGTCACCGGCCACCACGGTCACCGTCTCTCCGGCGAATTCGGCGATGGAAGCGTCGTCGGTAGCGCTGAAGCCGCCTTGACGGGCCAACCGGTGGGCGTCCAGGATCAAGTCGAGGGAAAAGGTCTGGGGGGTCTGGGCCAGAAGGATCTGTCGCCGGTCCAGTGTTCGGATGATCCGCCCGTTTGCATCCACCTGCTTCAAGGTGTCGGTGGCCGGTATCGCCGGAACGCACCCGCCGGAAATCTTGACGCCGTCAAGACAGGCATTCATGAGAGGAACGCCCACGAATGGCCGCACCCCGTCGTGGATCATGACGGTTCCATCGCCCCTCCCCACGGCGTTCAGCCCGTTGAATACCGAGTCCTGCCGACGACGCCCGCCGGCTATCAATTGGACATCATGATCGAGGCAAAGCGGCCCCAGAATGTCGGTCCGGCACCATTCAAGGTCATTTTCAGGCACCACGAGAACCATCCGGTCCAGA
The DNA here is from genome assembly GCA_020444075.1 of Deltaproteobacteria bacterium. Taxonomy (GTDB): domain Bacteria; phylum Desulfobacterota; class Desulfobacteria; order Desulfobacterales; family Desulfosarcinaceae; genus Desulfosarcina. Next base: position 35,493 of record JAHLLR010000048.1, read on the forward strand.
TCGGAGTGCCGGTCGAAAGCCATCAGTGTATGGGCGACAATGGGCACGCCGTCCAGGTTGAGGTATTGTTTTCTCACCGGTGCCTTCATGCGGGAGCCGCTTCCTCCGGCGACAATGACGGCGCAGATCATTTGAGGTAGCTTAATTCACCGGGAAGCGGTACGCCCTTGCCCATGGTGTCTTCCCCGTAATTGACGCCGGCCAGGATCTGGATGGCGGCCAGCGCACGGGTGTCCCCTTCGAAAGTCACCTCGGTGATCTTCTCTTTTTGAATCTTGCCGCCGGCCCACTGGATGTCCAGCACACTGCTGGCGTCAAACCGGTCTTGACCCACCACCAGTTCCACCTGCCCGCCGAAATGCTGAACGATCTTGGCCACCAGGAGACTGGGCCGGCTGTGAAATCCCAGCTTGACCGGAATTCCCACGGTAATGGTGGAGCGCTCGATGTTTTCGTTGAGAATTTCGCGCGCCAGTTTCTTGCCCGAATTGAGGTAATGGCAGGCGTAGTACAGCCCGTAGTTGATGGTCCGGTCCAGCAGGATCACCGGGTCCACCAAAGACGCCAGTTTATCCTGGACCCGCTTGTAGGTGTTCTTATAACCGGCTTCGTGAAGGTGCCGTTCGTAGAAATGAAGCAGGCGCCCCATCATCTGCAGCAAATGAAAAACAATAGAGAAATAACTTCTCAGCGACTTGAGCTTGCGGTCGCCGAACCGGAAACCACCGTGGATTACATAGGTGTCAAAGGAGGACTGAAGATTATGCACCAGCATCTCAAAACGGCGGACCTGCACCTCGTTCACCGTTTCGGGCACCAGGACGGCGATCTCGTCATTTCCATATGGCTCATAGAACCCCATCGGATCGAAGCTGGCGGCGATGGAAAGAAACTCGCTGGCAATTTTCACGATGTTGCGCTTTTGAACATCCTTGGCATCATCGTCAATGTCGTATTTGAGCATTTCGCCGGTGGTGATGCCGGGGAAGTCCTCTGGCCCGAAAGCGTCCACGGGCATGCCTATGTTCAACCGCGAGGCCTCGTCAATGATCACGGGAGCCAGTTTCCGCAGGGCATCATTCAAGAACGTGAGCGTTTTTTCCCCTTGCTCCCGGAACACGTCGGTGTCGGGAATATCGTAGAATATCAATCGGTTTAAGATATGTTTCTGGCAGTACGCACCAAGGCTCAGGTGCCTGACGGTGGCACACAGTTCGCGGTACAGGTACCAGTCTTCACTGTTCTTCGCTCCGTGGAAGTCGAGGAAGTCTTCAAGCACCTGAGAGGTACTGATCAGCTTGGAGTAGAGTTTTTTGGTAAATACGTGATTGGGTGTATGCCGGTTGGAGATGTAGATACAGCATTTCAGGTAATCTAATGAGAAGATTCTGACCTTTTCGGAAAAAGAGATTTCACAGTAGGGATCGTTCACGGCGCGCTCCGTTGGTCAATTGAGAAAGAAACAGCATCAGGTCCATCGATCCCCAAATGATATGTTCAATTTGGTTTCCCTGCTCCTGAAGCGTCTGATCCCAAAGATGCCTTATATATAGATACGAAATAGCGGTCGGAGCAGCCCGTAAGCCGAATTCTGTTCCCCCGGCCGGTTACCCGAACCGAAGGCAGCGATCATTCATCTGGGATGCCGATTGCCCGGCACCTCATGCGACCTACCCGGGAGCTTGGACGGGCCGCCCTCTGACGCTCCCCTATTTGGTCTTGCACCGGGTGGGGTTTACCTAGCTTCTCCGGTCACCCGAAGAACTGGTGCGCTCTTACCGCACCGTTTCACCCTTACCCTGCCGACAACGGCAGGGCGGTCTGCTCTCTGTTGCACTTGCCTTCACGTCGCCGTGACTCCACGTTATGGAGCACCCTGCCCTGTGGTGTTCGGACTTTCCTCCAGCTCCGGTAAAGGAGCCAGCGATCGCCTGGTCTACTCCAACCGCTATTTCCTATCCTGGTTCCTTCCAATAGATGATTCGATGGCAGTGGGGGCAGAACCGGAGTTCATCAAACCGCTGCAGTTCATTAAACAACTGCGCCGGAATGTTCATGTGGCACCCCATGCAGATGGCCTGCTGAACCGGCACCACTGCCAGCCCGCGGACCTTTTTTTTCACATCGTCCAGAACGGTAATTAATTCGGGATCGGCCTTGGCGCTGATCTGCGCCTTTTTTTCGTTCAATGCGTCCACAGCCTGTCGTTCACGCTGCGCCTTAACCGCAAACGATTCCTTTTTTTCCTGGCAGGATTGAAGGAACCCCGCCAGTTCCGCCTCTTTTACCTTCGCCGCTGCCTCCGCGGATTCAATGGCATCTAAAAGCTCCAGCATTCGGTCTTCGATGCCCGAATTTTTTTTGCGGGTTTCATCTATTTCTTTCAGGATGGACTGATACTCTTTATTGGTTTTAACCCCGCGAAGCTTTTCGTTGCTTTTGACGATCATGCCAGCGTTGATCTTGGATTCGGATTCAAGCTCGCGGTAGGATTTTTTCAGAGCGTCAAGGGTCTCTTTTTCGGCGGAAACCAGGGCCTTGCGCTCGGCCGCGGCCTGATCCATCGCGGTAACCTCGTCGCTCAGCGCATTGACCAGTCGATCGGCTTGAAGGATCTCCACCTCAACGCCCTGCACCTCGACGAGGATGTTAATCTGTTCCTGAATATTGCTCATGCCTGCCTTTCTCGTATCCCGCTTTTCACAGGTAATGAAATGGGTCCGTTTCCGTGTCGACGGCTTCCACGGTGGCCGATATTCCCGCGGCTGTGAGGGCATCCCGGATGAGTGCAGCCAGAACGTCGACGACCAGGTGCTCCGAACCGAAATGTCCGACATCGATGAGCCCGATGCCTGCCTGCTCAGCATCTCTGGCCGAGTGATATCCCAGATCTCCGCTCACGTAAGCCTGTGCACCCGAAGCAACCGCTGCGCTCAGCAGGCTGGAGCCGCTTCCCGAGCACACCGCCACCGTCTCCACCATCCGCTCCCCGCTGCCGACCACCTTCACCGTAGGGAGGTTCAATGCGGTTTTCAGTTTCACGGCGAAGGCGTCCAGCGCCAATGGGGACGCAAGCTCCCCCACCCGCCCCAATCCCGTCTGTTGATCGCGAACCGTGAGGGGGTAGACGTCATAGGCCATGGATTCATAAGGGTGCACCTTTTTTACCGCATCCACCACCGCATTCAGGTCATCGTTGGGCACGAGAATTTCAATACGGCTTTCCTGGACTTCCGTGAGCACCCCGGTTTTTCCAATTGCCGGCGATGCATCCGCACCCGGCAAAAAGGTTCCAACACCCTCGCATCGGAAGGTACAGCATGAATAGTTGCCCATCCGGCCGGCATCCAATGCAAAAAGGGTATCGAGGATAGCTTTCACACGATTCGAAGGAACGAACACCGCCAGTTTGCACATGCCGGCATCGGCAGGCCCGGCAAGCACCCGAACCGTGCGCAACCCCATCCGGTCAACCAGGACATCATTTACGCCCCCCGGTACACTGTCCAGGTTGGTGTGGGCACTGAAAATGGCCAACCGTCGGGACAAGGCCATTTCGGCAATCCGGCCCAGTGGTGAATCGCAATCGATCTGCCGGATCGGCTTGAAAAACAGAGGATGGTGGGTAACCAATAAATCCACATCGTTTTCACAGGCCCTGGCCACCACCTCGGGAAGCGGGTCCAGGGCCGTCCACACTTTTTTTACTGGCCAGTTCCGGTTTCCAATCTGAAGCCCGACATTGTCCCACGATTCCGCCAGACGGGGAGGCGCCAGGTGGTCGAGGATCCTGACAAATTGCGCAACGGTGGCTGTCATTCGGTTTTCCTCAAACGGTGAACTTGCCGGCAAAAACCATAAAAAAAGGCGCGGTAGCCGGAGTCTCACCACGCCGAATCGCCTTTTCCCCTCAACGATACCGGATGTTGAGGCCTCCGGGCGTTATTGGTTTGACGAACGGCGCCGGAGTTTTTTTAAGTGGGCCCACCTGGGATCGAACCAGGGACCGACCGGTTATGAGCCGGTGGCTC
>JAHLLR010000169.1 GCA_020444075.1 Deltaproteobacteria bacterium
TGATGAAAAAAATGCCTGAACTTCGAATAGGGGTAGGAATAGCCGAGCGCGGCCGTCACAAAGGCCTGCCGGTCATCGGCGACCAGGGGGTATTGACGGCCGGGTCCCATGTGGGTGTCGCTGTAAAAGAGGGTGGTTTCCATCGCTTCAAGATCCGCGGCTTCGAAAAAGTAGTCCTGCCAGTTGTAGCGGCAGGCCATGGCTTTGCCGCGCCCGGGATCGTATTCCGGCGTCAGCATGACCGCCTGCTGGTAGTGCAGCAGGTCTTCCAGCGGCGGGCCGGATTCAATGCCCCGTAAACCGAGAAAGTCGGCGACCGAACCGTAAAATTCATTCCGGTTTTCGCCGATACTCAGCCACAGCCAGGTCCACAGCGGCCAGCCCTTGCGGGTCGGATGATACCGCCGCAGCAGCCGCAGCATGTCCGGCTGGGTGAGGATCCGATTGATCTGGGGCATGTCCGGGTCCGCATGGTAATCGTCGATGAGCGTTTTAAGGCGGTTGAACACGCGCCCGATGCCGTTCGTATCCGCCATGAGATAATCGAGGAGCCCCTCATAGAACCGCCGGTAGGGCATCAGCCCTTCACGATGCAGGTAGATGGCGATGAACCGGGTAAAGGCCCCGTTGTGAAGGGCCTGGATCATCTCGGCAAACAGCAGGCAGTAGGCCCAGTCCGCATAGGGCATGGTCCGGGTGCCGAAAACCAGTTCCACCCGTTCCGTTTCAAAACCCGCGTCGGTCAGTCGAATAGGTTTGAATCGGGTCTGCAGGCCGTATCGTTCGCGCATGCCGGGTTGGCTCAGGGGCGCATTGGGCAGCAGGGCCAGTTCGAACACCCGGATGTCGTCATGCATGCCGATTTCCAGCAGTCGGCCGATGCCGTTCACAAAGGATTCCCGGCTCTCGCGGGGCAGCCCCAGGATCAGCTCCGTATAGGTGGGGATATGGTGCCGCTGGTAGCGGTTTTTCAGATCGGCATACACGCCGATGTCGACATGGGGCCGCGCCACCGCCGCCAGCACATCCAGGTCCACGCTTTGCATGGACAGGGTCGTTCCCCAGAGCATGTCGTTTTCGAACAGCAACCGGCTGATGGCGAACACCGTTTCATTGGAGGTCTTGGCAAACTGGATCCGGACACGCCTGGGATAGCCGGTTCGTCGGCGCGCATCCACCAGCAGCCGGGCGATCTCCAGATCCCTTTTGAACAAACCGAAATTGGAGTCGGTGATATAGATATCCTGAACGCCCCTTTCGGCCATAACCTCGATTTCCTGCGCCACCCGGTCCATGGAATGCAGGCGGACCGTGTTTTTGGTGCGCACCCCCCAGTCGCAGAAACAGCAGGCGAACGGACATCCCCGGTTGGTCTCCCACAGGGCGATCCGGTCGCCGTTCTTCTCACCGAGAAAGCCGTCCAGGCTGCCGTTAAGGTAGGGGCTGGGAACCGGCAGGTCTTTGCCCAGCCGGGGTCCCATGGGCGTGGTGACAAGGCTGCCCGATCGGTTGAACGAAATTCCCTGCAGGCGTTCGAAATCCGGCTTTTCCTCGAGCAGTTCCCGCAGAAGACCGGCCAACGGGATTTCCCCTTCGCCGTGGACCAGAACGTCGGCCTGAGGAAACCGTGAGAAAAAATCCCCGGGATGGTCGGGGACGTGCGGTCCGCCGCAGACCACCAGGCACTGCGGATAACGCGATTTCAACCGTCGGGCGATTTCCATCTGCTGGTTGTGGTTCCAGACGTAGCAGGAAAGGCACAACAGGTCGGGGTCGACAATGGCCGACACCATCGGCTCAACGGGTTCCGGGGTCGTGAAGGGTGGATGCCAGTGATACGCGGAAGCGATGGCCGGATCCTGCCGGGCATAACCCTTTAAAAAACCGAAAGCGTAGGGAACAAACGAGATCATATTGAAACTGAGAAAATAGATCGATTTCATTCGAATCCCATGGGACGGTCGTCATCTTCCGGGTTTTTGAAAAGCACGTCAACCGTCCGGCTGTGTCGATCGACCTTCACGCTCCGGAAAATTACGGTGGAATACCAGACGCCGATGACCTTCCCGTCGGGATCCAGGATATGGGCGCCATAGGGTTCGTCCCGGATTTCATTGAACATATTTCCGCTCATCTCCTTGAATTGGGCCGGTTTCGGCGCAAAGGGAATCCAGTACCGTGAAGGAACCGAATAGCCGCGGTCGATACCGATGATGGCGTAGGGCATGGTATCCCTGCCCGCGTAGTAGTATTGAAATTCCGGTTGAACCGTTCCTGTTCTAAAGTCTCGATCCACCTGGGGGTCCAGGTTGAACCGGCCGTAATTTTTCATGCATCCGGCAAGAAGCAGCATCGAGGCGACCAGGGCAACCCGTGTGAGGATGGCAACGTTGATCCGGGGATGGTTAAATCCGCTAAGAGACATGATGACCTCCTTTGTCCAAGAACCTTGAGAACGTCCATAGCCCGAAAATATAGGCACGGACCGCGAAAATACAAATCATGCGGTTCGGGCATTTATCCCTTTGGGATTGCATGTGGAAGCGGCTTCCGTCCGCGACAAATGGGCCTTGGACGTGGATGGAACGCGGCAAGATGCCGCTCGGGCCGCCGACGCCAACCGGTGGACTTATTGGTGGAACCTTCAGGCAATCGGCGGTATAAAAAAAGGGTTTACGGCAATTGCCGTAAACCCTTGATATACGGTGGCTGAGGGACAAGGATTTGAACCTTGATTGACGGAGTCAGAGTCCGCTGTCCTGCCATTAGACGATCCCCCAACATCGGATGGTGCCCGTTTACACAAAAGCGGCGGGGGAGTCAAGACTTAATGTATTCAGCTTGTGGGCTCCCATACGTATAGCAGCCGCACGTCGCAAAGCAATTTAATATCGGGAATCCAAAATCCCAAAATACAAATAACAAATAAATCCCAATAACCAAATCTCAAAAAGATAACCTGCCATAGGCGATCACCCTTGTTTGGGATTTCGATTTTGAAGTTTAGAATTTATTTGGAATTTGGATATTGTTTTTTGGAATTTATCTGCCTTGCAATCAACTCCCGCTCGATTC
>JAHLLR010000049.1 GCA_020444075.1 Deltaproteobacteria bacterium
GAATTTTTAAGGAATAAAAACTGAACGTCGAACATCGAACGTCCAACGTCGAACGCCGAATCGGAACAGCGTAAACCGCACCACTGAAAGCTCCGGCTGCCCAATACGCTTTCACGGTCGTTTTTTCAAGTCTAACCGTCTTCCTCGACAATGATGGACATGCACCGGGAAAACCGGGGGGCAGAATAGGTCGAATACTTAATTAAGTTAATATGTTATTCATTAACAGGAAATCCAGTCGATCATTGATTTGCATCGCTGCCAATACTTTATAATCACATGGAGCGCAGCGACCACCTTATTCGACGTTCGATGTTGGACGTTCAATGTTCGACGTTCATTTTATAGGTTCGGTCCCTTTATGATGGATATCGGTTAAAAAATCAATACTGTATGTTGTGGTTGCAATGGTTTTGGGGGTGAATTGGTTATGGTGCCGGTAAATTACAGAAATAGCCGGCAGTTTGGAAGGTACGAACGCTTCAGCTGGATTGACATTTGGGGTTGGCGATAAAAGGGGTTATTGGTCAGGGGAGGGCGGCCGAAAATACCGAAGCCGGGGTGACATTTCACCACGGCTTCGATCGATCCAAAAACAAGTTGACTCAGAGATAACTAACTTTTTTTCAGGAATTTTTTGCGCGATGCTCCGGCCAGCCCGACCAGTCCGGTTCCCAGCAGGAGCATGGTGGCGGGTTCGGGAACGGGGGCATAGTTACCTGTAGCAAATCCAGAATCTTCAGTGGGGATAGGGTTGCCTATAAAGTTCAATGATTGTAGATGGGCTCCAAGCTGCCACCCTTCTGAGCCCAATGCAGTTGTTAAATCTGTAAGCGGTGCATCGGTGAAATCTGACAAGAGCCAAGCACCGGAGTTTTTGGTCATCGTGAATGTCAAATTTTGACTATTTGTAACATCACTGGCATTAGGCAGCCCCGGGGGGTCCAGAGACGCAAAGAGAAATGTTGAACCACCCGCTCCACCTCCTTGAACAGTGCCAGGACTTTCAACATCCCAGCCGGTTGGATCAAAATCAGAAAATGAAAAATCAGAATCCGTTCCAACTATATTAAAATAGAATTCATCAAGTTTTATGTCTGGATGCAATGGGGAATTTATATCAACGGTCCAATATGCTTGATTACCAGTTGCTAAGATAGTGACATCAACAATTAAACCATCTGGATTTTCACCTCGTGGATCACCTAATAATTGAGACGTAATTGTCAGCGCATATGCATTTCCGAAAATAAATAACAAAAAGAATACAACTAATAATGCTTTTTTCATCATTTTACCCTTTCTCATGCAAGTTAAGTTGTCATCATCTAAAAAGTCGACCCATCGATAATATGCTTAGAGTTTTATTGGAAAACACCATCTTTCCATATATGAACTCTTGATATGCAATCTTGGGATTCAATCTTACCCATTAACCCCACAATAAAGGAAGGCAGGGAAAAACTTCCCAATTATCCTACCTCCCACTCAAGCATTTTCCAAGCCAATCAAAAATGAATTTCGATAAGTATTATAACTATCAAATAATATAGAAGTATGTAGAAATTTGAATTTGTCGCTCAATGCGACTTTCTCGGAATATGAAGAAAATTGCATATAAAAAATTACATAGATATGGTAAAAAATTCCCAATTTTGATGGTCCCGTAAAAAGTGTCCAACCGTGTCACTCCCGCGAAGGCGGGAGTCTATGCTGTCCGAAACTTATGGATCCCCGCCTGCGCGGGGATGGCAGCAAAGCGGACATGTCGACTTTTTGTTGCTCCATCAATTTCATGTTGATCGACCGGCGACCATCTCTCGCATCGAGATCAATTGAAGTTGATCACAGGAATCGGATGCTATAGTATACCTGGTCTCGGGAATCTGGTAGGCGGTGCTTGGTTTTTTGGAAACTGTCCCGGCAGGCAAAACCCGAAAAGGCAGAACGACCATTCGTCCTGCCTTCCGGTTTATCCAACATTAGCGGGTTCAACGCTAAACTCAGTTCATAGATTTTTCCTGCGACTGACACCGGCCAATCCCACCAGTCCGGTGGCAATCAGCAGTATGATGGCGGAATTGGGTATGGACGTTGTCGTCGAGTCCTCCTTGGCAGAGGGGGCATCCTTTGCTACGGCAACCGCCTGGGATCTTGAATCGGCAATCAATTGAGTCATGCCGTCACTGGCGCTCGATGACATCCCGCCCAGCACTACAAATACAACCAGAAATGTCAGGATTGATTTTTTAATGGCAAGCTTCATTTCTCCACCTCGAGAAAGATAGAAGCAAGATAACTGCCAAGATCATGGCCCGACTCTAAAAAATTAAAATATCAAAATATTACAATTCGTTAAACTTCACTGGGGCTGACGTCGATCGGCTCGCTGGGTTTATGATTGGTAAATTTATTACATAGTTTTTCGTAGAATTAATCCCTGCAATAACTTTCTTTTCATAATTTTATAAACGGCTGCGCATATTTCCCACAAATGAACTAAGCTTGCCGGGGGGCGGGGTTTGGCGGGTTAATTGAGTCTAATGGTTGGACTGGGTTTTTTAGGCCCTGCAAGAGCTGTCCACGACCTTCATCCTGCCCGGCTGCCCTCGAGTTCACAAAGGCGCGGAGGAGCTGATCTTTACAATGGAATCAGGTTTATGGAATCAGGTATGCTGCCGGTGCAATTACTCGGAGGTCGGATCGAGCGGTGACGGGTCATCCTTCGCTGCCGGGCTTTCGTCCTCGGCTTCGGGCGCGTCCGCGGACGCCGGGGATGCGGTGGGCATGTCCTCGCCGTGGTCGTCATCTTCCGGCTGCTCTTCCAGGCGGGACCGGCTGAGTTCCTCGATTTCTTTGGGGGTGGGCAGGTCTTTGAGATCCTTCAATTCAAACACCTCGAGAAAGTGCTTGGTGGTGGCATAGATCAGCGGGCGGCCGGGGATCTCCTTGCGGCCCAGCACGCGGATCAGCTTGCGCTCCATGAGCATGCGGATGACGCCGCCGCTGTCCACGCCGCGGATATGCTCGATGTCGCTGCGGATGATGGGCTGGTTGTAGGCAATGATCGCCAGGGTTTCCAGGGCTGCCTTGCTCAGGCGCGGGGTGCTGGGTTTAACCAGTCGCTTGATCCATTCGTTGTAGCGACCCTGGGTGCGGAACTGGTAGCCGCCGGCCACCTGTTTGAGCACAAAGCCGCCGTCGCGCTGTTCGTACTCTGCCATCAGTTCATCGATCGCGCTACGGATCGCGGCGGTCTCTTCCCCCTCGATAATGCCTTTGAGGTGGTCCATCGTCAGCGGTGTTTCCGAGACGAAGAGCAGGCTTTCGATGATGTGTTTAATATCTTCCGCCATGGTGGATATCGGTCGGGGTCGGGGTTCCTGTGTTTATTGTGTTCATTGAGTTTATTGGGCTTGTTCACAGCTCGCGGGGAGCTATAATTCTGCATTTCATTCGATGTTCGACGTTCAGCCCTTGACCTTCGCTGTTTCCTGCTCTTCACTCAGTCCTCAGCACTCATTCTTTGTCTCTTGGCTAAACGCTCCAGGCTTCTGATTTAGATTTTTCTCTCGCCCGCTTCGCTCGAGAGCACAGAGACGCAGAGGGCGTTGATTTTTGTTCCAGGAATCAAATGGCACCAGCTCTTCTTGCCAGTTTGAATGCAGTATCCTGCTGCATTTTCCTATAGCCTATAGCCTACAGCCCATAGCCTTTTTCCCATATATCTACAGTCTACAGCCTATCCTCCTAAACACCTACTGATAAAAGATGCGGATAATCCCCGTGGGCACATGCTGGGCGATGCGGATCAGGCTGAGCTTGGCCATTTCCAGGATGGCCAGAAAAGTGACGATGATGTCCGACCGTTGGTGGTCAGCGGCAAACAGCTCGTCAAAGGTCATGGATTCCTTCGTCTCCAACATTTCCGTCAACTGGGTGATGCGTTCCTGGACCGAGACCCGGTCCCTGGTCAGATCGACCCGGTGGCCCGGCGTCACCTTGTCCAGAATCCTCTGAAACGCATCGATCAGTTCGAACAGGCCGATGTGGATCACTTCATTATCTTCCACCCGTTCCGGGATGTCGGTATCCGGCTTTCGCGTAAAGGTTTTTTCCCCCAGCAGATTTCGCTCCGCCAATTGTTCGGCAGCCGATTTGATCCGAAGATATTCCAGCAGCGGTCGGGTGATCTCCAGTCGGGGATCCTCTTCGTCTTCCTCACCCACCTGGGGCGGCAGCAGCATCCTGGATTTGATATGGGTCAGGGTGGATGCCATCAGGACAAAATCACCGGCAAAGTCGATATTCATCTGCTTCATCCACTCCAGATAGTCCAGGTACTGTGTGGTGATTTGTGAGATGGGGATGTCGTAAATATCCACTTCCGCTTTTTTTATCAGATGGACCAGAAGATCCATGGGACCTTCGAATACGTCCTGGAGTTTGACCCGGTATCGATCATCGTCGACATCATCGGGGTCGGCATCCGTCAAGTTGTCCATCATCATTGGCATTGGTGGGCCAAACCTCTTATGTGTTTTCTCATGCCGTTAGCGATTAAGTCGTCGGCAGATGTTTTGAAATTTTACGCAAGGCACCAAAAGTCCCCAAAAAGGATTTCGCTCAGGAAAACCCGCTATTCAGTATCTGTTTAGAAATGGTAGATTTTGGTTCAGGCCAAGGCCGCAGCGAGGTTGAAACCGCAGGCGTAGCAGCGCTACGTCGAGGATTTCAGCCGAGCGAGAACGCCGGCATGGGCCAAAAGATGCCGTTTCTGATGAACACGTTTTAATCTTTGATCCGTATGGCCGCCCTGACCTGCTCCATGGTTTCCTTAGCCACCTTGCGGGCCTTTTCGCTGCCGGAAGTGATGATCTCCTTGACGAGTTCCGGTTTGGCCATGAAATACGACCGTCGTTCATGCAGGGGTTCCATGGCTTTGATCAGGCTTTCAGCCATGATTTTCTTGCATTCCACACAGCCGATCTCCGCACTTCTGCACTGGGGATCGATGGCTTCCCAGATTCCGGTCTCCGAATATATTTTGTGAAATTCGAACACATTGCAGACATCCGGGTTGCCGGGATCCGACCGGCGCATACGCTGGGGGTCGGTGATCATCTGGGATACTTTTTTTCCAATTTCATCCGGCGTATCGGAAAGGTATATGGCATTGTTGTAGGACTTGCTCATCTTGCGTCGGTCCAGACCTAAAATTTTGGATGTTTTGGTCAGGATGGCTTCCGGTTCCGGAAATACGTTGCCGTATAAAAAATTGAAACGCCGGGTAATTTCCCGGGTTATTTCCACGTGGGGCACCTGGTCGATGCCCACCGGTACGCCGTTGGCCTTGTACATGATGATGTCCGCCGCCTGGAGGACCGGGTATCCCAGAAAACCGAAGGTGGAAAGGTCCTTGTTGTTGATCTGGACGATCTGGTCCTTGTAGGTCGGGTTTCTTTCCAGCCACGGCACCGGCGTGATCATGGAGAGATACAGGAACAGTTCGGCATGTTCCGGAACCAGCGATTGAACGAACAGGGTACTTTTTTCCGGATCGAGTCCGGCACTGAGCCAATCGATCATCATTTCGCCGACATAACGGGTAATGTCGCCGGGGGCTTCATAGTCGCTGGTCAGGGCATGCCAGTCGGCAATAAAGAAAAAACAGTCATATTCGTCCTGCATTCCCACCCAGTTGGCCAGCGCGCCGTGCAGGTTGCCCAGATGAAGTGGGCCGGTGGGCCGCATACCGCTTAATATCCTTTTTTTTGAACTCATGAAAACATCTCCTGATCGAATGTTCGGCTGCCGCCGGTTTGCCGGCCGCATGCGGTCAGCGTCACAGTGATAAAACCCGTTATACTAAACAGAAGGCGACATGCAATCAAGAAAAAAAAGGAGGTAAGGGACGGAATGACAATCAAGGGATCATCTCCTTAATACCTGCTGGGGTTAATCCTTTAACCTTGAAATCCTATTCTTTATAAAGGCGAATTCATCCTCTCGGGTTTTGACAGCTCCGTTGAGTTTGGCTTCCAGCACAGCCTGGAGCGTCTGGCTGAATAGGGGGCCCGATGCCAGGCCCATTTCCAGAAGATCTTTCCCGGAAATGGTGATGGCCACATGGCGCAACCGGGTGTGGTATAGAGAGATTCTTTTTTTTGCGATTTCAGAATCGGCACAGACCATCATATACAGGATCATTTCTGTTTTGAACGCTCTGAGCAGGTTGAATACTTCCGCGTTGCTCATGCGCTTATGCCATTCCAGTCGAGCGAGTTGTTGCTCCGCGCAGATGCGGTTCTCGCCGAACATTTTTGAATGACGTGGAGCGATGGTCAGGTGTTCACAGATTTCAAGGGTGGTCTGCAGATCGCAGTGGCGGATTAACGCCATGAAAAAAACGGTCCACCGTTCATAGGGCTCATCAATAAAGAGCAGGTCGTGCCAGTCAGTGACCTTCTTGGTGGTGTCAAGCAGGTGCTTCAGATCGTTTTCAACTTTTATCCCCGGATGAATGACCTTTAAAAGATTGTAGTCCATCAATCTTAAAATGGTCGGCGTGGGGTTTTCCTCCTTCAGAATCAGCTTGAGTTCCGTATACACCCGTTTGCCGGCAAGACGCTCGAAGAATTCCATTTTTACGGCATTGTCGATAAGGCTGGATGTGAGTTTGCCGATAGAGAAACCAAATCGCTGTTCGAAGCGCAGGGCCCGGAACACCCGCGTTGGATCTTCTACAAAGCTCAGGTTGTGCAGTACCCGCAGAATTTTATCCTTGATGTCCTTCTGGCCGGAAAAGAAATCGATGAGCCTGCCAAATTTTCCCGGATTGAGCTGAATAGCCAGCGTATTGATGGTAAAATCCCTGCGAAACATATCCATTTTGATGGAACTCATTTCGACCACCGGCAGCGATGCGGGGAACTGGTAATATTCCATGCGCGCCGAAGCGACATCAATTTTAAAGCCGTCGGGAAATATGATGACGGCGGTTCCAAATTTCTGATGCGTGTGGGTTCTTGCCCCAAATGCCTGCGCGAAGGTCTTGGCGAATGCGATCCCGTTTCCCTCGATGACCACATCGATGTCTTCATTGTTCCGGTACAAGAACAAATCCCGGACAAACCCGCCTACTACATAAGCGTTGCAGTTCATCTGGCTGGCAGTTTCACCCAGCTGAATAAGTATTTCAATCATGTGTTTGGGAAGGCGTTCCCGCATGAAATTGCTCACCATCCGCGAGCGTTTGTTGCCGGAGTTGTCATCCAATTCGGTAAATTCCTGGTTTGCAGGCCGATTCTGCTGAACCAGGGTATTCAACAGGTCTGTGCGGGTGATAACCCCAACGACCTTGCCATCTTCCACGACGGGCAGAATTCGTTGTTTGTTTCCGATAATTTTGTCCTGAATTTCAACAACATCCGCATCCGGATGCACGTGGGATATCTCTGTGCTCATGTATTCGCGAATCGGAATGGTTTCGAGGTGATGAAACAACGCCTTTTCAATGACCTGTCGGGTGATGTAGCCGGTGAATCCCATGGCGCTCGAACTGCTTCGGTCAACCAGCAGAGCGTTGATGTTATAGCGAGTCAGCAAGTCTTTGGCCTCCTTGCAGCTGGTGTCTTCACTGGCCATGATGGCCGGTGATGACATCAAATGCCGGGCCTGGCGCCTGGGATTGATTTTAGCGTAAAGGGCTTCGAAAAGCAGTTGCTCTGTCTGGGCGATGGTTTTGCCCTTGACCGTTGCCGCTGCGGCTGACGGGTGGCCCCCCCCGCCGATTTGGTCCAGAATATCACCAACGTCCACATCATCCGTTCGACTTCTGGCTACGACGTAGACTTTATTTTCCATTAGTCCCAGGGCAAAAACAGCGTCGATATTTTCCATTTTGGCCATTTTTTGGACCAGGAACGAAAAATCGGGGAAATAGTTATCCGTGGTCACACTGGTCAGTACCAGTTCAACCCCGTTAATCGTATAGTGCCTGGACGCCTGAATCATATCGTTGAGCAATCCGATCTGTTCTGGATTGAATTCCCGGGTGATCATGCTTGAAATGACGTTAAGGTTGGCGCCCTTTGAAAGCAGATATGCGGCAGCGATGAAGTCGTGTTCAGTCGTCGAAGGAAAAGAAAATGACCCGGTGTCTTCGTAGATTCCCAGGCACATGATGGTGGCTTCTTCGGGTGTGATGGGGATTTTTTTCTCCCGGAGAATGTCCGACAGGATCGTTACCGTGGCACCCGTCAACATATGATATTCTTGGTCCGCGGGAATATCATCGTCGTTTTTGGGGTGGTGATCATAAATATGGATTTCCAGTCGGGGATTGCTCAGGACCCGACACACCTCACCAATCCTGTTTTTTCGCCGGGTGTCAACCAATACCAGCCGGGTGACCGCTGAAAGGTCGATTTTCCCCAGTTCTGCAATGTTGAAGAGATAGACCATGGATTGAATGAAGAAATTTCTCAGGTTCTTTTCCTGGGATCCGGGGAAAACGACCAAGGCCTCCGGGTAAAGCTTTTGAGCAGCAAGCATTGAGGCCATGGCATCGAAATCAGCATTAACATGACTGGTGATAATGGTCAGGGGTGGTTTTTTATTTATGTTTTCGGCGGTCATCGGTTTATGGGGTTTTGCCTTTTAGTGGGAGACCCATGAAGGTCAAGTTGAGGTGAAATGTAAAGCGATACCCACCGTACGAAAAAGAAAATGTGGGAATATTACGCTGTTGGTTCCATTTTTGCAATTCAAGCGAACAGTTTTATCCAAATTCCAAAGGTGAACTGGCATAACCACCAATGCCCCGATATTAATAAAGTTATTGTTGTTTCAAGTAGTTTATGATAGCAAGATGACAACCAAATTCACTGATAAAAACGATGAACACCGATAGCACATTTAAATACAACACTCTGTTCGGGCCGGTTCCATCAAGACGCCTGGGCATTTCTCTCGGTGTGGATCTCGTTCCCCACAAGACGTGCAGCCTGGATTGCGTATATTGTGAGTGCGGTGCAACGACCCATCTGACCCTGAAAAGAAAAGAATATGTTGCGGTGGACCGGGTGAAAAACGAGTTGGTCACCTATCTTTCCCGGGATGAGAAAATTGATTATATCACCTTTTCCGGATCCGGAGAACCCACTTTGAACGAAGGGATCGGTGACGTGATTCATTTTCTCAAATCCGACTATCCCCAATACAAGGTGGCATTGCTTACCAACAGTACACTCTTTGATCAACCCGAAGTAAGGCGCCAGATTAAGGATGTTGATGTTATCATGGCTTCTCTGGATGCCGCGACCGAGCCGCAATTCATGCAGGTGAATCGCCCCCATCCGGAGCTTGATCTCAGTTCGATCATCGATGGTATCACCCTATTCAGGAAAATGTTTTCCGGCCGACTGTTAATGGAATATTTTTTAGTGAATGGCTGCAACGATTCAATTCAGGAACTGGCTAAACTAAAAAAAATCCTTCGGCGGATTGATGCCGATGGCGTTCTTCTGAACACCCTCGACCGGCCGGGTACGGAAGCCTGGGTGCAACCGACGGGACCGAAACGGCTTAAAGATATTTCAGATTTTCTTGAAGGTGCCGAAATTGTCAAATATACATCCGCTCCGCCCGAAACGGCGGTGCGGGGTGAAGACTTGATGGCGCGCCTGGTTTCAACTGTTCGAAGACGACCTTATACCGCCCAGGATGTGTCACGGATCATTGGACTCGATGTAGAATCCGTTCAGCCTGTGCTGGATCAATTGGTCGCTTCCAACCAGCTGGCCTTGAAACAGATGGATCGAGGCTGCTTTTACATGGCTTCTCAAGCCAGGCGGCCCTGTTGAAAAAACATTTCATCATCGTTGTATTATAGCGACAACTGCTCATTTACGGACTTAGGGGGATGTTATGTCGATTTATCTGTGGGAAGGAAAGAACAGGAACAATATCGTTCAGAAAGGCGAGATGGAGGCATCCAGCGAGGATGTGGTTCGATCCAATCTTAACAGACTCCGAATAACACCGACCAAAATTAAGAAAAAACCGAAAGATCTTTTTGAAAATGTCGCTTTTCTTCAACCGAGCGTTACCCAAAAAGATGTCATTTTATTCTGCCGCCAGTTTTCGACGATGATCGATGCGGGTCTTCCCATCATTCAATGTATGGATATTTTGCATGCTCAGCAGGAAAATGCCACGTTCAAGAAGATGCTCAAAAGCATCAAGGAACAGGTGGAAAGTGGCTCGACATTGGCGGACTCATTGAAAAAGTATCCCAGACAATTTGATGATCTGTTTGTAAACATGGTGGCTGCCGGTGAGGCTGGTGGTATTCTCGATACGATCTTAAGGCGCTTGTCCGCCTACATGGAAAAGGCGGCAAAACTGAAGAGCCAGGTTAAAGGCGCAATGACTTACCCGATTGTGACAATGGTGATCGCCGTTGCTGTTGTTGCGATCATTCTGGTGTTCGTCATTCCCGTATTCCAGGAAATGTTTGCGGATATGGGTGGCGCGCTTCCCGGTCCCACACTCATCGTCGTTGCCATGAGTGAATTCGTGAAATCCAAGATCCACTGGATTATTATTGGTGTTATCATTTTTATTTTCGCATTCAGGAAATACTATAAGACCGAAAAAGGGAGAAAAATAGTCGATGCCACGATGCTTAAGCTGCCGGTATTCGGTCTATTGATTCGCAAAGTGGCTGTCGCCAAATTTACCCGCACGATGGGAACCATGTTGTCCAGCGGGGTGGCGATTTTGGAAGCATTGGACATCGTTGCCAAAACCTCAGGCAATAAAACCGTTGAACAGGCAATTTATACGGTTAGAAGCGGTATTGCAGAGGGTCGCACCATGGCGGACCCGCTGGCCGAAAGTGGGGTTTTCCCGGCCATGGTATGCCAGATGATTTCCGTTGGTGAATCCACCGGTGCCCTTGACGCCATGCTGGAGAAGATTGCCGATTTTTACGAAGAAGAGGTCGACCAGGCGGTTGAAAATTTGACATCCCTGATCGAACCCTTCATGCTTGTTTTTCTGGGCGTGGTAATTGGCGGTTTGGTAATTGCCATGTATCTGCCTATTTTTAAAATGGCTGGAGCGATTTAACCCGCTTGCGGGTCCCAGTGGTTTTCAACGGAAATGGTCTATAAAAAAGTTGACGACGCTGACCGTTGCCCGTTTTCTTAGCGCAGCATTGGGGAGGTCGCAGGCCCGGAACGCATTCACATGAAAACTTAATACGTGGGCTCGGGTGCGAGCCACTTATCCCCGACATCCGGATATTATGATAACCTGTCTTGACTGAATTCCTGCCTAATTCCCAGCTCGATAGAGAGACATCCAACCGTAAACTCAGCTGGTTGATGTCCATACGCTTTTTATTCGCGTTATTGCTGCTGGGGTCAACCATCGCCTATCAGATCGCCAACCGGTTCGATTCACAGGAAACACCCGTCGGTTTTCTATACGGATTGTCTGGATTAATCATAGTTCTGTCCGCTGTTTATGGCATTCTTCTGCCAATCCTGAAGCGGTCTCAATTTCTTATCATCTATGGTCAGATTATTATCGACACCTTGTGCATCACCCTGATCATTTTTGTGACGGGAGGGTATTCCAGTGTATTTTCATTTTTATACCTCGTAGTTGTGATCTATTCCAGTGTATTTGTTTTCAAAAGAGGAAGCCTTCTGGTGGCATTATTCTGCAGCTTCCAATTTGCCGTGTTGCTGATTATGGAATTAAATGGTTACTTTGATTCGTTTGGCTATAGCGGCGGCAGTTTCGGTTCAACCATAACGGCTATTCAGGTTTTTCAAAAATGTGTGATTATGACGGCTGCCTGTTTTTCGGTGGCATTTTTGAGTGGATATCTGTCTGACCAGGAACGAAAGTCCAAGGCCGAACTGGTAGCCATGGAAGCCCATCTTGGCAGGGTTCAAAACCTGGCGCAGATCGGTGAGATGGCCGCCGGTCTGGCCCACGAAATCAAAAACCCGCTGGCTTCATTATCGGGTGCCATACAGATCCTCAAGGGTGAAATGGAAAACAACAAGGACAATATGCGATTGGTGCACATTGTCCTCAGGGAAACAGACCGATTGAGTAGTTTGGTCAACAATTTCCTTACTTTTGCCAGGCCTTCGGCCGGCCAGACCGAATGTGTGAATCTGGGGGAGGCCGTGGCTGAAATTGTAACGCTTTTTGAAAAAGACAGTTCCGTCGGTCAACGGATCAAGGTAGATTTAAAAATAATATCAGATGCATATATCGAGATTGACCCCCTTCAGCTTCGTCAGGTGGTCTGGAATCTGCTTTTGAATGGAGCTGAATCCATTGATAACGGCGGCAAAATAAAGATATCTGTACAGAAGCTTAAGAACGAAAGGGTCATGGTTGAGGTTGCCGATAATGGTTGCGGCATGGATGAACAGACGGTAAAATCAATGTTTAATCCATTTTTCACGACAAAACCCAATGGAACGGGTCTCGGTCTTTCCATCGTATATCGAATTCTTGAAACCTATGACTGCCGAATGGATGTGCAGAGCAAACCGGGTAAGGGCAGCATTTTTACCATGTACTTCAAACCGGTTGAGCCTATCCTGAAGCCGCAATAAAAATCGTCCACGGATTTAACCCCAGGTCACAAATATCTATTGGCTCCATCCCGTTATCAGTTCTTCGCTTCAGATCGTCGACATGTCTCAGTCCGCTTGCAGGGCGTAACTCCAATCCGCAGCGATCCTGAAAAAAATCGTAATTTTTAAAAAAGCTGTCATCATCTGTCTACAATAGTGCATCACATTTGTGCTGTGATCTGTGCAATTTTTCATACGTCTTACGCGTTGTTCGATTTTTTCAAGTCTGCCCTAAGATAAAAGAAACAAAAGAACGACTAAAAAATAATTTATTACAGTAACATAAATGGTAGTTCCCGCATTCGATATTTTCAAAATGACGTTCCGGCTTATTTGGTACGATATATGCTTAAAGAATGTTGACGTTTTTTGAAAAGTAAATTGCTCGATAAAGGCAAAACATCCGAAAGGGTGTGACGCAAAGCCAACGGCCTGAAACCAGAAACACTGGGAATGGCGGCAGGGCTGCCGAGTGAACACAGCATCTCTCAAATCAGCTGTTGGTCGCACGGCATATAATATTGGGGAGATGCAAGATGAAACTATCCACGCGATCCTGTCTGAGAATCCTTTTCACTTCGATTGCCATCTTTTCCTTCGGCGCTACGTTGGCTTACAGCGCGAACGTGACGCTGCAGTGGGATGCCAACGATCCGGCACCGGAAGGATACCGGGTTTTCGCCCGTGAAGGCAGCCAGAGCTACAACTACGATAATCCCCTTTGGGAAAACAACCTTACCACCTGCACCCTGACCGGTCTCACCGAAGGGGTCACCTATCATTTCGTCGTTCGCGCATTTGATGGCGGCCTGGAAAGTGCCGACTCCCAAGAAGTTTCCTATACGCCCGCCGCTGTTGTCCTCAACCAGGCCCCCACGGCCGTTGCCGGGCAGAATCAGTCCGTCGATGAAGGCACATCGGTAACTCTGGATGGATCCGGTTCCGGGGACACGGATGGTACGATTGTCGGTTATCAATGGGTGCAGACCGGTGGTGCGGGAATATCCCTTAATAATGCTGCCAGTGCGCAGGCATCGTTCACCGCACCGGTTGTCGGAATCGATGGCGGCACGTTGACTTTCAGCCTGACGGTTACCGATGACGACGGAAGCAGTTCGGCGTCAACCACGACTGTCAGCGTGCTCAAGTCCTCGAGCACCGATGTCGACGGAGATAATGTACCGGATGTCCTGGACCTGTTCCCCAACGACCCCACTGAATGGGCGGACAACGATAGCGACGGAACGGGCAACAATCAGGATCCGGACGATGATAATGACGGGATGACCGATGTTTGGGAAATCACCTATGGGCTGGATCCGCTCATCAACGATTCCGCACTGGATGCGGATGGCGATGGCGTGACCAATTTGGCCGAGTTCCAGGCGGATACCAATCCAACGACCGCCCCGGCCAATATCGCCCCTGATGCGCCTGTCATCGACAGCGTCACTCAAATCGAGCGTGTTGGGCTCACGCCCGTGCTTGTCTCCGGGTTGTATTTTGACGCCGACAACGATGACCATTTCCAATCGCAGTGGCAGATCAGTACTGATTCAGATTTCTCGACACTCATTCTGGATGAAACCAGCGAGACCCAACTTACCGGATACACGGTGGGCGAAATGGTACTGGACGCCGATACCGTTTACTATTGGCGGGTAAAGTTCATCGATGCCCGCAATGGCGCATCGGATTGGTCCCATACCTCAACCTTTACGACAATCACTGCCGAAAGTGCGGGCGATGCGAATATCGATGGCATCCCGGACGCTCAGGCCGTCGATGAATCGGTAGATGTCAACCAAAACGGAGAATCCGATAACGGCGAAGACAAGATCATGAGTATCAACACGGTTGAGGGGCAGGCTATCGTCGGTGTCGAAATTGTTTCCGACGATGTTGCCTTGGTTTCGATAAAATCCCTGCCCACTGACACGATCCCCGATCAATCGGTAAAAATGGAATTTGGCCTGGTGGGTTTTAAATTGTATCTGCAAAATGGAGTTTCCAACGCAAGTGTGAAAATCCACTTTTCGAGACCGGTTGCCACCGATGCCAGACTATACAAATACAGTGCTGATGCAGGCTGGCAGATAGTCCCGGATACCGTTCTTGCTGCCGACCGGAAGAGCGTCATGTTGTTCTTGGAAGATGGCGGCATGGGCGATGAGGACGGGATTGAAAACGGGGTAATTGTGGATCCGTCCGGAATCGCAGCTGCGGAATCGCTGGCAGCCGATAGCGCTGCCTTGTCAACTGGGGGAACGTCCTCCTCTGACGGTGGCGGTGGCTGTTTCATATCAGCCGGAACCCCCGATCCCGATATGAGAACGCTTGATTTCATCTCGTCAAAGGCAGTCCTGTTGCTGGGTATTATCCTGGTTCTGGGTGCGGGGACCCTATTTGCCGCAGCTTTTCCAGCCGGAATAAATGAGTAGTTGCTAAACCATCGGGATCAGAAACGCAGCCGGAAGAATACCCGCACGACAATCAATCCACCAACGACACCTCTGATACCCAATTATCAGGGGTGTCGCATCTTTTTTGTCACCTGCTCGATGGGGCAACTGCAACAATGCCCGAGGCGTTATGCATCCTCTATTCGTTTTACTGCAAATCTGGAGACGGATTTTTCAGCTTCTTGGGAAGCTCATTCGATTTGATGATGGTCACGGGAATCAGGTGGTCGAGTATCGTCAGATGAGATCCAATGCGATTCGGGCGACCCGGTCTGAGGCACCGGCACCGCCAAGAAGGTCTCTAACGGAAGACAGTTCCTGTTCTATTTGTCTTAACCTTTCCTGATCGCTGATCATGGCGATTACTGTATCCGCAATGGTTTGGGGCGAAGCATTGTCCTGGATCAACTCGGGCAGGAGCTCCTTTTGAACAATGAGATTGACGATGCCGATATGTTTAACCTTGATGAGTCGTTTTCCCAGCCAGTAACTCAATGGGGAGACCTTGTAAACGATTACCATGGGGATGCCGTAAAGTGCCGCTTCCAAGGTGACAGTACCCGAGGCGGCCACCAGCATGCGGCTCCGTCCAAATACTTCAGATACCGGTCCCTTGATTATTTCTATTTCAAGCGTCGATGCGTTTTGACTCACGATATCCATCACCAGATCATCTTGAATGGACTCGGAACACGAAACAACGAACCTGGCCGCCGGCAGGCGCCGCTTGATTAATTTGGCGGCTTCGAGCATAACGGGAAGCAGGGTCGATACTTCCTTTTCTCTTGATCCGGGAAGCAGGCCAATGACCGGCTCTTTTGATTGTGTCGTCGATGCTCGGGGGCGTAACTTCGGCAGGATTCTGTCTAACAGAGGATGACCCACAAAGGTAACGGGCACATTGTGCTCATGGTAAAAACGTGCTTCGAATGGCAGGATCACTGCCATGTGATCGACCAGTCGCTTGATTTTTTTGACCCGATTCTGGCGCCACGCCCAGATCTGGGGACTGATGTAATATAGAATCGGGATTCTCAGCTTCTTCGCGAAAGCGGCGACATGAAAGTTGAAGTCTGGAAAATCGATTAAAATAAGCAGATCCGGTTTAAGGCTGCAAAGGGCTTTTTTAACGGTGGCCAGGGCCCGATAAATCGTCAACAGTTTGGCAAATACTTCGGTGATGCCGACAACGGAAAGCGTTCTGGCATTGACAATGAGCCGGACGCCTTCCATTTGCATGGCGTTTCCGCCAATGCCGAAAAGAAACGAGTCGCTGGCGTGGTTTTTAATGGCCTGGGCCAGTTTCGCTCCGTGCATATCGCCCGAGGCTTCGCCGGCAATGATCATGATGCATTTTGGAGGCATTAGATTAGATGTCTCCCATCAACACACCAGGTGCTGACTGGTTTCTTGAATCTGCGCCATGATGGTCAGCGCGGTTTTCAGGGCATCACGCCCCATCTGGCCGGTAACCAGTGGGGGGCGGCGGTGCTGCACGGATTGCACAAACGACTTGAGTTCATCATCCAGTGCATCGCCTTTATCAAAGTTCAGTTCCTCGATTGTCATCCCGGGGATGATGCCATCGGTTTTACTCGAATCAGGGTGGACAAGGGTAATTTTATGGTTGGCAAAGTCAATTGAAATGTATGCATCTTTTTGAAAAAGCCTTAGTTTCCGCTCATTTTTGGCAGAAATCCGGCTGGCCGTTACATTGGCAACGGCCCCGTTGACGAACTCCAGTCGGGCGTTGGCAATATCAATATTCCCGGATATTACGGAAATGCCGGCAGCATTGACGTTCTTAATCTCTGAGCGGACAAGATTCAAGATTAAGTCGATATCATGGATCATCAGATCAAGGACCACACTTACATCGGTACAGCGTCCCTGAAAGATACTGAGGCGATGGGATTCGATGAAGCGGGGGTGATCGATTTTGCCTTCCAGTTCGACCACCGCCGGGTTAAAGCGCTCCAGATGCCCCACCTGGATGATCAACCGCTTGGATTCCGCTATTTGAATCAATTCATCTGCATCTTCAAGAAGGCTGGTGATTGGCTTTTCGATCAGAACATCGACATCCTGATTTAAGAAATCTTTTGCAATCGAAAAATGAAATGGCGTAGGCGCAGCAATACTGACCGCATCAACCTTTCCGAAAAGTGATTGGTGATCCTGATAGTACACGGTGCAATTATCATCGGCGATTTTTTTTCCTTGATCCGCATCCGTGTCGACGACACCGACAAGATCAACATCCGGCATATGGTGGTATTTTTGAGCGTGGAATTTGCCCAGATATCCCACACCGACGACACCGACGCGCAGTTTTTCCATCAGCGGTTCCATTTGTTAAAAATGATCTTTTTCCCAAGCACTTTTTGCGGACCCTATTCGCAGATGATCGCGATATTGTTTTCATTTGCCGCGCGGATCATTTCCGGACGATCAAAAACAACGGTCCGGCCGGCCTCTATAGCTATGACGCCAACATCGTACTGGCTCATGGTTTCAATTGTTTTCATTCCCACCGATGGGACATCGAAACGAAAATCTTGATTGGGCTTGCATACTTTGACCAATACAGCCTCACCCTTGCCCAACTGCCCCCCCCGTTTGATTGTGGCATCGGTTCCATCGATCGCCTCAACGGCGAGAATCGATCCTCCACCCACGACCACGCTTTGCCCGATGTCCAAGCGGCCGATTTCCCTCGCAATGGAAAAGCCCATGGCGATGTCTTTCTTTTCCGATCGGGAAGGCTTCCGGTTCGTCCAGATCCCTTTTGTGGCAAGCAACTCAGGCAAGAGAAAGGTCGATGGCTCTATTTTGATGCCTTCTTTTTCAAGGCTATCCGCAAAGGCGCGCATAATGGCATCATCGTGGGTATGTCGCATTCCGGCTATGATGGAGATGGCTTTCATATCCGGCTTAACATCGGTGAAAAGCCGCGTTTTTCGAACGGCGCCTAACATCACGGCACGGTTGACGTTGTTTTGCTTAAAAAACTTGATGAGCCGCTTCACCTGACCCAGGTGCAGCCATTGAATTTTTTCTGACAGTTGGGTGAGTTCCTGGTCTGCTTCGTTGACGTAAGCCGCCGTGTATATGGAGAACCCTTTTTTTACAGCGGTTCTGGAAAAAAGCATGGGAAACTGACCGCTTCCGGCTATGAGTCCGATCTTTACATCCATTGAATGGGTACACTCTGATGGGGGTATCTGATTTATCGATAAATGGGTTTATCGAGTCACACCTCTGGAAGATGATTTGATAAACCCGATGAAGGTTTCAACTTCAGGCACCATTTCAACTTCGGCATGCACCCGTTCGATGGCTTCGTTCAGGGTTAATCCGTATCGAAACAGTATCCGGTAGGTTTTTTTCAAAGCGGACAGGGACTGGTCAGAAAAACCATAGCGTTTGAGACCGACGCGGTTGAGTCCATGTAAGATAGCCCGATCACCGGCCGCAATGACATAAGGCGGAACATCCTTGACCACAGCGGATTTTCCGCCGATAAAAGCATGATCGCCAACTCGGACGAACTGATGGATGGCCACCAGACCACCGACAGTGGCGTGGTCGCCAATGGTGATATGGCCTGCCAATGTGGTGTTATTGGCAAGTACCACCATTTTGCCGACGCGGCAGTCGTGGGCGATATGGGTATAGGCCATCAAGAAGGATTTTTCGCCCACTTCCGTGATTCCACCACCTTTTTCCGTTCCCCGGTGAATGGTAACAAATTCCCTGATGGTGACATTGGGGCCTATTTTTACATAACTCTTTTCCCCGCCGAACTTCAGGTCCTGTGGTATGGCGCCAATGGCTGCAAATTGAAAGATACGGCATCCAGTGCCGATGATCACGTGGGGGTCAATCACCACATGGGGACCTATCCATGTTCCTTTGCCAATAGTGACATCTTCGCCGATAATTGAGTAGGCGCCGATTTCGACACCTTCTCCTATCGTTGCATCGGGACTGACGATTGCAGTGGGATGAATCATATTAGTCTCCATAGGCGGCCATCAACTTCGCTTCGGCGACGATTTTTCCGTCGACTTTGGCAACGCCGGCCATTTTTACGACTTTGGACCGCAGTTTCAGCATTTCCAGTTCCAGAATCAATTGATCGCCGGGCACGACAGGTTTTCTGAACCGCACATCGTCAAATCCCATAAAGTAGATCAGCTTGCCTTGATTTTCCGGTGGAAGTGATTGGGTGACCAGAACACCACCGGCTTGTCCCATGGCTTCGACAATGAGAACGCCGGGCATGATGGGTGTGTCGGGGAAATGTCCCTGGAAAAAAGGTTCGTTGATCGTTACATTTTTCAGGGCCACGATTCTCTCGTTTTTGACGAACTCAATCACCCGGTCCACCATTAAAAAAGGATATCGGTGGGGGAGGTTCTGCATGATTGATTTGATATCAAAGACCATTTCCATGAGTGGACCTCTGCGTTGTTTCAGCGTGCCTCAATGATTTTTTCAAGATCAGCGAGTTTCTTCTCAAGATCAGTAACTTTTTTCTTCATTTCCGGTAAGGCCGGAATGACACGTTGAACCCTCAGCCATGTCCTGTGGGGCATGGATGGAGAACCGGATGAGACCACTTCTCCGTCTGAGACGGACTTGCCTACTCCGGTCATTGGACCCACGGTGACATGGTTGCCGATGGTCAGATGGCCGGAAATACCTGCCTGACCGGCAAGAATGGCGTGATGGCCGATCTTGGTGCTGCCGGCAATACCCACCTGGGCGACAATTACACTATCCTCACCCACAACTACATTGTGTGCGATGTGGACCAGATTGTCTGTCTTGACTCCGCGTTGAATCCACGTCCGGCCGAAAGTCGCCCGATCGATGGTGTTGCATGCACCGATTTCGACATCATCGTCAATCTGAACGATGCCTATTTGCGGGATTTTATGATAACGCCCGCCGTCCGGAACGAAACCATAACCATCGCTGCCAATTACCGTACCTGGATGAATCGTTACCCGGTTGCCGATCCGGCAGCCGTTCATGATGGTCACATTGGGATGAATCATCGCCTTGTCTCCGATGCTCACATCATCCCCGATAAAAACACCATTTTGAATGATCGAATCTGAACCGATCGTCACGCGATTGCCAACGGTTGCAAACGCACCGATAAATACCCCATCCCCCGTCCGGACGTCACTGCCGGTGGATGACAGGTTGCTGATACCGGAAGGCGGTCGGACCGTCGGATGATACAACTCCACCACTTTGGCAAATGCCAGTTGGGGGTTGCTGACACCGATCAGGTTCTTTCCGGGGGCTTTAAACCCTTTGGGAACGAAAATGGCTCCAGCCAGGGAGTCCTCGATCCGCTTTAAATATTTAACGCCGCCTGCGAAGGTGATTTGACTGGAATCAGCTGTCTCAAAAGGCGCGACGCCGCTGATTCTTTTCTCTTTCTGGCCAACGGCTTCACCATTGGTCGCCTCGGCAATCTCTATAAGGGAATAGTCAGTGGGCACTGTCGATACCTATGCTTACTTTTTCTTATTTTTGGCGTACCGGGCATTGTATTGTTTAATGACTTCATCGGTAATATCGATAGTCGTCGGTGCATAGAGAACCCCGCGTTTGTCCATAACCAACAGGTAGCCTCCTGATTTGCCGATCTCATCGATGATCTCCAGCGTTTCAGATTGAAGTTCGCTCATCAGCTTTTTCTGGACGCCCTGCAACTCCACCTCATATTTCTTCTGCAGGGTTTTGATATCATTGACCTTGATCCTGAACTCACGCTCTTTCTCTTCACGCATTTCCTTGCTCATGACCAGGGCTTCACGCTCCAGGCGTTTTTTTAGTTCCTCAATTTCAGCACCTTTTTCCTTAAGCTCGGCTTCCATTTTTTTGCCATGCGCGGTGATTTCTGCCTTTATATCTTTCCCGGCATCTGAATTTTCAAATAGGCGTTGGAACTCTACAACCCCAATTTTAGCTACATCTGCACAAAAGCCTGATCCTCCGTATAAGAAAACAGCCAAAATCGTCAGGATTATCAATTTGCTTGCAGATCGCATACATTCCCCTTTCCACGTCGTTAATGTGAATTTTGGCATAATATATATCATTTTATAGCGGTTATAATCAAATGTTTGTTGGCATCGGTCATTTCCAATCGTTCCTGCGGGCGTTCGGTTTAGAATGCCCCCCCCATGGAAAACTCCCAGTTGACCCCGGAATCTTCTCCGTTCTCTTCCCGGGGATCCAGAATGTGGCCACCTTCGATGCGAATCGGCCCGATGGGTGAGTACCATCGGATGCCGTATCCGGCCGCTTGGCGGAGCGTACCCAAATCAATTGTTTCACCGGGTCCAAATACATTGCCGGTATCATAGAAAACAACACCGACAATGCCCATATCTTTGAACAGGGGATAGCTGAGTTCAAAATTGAACTGGACAAAGGATTCCCCACCTTCCTCTGAAATTTGTCCGGCACTGTTTACGGTTTTGATATTGATGTCCTGAAAACCAAAACCTCGGACGGAGTTCATGCCCCCCAAATAGAATTTTTCATAGTCGGGCAATGTGTATCCGCTTATCTCACTCACATAGCCCGATTTTCCATGCAAAAAGGTAACCAAATCCTTGTATATCGGGAGATACCAGCCGAGTTCACCCACGACCTTGTTAAAACCGATATCACCGCCTAATCCTGCATAAGTGTAAGTGAGGCTATGATCCTGACCCTGGGTGGTATTAAAGGCGCGGTCCCTTGAATCATAGCTTAAAGCCGTGGTGATGGCGCTGGTAGCGTTCGTCCCTTCCAGGTCCTTGATATTGTCAGAGGCGTCTTCAGTGATTTCGGTAATGTCGGTAACATCATATCGATAGGATAGGGCGACACGGGTATAGTCGAAAATGGGATAACTGACTCCCAGCCCGCCACCCATGCTGGTTTTATCGTAGGTGTCGTAGTCACGTCTGGTACGGTAGATGCTAATTGTGCCGGACAGCGGGATGTCAAACATCCAAGGCTCGGTGAAGCTCAGGTTGTATAAATCCGATGAGCCGCCGACTTGTCCGCTCAGCTTGAGAATTTGTCCACGGCCGAAAAGGTTTCTTTGGGAAACCGAGCCGGTTACGAAAAAATCGTCCACCGTGCTGTATCCTGCGCCAAACGTGAAGGTCCCCGTGGGTTTTTCCACGACGCTGATTTTTACATCCATCTTGTCTTCAGCACTGCCTTTGGGTGTATCAACTTTGACATCCTCAAAAAAATCCAGGCGATGGAGATTGCGCACGCTTCGTTTGAGGCGGCTGCCGCTGTATAGTTCCTGTTCATAGATACGAAGCTCCCTGCGAATAACTTTGTCCCGGGTACGGGTGTTACCGGAAATATCGATGTTTTCAAAGAAGACCTTGTCTCGTTTTTTTGCGGAATAGGTGATGTCGACCAAGTGGTTTTCGGCATCTTCCTTCGTCAACGGAGAAATATCCGCGTATGCATAGCCGGCATCCGCATACAGATCGGTCAGCCAAAGGATATCCTTTCTGACTGTTTCCCGGTTGAAAAAGGGCTCCTTTGAAATCTGAAGCCCGGGCATCAAGCGCTCTTTTGGCAGAATCAGGTCTCCATCCATGTCAATGGTGCCGACTTTGAACCGCTCGCCCTCTTCGATTTTGAAGGTGATAAATATCCATTTGTCCTCGAAATCGACCACGGGATCGGCAACTTTGGCATGGATGAACCCCTCGGTTTGATAATAAGCCATGAGACGGGCTGCATCTTGACTCAGATCTTCTCGATTCAATTCGCCGGAAGAAGTGATCCAGGAGAAAAAACCCTTTTCCGATGAGCTGATCAGTTTTTTCAGCTTTTTATCCGGGAACGTCCGGTTGCCCTGGAAGGTGATTTTTTTAATTCTGATCTTTTCTCCTTCTTCAATAACAAATTCAATGTCCGCCTGGTTATTGTCACGGTCATGAACAGTGTAGTTAATTTTAATATTGTGATAATTTTTCTCCTTATACATGGCCTGGAGTTGTTCAATGTTAGACTTGATTGTAAAAATATTCAGAATGGAACCCGTGCTGACGGTTAAATTCTCCCGAAGCTTTTCATCCTTGAAAACCTTGTTGCCGCTGAAGGAGATTTTTCGAATGGTAGGCTTCTCCTTGACTTGGAAAATGACCGTTTTCCCGCCTTCGCTTTCTTCAGCTTCGACGCGGATGTCCTCAAAATAGCCCATTTTGTAGATATTCTTCATGTCTTTGGACAGTTCGCCGGCGCGCAGCACATCACCGGCTTTCACCCGAATTACCCGTTCGATGGCATCCGCTTCGATCCGTTTATTGCCGGCGACCCGGATGCCAGTAATCAGTTCCCGGCGGAACAGTTGCCTAGCCAGTTTTTCCGCCGACTTTTTAGCAACGGCCCTCAGGTTTTCCATGCCCGAGCCTGCCTCATAAATGGAGAAGACCGGTTTGGTTCCCACCGTTTCAACCATGTTTATGTCAAGGCTGATGTTATCGCCGATACGTGTCATACTTCCCCAGACCACGCTGTCTGCACCGGCCTTCAGGCCCATTTGTTTCAGGGTTTCCACATCGGAGGTGACGTCTAAAGCGGAGGCTGATTGTGCTTTATCGATTTCAACGGCAACTGCGCCTTCGGTTTGCAGGTGCTCTTGAATGACCTTGGGTATGTCTTCTGCCAGATAGGACATGCTCTGGCTGGCATGAATTTCAAAAGGCAACACCAACACATGAACTGTTTCAATGGCATCTGCGGTGTGGGCCACGAGAAAAAGGGAAAAAAACAACACCGGAAAATATCGCCTCAACATCGAATCCCCCTGATCAATTGCGGTCCTGTCAACGTTTAATCCATTTCAGAATCGGCCGGTATCGGTAAAATGTTCTTTTTTCGGCAACCATGAGGCCACTTATGGGAGTCTTTTTTCTCACCTGCCAAAGGAAAAGGAGCTTGGCAAAAACTCAATGAAATTCCTGCAGTGCTCCATTGGCGATGGTGACCTGCCGGGATACCAGGGCTGCCAGTTCCATGTTATGGGTGACCACAACCAGTGCCATTCCCATTTCCTGGTTAAGTTCCATCAGCAGGGTATGGATGCGTTCACTGTTTTTTCGATCCAGATTGCCTGTCGGTTCATCTGCCAGAAGAATCGCCGGTCGCAGTACCAGAGCCCGTGCCAGGGCCACTCGCTGCTGCTCACCGCCGGATAATTCACTGGCCCGATGGGTCAACCGGTCTTTCAGGCCGACCCGAACCAGAATCGCTTCGGCAGCCGTCGTTGCCGTTTTTTTACTCTCTCCGCCGATCAAAGCTGGCATCATGGTGTTCTCCAATGCCGAAAATTCGGGTAGCAGGTGGTGGAACTGGAATACAAAGCCGATAGCCCGGTTGCGAAAACGGGCCAGTTGGCTATCATCCAACTTCAGTACATCTTTTCCCGAATATTCCAGAATGCCGCTATCCGGTCTGTCCAAGGTCCCGAGAACGTGAAGGAGGGTGGACTTGCCGATACCCGATGCCCCTACGATTCCTATCGTTTCGCCGATGCCCAGTTTAAATGACAACTGGTTGAGAACCACGATGCGGGCCCCACTGTGATTATAGACTCTGCTGATGCCCGAAGCCTGAATCAGCGGACTTCGGGAAGGCTGTCGATTGCGGGTTACCCGCCGTTCTGACAGATCAGTGCCATTATCCATGGCGGATGGCCTCCACCGGATCGATGCCGGCTGCCTGACGGGCAGGATAAAGCGTTGCCGCAAAACAGATGGCCAGTGCACACAACGCAATCAACAGGACGTCCGATGTCTTCATGTTTACAGGTAAAGTACTTATATAATATACATCTGCCGGGAGGTGGATAAAGGAATAGCGCTCGAGAAGGGTGCACAGAACCAAGCCGGCGGATGTCCCCAGCACGGTTCCCACCAAGCCGATCATCAGGCCCTTGATGACAAAGATGCGTCCGATGGATTTTGCCGTCGCCCCCATGGCTTTCAGAATAGCGATATCCTTTCGTTTTTCCATGACCATCATGACCAGGGAGCCGGCAATATTGAATGCGGCAACCAGTACGATCAGGGCAAGGATGATGAACATGACGGTTTTTTCCAGCCGAAGGGCTGAAAAGAGATTGCGGTTCATCTGCTTCCAGTTTTCGATGGTGTAGTCACCGTCCACAAGTCGCTCAATCGCCTCGGAAATTTCTTTGACTTTTCCCATATCTTGGAGGCGAATTTCGATCCCGCTGACGGAGGCGGGCATTCGGAGGATCTTCTGGGCCTGCTTCAAATCAATGAAAGCCAGCGTCCCATCAAATTCATACATCCCGGATTCGAAAAGGTCGGCGACCTGAAATTTAATCATGGCAGGAATATGGCCGGCCGGTGAAAGCATACCCCGCGGCAAGATCATGTACACCGTGTCACCGCGGATTACACCCAGGTTGGCTGCCAGCTCCTTGCCTAAAATGATGCCGGGCAGGTGAACGCTTCCGGCTGGGAGCCCTTTCGAGGCAGTCCGCGTCGCCAACCGGCTGTTATCCACTCTGTCGCCGACGCTTTTTCCCTGAACCGCATCAATGCCTTTCAGGACGGCGCCAGCCGCCCGCGTTGTCGTGCGAATAACTACCTGGGTGGTGATGTAGGCCGATGCCGTTTCGATGCCGTCAACGGCTTTGATCTTTGACAAAATCTGATTGTAGTCGGTAAAGTCCCCCTGCTTTTTGGTGAGTACCAGGTGTGGCCGGATTCCCATGATCCGAGATTTGAGATCGGTTTCAAAACCGGCCATGACCGCTATAACTACGATCAGCGCCATGACCCCCACGGCGACCCCGGCAATGGACAGTACGGTAATCAGCGAAATAAATGCCCGCTTCTGGCGAGTCCGGAGATAACGCCCTGATACAAATGTCACAAATGACATGGCATTTCCGGTAATGGCTGAGGTTGAGGGTTCTCTGCGATAGTTCTTACCTGATCCTATTGAGAATGCGTCAATTTTCCGTTTTTGAAATCCCTGTCCGGGGCTTCATGTGGGGGAACAGGATAACCTCTCGGATGGACGGGGCGTCGGTCAGCAGCATCACCAGACGGTCGATTCCAATCCCCTGACCGGCGGTGGGGGGCATGCCATACTCCAAAGCCTCGATATAGTCGTCATCCATGAAATGGGCTTCGTCGTCACCGGCATTTCTATCTTCCACTTGCTGCAGAAATCTTCCTCGCTGGTCTTCCGGGTCATTGAGTTCGGAAAACCCGTTGGCGATTTCCCTACCGGCAATGAACAGTTCAAAGCGTTCGGTCAGATCCGGATGGGTGTCACTTCTTCTTGACAGCGGGGAGACTTCGGCCGGGTAGCCGGTGATAAAGGTGGGCTGGATTAACTTGGGTTCAACAAGGGCATCGAACAGCTTGGTGATCACTTTCCCCAGACGCCCGGTTTTCGTGACTGTAATACCCCGGGACGCCGCAAATTCAAGCAAACGGTCTTTGTCACTCAACAATGACGAATCGACTCCGCCGATCTGTTCCAGGGAATCGAACAGGGAAATGCGTTTCCACGGTCCTCCCAGTTCGATTTCATTCCCTTGATAGGTGACGACAGTGCCGCCGGTTATCGTTTGAGCAATCTGTGCAAACATCTGTTCGGTGAGATCCATCAAGTCTTCATAGGTGGCGTAGGCCTGGTAAAACTCAACCATGGTGAATTCCGGGTTGTGCTGGGTGGAGACGCCCTCGTTTCTGAAATTGCGGTTGATTTCGAAGACCCGCTCAAATCCGCCCACCACCAGGCGCTTGAGATACAGTTCCGGAGCGATGCGCAGATATAGATCCATGTCCAGCGCGTTGTGGTGGGTTTTAAAGGGAGTTGCCTCGGCACCGCCCGGTATGGGCTGCATCATGGGTGTTTCCACTTCCAGAAAATCACGGGACAGGAAAAAGGAACGCATGGCCTGGATGATCTGGCTGCGTTTGATAAAAATTTCCTGAACATCCGGGTTCATAATCAGGTCGATGTAGCGTTGTCGGTAACGCTTTTCCGGATCTTTAAGCCCATGAAATTTTTCAGGAAGTGGTCGGGTTGATTTACAGACGAGATGAATTCGGGTGGCCAGAATGGTCCATTCGCCGGTCTTGGTGCGAAAAAGGGTCCCTTCAATTTCAATGAAATCCCCGACATCGAGGCGTTTGAACAGATCATATGACCGATCCCCGACTCTGTCCTTGCGCACATAGGCCTGCATGAGGCCGGTTCGGTCCTTGAACCGGACGAAAGCGGATTTCCCGAAACGGTTGATGGCCATCATCCGTCCCGCCACGTTGAACTGGGCAGGATCCTCTTGTTGTTCATCCGACAGGTCTTGAAGATGACCCTGGATATCCCTGATGGTATGGTTGACGGCCAAGCCGTTGGGGAACAGATTGATTCCGTCCGCCCTCAGGCCGTCTGCCTTTTCTTTTCGCTTGCTCAGCAAGTCTTTTGCATTGTCCATGGTAACCCCGGTTGCAATTGGTTCCGCTTCTATTTCTAATTTGCTGCTGCCGATCGCTCTTTTATAAGTTGTATAATCCATCGGCTTTGGACTGACGCCGCATCAATAGCCCAGCCGAAAAATCGTAAACCCCTTCTGCTATCTTATTTGGTGGATGGTGTCAAGGATAGGGCAGTACTGAAAAATCCCGGCGAGTTGTTTTAACAGGGAGGGGGGCGAACGGGTTTACTTTTCGGATTTCAGTTGATACCCGTCTGGGGAACCCTCTGGGGGGACAGGAACTTACCTCGGCAACCTTTATCGGGAGGAGTCCGCGTGTCACTGAATGCTGCTGCCCCCTTTAAAAACCGGAAGCTGGACTAGCGATTACCCCGAACCGAAATTACAAGGGCTCGCAGAAAGGGGATCAGCAACAGCCGGATTCCCCGCATTCACATCCGCCGCCGGAACAGTCGGAGCCGCATCCACCGTGCTGCTGCGTGGCGGTTTTGCTGATGCCCACCACCTCGATCTTGAAGGTCAGGGATTGGCCGGCCAGGGGATGGTTGAGATCGAAAATAACTTTTTCATCATCAATGCAGGCAACCCGGGCGGGAAACTGCTGCCCCTGGGGTGTACTCAGCATCAATGTCTGGCCTACTTCGGGTTCCATTCCGGCGGGGATATCGGATTTGGGAAAGTCGTGCATCCGGCTGTCATCCCGATGGCCATAGGCTTCTTCCGGAGAAAGGGTGAAGGTTTTGGTTTCGTTGATCGACATCCCCATGATCGCTGATTCAAAACCGGGGATCACCTTGCCGGAGCCCATGTGAACTTCCATGGGTTGGCAGCCTTCGCTGGAGTCGAAAATTTCACCATTGTCCAGCGTTCCGGTATAATTGACGCTCACAAACAATCCGCTTTCAACTTTTTCCATCTGTTAACTCCTTATTTTTTTGAATAGTTGCAGACAAAATTGGGACGAATCCTTTAAAGTCAAGGTATTATTCAGGAAGAGGTGATTTCGGTTTTTTCGTTTTGGCCGGATTTTTTGCGACAGAGATATCGCCCCTGTCTTCTTGACAGATATCTGGATTGCTGTAATTTCAGGCATAAAGCCTTTCAACCGCCCGGAGGTGATGCATGCGAATCGAAAAAGACGCGATGGGGGAAAAACTGGTTCCCGAAAACGCCTGGTACGGGATTCATACCGTTCGTTCCCTGGAAAATTTTAATGTTGCCGGAGAACCGGTGCCCCTGGCGATCGTTCACGCCATCGTTCAGTTGAAAGCGGCTTGCGCCACGGCTAACGAACAGCTCGGGCTTCTCGATCCTAACCGTTCCCAGGCGATTGGCAAGGCCTGCGCAGCGGTCCTCAGCGGAGCGCACGATGACCAGTTTCCCATCGATATTTTTCAGGCGGGATCCGGCACCTCCACCCAGATGAATGTCAATGAGGTGATCGCCAATCTGGCTGCTGTGGAGCTTGGCGGAAAGCGTGGAGAAAGGGATTTGATCCACCCCAACGATCATGTGAACAAAGGGCAATCCACCAATAATGTTTTTCCTTCGGCCATTCGGTTGGCATCTATTCAGTTATGCCACCAGCTGGAAGCGGTACTCGATGGTTTGGTGGCGTCATTTGAGGAAAAGGCCGCGCAGTTTGCCTCGATTGCCAAGAGCGGACGCACCCATCTTCAGGATGCGGTGCCCGTTACCCTGGGTCAGGAGTTTGCCGCATACGCCCGTGCACTTGAGAAGGCGAAAACAAGAGTGGGTGCCGCCGGTCTGAACCTGCTGGAGATCGGCGTCGGGGGCAATGCGGTGGGAACCGGGATCAATACCAAGCCGGCCTTTCGATCCCATATCGTAAAGGCGCTCAATGATTCCACCGGTCTGTCATTCAAAGTGGCGGACAACGGCGTCGAAATCACCCAGTTCATGACGGATATGGGACAGATGTCCGCGGCTCTTCGATTGCTGGCTTTGGATCTTCTCAAGATCTGCAACGATCTGCGCCTGCTGGCATCAGGTCCCAACACGGGCATCGGCGAAATCCGACTGCCGGCAGTTGAGCCCGGTTCTTCCATTATGCCGGGCAAGGTCAATCCCAGCATCTGCGAGGCTGCCAACATGGCCTGCATCCAGGTGATCGGATACGATACCGCCGTGGCCATGGCATGCGGGCTGGGTCAATTGGAGCTCAACACCCATATGCCGCTGATCGGCGCTAATCTTGTCAAGTCGTTGGATATATTGATTCGCACCTGTACCATGCTGGATGAGAAATGCATCCAGGGTGTTGGGGTGGATGAAGAAAAATGCCGGCAGAACTTCGAATCCAGTGCCGGCCTGGCCACCATCCTGAACCCGAAGTTGGGTTACGACAGGGTGGCGGCCCTGGTCAAGGAGGGACTGGCCAGCGGAAAAACCCTGAAAGTCCTGGTGCTGGAGAAACACCTCATGTCCGAATCACAGCTGGCCCGTCTGCTGGCCGGTGCCTTCGGGCCGAACCTTTGATTCCGGCGCGGGTAAACATGGTTTGAAGGAGGTCTGGCGATGGAACTGCATGGTGGGGACATGGTGGCAAAGGTGTTGTCGGTCCAGGGCGTGAAGGTGGTGTTTTGCCTGTGCGGCGGACACATTTCCCCAATTCTGGTGGGGTGCAAACGCGCGGGTATCGGCGTGTTGGATGTGCGCAACGAAGCCACCGCCGTTTTTGCCGCCGATGCTGCTTCCCGTGTCACCGGTATTCCAGGTGTGGCGGTTGTAACGGCGGGTCCGGGTGTTACGAATACGGTGACGGCGGTGAAAAACGCCCGGATGGCCCAGTCAGCCATGGTGCTCATCGGAGGGGCGGCTCCCACGGTGCTCAAAGGGCGAGGGGCCCTGCAGGACATAGACCCCGGTTCGCTGATGGCGACAGTGGCCAAAGCGGCGATTTCCGTCCGGCGCAATTGCGACATCGTTTCGGCCCTGGAACGTGCCTTTTTAATGGCCGGAGAAGGGGTTCCCGGACCGGTTTTCGTGGAGATGCCCGTGGATCTTCTCTATCCCGAATCCCTGGCCCGGAAATGGTATGGGGGGGCCACCGACGCCAAATCCGCCAAAACTGTGGGGGAACGCCTCAAATCCCTTTATCTGCGCCATTATGTGGATCGAATGTTCTCCTGCAGCTTGGATGAAATGGAAACCACGCTTTCGGTTGTCAGCCCGCCGGTACCCGATGCGGATTCGGTGAAAAAAGTTGCCGCACTGCTGGACCGGGTCCATTTCCCGGTGATGGTGCTGGGCAGCCAGGCCATGCTGTGTCCCGACCGTGTAGGCGAACTGGCTGCCGCCGTGGACCAGTTGGGCATTCCAGTTTTTCTCACCGGTATGGCACGCGGACTGTTGGGGGAGGATCACCGACTGCAGATCCGTCACAAACGGAAAGGAGCCCTCAAGCAGGCGGATCTGGTGATCATGGCCGGCATGCCCTGCGATTTTCGAATGGATTACGGCCGGGTTATGGGCCGGAAAACAACTCTTGTTGCCGCCAACCGCAGCAAGCACGACCTTTATTTGAACCGGAAACCCGACGTGGCCCTGCATGCCGACCCGTTTTTTTTCCTGGCGGCCCTTGCCCGGGAGACGGTCCTGCAGAGCGGGGAACGATGGATGGACTGGCGCAGCTCGCTGACCATGGCCGACCGTCAACGGGAGGCGGAAATCGATGCAATGGCCAATTTCTCCGGACAATATGTCAACCCGATTCTTTTCTTCCGGAAACTGGACCGCTTTCTGACCGGCAATGCGATTCTGGTGGCCGACGGTGGGGATTTCGTGGCCACGGCCGCCTACACCTTGTCGCCAAAAGGCCCCCTGCAGTGGTTGGATCCCGGGGTGTTTGGCACACTGGGAGTGGGTGCCGGATTCGCTCTCGGCGCCAGACAGGGCCGACCGGATGCCGAGGTATGGATCCTATACGGTGACGGGGCCGCCGGATACAGCATCACGGAGATGGATACCTTTGTTCGCCACGGATTGCCGGTGATTGCCGTGGTGGGAAACGATGCGGGCTGGACCCAGATCACCCGGGACCAGAGGGAGATCCTTGGCGATGACGTGGCCACCGTTCTGGCGCGTACCGACTACCATCGGGTGGCCCGAGGATACGGCGCCGAGGGCCTTGTGGTCAAAGCGGACCATGAGATCGACGCCGCCCTTGCCACGGCCCGGGCCGTGGCCGCTGCGGGAAAACCGGTGCTGATCAACCTGTGGATCGACCCTACGGATTTCCGCAAGGGCAGCATCTCCATGTGACGGGGGACAACCCGGCGATGTCAGATTCACAATAGCGATAAAGGCGTTTCGGTAGGGTATCGAAAAGATTCCGGCCGTTATACCCTTTCGGGATCTAGGTGGTCAGTCGCTTGTCGAACAAACCCCGGTTTTCCTCAAGCATGGCTCCGGACATGAGGTCCGCCATGGCGGCCTGGTAATGCTTCCGGTCGATACCGGGGATCAGCCCGTGGCGATGGATTTCCGACAGCACGGCCATATTCTGCATGCGGATATCCGGCAGGTCCGTTTGGAATACGGATATGACTTGAATGCCCCGCCCCCGGCAAAGATCCCGGATGTCATTTTCGGTGACTTCCGCCGCTTGGTTCAGTCTGACGGGAAGCGGCTGCCATACGGTATTATAGTAGATCAAGCACGCCCTGTCCTTCAGGACCGTTCCTGCCGCCCGCAGGGCTTCGTGGCGCTCCAGTGAAATCACCAGATCCGCCTGCCCGGATGGAATAAGTGGTGAGAATACGGTATCGCCCATGCGTATCTGAGATACGACGATTCCGCCCCGCTGGGCCAGTCCGTGGGTGTCCACGCTTTTTACCCGGTGGCCGGCGTGATCCGCCGCCCTCAGGATGATTTCACTGATCAGGCCGATGCCCTGGCCGCCCACACCGGTCAGATAGATGCTGAAGGCCTTCATGCGGCACCTCCTTTGTCCTTTTTACCGGCCGGGACGATGGCTTTGGTCGGACAGGTTTGGATGCAGGAACCGTCGCCGATGCAAAGGTCGGTATTGATGGTGACCTTGCCCGCTGTGTCCCGGGTGAAGGTGGGGCAGCCGAAGATTTCGATACAGGCGTGGATCCGTTCGCACACCCCTTGGTCTATCGCAACCTGTTTCTGCCGATAGTTGGGATTTTTTCTTTGCTCACGGGTAAACTTGAGCATGCAGGGGTGCCGGGCGATCACTACGCTGAATTCGTCGATAGACGTCGCCTCGAGCACCATTTCGGTCAATTTGGCCTGCTGGTAGGTATCCACCTCGAAGATGTGTTTGACTCCCAATCCTTCCATCACCTGCCGGACAGGGATTTTATCTGTCGCCTCGTTGAAATTTTTCCCGCTGGCCGGATGGTCCTGGTGGCCGGTCATGGCTGTGGTGCCGTTCTCCATAAGAATCAGGGTGATGGGGTGTCGGTTGAAAATGGCATTGATGATGCCGGGCAAGGCGGCATGAAAGAAAGTGGAGTCACCCATGAACGCCACCACTTTCCGACTGGTGTTGAACAGGCGCAGACCGCTGCCTATGGCCGTGGAGGCTCCCATGCACATGAGCAGTTGACCCATTTCGTATGGCGGCAGAAAGCCCAGGGTGTGGCAGCCGATGTCCGCCACGGTGATATCGGTGGGGGCAAGTGCCTGCTTGATGGCGTGAAAAGCGCTGCGGTGACCGCATCCCGGGCACATTTGGGGCGGCCGGTGGGGCGCCGGATCGTCGGCTTCTGCAGTCTGGGAAGACTGGATCATATCCGGCCAAATCGTGGCCAGCAACAGATGAACCTTATCGGGGGTGTATTCACCGATCCAATCCTCCAGCCCTGTTTTGCCGATGATCTTTACCGGCAGCTGTTGATCAAAGGCCATGGCCTTGATCTGGTTTTCGGCCACGTCGTCCAATTCTTCAAGAATTTTGACCTCCTGATGACTGGAGAGAAAATGAATGATTTTTTCACGGGGCAGGGGATGGACATAGGCCAGCTTCAGGATGTCCGGCTTGGATGATGAGCCATCCAATACTTCCATCAGCGAAAGAAAGGGCAGTCCCATGGTGATGACACCCCGGGCGGTGTTGCCGTTATCAACGAAACGGTTCAATTCTGTTTTTTCGGCCCATTGGCGGACCTGTCCCAGCCTGGCCAGAGCTGCGCGTTTTTGCTCGATGGCCTGGGTGGTGAGGGGAATGTAGGCGCCGTTGGCTGGATCGAACCGGGGGGTGTCGTTCGGCGGGACCGGATTCCAGGGGCCGAAGGCCACCCTTTCTTTGGCGTGGCAGACGTGAGTGGTGAGCCGCAGGATCACCGGCATGCGATGCTTTTGGGACAGGCGGGTGGCTTCCAGATAGAATCGGTAGACTTCAGCCGGATCTGCCGGTTCGAGGACCGGGGTGAAGCTCATTCTGGCGTAGTGGCGGTTGTCCTGCTCGTTCTGGGAGGAGTTGGCTCCCGGATCGTCGCCAAGCACCACGACCATGCCGCCGATGATATTCATCAGGCTCAGTTGGACAAAGGTGTCTGCCGCCACATTGAGGCCCACACTTTTGAAAAACACCGTAGACAGGTGTCCGTTGACTGCCGCCCCGTAGGCTATTTCCGTGGCCACCTTCTCGTTAGTGGAAAATTCGAAGTAA
This sequence comes from Deltaproteobacteria bacterium, assembly GCA_020444075.1. GTDB lineage: Bacteria > Desulfobacterota > Desulfobacteria > Desulfobacterales > Desulfosarcinaceae > Desulfosarcina. The sequence continues at coordinate 34,330 of JAHLLR010000049.1, forward strand.
AAGGGGCGGTCGCCTTTGGGGATGGATTGAATAGCCGATGCAATTTCCGGTGTCGGGGATCCGGGGTAAGCACTGACCACCCGGGTGCCGGCTTCGACCATGGCCCGGACAATGGCCGTGTTGCCCATGACGATCTCTGAAAAGGCTTCGCGCTTGAGCAGCATATCTCCCATTTTTTTCATGGCGTTTCTCCTGAGGGGAACCGTTGTGCACCGAGAAGAAGCGTTCGGGCGAATGGCATATGCCCGGTGCCTGTTAACGCTTTGATACCTTTACTCTATGTTCACAGAAAAGACTTGTCAATTCGTGGCCGAAAGCCAATTTGCGATTGACCTTACCAGGCCACTGGCTTGCGGCGGATGGGCATGGTCATGCACCGGGCGCCGCCACCGCCGCGGGGAAGCTCCGAACCGTCAAGGGTGATAGCGCACCGTCCCAGTCCGGCCAACTGCCTTCGGCCGGTGATAATGTCGTCGGCAGGGACAATCTCGAAACCGTTATTGTTCATCTCCTCCATGGTATGAACGTTGCGGGCATACCCTACCACCTTGCCCGGGGCAAGGGCAAAGAAATTGGCACCGGAATGCCACTGCTCCCGCTCCTGGACCCACAGGTCTTCTTCACCGCCACAGCACACCGGTGTCAAGTCCATGCCTAAGCATCGCAAGGCATCGATGAGACCTTTTTCCTCCCGGATGCTGGTGACCCGCCCGTTTTCGATGAGGATGTGGATGGTCTGGTACTTGCTGGGCCTGAGCAGGAGTGGCTTGAACACCATGCAGTGGCTCCGGTCCAGTAAGGTGAATACCATGTCCAGGTGGATAAACGATTCGGGGCGGTGGGGCAATTCCTGGACCAGGATGTGCCGTTCACGGTCTTTTTGGGCCTTGAGTCGATCGATGATGAAGTCGATGCCCTGGGTGGAGGTGCGGCTGCCGTTGCCGATGACCAGGATGTCGTCCCGGGCAACCAGCACATCACCGCCTTCGACCGTGGCGGCGGGATCCGGATGCTTCTGCGCAAGCAGGTTGACCGTATCGGCGGAAAACGGGGGGGCATGGTTGAAGATGGCTTCCATGATGATGGATTCGCGGGATCTGACCGGCTTGGCCATCCGGCCGATGAGTATTTCATCCATGATTGCCATGGCTGCATCGCGGGTAAAGAAAAAGTTATGCAGCGGGGGCAGGGAAAACCGTTCCTTGGAAAGGAAGCGGGTCAGGTTGTCCAGCGGCTGAACCACCCCTTCGATGAGTCGCTGGGCAAGTGTCTTTTCCGGCAGGGCCAGCAGGTCGTCGCACAGGTCGAGACATCCCTCGGCCTCGCAGATGTGCAGCACCAGCGGTGTTTTTGCCGCCGGTTCCGCCAGAACCGATTCGAGCAGATCACGCACCTGGTAAGTGAGGGTAACCGTATTCAACAGGTCTGCCAGCTGCGCGTATTCTTTCTGGGCCACGGACAGGTTGAGGATGTCGCTGTAGAGGGCCCGTTCCGCATTTTGGGGGGTCATGTTTTCGACTTCCGGACCGGGCGTGTGCAGGATTACCCCTTCCAGTTCGCCGATTTCAGATTTTATTTCGATTTTCATCTGTTCGATACCTTTTCGGGTGGCAGGCTGATGATGGTGCAAAACAGATTCCAGTGGTGGCTATCTACCAAATAAAACGGGAAAAAGAAATGCTTGCAATACGGGTACACCGGCTCTATTAAAGCCGGAAAAACAGAAACCCGTCCGCAGCTCAGTGGGGTGTCAAATGGGAAAGCAATGTCCGGCTTCCTGCCGGAATGAGATGATTTCGGCAAATCTGGCCGAGTTCGGTGATACTGCCGGCGAGTTGAACTGGGTTTCTCCGGCCGGGGCGATGGCCGCGGAGCGGGAGCGTGCCGGACGACTCGAAGCCATGGGTGGACAGCTCGAACTGGCCTTTAAAGGAACCAAGCCGCACATCGGACCCCTGTCCCCCGGTTGCCGCATCTGCGGTGAAGGGGGGTGGTCCTGTCTGTTCGTCAACGGCAAATGCAACTGCCGGTGCTTTTACTGCCCGAGTTCCCAGGACGAGATCGGCGTTCCCACCACCAACCGGGTTCCCTTTGCCCGGCCTGCCGATTATGCCGCTTATGTGGACCATTTCGGTTTCAGCGGCACGAGCATCAGCGGCGGCGAACCTTTGCTGACACCGGCGCTTACCCTGCGCTTTCTGAAGGCGGTGCACCAATCAAGAAATCGTCCGCGCCACTTGTGGATGTACACCAATGGTACCTTGCTGACGACGGATCTCGTGAAAAAACTCCGCGACGCCGGTCTGGACGAGATCCGGTTCGATCTCAGCGCCGTGGATTACGATCTGAAAAAAGTCCGGCTGGCGGTCGGTCAGATCCCCACGGTCACCGTCGAGATTCCTGCCATTCCCGAAGATTTTCAGCGGTTGACCGAATTGCTGCCCCGAATGAAAGCGACCGGCGTCGATCATTTGAATCTTCACCAGCTTCGTCTGAACCCTTTCAACCGGGTCCAGTTGGATAAGCGAAAATATACGTATCTGCACGGGGAAAAAGTGACCGTCCTGGAGTCTGAGCTTACGGCATTGGCCCTGATGCAACATGCCGTCGACAGGAATGTCGGCCTTCCGGTCAACTACTGTGCCTCCGTTTTCCAGCATCGCTTCCAGCGTGCCGCTGCGCGGCGCAGGAGTGCCCGATTGATGGCAAAACTCCATGAGAGCATCACGGAAAGCGGGTATATCCGATCCCTTGCTGTGGTCGGTGATCCGGAAGACCTCTCCCGTCTGGCTGACCGGTTGACCAAACGTGAGGTAAATCCCCAATTATGGACCCTCGGCAGTCGCAAAGACCATTTGACCTTTCACCCGCAACTGTGGGCGCACGTGGTTTCCCCTGGGCTGAAAATGGCGGTCGTCTATTCAGAAGCGTTGCTGTGTCCCCATATCTCCTACCACCGCACCTTCAAGGAGGTCCGCGTCAATTCAGAAAAGCGGCTTTTTATCGAAAAACAGCCGGTCGGCCCTGAAATTCATCTGGATGAAGTGAAGCGAACGCGGTTCATCTCCATCGTGGACCATCCGGACAGGCCGGTCGTTGACAAGCACAATACGTCCGACGACCGGTTTCTGGATTATGAATTGATTCAACCCGGGCTTCAGGATTATTTCTGAATGCTTTTCTGACCAGAACCCATTGCCTGGGGGGCGACCGACCTCATCGACTTGACATCCACAGCCGCGGGAAATATTCTGGTGCCCATAATCAACATCAAAATTAGCATGCTCAGGAGGATGCCATGGAAGAAAAAGCCAGGGCGCACCTGATTGTTTCCGGGCGGGTTCAAGGGGTATGCTTCAGGGCGGCGACCCAGAAAGCGGCAACTTTTTTCGGGTTGTACGGATGGGTCAGAAACAAACATGACGGCACGGTTGAAGCGATCGTTGAGGGTTCAAAAAAGGATGTGATCTCTCTGATCAACTGGTGCCGTGAAGGTCCTCCCATCTCCAGGGTGGAAAAGGTCGATGTCACCTGGCAGGATTATCACGGCGAGTTCAGCGAATTCGGTATTCAATATTAACCCGACGCCAATTCTCGGAGGAAGCCATGCCCTCGAACACTTCCCTTCAAAAAGCCGAAAAATTCGAAATTGAAAAATATAAAACCCCCAAGGATATCCGATCCCTTTCCAAGACGCATGTGCATTACACGGGGTCACCGCAAAAGCATCCTCTGGACCCGGACCGAATTATCTTGTTGCCCGACCCGTATAACGAGAAAAGTCCTTACCTGGAATTCAGTAAAAATGACATCACCCACGTGGAGAAGTTGGCCAGCATCGTCAACCTGGAGGGGGAAACCGTCAGCATGGTAAGAATCTGGGTGAAAAAAGGCAGCATCGCCATCCAGTGCACGCCGTTTAAGGTAACTTCAATGTAGCTTCGCGGTTGATCCGGTCGACGGATCTATTGGGTTCATCAGTATGTTGGAGGCTGTTTT
>JAHLLR010000050.1 GCA_020444075.1 Deltaproteobacteria bacterium
TATAACCAACCATAATTAATAGATAAATCAGTTTTTGTTACGTCTTATCTCAATTTATCACCACTCGTAAAAATTATTTGATATCTAAAGAAACTGGTGTGTAATCATAGCTCGCCCTCAATCAATTTTATTCCCGATCGCACGGTTCTTTTTTCTTTTTGGCCAAACCCTTTGGGGCCATCTTGCCTTCAACTCATCGACCCAATCAGCACAATAGTCAGTCATTTGGAACCATGCCTGTTTGACGTATTCCGATCGATGGCGTTTGACAGGCATTCTCTTTGTTTGGGGAATGCTCGATTTTTTCTGGGGGGATAGAGCCAGCAGTGGTTTTTTGTATGGCAATACATGCTTTAACGCTGAACTGCGGCACCAAAAAGTCGTTCGATCCCATTGGGGAAGAGCACGCAAGGAGTGAAGGAATTCCCTTTTGTTTTGTTGAGGATCGTCAAATTTTCTGGGACCCATGAATAGGATATCGGATTCGATCAATACAGGCCCGCCGAAAATTCGGTTCGTTCCACCGCAGCTCTTCCAAGATATATCGCCGTCGGGTGCAATGGTAATCTGATATTGCCCAAGCCGAAAGGCTCTAAGATTATCACCAATCATGGTCTTGGACCCGGTGCTGATCATACTGGACAAAGAAACCCTTTTCTGTAATCGATCTTCGCGGATGTTTCGCCCTGAAGACACATCCAACAAAGTGGATGCAAAACAAAAATATCGGGTTCTATTCCACAAGGGGAGTTTTTTAAGGGTTCCGTTAAATTCCAATTTCAGAAATCCGTTTTCCTCGTTGCACCGGGTTCCAATCAGTAAAATGCTCCCATAAACAAAACACGGTCCGCCAATTTGCGATCCAAATCCGGAATGGGTGTCCCACCATAAGCGGCCATCCGCAAACTCGGATATCCGATACTCATTTAGACGATATAGGTGCTTAGGAATCATTTGTCTCCCCTAACAGATCCGACCTTGAAACCAGCAGTGTTAAATTGTTGATGTCCTGGATAACCATTTCACTTCCAGGAATTATCGGTGAATCACTGCTTGCATTCCACAACTCGCCGCCAACCCATACCTTGCCATGGGTACCCTTCCACTCCTTAACCACACATTTCTTCCCGATCATGCCGGACGGACCGTAGGCTGATTTGCGCTTGCGATATCGAATTGACCAGAAAAGTGGCAGAATGACGTGCTCGAAAATTTCATAAATGACGACACAGACCAGAAGCGTGATAAAGATTTCTTTCATGGTGATATTTTTCCGGCCTGAGAAAGGTTGTGTTTTTGGGCGTAGGTAATTTGAGAGACGATAGTACACCCATCGTTAATCCAGAATGGATATCGATGCCGGTCTTACATAGGCAATGAATACCCTCTCATTTAGCCTCTCAGACTAATCGACAATCAGATGTCCGATGGTCAGCACCATCACCATGGCAAGAAACAACAGAGGCTGGGTGTGGAGTCGATACACACTTTTTCGAAGCTGTTTGGGGCACAGCCTGAATTTCATTATCAGTCCCAAAACTATCAGGGCAATCATTACCGCAAGTCCCCATTCCGGCAGTGCCGTGGACTTGCAGCGGGATGAGAGCCAGTGCCACAGAGCGATTCCAAGAACCAGCGGGTTGATCAAATAATGGAATCGCATGAGATGCGTCTTCTGGAAGCGATTGAACCGTGCCAGCGCACCTTTCAATCCATTCCCCATGGGGACAAACTTATTGGTCCACTTGATCAGAAGACTCAAGACAACGGGCAGGTTGGCTGCCACAAGAAGCCATGCAGCCATTTGGCCTGCCGTTTCGTTGCCTTCGTCATTCCTGCCAAAAAGGAACGAATGATGCTGTTCCTCTCGTTCAAACCAACCTTTTGACTTGCGGTGGTCATCTGCCAGACCTTTGGTTGCGAACAGAAGACCGACGATAATCAATCCAATCGCGATTAGACCGATGCGTGATATATTTGGCTTTTTCTTTCGCATTTTCCTTTGTCCAGATAGGAGTAGCTCTAATCAAAAATTCGAATCGAAATTTCATATCGCTCTACAACAATGGCAAAACAACTGGTGGTCGTTTTTCATTCCAATATTATTTCTAACTTAAAATGGCGGCGGAACTCAAGAGAAACTAATTTTGAGGAGTGTTGAGGCGTTGCTTTTTCGTTGATGGGGTTGATATCTGCAGCAAATCAGGGCAAACGAATTTTCAAGGTAACCGCTATTCACAAAAAGCCCTTTTAAAAAAATAGCTGACCACAATTTCTGGTGATTAGCCGTTTCCTATGATTAGTTGACTTTCAATTTGCTATCACAGGGATAAAGCGGACACAGATTCCTTGGATGCCTCCAACCTATCACTAATCAGACACCTTTTTTTAACAAAGTACGAACTCCCATGGATTACCTACCATCAAACCAGTCATCTGCATTTCCGGTTCCGATAATCAGCCCCCACCCGGTGCCGGATCAACCTCGCCTTGTGGACCTTCCGCGCACGAGGATTTTTCGTACCTCTTTCGATCCCTAATCGACTATCCCAGAACGGGTCCACCCATGGAGGGTCATCGGTGTTAGGTTGATAGTTTAGGATACTGTCGGGGAACCGTTCCTTGTCGCGTTTCATGGTGCCTCCTTCATGGCCTCTTCAGCCAGTTCGATGATACCGCAGACCCGCAAGATCTCTTTCGGGTACAGATCCTCTATGCGCTTGAGTGCCTTTTGATAAAGCGGACCTTTATTGATCGTCACAATGCTGCTCAGATTTGCCTGCGTGACCATCTGATCCCACGTTCGGTCCATAGGTTTGAAACAGATCGATGACTGCCTTGCTCAATTTCTTTTCCCAGCTCCATTTCCGACCACCTCATCGGCAACGGCATCACCCAATGCTGCGTCGGTGAAAAATGGTATCCATTGACAGCCCATTTGAGCTCTGCCATTCTTTTTATGAGAACAAGCGATTTTTTGCTATTGTTCTTCACTGCCTATCCAAACAGCGCATCCTTTTATCAGGCAGTACCGAGGGAGGTGCAAAGTTGATCTGGAAGCCCATTCAGAAAGACCCGGAATCCTACTCAAAACGTCCGAATCTGCTGGATTATGCCAAAACTGCGGCCGCCTTTTCCTGGGAAACCGTACGCAGCGAGTTGGATGGGTTGCCAGGGGGCGGGGGGCTCAACATCGCCCATGAGGCAGTCGACCGTCATGCCGATGGAGGACTTTGGGACCATGTGGCCCTGCAATGGTTGTGCAGCGACGGTACCTCCCGTGCCTTTACTTACGGCGAGCTGAAAAAGCAGACCAGCCGCTTCGCCAATGTCCTCGACGGCCTGGGCATCGGCAAGGGCGATACGGTCTGCGCGCTGGCCGGCCGGATCCCCGAGTTGTATATCGCGGCCCTGGGGACCCTCAAAAACACGAGCGTCTTCTGTCCCCTCTTCTCCGCCTTCGGTCCGGAGCCGATCTATCAGCGGTTGAGCAAGGGTGACGCCAAAATTTTGCTGACCACCCATGGGTATTACCGCCGGAAGGTCGAGCAACTGATGGATCGACTGCCCCTGCTCAAGCATGTGCTCCTGGTGGATGTCGCGGATCATCCGGACAACGGACTCCTGTCGCTCCCCAAACTCATGGCCGCCGCTTCCGACACCTATGTTATCCCGCCCACCGACCCGGAGGATATCGCACTGCTTCACTTCACCAGCGGCACCACCGGGATGCCCAAGGGCGCGCTGCACGCACACAACGCCGTGCTCACCCACTACCTGACCGGCAGATACGTCATGGACTTTCACCCCGACGACGTCTTCTGGTGCACGGCCGACCCCGGTTGGGTGACCGGCACCTCCTACGGAATCATATCGCCGCTGCTGCACGGGATCACCAACGTCGTCGACGAAGCCGATTTCGACGCCGGCCGCTGGTGCGACATCCTGGCCAAGCGGAAGGTCAGCGTCTGGTACACGGCCCCCACGGCCATCCGCCGGCTCATGCGCATGGGCATCGAACCGGCCCGGGCATACGATCTGCACCATCTGCGGGTCATTCACAGCGTCGGCGAACCGCTCAACCCCGAGGCCGTAGTCTGGGGGGTAAAAGCCATGGGAATGCCGATTCACGACAACTGGTGGCAGACGGAAACCGGCGGCATCATGATCGCCAATTTCCCGGCCATGGAGATCCGGCCCGGCTCCATGGGGCGCCCGCTGCCCGGCATCGAGTCGGCCATCGTCCGGCGCGTCGCCAAAGATGCCGTCAAGGTGATCGAGGCGCCGGACGTTCAGGGCGAACTGGCCCTTCGGCCGGGCTGGCCGTCCATGTTCCGGGGATACCTGCACGACGAGGCGCGTTACCGCAAGTGCTTCGTCGGCGGCTGGTATCTGACGGGGGACCTGGCCAAACGGGACGCGGACGGATATTTCTGGTTCGTGGGCCGCGCCGATGACATCATCAAAACCGCCGGCCACATGGTGGGCCCCTTCGAAGTCGAAAGCACCCTCATGGAGCACCCCGCCGTTGCCGAAGCCGGGGTCGTCGGAAAGCCGGATCCGCTCATGGGTGAAGTCGTCAAGGCGTTCGTCACCCTCAAACCGGGCTTCGCCCCCGGCGACGCGTTGCGCCTGGAAATCATCGGGTTCGCCCGCAAAAAACTCGGTTCGGCCGTGGCGCCCAAAGAGATCGAATTCACGCCCGACCTTCCCAAAAACAAGGCCGGCAAAATCATGCGCCGGCTGCTCAAGGCCCGTGAATTGGGCCTGCCCGAAGGCGATCTGTCGACCCTGGAGGACTCCCGGTGAACCGTCCGCCCGCCGGTAAAACAGAGGCGCCGGGTTTTTCGAAATCAAGGTGACCGTTCAGGAAGTCGGGTTCGTTGATCCACGGAGTCCGGAGATTAAAGCGTATCCAGCGCAGGCTTGCCTACCCGATGGCAAGGTCATCGCTGAGCGCCTCGAAACCGGAGATAATATCCAGCAGCTCATTGGTGATGCCGGCCTGCCGCTGTTCCCTGAAGCGGGCCTGCAGATCGTCCAGCAGATCCAGGATGTTTTTCTCAGCGGCCTGCATGGCCATGAGCCGGGCCGCATTCTCGGCGGCCAAGGACTGGACAAAGGCGCGGTAGAACGAAATGAACAGATATTGCCGGAAGAGATGAGTGAACATGGTTTCCCGGGAAGCCCCCAGCATGGGCAGGCAGCGGTTGGGCCAGGGGGTGGATCGGCGCTCGTCGGCCCAGGAGGCATCCAGGGGCAGGACGCGCTGAAATACCGGTGCATACCCCCCGTGGTCTCCAAGCACGTGATGGCAGATGGCGAACTGCTCCAGCTTGTCGGCCGAGCGCCATCGCTCGATCATGCCGATGACCGCCCGGATCTGCTCATTGACGGCGCTCAGGCTCGCCGGGGATGGGAAATGAACATCCGCGGGAACACCCGCATCGGCCAGAACGCCGTGAATCTTCTCTCCCATGCCCCAGTAAATCCATTTCCGCCCGTCAGCCGCCTGCTCCGTGGAGCGCTCGAGAGCAAATGGCCAGAGCGATTCATTGAACTGGCCGCACATGCCCTGGTCGGATCCCACCACCAGGCAGATGCGCTCCGGGTTGCGCGGCCGGGTATCCATCGGACGGCCCATGCGCAGAAAGACCGCCCATCCCGTGTCCACCACCAGGCGGTATTGCTCCAGCGACGCCACTGCCCGCTCGAACTGGCGGATATTGACGGCGGCCAGGCTTTTCATCATCCTGACCACGCCCAACAGGTCATGGGCGGTCTTGATCTTGCGGTTCAGGAATTCCAGTGTCGGCATGTTCCTCCTTGAATGGCGACAGCGCCGCCGCGACCAGGCCGGTCAACCGGTTCCATACCGGATCGTCGTTTTCAGCCGCAGACAGGGTGTGATCGTAATCGGGAATCCCGTTTTTTACCGCTTCAAGGATCATGGTTTCGGCCTGCTTCATCTTCTCCTCGGGAATGTCGTCCATCAACCCCTGGGCAACGGCAAACAGCACGGCAATCTGCTCACCGGCCCTCATGGTGAGCAGCTCCTGCTGCTTCAGCGCCTCCCGCACCCGCCGGCCGTGTCCCAGGGTTTGCTGGGTTCGCTCATCCAGGCGGGTACCGAAGCGGGCAAAGGATTCCAGTTCCTGGAACTGGGTGTAGGACAGCCGAAGGTCCCCAGCTACCCGCCGGTAGGCGGGCGGCTGGGCCTTGCCGCCCACCCGGGACACGGATTTCCCCACATCCACCGCCGGCAGGACCCCTTTTTGAAAAAGATCCGGCGACAGGTAGATCTGACCGTCGGTAATTGAAATCAGGTTTGTGGGGATATAGGCCGAGATGTTCTGGGCCTCGGTTTCGGCAATCGGCAGGGCCGTGAGCGACCCGCCGCCCAGTTCCTGCCTGAGATGCGTGGACCGTTCCAGCAGCCTGGAGTGCACATAAAAAATGTCTCCGGGAAAGGCCTCACGCCCCGGCGGACGACGCAGCAGAAGACTGAGTTGGCGATAGGCCACGGCATGACGGGTGAGGTCATCGTAAACCACGAGCACGTCCCGTCCCTGTTCCATGAAATACTCACCCAGGGCGGTGGCCGCATACGGGGCGATGTATTGGAGCCCGGGGGGCGCATCCCCCTCCACCACGACCACCACGCTGTATCCCATGGCCCCTTCACGCTCTAAAACCCCAACCACTTTAGCGATCCCCGAGCTGCGCTGGCCGATGGCGCAGTAAATGCAGATGACATCCTTGCCTTTCTGGTTGACCATGGCATCCAGGGCCACCGCGGTCTTGCCCGTCTGGCGGTCCCCCAGGATCAGCTCCCGCTGCCCCCGGCCGATGGGGATCAGGGCGTCCACCACCTTCAGACCGGTCTGAAGCGGCCTGACCACCGGGGCCCGATCCATGATCGGCGGCGCTTCGCCAAGCACCGTGCGGCGCTTGCCGGTCTCGGCAAGGCCCCTGCCGTCCAGCGGTCGCCCCAGGGGGTCCACCACCCTGCCGATCAGTCCGTCACCCACGGGCACGTCCAATACGCGGCCACTGCGGCGCACCTCGTCCCCGGCACCGACCGCTTCACTGGGGCCGAAGAGGATAATCCCCACCCGGTCGGGCAGAAGGTCCAACACCATTCCGGCAATATCGGGCCCCACGGTCACGCGTTCCTCGGCCCCGACCTGTCCCAGTCCATCGGCCCAGACGATCCCCTGCCCCACCGATTTGACGCGGCCCACTTCCGCAGTCTTCAGGTCGGGTGAAAAATCGTGCACCCCCTTCTCGACCGCCTTGTCGATGGACACCAGGACATCATCCAACCCGCTCGACTGCATGCCGTGTTCCCTTTCGTTCATGGTTTCACCCGAGGGTCGTTGAACAGGTTTTCGATGATCTCGGTCTCCAGATCCCCCAAATAGTCGACCAGATGCCAGGCGGCCTTGCGGTCGCCGACCACCAACTGGATGCCCAGCCCCAGATCCGGGGATGATTCAAAGCGGACCCCCGAGCTATCCGGAAACCATTGGCCAAGCTGCGCCCGAAGCGCCCGGGTGTCATCATCGTCCAGGGGAATCCCGGATTGAACGAGGATCTCCCTGTTCAGGGACTGATGCTTCAACCCCGCCTTGCGGGAGGCCAGTCTTTCCAGAAAAACCCGGAGCACCTGTCGGTTCAACCGCTGATCGGCCAGGTCCCGGAGTACCTTCTCACCAATGCGCATCACCTGCTGCACCAGATGCCGTTTGAGTTTTTCCAGAAAGGCCTGCCGGTCCCGGGTCATGTTGGCCATGAAAGTCTGCCGGAGGGTTTCCACCTCTTCCCGAATGGCCGATAGGGTTTGCTCGCGCCAGCGGGACACCTGGTCCTGGGCCTCGGACATGAGGCGCTCCCGGGCGTTTTCCAGGGTGCTTTTTTCTTTTTCAAGCTCCAGTGCCCTGGTTTGGGCCTGCTTTTCCGCCTGTTCAGCCCGGTTCAGGGCATCGGCCATGGATTTCTCCCGTTGATCCAGGGCCCTGCGGATCGGCTTGAACAGAAACCGATTCATGAGCCAGATCAGAATGAGGAAATTGATGATCTGGGCCATCACCGTGAACCCGTCGATCAGCACAATTTATCCTCCGGCCTGTGACAAAAAGTACTTCCAGAACGGGTTGGCGAAAAGAAGAATCATGGTCACCACAAAGCAGTAGATACCTGTCGATTCCACCATGGCCATACCTACGAACAGCGTCCGGGTGATGGTGCTGGTTTCGTCCGGCTGCTGGGCGATCGAGCTCAATGCCTGGGCCAGGGCGCGACCTTCGCCGATCGCCGGCCCGACGGCGCCGATTCCCATGCAGATACCGGCTCCCAGAACAGATGCCACCGCAACCCAACCTAATGCATCCATAGGTTTCCCTCCTTCTATTTTCCGATTATTTTCAGAGGCTTTCCGAAATTCGACGCGCTGCGCGGTCATCAACCTCCGACATCCCCCGGTATGTCCGGTTACTCTCCCCTCGACGGGGTCGCATCCATCCCTGCACTGATATACACGGCCGCCAAAACGGCAAAGATGTAAGCCTGCACCATTCCCGTCAGCAGCCCCAACAGCTGCATGAGAAGGGGAACGACCAGCGGCGCGATGATCAGCAGGATCGCCCCGACCATGGTGCCGCTCATCACGTTGCCGAACAGGCGCACGGAAAGCGCCAGGGTCCGGCTGAACTCGCCCAGGATATTGAATGGCAGCATGAAGGGCGTGGGCTGGAGATAGTTGCGCGCATAGCGTTTGAGTCCGATTGCCCCGATGCCATAGGCCGGCACCGCCGTGAAGACACAAAGGGAAAGGCCCGCCGTGGTCGACAGCGATCCCGTGGGCGGGTCAAACCCGGGAATGATGGACAGGGTGTTGCAGACGGCAATGAACAGGAAAAGCGTGCCCACAAAGGGCAGCAACCCCACGGGGCGGCGCGGCGAGATCTCATTCAACTGCTTCTCGATAATCCCAACCACCACCTCCAGCACGTGTTGCATCCGGGAGATGGGCGATCCGGCATTAAGGCGACGGGTGACCATCCAGGCCCCCGCGGTAAGAAGGGCCATCACGGCCCAGGTGAATATCATGGTGCTGTTTATTTTAACAAAACCGTACTGCCACCAAATTTGATCGTCAGGGGTAAGCTGCATGATAACGACCTCCGTTTCCGCGGCCAAGGACGCGGGTCAAGACGATTCTGACGAGAAAAAAACCGGCAAGCGTAAAAAAAAACAGGGAAAGCTCCATCCGCATCACCAGCCAGAAGCCTGCCAGAGCCACCGCCAGGCGAACAATCAGACTGGCGGCCAGCCGGTATTCCGGCCGAGGCTTCCCGAGAGTCGTCTTCAGGGTCATCCACAGCCCGCCGAAGTAAAAAAGCCCCAGAAACGCCCCCCACAATAGACACGCCGATCCCAGCAGGATTGCCTCAACGGTCATGAGTTTCTCTTTCCCGATTGATGGTACGTCGTTCGCGGTTCAACCAGAACCAGGCATTCAGGCACCCCAGCCCCAGACCGATCACCAGCAGCATGAGTGTCCAGGATAAGGGGCCGGGCCATGAAAGGTCGATCCAAACCCCTAAAAAGATGCCCAGGACCGTGGGAATGGCCACCGCCCAGCCCACGACGCCAAACATGCCCAAGCCGAACCAGAGGGGGTCTTTTCTTTCCTCCCGGGCTCGCAGCTTGCGTTTCTCGCAGGTCTTCACCGCATCGGAGAAACGTCTGTCATGTTCTGGCAAACGATCAGGCATTTTTCCCGAACTCCACAAACCGGCGGATGAAGTCGGCTTCCAGCCGGGCCACCGCCACCCGGGTTTGCCGTTCGCGCTCATCCGCATCGGTGATAAAGCGGCTGACCGTCGCGTACAGCTCCCCCAGGGTTCCTGAAACAGCCATCCGCGTGGCCACCTGTACCCGCTCACCCTGCTTGATCAGGATACCGCCGTTGACGGCCATGAAATGCTCGCCGCCCGCCGGGGTCCAGTAGCTCAGGATGCCGGGGGCCAGGGCCGCCGCCAGGTCTATATGCCGGAGACGAATGCCGAACGCCCCTTCCGGTCCCTGGGCCACCACCTTGTCCACGGTCTCGTCCAGAAACACCGCCGCCGGCTGAAACACCATGAGTCTCACCGCCGGGCCTCCCCGATGTCGCCAATCATGTATACGGCGCTTTCAGGATGCTCAGAAAATTCGTCGTTCAGAATTCGTTGGCAGCCGTCAAGGGTGTCCGCAATATCCACCAGTTTGCCATCCAGCCCCGTGAACTGGGTGGTGGTAAAAAAAGGCTGGGTCAAAAAACGTTCCAGGCGCCTTGCCCGGTAGACGGTCCTGCGGTCCTGCCGGGAAAGTTCCTCGATACCCAGCATGGCGATAATGTCTTTCAACTCCTCGTAGGTCGCCAGGGTCTTGCGCACCTCGCGGGCCACCTGGTAATGCCGCTCCCCCAGAATGCGGGGCTGCAGCATGATGGACCGCGATTGCAGCAGGTCGATGGCCGGATAGAATCCCTCGCTGGCGCGCTTGCGGGAGAGGACGATGGACGCGGAAAGGTGGCCGAAGGTGTGCACCGCCGACGGATCGGTAAGATCATCGGCCGGCACGTAGACCGCTTGAATGGAGGTAATCGCCGCCTGGCTGGTGCTGGCGATGCGTTCCTCCAGTTCGGCCAGTTCCGTGGCCATGGTGGGCTGATAGCCCATGCGCGAGGGTAGCCGGCCCAGCAAACCGGACAGTTCCGACCCCGCCTGGATGAACCGGAAAATGTTGTCGATGAGCAGAAGCACATCGCGCTTGAGATCATCGCGAAAATACTCGGCCATGGTCAGCGCCGTGTGCCCCACCCGGAACCGGGCTCCCGGCGGTTCGTTCATCTGACCGAAAACCATGACCGTGTTGGGCAGCACGCCGGCCTCCTTCATCTCCCGGTGCAGTTCCTCGCCCTCGCGGCAGCGTTCGCCGATGCCGCAGAAAATGCTCATGCCCTTGTGCTTGCCCACCATGTTGTGAATCAGTTCGGTGATCACCACGGTCTTGCCCACGCCGGCGCCGCCGAAAAGCCCGGCCTTTCCGCCCCGCTCCAACGGCACCAGCAGGTCAATGGCCTTGATGCCCGTAAAAAACACCGCTTCCGAGGTCACCCGGCGGGACAGTTCGATGGGCGGCTGATGAATGGACCGGAACGCCATCCCCGATAGCGGCGGCCCCCCATCGATGGCATCGCCAAACAGATTGAACATGCGGCCCAAAAGCGCCTCGCCCACGGGCGCCTTGAGGGGATCACCGGTGGTCCAGGCCGGCTCGCCGCGATAGAGCCCGGCCGTGGCGTTCAAGGCAATGCCGCGAACCCGCTGTTCGTCCAGATGAACGGTAGTCTCGATGAGCACCCGTCCCTCGGGACCCGAATGGATCAGCGCATGAATGGGAGGCAGGGCTTCCAAAAATTCAAGGTCCACCACATTGCCGCGCACGCTGACGATCCGGCCTGGAATGCGTTGTTTCCCATTGGCGTGGAACGGATGCGTATCCATTTCATGTCCCCCGATGCCCGATCCGGTGGTTTGCATCGCGATGTACGCGCTTCATTGATCCGAGCCTGCGATTTCCTTTTCCAACGTGTAAACATCGCTGACAGGTGATTCGCCGATTCCGCCATTGTCATCCCGGCTTGGACCCATCGGCACGAATGGGGCCCGGCCGTTTATATCGCCATGGTTTCGGCACCTCCGGCACGCCACGGGCTGGAAAACGGACGGCCGGTGGATGCAGATAACCAATGGTCATGCAAAATAGATGCAGAAGATGGTGGCCCCATGCATCACAGTGGTTATATCGCACACTAAAAAAGCCCGCTCCATGATTGGAGCGGGCTTTTGTCTGCAGTTCCTGATTGGGCGTGGGGGTCTACGGCAAGGATAGAGAGCGGTGCGCCTGCGTTTACCCGTCGGTCGGCATCCGAGCCAATTAATTTTAAGGGTCCTGTCGAACCCGGTTCAAACCAACGCCTTCAACGGTATCGTTAGTTTTTACGATAGGCTTCAGCGATCATCGGCTCATATACCTTGAGCACCTCACGGCGTTTGAGTTTGAACGTCTGGGTGAGCATACCGTTTTCAATGGAAAAACCCTCACTGAGGATGATGAACTTTTTGGGGATTTCGTATGATCCGAATTTACCTTTCAAATGGCTGAGGATCTGATTTTCGATGGTGGATATAACGGCCGGATGGGCTATCATGGCAGCCGGCTCCGTGGGCCATCCATTTTGTCGGGCCAACTTGTCCATGACGATGAAATCCGGAAAGACAAGACAAACCGTGAACGGCCGGTTGAGTCCGTAGATCATGGTGTGCTCCACGCAGGGCAGCAGCTTGATCTCCTCTTCCAGGGTCGCCGGAGAGACGAACTTGCCGTTTTCCAGTTTGAACTGCTCCTTGATGCGGCCGGTGATGTGCAGGTATCCATCTTCGTCGATATAGGCCCGGTCTCCGGTTCGGAGTCCGCCGTCCTCGGTCATGGTGGCCCGGGTTTCCTCGGGTTTGTTGTGATATCCCTTCATGACATTCGGACCGTATACGATCAGTTCACCCTCTTCCGGGTTATCGCTGTCGAAGGTCTTGTCGATCACCAGGCGCACCTTATCAATGGGTCTGCCGGCGCTGCCCAACCGGTTGTGCTGCGGACTGTTGATGGTGCCGGCCGGCGACAGTTCGGTCATTCCCCAGGCTTCATAAACAGGAATGCCCACATCTTCGAAGAATTCAGCGATGTGGGGGCTCAGCGCCGCGCTGGAACTCAACGAATACATCAGCCGGCCGCCGAATTTCTCACGGATTTTCCTGAACACGACGGCATCGGCAATTTTCAGTTTCAGATTATTGGTGAGGCTGGTGCGACCTTCCTTTTTCAGTCGTCGCCGCTCGATCCCCGCATTGACTCCCATGTCGAACAATTTTTTGGCCAACCCGCCCTGTTCGTTCATCTTGGCGTTCAGGCCGTCGTATACGCGATTGAAGATGCGGGGCACGGCGACGAGAAATGTCGGTTTCACCAGCGCCAGGTCGTCTACGATCGTCTGGGGACTCTCCGCAAATCCGGTGGACCCTCCCAGCCGCATGAGCAGATGTAGTTCGGCCGTCTGACCGTATGAATGCGCCCAGGGCAGAAAAGAGAGAGTGCGCAGGTTTTCATCCAGCTGCGGATAGGCCTTGGTAGCCGCATGCACATTGCTGGTGAGATTGCCGTGGGAGAGCAGGACCCCTTTTGGGGCACCTGTCGTACCCGAGGTATAAATGAGTCCGGCGATGTCTTCGGCAGCTGGATAAACAGCGGTCACGGGGTTGTCCCTGCCGAGACGTTCCAATGCCGCCATGCTTCCCTCGCCTTCACCGTCGATCAGGACGACATGGTCGAGCGTTTCGATTTCATCCGGCCACCCTTTCACCTTGGCCAGGATCTCCGGTTTGGAAACAAAAAGCACCCGAACCGCCGCATCTTCGATAATATACCGCCAGGTTTTTTCGAGCTCCGCTTCATACATGGGCACATAGCGGCCGGCAAGGCTGTACGTGGCATAACAGGCCGCCGCCCACGCCACGCGATTATTGGCGATGATGCCGACGGCATCGCCTTTCCGAATGCCCAGGTGGGCCAGGCCGCCGCGAAGGTCGGCAATCCGCTGGGCCACCTGATCGTAGGTCACCCAGTCATAGCTGTCCCCGGTTTTGTTTTTCGTCCCCATCCAAAGATTACTGCCGAATCTGGCTGCACTTTCCTCAAACATCTCAACCAGATTGTCCGGCTTATCCAACGTGACCATGACTCCTCCCTCGTCATCCGTGTTGATCTTTATCGTCCCTTCACCCGCACGAAAAGCGGTTATCCCGGCACGCTTGCCGGTCCCACCACGGCCGCCCGATGAAACCGGGCGACAATGAACCCTGTTCATTTTTTCGGTTTTCAATTATTTACGATGTGAATTTGGAAAAACAATGTTTATTTACACATTGAAAGACCCTATTGCAAGGAAATTCATGGGTTTCAGGAGAGGTCCGCCAAAGGCAACGGATATATGTTTTCAGGCGGAAACAGTTATAACGGACAGTAACAGACGGTGGCGCTTCGAAGCGGGGACCGGCATCGGTTGACTGAAAACGGCATGGATCTGTCCGACGGAAAACAAAACAGGCGGGAACGGACAATACCATGGCCATATGTCCGATTCAGTATGATGATACGGGAAAAAGCGGCACCATTATTTCCCGTGAAAAACCGGCTCCCGTTTTTCCATGAAAGCGGTGACGGCTTCCATTAAATCCTCGGAAGGCAGGGTGGCGGCATTTTTCTGGGCCACGTAGGCCAGCCCGGGATAGACACCATTGTCCCGGCTGAAGTTAATCACCTCCTTGACGCCCTGAACGGTGAGCGGTGCCATGGCGGCAATCGCTTTCGCCAGATCATCGGCGGCCTTGATCAGCGCCTCCCGGTTCTCGCAGACCCGGGTGACAAACCCCATCTGAAGGGCCTCACCGGCAGTGAAGTCCCGGCCGGTGAGGGCCAGTTCCCTGAACCATCCCTGGCCGATAATGTGGGGCAACCGCTGCAGGGTTCCCAGATCGGCGATAATGGCGATCCGCGTTTCCCGAATACTGAACAGCGCATCTGCGGAAGCCAGCCGGATGTCGCAGGCGGACAACAGGTCAACCCCGCCGCCGATGCAGTGGCCATGAACCGCGGCGATAACCGGCTTTCTGCATCGTTCGATGGCGTTGTTGCTCTCCTGAAGATCCAGGATTTTTTTCCTCAGACGTTCCCGGTCGTCCGCACCTTTGCCGGTCAGCATGGCTCCGGCTTCCATGAGGTCCAGGCCGGCGGTGAAGCTTTTTCCCGTGGCACGGATGACCACCGCCCGCACGGCGGGGTCTTCGTCAAAGCGACGGAAATGCTCGGTCAGCTCCTTAAAAAAAGCCATGCCCATGGCGTTTCGCCGTTCCGGTCGACATAGGGTCAGCCAGGCGACATGCCCGTCTACTTCCACGTCCATCGATTGGTTTTCACTCATTCGGTAGTCCTTTTATTTATTCGGGAGCCAGTTCTCTGGATTCCCACCAGTCTTTTCCGTAATTGACGAAAAGCTGTTTGCCCGCGGCCACGCCTTTGATGGTGTGAAACACAATCAGATCCCGGTCCGTATCGTGCCAGTATTCGGTGTTGTGATTATAGGAGTGATTGAACAGGCTTCCCCATCCAAGTACCAGGGAGTAATAATCCGATTCACCGTTTTCATCCGCTGATTCCAGGTTGAACACATAGTCATCGAGGGAAGCACCGCATTCGCCGGCTTTAATCCGAAGATAAGGGCACTCCTCAAGCGTAGTGTCCGCGGGGATATAGGTCGTCGTGAAAATCCCATGGCCAAATTCGCATGGAGAAATGACAATCTTCGGGTGTCTGAAAAGGGGCTTTCGCTTATTTTTCATCGCTCGTATCAAATTAAATTCCTATCGGTCAGGTCAGGGGTGTACCAATCGGCATGGACAAAGTCAATCCGCGGGTCATCCATGGAGGGGTGGTCGGAATTGGCCGCAAAGGTGTCGGCGAAATATACCCAAGCAAGTTCGACCGGTGAAATGTTCAGCAGCTTTGGTCCGAAATTTTGCCGTGAAGGCGGCGAATTCTCACACTGAGGACCCGGCAGACATGCAGGGCGATCTGGGGATACTCGCGCACGATTTCCTGAAGTTCCTGCTTGTGCAGGGTCAGGAATCGGGCATCTTTTTTTACCCGGATGGTTGCCGAGCGGCGGTCATCGCCGAAGAGGGCCATCTCCCCGAAATAGTCACCGGGTCCGATGCTGTCCAATTCGATTTCTTTGTCCGCGTTGCAGTCTTTGATCACCGCCACTTCGCCCTCCACGATCAGAAAGAGGGTGTCGCCGGTCGCTCCTTCACGGAAAACCATTTCCCCCTCACCGAAAGACGCCTCCTCGGTGACCGAAGCCACAGCCGCCAGTTCGTTGACGGACAGATCGGCAAAGATCTCGATCGTTTTCAGGTGCAATATTTTATCCGTCAAGGGAATCGTGGTCGCCGTTTTCATCGCTGCCTCCTGTCCGGACGGGGACTCCGGCCTTTTTTTAAGTAGTTCTATCGCCGCAAGAGATACGTGCGGATTTTTGTGTTCAGCGAGATCCTGAACCTGCCGGGAATAGTCGGGTGAAAGCGCCATTTGCCGAAGCAGGGTGAGGGTCAGAACCAGGGTGACCCAGTTTCGGCTGATCAGCAGGTCGCCGATAAGGGCCGAGGCCGTCGGCTCCGGCAGTCCGCTGGGGAAAAGCCTTCGCCCCGCAGCGATACGCTCTGAAATATCCATGTCATCAAAAAGCGGCGCCAGTATGCGGACCAGGCTGTTGTCCAGGATGTCGTCCATCGCCTCCAGGCTGTTGGCCCGCTGGCGCCTGTCCGACGAGAAGATGCTCCTGGCGACCATGTGCATCCGTCCGGATTGATCCTGGGCGGCCAGTACACGCAGCGTTGTCTTCAGGGTAAACCAGACCCGCTCGTCGAGATGGCCGGCCAGCAAGTCCCGAACAGTTCCTTCGGGAAGCGTCCGGATCCCACGGGCCTGAATCATCAGCTGGTAGCAGGCCAGGGCCTGAAGCTGAACAAAACGGAAAACATCCAGATCCTTAATGGCCATATCCGCCAGCAGACCAAACAGGGCCTCTCTCAATTTTTTGCGGGGAAGCGAAAGGGATTTTACCAGCCGCAGGCTATTCTGGTAGTCGGCGGTCCTGATCTTCTCGCGGGCAAGCCGGGCAATTTCCCCGGAATCGTCCCCCAGCAAGGCGATCACATTTTTCAGGGAGGCTTCATCTTCGATCTGGTAGACGTCGAGCACGGCGCGACGCATGCGCGCTTCCGGGTCCCCCAGTCGGGCCTCAACCCGGGGGTTGAGGCCCCTCACGTCGATGGCGCGCAGGCTGTCCAGAACCAGAACCAGTACGGCATCATCATCGCACGTTGACAAAAGCGTTTTCAACCGCTCAGCAAAGCGCCTGTCCCGGCAGACTCCGGCAGCGATGATGCCGGCACAACGCCTGCCGGTGTCATCCGACGCCAGCCACGCATCGATGACCGGGCCGAACCGTTCCGGGTCCACCGTGTAAAGGGAGCCCACGGCTCGTCCCTTGAGGTCTATCGGTTGAGACGATTCATAAATGCGTCGATTAAAGGGGGCGAACGTCTCCGGCGATATCCGGTGGCCGTTATCGATCATGGACACGAGCAACTCGGGCGTCCCCGTATCGATCCGTTCGCTGAATACTTTAACCGCCGCCGATCCCGCCTGATCGGAAAGAAGGTCAATGATCCCGATACGGGTTTGCGCATCCTGCTCTTCCTGAAACGCCGCCAACAGATGGGCGTCCAGGTCCGGAACGGATAGGGCGCCCAGCAGACGGCCATACCACAGCCGATTCTCACCTGACGTGTTCCTGAATCGCCGGATGAGGCCCTGTTGAACTTTCTTATCTCGGAAGACCTGACCTATCTCATTGGCGTCCAGGGAGCGAAAGTCGATCCTGTCGTCTGAAACCAGATCTAAAAGAATGCCGGCATACCGGCGTTTTAAAATAAAGGGAGTGACCACCCAGATGAGAACAAATGGCAGGGCCACCAGGGAGAGATAGCGCGGGTGGAACATCAGGGCGTCGGAAAGAAGGATAAGTCCTGATCCGAGAAACAGACCGATGCGCACGACGGTGCCGCGCAGAAAAGGCCGGATCATGGACCGGTAGGACTCCGGAAACAGGCCGGTCACCACTGCCATAGCCGGGATGTTGATGGTGGTGCGAATGATGTTGGCGGACATGCGCGCATACATGGCTGCCACGGCATCAAACCGAAAAAGGAAGGTAATAAACACAATCACATAGTTGAAGGGGTGAAACATCAAGGCCACGGCCAGCCCGAAGCGGTCGTATAGCTTGCCCACGAAGAGCAGGATCACCAGGCTGACGATATTGAGGACACCTCTGAAATAACCGAAAAATTCGATGAGGCCCGATTCGGTGGCAAACTGCTCGTTAACGGCAAAATTGAACTGATAGTTCATGATGGGGATCACCACGTTGGGCATGAAGGTGAGCACCACGAGGATTTTTACCAGCACGGAGGATTTCATCAGCGGCAGCACCGTCTTGAACTCCTCGATTATGGAGGTCCGCTCCGGTTTGCCATCCTCTTTTTTTTGCTGAAAGAGCAAAGTGGGATACCGCTTTCCCATCGACCGCACGGCCCATGCGCCGGCCAGCGCGGTGACCACGTATATCACCAGAAGGTTGTCCAGATAGAGCCAGCGGGACACCAGCGGGGTGGCGAAACTGCCCAGAATCTGACCGATGACCCCGCCGGCGGTGATCAGCGGGAAGAGCCGCTTGGACTGCCGGGTGTTGAACAGATCGTTGGCCAGGTTCCAGAACAACAGCGCCAGAAGCACCTCGTACTGGGATTTCAGCATAAAAAGGGCGGGGTATATCAGGTCGACGCCAAAGGGGATGACGGCACGGATGACCGCCACGGAGAGACCGCAGAAAATGAAAAGGCGGGACAGCAACCGGGCTCCGGGAAGGCGGTTCATGAATCCGGTCATGACCCCCATGACGAAAAAGGTCACCACGGCGTTGATCATGTTCACGACAGGCATGTATTCCACGCCATAACGCTTTAAAAACGCCGTTTCAGCATAATTATTCAGGAAAATTCCCGAGCTGCGAACCAGAAACAGCAGGGCGACGGTCCACATGAACAGGCCGATCTCATCCTCATGAACGTTTAACCAGCGGCTTATCTTTTTATGGATTGCCAATAGGGTTTTCCCTTATCAGGAGCCGAAACCTCGTCCTCGTCCAGGTCCGTTGCCAACGACGGCGAATGCTGAAGGTCGAGTGTCTGTCAATGGAAACGTCGCCCCCACTATTGGGGCTGAGAAGTGTGAATCGGCTGGTCAGGCAATACCATAACCAGCCGGAAACCGGTGTTCTGCAGCCGGCTCATCGGGTGGCCATAGGCCCGGTTGGCGCTTCGACACGAATATCCCGGACCGAACCAGCTGCCTCCGCGACGCACCCGGTCCTCGCCCGAACTGGTTTGGCAGGGATCGACCACGGAAACGGCATCGTAGCGATCGAAGAGGTCTTCGCACCACTCCCAGACATTGCCGTGCATGTCATACAGCCCCCAGTCATTGGGGCGATAGTGCTTCACCGGTGCCGGCCCGGCGGGTTCCACTCCCGAAGACCGATTGTCGGGAACACAGGCGTCATACCTCATGGGGTTGTTGGCAAACATGGCACGGGCACAGTCAATGGTATTTCCCCAGAAATAGGCCGTCTTGCTGCCTGCCCGGGCGGCGTATTCCCACTGGGCCTCGGTGGGCAGCCGGTATTGAGCACCCGTCATCGAATTGAGTTTGCGGATAAATTTCTTGCAGTCATACCAGGACACCTTGACCACCGGCATATCCGGGGTCCCCTTCTTTCTGGCAAAAAAGCTACGCCCCATGACCGCCCGCCACTGGTCGACGGTCACTTCGGCGGTCTGCATGTAAAAGGGTCGGGTGATGGTAACCGTATGCTGGATCTCGGACACACCCCGGTTTACTTCTTCGAGGGGGCTTCCCATAATGAACATGCCGGCGGGGATCAGCACGAACTCCATGCCGATGGCGTTGGTCACCGTTTTTTCAGGGATGCCGGCCGCCATTGCACGCTGAAATGGAAACAGACACGCCACAATCAACAGGAAACGACAAAAAATGACGATTCCCGAGTGCGATTGACGACTCCCCGGCAGGCCACGGGAAGTAAAAAGCCCGGCCCGGGCAGAGGGATATGTGCTTGCGCAAAACCGATGGGATTTCATTCAATTATCCTCAGGCAGCCCGTATCCAGCGGTCCAGCAGCGCCCTGTCCTGCTGATCCATGTAAGTGATATGCAACCGATAAACGGGCGGTTGCCCGTTATTTTCCATGCCGATCACCTTGGCGTAGACGTCTGAAAAACAGTGCGCTTCCTCGCAGAACGTAAATAGGAGCTTTACATTTGTCAACGCCGCCAGGGATTCCGGGACATGAACGATAAATGTCGATGCGTTGAGCTGGTGCGTTTCCCCAACAATGGGTCCGGCAACCACTTTTTTGCCGTCCATATGCCACAATTCAAAAGGCAATCGGATCTCCACCAGCGGATCAGGCGGTTTCAGGGCGAAGCGAATGTTGTATGGCCCGCCGATAGCTGTCACCGGGTAGCAGACCAGGGGTCGTTTGAGTCCCTTCATCATGACGGTCATGGGCGACTCTGCCGTCACCTGGGCGCTGACCCGTGCGTAAGTGGCCTCACCCACCAGCACCTGCCCGCCGACGGTATTGGATTCAATGCGCGAGGCGACATTGACCACGGCACCGACAATACCGTATTTTGTGCGGGCTTCGGAACCCAGGTTCCCCACGACCACCGGACCGGTGTTGATCCCGATCCCCATCTCCAGAGGCGGCAGCCCATCGGCAACCAACGCCTGGTTCAAGCCGGCCAGGGTCTGCTGCATAGCCAGGGCACAGGCCACGGCCCGAGTCGGGTCGTCGGCTTTTTCTTCCGGGATACCGAACACGGTGAGAATGGCATCGCCGATAAATTCGTCGATGACGCCGTCATATCGCTGAATGACCTGGGTCATGGCTTCCAGGTAGCGGTTGAGAATACGGACCATTTCTTCCGGATCTCTGGAGTCGGACAGGTCTGAAAAGCCCCGCAGGTCGGACATAAGCACGGTCACCGTCTGCCGACGGCCGCCGATCCGCCGCCCGTCGGGAGACTCCAGTATTTCGTCGACGATCTTGCGGCTCAGATAACGGCCGAAGGTGTCCTTGATAAAATTGACCAACTGAAGCCGCTGGTTGGACACATTCAGGATGGCCTCCAGCATTTTGCCCCGGGTGGAAACGATCTCCCGGATTTCGACGGCCACATCCTCGTCCAGCGGAACATTGTCCACCTCAGGATGGGCAACATCCAACCGGCGATTACCCTCGGATATGGCTTCCATGGGCCGGATAATTTTTCTTTCCAGAAAACGGCGCAGGGTCACCATCATGAACAGAAGAATAACGACCACCAACAGAATGATTCGCAGCGCATACCACATAAGATCCTCGCCGCTGGCATTCTCAGAGGCCATCTTATAGACAACGGACCAAACCAGCAGGACCATCTCGATAACGAGAATGCGCCAAAATACGCCGGCCAGCAGGATCTCGCGTATCCCCTTGTCCTTCGTGGGCGTTTCAGATTGTGGGGTCGGCGCTTCCGTTTTCATGGGCATGATACCGGATAACAGTTATGGCCGTCCGGATGAGGATAAAGCCAATTGGTGAATTGGGTTAAGATGAATCTGGTTAAAATAAGCCCAAAAACCGATCCAGGCAATGATGCGCACCTGTTAAAAAAGAAAACAGGAAACACGGTGGCCGGCGTCCAGGGTCTTCAGCGTCGGGGCTTGCAGATTGCAGGTATTGTCCACGGCCAGACCGCAGCGGGGGTAGAACAGGCAGTGGTCGGTGGACGGTCGGGGGCGTTCGGTCAGGAGCAGGGTGCCGAATCGCCTGTGACCGCTGCTGCCGAAACGGGGATGGGCGTCCAGCAGCGCTTTGGTGTATGGGTGCCGGGGATGCATGATGGTTTCCTGGGCCGACCCCTGCTCCACCAGTCGCCCACGGTAGATCACGCCCACCCGGTCGCACAGGTTCCTCGCCGCCGCCAGGCTGTGGGTGATGAACAGCATGGTGACGCCGAAGGTCTCCCGCAAACGGTTCAGCAACTGGAAAATCTGAAAGGAGATCGAGGCATCGAGCATGGAGGTCGGCTCGTCGGCGATCAGGAACCGGGGCTCAAGCACCATGGCCCGGGCGATGGCCACCCGCTGGCGCTGGCCCCCGGAAAGCTGATGGGGGTAGCGCTCCAGATACATTTCCGGCGGCGTCAGTCCGGCGGTTTCGAGGGCCTCGCAAACCCGAACCCGGCGCGCCACCCGGTCCCCGAGGCCATGAATGATCAGCGGTTCGCACACGGTGTCAAAAATGGAAAAATGAGCGTTGAGGCTCTGGTACGGATCCTGGAAGATTACCTGGACCTGTTTCGTGAATTCCAGTCGTGCCCGTCCTTTGAGTCCCACGATGTTCTGCCCGTCAAGCTGAATACGCCCGCCATCAGGGGTTTCCAGCCCTACGATCAGCCGGCTGGCCGTGGTTTTACCGCTGCCGCTCTCACCCACCAGGCCGAATATCTCCCCGGGGTTGATCTCCAGGCTGATGTGGTCCAGGGCGACAACAGGGCTTCCGGTTTTCCCGAAAAGGGATTGCCCGGCATGATAGACCTTGGTCACGTCGGTCATCGAAAGGAGGGGAGCGATACCGGCCGTATCCATGTCAGCGCCCCTTTCCGGCATACGGACAGCGCACCCGGTGCGTCCCGGTAAGGTCGACCCACCCGGCCTGTTCCCGCCGGCAAACGACCGTAGCATCCGGACAGATCAGATTTAACGGGCAGCCGCCCGTGGCAGCCGCCCCGTTTTCACCGTTAGTAACAAATATCCCCGACAGGTCGGCCGGCTGGTCCGACAGGGTGAGCAGGGACCCCACCAGCATGCGGGTGTAGGGATGGCCCGGGCAGTCCAGCACCTCCTGCCGGCTGCCGTATTCGACCATGCGCCCCGCGTACATGACCCCGATATGGGTGCACACATCCGCCACGACGGCGAGATCATGGGAAATGAAGATCATGCCGAGGTTCATCTCCTTTTGGAACGTGCCGATGGCGCTCAGGATCTGATTCTGGACGATGACGTCCAGGGCTGTGGTGGGCTCGTCGGCTATGATCAGTGACGGGTTGCAGGCCAATGCCATAGCAATAATCACCCGCTGGCGCATTCCCCCGGAGAACTGGTGGGGATAGTCCTGAAGCCGGCTTTCGGGAATTTTGACCAGGTCAAACAGGGATCGGGTCCGGTGGGCCACTGCATGACCGGACAGATCCGGTTCATGGGTGATGATGGCTTCCGAGATCTGGTCCTGAACTCGATGCACCGGATTCAGGGCATTCATGGCGGCCTGAAAGATCATGGAAATCCGACGCCACCGGATCTGCCGCATTCTCTCTCCGCTGACGGCGATCAGGTCCTCGCCTTCAAAACGGGCCTGCCCGGAAACGATCGTCGCATTGGGCGCCAAAAGTCCCATGAGGGCCATGCCGATGGTGGTCTTCCCGCATCCGGATTCGCCCACCAGGCCCAGGGAGCCCCCCCGGTCCACGCGAAAGGAGACATCGTCCACCGCCATGGCAATCCCTCCGGCGGTCCGGTAGCCGATGCTCAGGTTGTTCACTTCCAGCAGGGCCGGGGTCACGGCGTTGTCTCCTCTTCCCGCAATCGTGGATCCAGTACGTCATCCATGGCCCGGCCGGTCATGTAAAAGGCCATGGTGATCAGGGAAATGCAAATTCCCGGCGGCAGCATCCAGTAAGGGGCCTGAAACATGTGGCCCGTCTTCCACACCCACTGGAGCATCATCCCCCAGCTGACCGTACCCGGGTCACCGAACCCCAAAAACGCCAGGGCAGCTTCGATGATAATGGCCGAAGTGACCCTGAAGGTCATGTAGAGCAGTGCCAGGGGCATGACGTTGGGCAGAATATGCCTGAATATGATGCGCAGGTGCGAAGCGCCGGCCACCCGTGCCGCCTCGATGAAGGGCCGGTGCCGCAGGGACAGGGTCTGAGACCGGATCACCCGGGCCACCCCGGGCCATCGGAACAGGGCGATCATCAACACGATGATCCAGATATTCAACTGGCCGAACAGCGCCGACAAAAGCAGCACCACCAACAGGGTGGGCATGACCATGATCATATCCGCCAGCCGCATGAGAATCAGGTCGGTGTGTTTTCCCGCATATCCGGCCACCATCCCGATGGTGGTGCCGAACAGGATGCTGATCAGCGCCGATGAAATGCCCACCATGAAGGCGATGCGGGCGCCGGCCAGCAACTGGCTGAAGATGTCCCGGCCGATAAAATCCGTGCCCAGCCAGTGGCGCAGGCTGGGACCGGTGCTGTAGGAAATCTGCGGGTCCACACCGGTCATGGGATGGTACATGGGGTCAACCCATTGCGGGATAAAGCTGGTCGTGGCCATGAGGGCAAAAAGGACCAGCAGGGCCATGCCGATTCGGCCGATGGTGTTTTTCCGGTACACCCTCCAGCCGCCCAGAAAACGATCCACCCAATGGGGCAAGGCTCTGCCGGCTGCCATGCCGGGGGTAGTTCCCGTTTTCGGGGATGGGAGATTTGCGTCGGTCATATCAGTACCGTATCCTCGGATCGAGGTAGGCGTAAAGCACGTCCACCACCAGGTTGGCCACCAGCACCACGATGGCGATAATCAAAAAGGCGGCCTGAGCCAGCGGATAGTCGCTGTGGCTGACGGAAAAAACCAGTTCGCGCCCGATGCCCGGCCAGGTGAACACCGTCTCGGTCAATGCCCCGCCGTTGATCGAAAATGCCAGGCTCAGTCCTACGCTGGTCACCACGGGAAGGGCTGCGTTGGGCGCTGCGTGGTGGTCCCGGATGGTCTTTTCCTCCAGGCCTTTGGCCCTGGCGGTGATGATGTAGTCGTCCTTGAGGGTATCCAACATACTGCTGCGCATCACCAGCAGGTAACTGCCGAAATGGATCAGGATGAGCGTCATCAGCGGCAGGGCCATGTGGTGGAGCACATCCAGGGCTTTGGCCAGCCAACCGGCACCCGGGTCAATCCACACATCCGGTGAAACCATTCCGGTGATGGGGAACCAGCCGACCCGATAGGCGAAAAACCAGATCATGATCAGGGCCAGCCAGGGCAGAAACAAGGTATGGCAGAAAAGCGCCCCGATAGTCAGCAGTGTGTCGGTTCGCTGACCGCGTTTCCAGGCGGCAATTTTTCCCAGGAACACCCCCAGCAGGGCTGACAGGAGGATAGACGTCGTGAACAGCAGAACGGTGTTGGGCAGCCGGTTCATCAGGATATCGATCACCGGTTCGCCGTAGTGGAAGGAGACCCCCATGTTGCCGGTGGCCACGTTCTTCAGGTAGTACAGGTACTGCGTCCACAGGGGCTGGTCCAGGCCCATGCTCTCCATGAGCAGACGGGCGTCCTCAGGGGTCATGGAAGGATCCACCATCCGGGAAACCGGATCCCCCGGTGCCAGCCGGAAAAGGACGAAGAGCACCGTCATGATCACGAAAAAGATCACGGCGATCTCCACCAGCCGTCTGAGTACGAATCGTTTAAGCCCCATCGCTGCTCACCGGTTTGACCTGGCACATGGACCAGATGTTGCCGATCCCTTCCAGCATCTCCACCCAGCCTTCGAAGCGGTCCCTGCGCACGGCCTCCACCACGGAAGGTTTGTACAGGGGTATATAGGGCAGGTCGCGGGCGATCAGTTTCTGCATCTCCATCACCAGCGCCTGCCGCTTGACAGGGTCCATTTCGGAAATAGATCGGTCGGCCATTTCATCGAAGGCGGAGTTGCGGTATCCGCTCATGTTCCAGCCCCGGGATTTGTCGTTGGCGGAATGAAACAGGTTGCGCACATAGTCCGGATCGAGGCCCAAATGCCCGTATCCCAGGATGAAGGCGTCAAAGTCATGGTGGCCTTTTATCTGCTCCAGCATGGAGGAGAAGGCCATGGGCCGGGCGTAGGCGGGCATGCCCAGTTCCCTGAGCCACTCCTGAATCATCAATCCGCTGGTGGCCCGGTGCGGGTCGTAGTCCGCCGGCGGTGTCAGGATGGTGAACCGCTTCATGGGTTGTCCCCCGGGCAGCCGGATCTCTCTGGCGGCCTGAAGGTTGCCGGCGGCATCCACCGGCGGCACCGCCCAGCTGTAACCCGCATCGACGAGCACCTGGTAGGCGGCTTTCAGCCGGTTTTCCCGGCTCATGCCGTCTCCGTATCGCGGCAGATCGGTGCAGCACCAGAAACGGTTTTCCTCCGGAACCACCGAGAACATCTTGGTGCCCTGGCCCTGGAGGATCCGCGAGACAATAAATTTTTTGTCGATCATATACGCCACGGCCCGGCGCAGGGCCATGTCGTTGAAGGGTGGCCGCCGCAGGTTGAACCCCATGAAGTAGAGGGCGCTCTTCTCGTTGGTGAACAGGCGGATCTCCTTCCGCCGACTCAGATCGGCCATATAGCCGGGCTGGATGGGCCACCATAACATGTCGATGTCACCCTTTATAAGGGCCAGTATGGCTACATCCGACGTACCGAACACGGTGTAGACGAGATCGTCGACGAACGGCCCCAGGGTGCGGCCGCCGATGGTTTTGCCGATACCGAAAAAATGGGGATTCCTCTTCAGGTGCAAAAATGCCCCCCGCCGCCACTGCTCCAGCGTAAAGGGTCCGGTACCCACGGGATGCTGCATGCGGTGATTGACCAGTGCGGTCAGCGGCTTCTCGGTAGTCTGCGCTTTTTCGGCAAAGTCAGCCCACTCC
The DNA here is from genome assembly GCA_020444075.1 of Deltaproteobacteria bacterium. Lineage (GTDB taxonomy): Bacteria > Desulfobacterota > Desulfobacteria > Desulfobacterales > Desulfosarcinaceae > Desulfosarcina. The sequence continues at coordinate 26,617 of JAHLLR010000050.1, forward strand.
TTTTCCTGGACGATGGGGGTCGACAAGGTCCCGGTGAGAAACGCCGCCATGGGTTGTTTCAAGTAAAATCTCACGGTCCGGGAATCCGGCGTTTCAATCCGTTTGATAAAATCCCAATCTGACGCATAGCGGGGGACCTTGAAGGATTGAATCAGGCTCCCGGTAAAGGCCACATCCCGCGACGTGAAAGGGGTATCATCGGACCATCGGGCTTCCCGGAGCGTCACGGAATAGGACAAGGTCTGCGCATCATACACCGGCATGGATTCAGCCAGCCAGGGCACCAGATCCAGGGTGTCCGGATCATACACGTACAGGGGCTGGTAGATCAGGGAAAGCACCTTGCGGGAATTGGCGTCGCTGGCCAACCATACATTGAGCGTCCGGGGTTCTTCAGCCAGACCGATGTTCAGGACGTGGTGAGTATTCTTCTCATGGCAGGCCGTCAGCATAACCGCGGTCAACAGCAGCAGGACCCCTCTTCGCCAACAGTTGCGGCCATCCATGCTCAGACCCGCTTTCGGTGGGATTTGGGGCCGATCCCTTTGACTTTGCCCTCGATGAAATCAATGACTTTGCGCTCGAGGCGGTCATCGTTCAACCGGTTGATCCGGGGGATGCCTCCCGGGCTGACGCAATTGACCTCCACCAGCTTGTCGGCAATGATGTCGATGCCCACGAAATAGAGTCCGTCGGCGACCAGCTTGTCCTTGATGGTCTCGCAGATATGCCGCTCACCTGCCGTCACCCGGTGGGCGAACACCTCGCCGCCGGCGTGGACATTGGTGCGGAAATCCCCTTTTTTGGGTTTCCGGCGCATGGCGCCGATGATCTCCCCGTTGAGCAGCAGGATCCGAATGTCTCCGTCCTGCTTGACGCTCTTCAGGTACTCCTGCACCATGATCGGCTCGCGGTGGGCGTAGGATTCGTAGGCCCGCACGTAGTAGTGGATCAGCGAATTCAGGTTCGTCCGGTCCCGGGTGCTCACCTTGATCACGCCCTCACCCCCGAACCGCTGCAGGGGTTTGACCACCATGGCCCCGCCGAAATCGTCGATGATTTTGCGCAGGCGGGAAGGATCCCTGGATACATGCGTCTCGGGGATGATCTCCGGAAAGTTGAGAATGTAGAGTTTGCTGTTGCCCAGGATCTGGCCGGTGGTGCTGTTGAGGATGAAGACGCGGTTGTTGGCGGTCTGCAAAAATTCCATGATCTGGTAGTTGAGCGGCGGGTTGCTGCGCAGAAACAGGGCATCGAGTTGGGTGACGGCTTCGAAAATAAGATGGTCCTGTTTGGTGCAGCGGATAATCGCCTGCCAGTATTCCGCCATGCCCAGGCCCGGTGTTACGGTTATGTTGCGCATGCGGGCCACCACCTGGCCGTCCCGTATGTAGACATCGTGGGGTTCTAAAAAATAGATCGCATGTCCCCGCTCGTTACTTTCATACATCAGGTGGCTGGTGGTTTCGTTTTCAGGCTGGATGGCTTCCAGCGGATCCATCAGGTAAGCGATCTTCATGGCAAGGACCGTCCTTTGTTTGTATGCATGGCAGGATGATTTAATTTACTTCAATTTTAGCCAATTAGCAACCCTGAGCGATTGGGCGGCAAAGCAGGGGGCCAACGGGACCTTTGCAATTGACACCATCGAACAAATTCCCTATGGTTCAGGCCATAGGACGGTTCGGCAAGTTTTTTTGTGGTCAACCCCTCCGATTCGGGCAAAAGGCGGCAAAAAGGGTGGAACATGCCGATGACGAACGCACGCACCGTGACTACATCCTTCGGGAGAATGAACGACTGAAGCAGAAAGGCGCCGGTTTACCGCCGGAAAGAGGTCGTTGAGGTTGTCACCGGAACTCCAATCGATTAGAGATTGCTTTCCCGAAAAATATGAATGTTACCGCCCCGTTTTCGATTCTGCTGGTTCAGCCGCCCACGGCATTGTCCGCCGGGCCGCCATCGACCATGGCCCAGGTCAGGAAGATCTTTTCCGATCGGTCGATCCAAACCCACCGATGGGATGCTCACCCGGACGGGCTCTCCCCTATCGGCAAACACGTGCTGGATCTTTTAGAGCAGTTATCAGCGCGTCACGACACGATCCATCTGGTATGTCCGGATGAAATCGAACCGGCCGGGTTAAAAGACCTGCTGATGGTGATTAACCAGCGAAGGCCCCGGTTGCGTCTGTCCCTTTCCAGCACCATCGATCGTTCTATCGAGTCTGAAATCATGACGGTGGACAATGACAGCGCCCTCGTCCAAATCCAATGGCACGTCAGGGGGCCGCTGCCGGATGTTGGCTTCTTCAAGGCATTCTCCGGGGCCGGCATCTGGAACCACCTGGTGGTCCATGATGCAGATGCTTCATTAAAAACCTGCCGGACCATCGCCAGCCAGCCGAACATCATCCACTCCTGGGAGACAACCGGCACCGTCGATCGGGGCTGCCATGCCAATGAAGATTATGGTCAGGTGCGTCCGTTGCCCGGCCGGCCGCTGTGGCAGGCGGTGAACGACCCGGTGAACCGGTTTTTACTGGTGGACCGGTTGACCAAAGACCGGGTGCTGCGCCTTCGCCTTGATGATGATCAGGAAAGCCTCTATGCACTCGGCGATGCCCTGGAATACCACTTCCTCCCGCCGGACCGGCTGCCGGCCGGATACCTGGACGAAATCTGCGCCATGGTGGCAGCCGGGGGCACGGTGGCGACCACCCATGTCCGGTTCAATCTGGAGCGGGCTCATCTCATCGGCTATGTGCAGGAAAAAGGCGTCATCGTCGGCAATTCCAGTCTCAAGAACCCCAGGCCCGAATACATCCAGGATGTCCGCCGGCAATCAGGATTGGACCTCACCGGATACCTCGAGCGGGGATACACCTCGGTGCGTCCCGAATACCGGGGGCTGGGCATCGGGACACGACTTTTGGAAGGACTGACCCGACGGGCCGGCGACCGGAAGATCTTTTCCGTCATCGCCGAGGACAACGCGGCCACCAAGGTCATCGCCATGCGCAACCGCACCCGCCAGGTTGCCACCTATTTCAGCGAAAAGGCCGGCAAGCCGGTGGGCATCTGGATGCCGGAGTGGATGATCGACACCCAGGAAGGAAAGACCTCGTAAATGGCCATTCGCATCGGCATCATCACGGTTCAGGAACCCGCCTACCACCCCAACCGCCGCCTGCTGGAAGCAGCCCGCCAGACCGGGCACGAGGGCATTCTCATCCATCCCTATCGCCTGTGGCCGACAACGGCGGCAGGCCAACTGGAAGTGACCGGAGAACATTCCGCTCGCCTGCCCCAGGTGGTGCTGCCCAGGCAGGGAGCCCAGATCGGCGATGCCTGTCTGGCCCTGATCCGCCAGTTCCAGCTCATGGGCGTGTCGCTGGTCAACGATCATGACGCGGTTTCCGTCGCCCGCAATAAATTTCTCACCCAGCAGGTGCTGACCGCCGCCGGCCTGCCCTGCCCCGACACCATTTTCGTCAACGACCCATCGGGTTTTTTTCATGCCGTTGATCAAATGGGCGGCTACCCGGTGGTGGCCAAACAGGTCAGCGAGCGTCAGGGAGACGGGGTATTACGGATCATGAACGGAAACGATGCCCGTCAGCGGGCCCTGCCCGCATTGGATCGCCGCCGGGGCCTCATGGTCCAACGCTATCTGCCGCCCGAAAAGCGCCGGGACTTTCGAGCACTGGTCATCGGCGGAGGTTTGGTCTGTGCGGTGTCCCTTATCCCGGCCCAAGGCGATTTTCGGGCCAATTACCACCTGGGAAGTGACATCAAGGCTACGGCATTAGCTCCAGAACTCGAACAAACCGCCGTCACTGCCGCGGCGGCCGTGGGATGCGATGTGGCCGGGGTGGACATGATGGTGGACAAGGATGACCGCCCGTTTATCGTGGAGGTGAACTACTCGCCGGGGTTCAAAGGCCTGGAGGCGGCCACCGGCCTGGACATCGCCGGCCGCATCGTCCACTTTGCCATGGATCGGTACCGCGAAAAGCGAGAAAGCATGGGCCTTTGAGATGAGACTTTCCGACCTTCAAATGAAGAAAAACGGCGGCCTGATCCGTGCCGCGGCTACGGTGACCTTCGAGGACAGCGACCAGCCGGCGAAGGAGATCTTCATCGAAACTGAAACGGCTTATGCTGAATCGATCTTCCCCAATCCCCATGCCTTTGCCGTGGGCTGCATTATCCCTGCCCTTCACTTCGCAGAACGGCGCCTGGCTCTCGATGAAGCCATCTGTCCCCGGCTCAAGGAGGGACTGGAAACGGTCATGGTTATCATGCATCACTGGACCGACGGCCGATTTCAGCCGCTGAGCATCGATGCGCCGCTGGTCAGAACAGCTCTGCAGGATGGAAAGAATCGCCACGCAGGGATCTTCCTGTCCGGAGGCATGGATTCGCTGGCCGCCCTCAAGCGGATCAAAGACGGCTATGCCCCGACCCATCCCGCGTATCCCAGGGACGCCCTGCTGGTCCACGGCTTCGACATCGGCGGGGTGGTCGAACGGGGCGCCAAATACCACGTGTTCGAACGCGCCAAGGCGGCCATGCGACCCGTGGCGGCCGACGCCGGCCTGAACCTCATTCCCATTTATACCAACATCCGCCACCTGTGCGACAACCGCGACCTGTGGCTCAACCAGTTTTTCGGGGCCGTGCTCGCCGCCGCCGTCCACGCCTTCTCCCCGCGAATCAACCTGGCCTGGCTGGCATCCTCCTACGACATCCTCCACCTGCACCCCTGCGGCTCCCACCCCCTGCTGGACCCGGAATACGGCAGCACCGATCTTCAGATCCGCCACCGGGATGTCGGGTTGTCCCGTATGGAAAAACTGAAAATTGTATCGGACTGGGATGTGGCCTTCCAGAATTTCCGCGTCTGCCTGGCCAACGTGCCGGAAAAGCTCAACTGCGGTCGTTGTGAGAAGTGCGTGCGCACCATGCTGGAACTGGAGGCCCTGGGCCTGCTGGGCAAGACCCGGGCATTTGAGGACGATTCAGTCGACCCGGCATGGTTGGATGCCTTCAGCATCACCATCCGTGTACGCGAGCCCTTTTATAAAGAGCTGGTTGAACCGCTTCGGAGCCGAGGCCGGGGTGACCTTGCGGAAAAGATCGAAGAGAAACTGATCGATTAGCAGCAGGTTGAACGGCGGCCAGCCAGCCGTTCCGTGGGATCATCACCGCCAACGCCGACTCGTGGGATTAGATCCCAATCTCCAGAAAAAGCGGCGGTGCTTCAAAACCCTCGCTTCAACAGCGTATTGATCTCCTCCGGGTAGGCCATGCACAGCGTTTCGTTGAACAGGTTGCGCAGGGCGCCGATGTCCGGCGTTCCCAGCTTCTGGTTGAAGAAGGTTCGAGGTGAGAAAAGCAGGTGAAAGCGGAAGTGGTCGTCCGCTCGGTCGCCGGTAAAAAAATTCATGTTGAAGCTGTAAATCCCCATCTTGTCATATTCGGCCATCAGTCTGGCCAGGCCGGTGGCGACATCCGCCAGGTCATTTTCTGTCAGATCCAGTGTGCATCGGGCACCGTCCACCACCGCGAGGACATCGCCGGCAACCCCCATGGGAGCGAAGGCGCTGAGCCAGTGTGAACGGCCGATCTGGCCCAGATAGCGGCGGCCCGATTGCTTTTCCGCGGCTACCAGGTCATCCCAGTAGGTGGATCCATGGCTGTCAAAATAGCCTTTCGATGCTTCGAGCTCTTGGTGCATGAGGTTCGGGGCCGACGAGGTGGAAAAGACCTGCAGATGCGGGTGGATCAGCGAACTGCCCGCCGGCGGCATATAGTTCCAGTTGACGATGTGGTAGACGGACTCAGGATGACCGGAAGCCTCCACGCGGCGGAAAAAATCGAGGGCGAAGCCGAATGCGGCCGCCATGTGGGCCGGCGTAAACGCCGTCATGGGGATGTAATGCCGGGATCCGAAGGTGGCCACGGCGCCGATGCTGTCGTAGGGAGCGATATTGGGAAAGATGACCATGTCGTCTTTTTGCATGCGGCCTTCGGCGATGAGGTCCTTGGGGAAGCAGGGGGTTACCTCGATCACCCTGTCACCACAGAAGGGACACCACGCCTCGGTACCGGCCACGAGGGCTTCGAAATCCGGCTTTTCCCATTGCAGGTCCATGAAATGGCAGATCCGGGCGGTGCGGCCGGTCAGCGGGTCGACGCGGATCTCACTGGGGATGCGCTTTTCCGCCATCTCCTTTTGCGGATTGCGCATGACGGTCTCTTTCCTGATGGCCTCGAATTTCATGGGGACTCCTTTGAAATCGCTTCACGGCAAGCCGTGAGGGATCTTCGCTGCAACGTTGACGGGATGAATGAGCGCTGTTGATGGCTGTAAGGAACATGGGAGAGTCACTTACTTGCAGACAAGCACCCATGTACGATAGACCTGAATGCCGCAGCCACAGGATGAACACAATTTTATTTCAATGTCAACATGTTACCTTTAGGCATGGCCCTTCACCGCCACGCCTGGCGGTTTGCTTTCGACGGATCGGCATGATCCGCACCACGATCCCCGCAACCGTCCAGGAGCGCCATCAGGGTGGCAGTTTTTTCCTATCAATGGCCCCCAATTCTAATCGCATTGAAAAATCACTGCCCACTGACAACCTTATTTTCCAGTAGCGGAGGAAATGTGTTCTTAATGCCCGCTTGAATGATGAGGTGACCAAATGGCGAATGACAGCGTGAAGATAAAGTGGACAAGATATGTCTTAATAATGACCGTGTTGATTGCGCACCCGGCAGGAGCCACCGAAGTTGAAAACGTCGTTTTCGATAAGCAGGTGGTGATTGGCCAGCAGACGTTGGAAATCAAAGGTGCCGGGGTACTGCGCTATCTGCGGTTCATCAAGGCCTACGCAGGAGCCTTGTACACCCTGCCCGGCGTGGATCCCGCAACCGTCCTTTCCGACACCCCCAAGCGATTGGAAGTCGAGTATTTTCACGCCCTGAAAGGCAAGGACTTCGGGCCGGCCACCTATAAGGGATTGTCAAAGAACCTGGACGCGGTGGAGATCGAACAACTGCGGCCACGAATCGACTATCACAACAGCCTCTACGTGGATGTCCAGCCAGGTGACCGCTACGCCTTGACCTATCTTCCCGGCGCAGGCACGGAACTATCCCTCAACGGCCGGTCCATGGGGGTCATCGAGGGGGCGGATTTTGCAGCGGCCATTTTCTCGCTTTGGTTGGGGAAAAATCCCTATGATCTGCAATTCAAGAACGCCCTGCTGGGAATAGGCGGTTAACCCTCATGCAAACCGCATCCTTCAAAACGCGTTTGGCTTATGCCCTCCCGGCCTTCTCCCTGGCGATTATCGGTATACCGGTGTATGTGTACATTCCCAAATTCTACACCGATGTGGTGGGGATTGACATTGCCGTGGCGGGCGCCCTGCTCTTCGGTGTACGCCTTTTCGATGCCGTCACCGATCCGCTCATGGGGACCCTGTCCGACCGGACCCGTTCCCGTTTCGGTCGCCGCAGGCCCTATATCGTGGTCGGTTCAGTACTCATCGCCATCGCCCTGATTTTTCTTTTCAACCCCCCGGCGGCAGCGGTCACCATGAGCACGGTTTGGTTTGCCTTCTGGATCTACGCGCTGTTTTTGTTTTGGACCCTGGTCACGGTTCCTTATGAGTCGCTGGGTCCGGAGATCACCTATGACTACGACGCAAGGACAGCCTTGTTTGCCTGGAGGGATGGTTTCCTGATCGCCGGCACCCTGGCTGCGGCGGCTTCACCGGCCCTGGTGCAGGCCATCTTCCAGACCGGTGACGATGCGGCCGGCCAACGCAGCCAATTTTTCTGGATTTCCGTAATATATGCCCCACTGGTCGTGGGAATGTGCGGGTGGTGCGTCAGGGTCATCCGCGAACGGGAATATGTCCCTTCGATAGCCGCAGCCGTGGGCTGGCGAGACCTTCGAACGGTCTTTGAGAACCGACCCTTTATGATTCTGCTGGTGGCCTATACCATCAGCGCCATCGGCAGCAACCTGCCGGCCACGTTGATCCTCTATTATGTGCAGTACGTACTCGGTTCAAACCAGGCGGACCTGTTTCTCCTGCTCTACTTTGCGACCGGCATCCTCCTCCTTCCGGTCTGGGTCCGCCTGGCCCACCGCTTCGGTAAAAAAGAAACCTGGATTGCATCCATGGCGGTCAACACCGGGGCCTTCATGGGCGTATTTTTTCTGGGTCCGGGCGACACCGCCATCTACGCGGTTTTGGTGGGGGTGTCCGGCATCGGATTTGGGGCCACCCTGGCCCTGCCCTCGGCCATCCAGGCGGATGTAATCGATTACGACGAGTTGAAAACCGGCCGCCGCCGGGAAGGCCAGTATATCGGCCTGTGGTCCATCGCCAAGAAAATGGCCGCGGCCATTGGTGTTGGCATGGGCCTGGCCGTGCTTGGTGCCGTGGGTTACACCCCCAATGCTGTTCAGACCGACACCGTGCGCTTGACCCTGAGGATCCTTTATGCGCTGGTTCCGTCCGTTTGCAACCTGCTGGCCATTGCCATTGCAGTTTACTACCCCATCAGCGGCGAGATCCATGGCCGCATCCGGGCGGCCATCGACCGCCGACAGGCGGGCCATAAGGTTGCAGACCCGCTTAAACCTGCGGAAATGATCGGATAAGAACAATGACCCTGGAAAACTGGACGACCATACCGCTGATCAACCTGGCCACGGTTGCCGCAATGATGACCGTGGGCTGGATTTTCAGTGTGTTGCGGCACAACGTCACCATCGTGGACAGCCTGTGGGGCTTGGGTTTCGTGCTGGTGGCCGGCGTCACCTTTTGGACGGGGAACGGGTTTGCCGGCCGCAGCCTGCTGATCCTGATTTTAACCGCCGCCTGGGGATTGCGCCTGTCCGTGTATCTGACCTGGCGCAACTGGGGCAAAGCGGAAGACCATCGCTACGGCCAGTGGCGGGAGAAAAGCGGTCCGTATTTCTGGATTGTCAGCATCTTCAAGGTATTCTGGCTGCAGGCGTTCTTTCTGTGGGTCATCTCCCTGGTGCTGCAAAAGGCCCAACTGTCACCGGCCCCGCCCCGGTTCACTGCACTGGATGTCATTGGAACGCTGGTGTGGATGGCGGGCTTTGTTTTCGAGGTAGTCGGCGACTGGCAGTTGGCCCGGTTCAAAGCCGATCCGAAAAACCGCGGTCGGGTCATGGATCAGGGCTTGTGGGCCTGGAGTCGCCACCCCAACTACTTCGGAGAATTTTTAATCTGGTGGGGTTTCTTCCTGGTGGCCCTGCCAACGCCGGGCGGATGGTGGACGATGATCAGTCCAATTATCATTTCCATTGTACTGCTGAAAATGACCGGCGTGCCGCTGACCGAATCGGCTCTCAAAACCCGGCGACCCGGCTACGCCGAATACATTGACCGCACCAGCACCTTCTTCCCGCGGCCTCCCCGGAGGAAAAACCGATGAAAGTGCTCATTGATCTGGCCGAGCGGGCCTGGCTTCCAGACCCGCTGATACGGCTTGGCATCCGCCGCCTGAATCGCATGCGCCTCAGGGCGGAAGCCAGACAGCATGGCCTTACCCATATCCATGGGCAGGCGGTTGCCGGATTCTTGGAAACCATACCTCAGAGCCCCGTGGCCCTTGCCACGGACAAGGCCAACGATCAGCACTACGAGGTTCCGGCCGCCTTCTTCGAGCAGGTGCTGGGGAAGCATCTGAAATACAGCAGCGGCTTCTGGAATCCCGGCGTCACGTCCCTGGATCAGGCCGAAGCGGACATGCTGGCGGTCACCGCTGAACGCGCCGGCCTGGCCGACGGCATGGACGTCCTGGAACTGGGCTGCGGTTGGGGGTCCCTGACCCTGTGGAATGCCGCCCACTACCCCAACAGCCGCATTACGGCGGTTTCCAATTCCTCCTTCCAGCGCCGGTTCATCGAAAACCGTTGCCGGGAACGGGGCTTCGACAACGTTCAGGTGATCACCGCCGACATGAACCATTTTTCAACCGACCGGCGCTTCGATCGGGTTCTATCCGTGGAGATGTTTGAGCACATGCGCAACTGGGAGCTACTCCTATCACGCATCGACGCCTGGTTGAAAGACCGCGGACGCCTCTTCATTCATATCTTCACGCACCGCCGATTTACCTACCCCTTCGAGATCGACGGTGACGACAACTGGATGGGACGGTACTTCTTCACCGGCGGGATGATGCCCAGCGACGACCTGATTTACCGTTTCCAGCAACACCTCATGGTGGAAAAGCACTGGCGGGTCAGCGGCACCCATTACCGCAGGACCGCAGATGCCTGGCTGGCCAACATGGACGCCCGGAAAGATTCAATCATTACGCTCATGGCGGATGTTTATGGGGAAAAGGATGCAGCATTGTGGTTTCAACGCTGGCGGATCTTTTTCATGGCCTGCAGTGAACTGTGGGGCTATGCCGATGGGGAAGAGTGGATGGTCTCTCATTACCGGTTGAAAAAAGTGGCGGTGGGTTAATGAAAGAATAGCTGAATCGAAGCAGATTACCAAATTTTTATTGTATGTCTTCTTTCATTGTTGAGGTAGGAGGACTGGCAGGGCACCTTGCTCTTTAAGAAGGAAAAATAGATACAGTTCTTGTGATGAGCATGATTCTATCTGTTGCAGTTGTGACAGTCTGCCGAAATTCTATGATCAGATATTATAGCTTTAAAAGATTGAAGGCATCGTTCGCGCAACTGTCCGATTTTGCATATTTTTAGGCAACAATTAATTTTTAATAAAAATAACAAATATTTACCCTTGCTATAATTGTTGCATATGTTATTATAACCCCATTCAAACAAGTCCCGGCAAATTCAGGGATGGTTTCTTTCTGCAGGATAAATCCACTCGTCTAAATGGTACCCTCCAGTTTGTGACGTTGATATTCTGTCTGTTATTCAGTCTTCGATAAACTTTGATTATTTGTAACACAAAAAAAGATTCGAATTTCATCTTTAAGCAAATAGGATATGAAATGAAAAAACTTATCAAGAGACTTAAATCAGAAAAAACCGTGACTGCAGGCGAGGATGCAGATCGTTATGACAGAGAAGCAGAAGGAAGGAAACATGCTTATATCAGTGGGAAAGGTGTCGCGAAAATATGGATCAATAGTGCTTCCTATCAGGAAATAAAAGATGTTCTTCATTATAACGATGGCCATCGCGATGCCAACCGCTTTGCGTACATGCGCAATAACTATTTCAAATCGATAGATAAGGTTTGCCCCAAAGAAGCGCAGAAATTCCAATGGACCTATAATGATTCATTTATGGAAGGATGGCAGGAAGGGGTAAATATAATATGGGATTCCATTAAAGGAGAGGTTGATGAAAACTAATTATTATATCTTGGTAAACTTAAAATTTAGATTTTCAATTTCCACGGAATATTCTTAAACTGGGAACCTACTATTTTTCCATACGGAAACACTAGGCGGTGGACCCCAAAAACTGGACAATGTGCTAAGCTATGAGTCAGACCAAAAAT
>JAHLLR010000170.1 GCA_020444075.1 Deltaproteobacteria bacterium
ATGATCAGGGCATCCATGGAATGGGTTGTCTTCATCGGTTCATCCTCCACCCACGAACCTGAGGACCTCGAGGGCGTCGTTTTCCTTCAGGGGCGTCTGGTTGAAATCGGCCTCCGTTAGGATCGTCATGTTATGCTCCACCACGATGGTGGTTGGGTCCAGGCCTTTTTCCCGGATCAGATCGCCGATGGTGATGCCTGTCGTCACCGGTGTCTTTTGTCCATTGAGCCGGATATCCATAGTTCTCTCCGAATTTCAATTGCCGGTCGCAAAGCCGCTTCCAAAAAGCGGTTGACGCCCCGCAAAAAAAAAGGCCCGCCCAAAGGGGCAAGCCTGACAAAAAAATCCTAAACCGCGCTTTCTTGTCGTGCTTCCCTACGGCAGTATTATCTGCATCAGGTTCGAAGGGTCAGCGCCATTGCGCCATCTCAGCCCCATTGTCGGGGCACCCCCAGCATCTGGTGTTTGCCGACACCTTAGTGAGTGCCGTCGGCAAAGTCAAGCCTACAGTTAGGGCTCAAAACCGGGGGGATTAAAAAAACCGATGGGTGCCGCCTGGGCTATAGGGATTCGGCCTGTTCGGATCAGCCTTTGTTTTGATAAAGTTCCGGGTAAAGCCGGTGGGCGCAGTCGGGGCAGATGCCGTGGGTGAAATCGGCGTTGGAATGGCTGGAGATGTATTCCTCGATCTGCTGCCAGGTGCTGTCGTCTTTGCGGATTTTCTTGCAGGAGGCACAGATGGGTAAGAGGCCGGTAAGGGTTTTAACCTCCCGCAGCGCTTTTTGCAGGTCTGCGATCAATGTTTCCCGCTCCTTGGCCGCTTCATGTTTGACCACGGCAATTTCAATGGCGGATCGCAGTTCATTGATGTCGTAGGGTTTGATGATATAACCGTACGGGTGGGTTCCGATGGCGCGCTCGAAGATCTGCTGGTCGGAAAGGCAGGTCATGTAGATGACGGGCACATCCCAACCTTCGGCAATTTTAGCGGCGGCTTCGATTCCGTTCATATCCCCTTTGAGCAGGATATCCATGATGACCAGGTACGGGTGGTATCGGTAAACCCCGCTGATGGCTTCGAGCCCCGTTTCTGCGGTGCCGCATACCTGGTATCCCAGACTTTCCAATCGGGCGGAAAGTACGGTGGAGACATTGGGATCATCTTCCACCACCAGGATGCTGATCGGTCGATGCATGGCTCACCTCGGACTGGCTGTGGGCAACCGATGCTGCAATTCTTGCGCATGGGTACCTTTTGTGCACAGGCATGTCCTGTTTCGGACGTGCTTGTTTCAAAAAAGTATGGCTGTTATCGGCAACTGCCCAGCAAAATCAAGGCAGGACGGATGAATCGATAACTTGGCCGGTTCAGATTCGGTTTTCGTCAACTTAACCCAGCAATTTCCTTGCCACTGTCTCCAGTGGGGGGACAGGATACGATGTTGTTTCTATATATAAGAACAAAAAGTCCTTGACACCCTATTCAAAAGCCCTTAAACATGACGCAGGCAGGGTCGTGGAATCAATCACGGCCTTTTTTAATGGAAAAGAGGAAAACAGATGAGATTAAAGGAATTTCCCAGCCGGGAACAGTTTGTCGCGCTGGCCCGGACCTGTAATGTGATTCCCGTTTGCCGTGAGATCCTGGCCGACATGGAAACGCCGGTTTCCCTGTTGAAAAAATGCTACGACGACGGCGGACAGGGACCCCGCACCCCCATCTTTCTGCTGGAGAGTGTTGAGGGGGGCGAAAAATGGGGTCGCTACAGCTTCCTGGGCAATTCGGCACGGACCCACGTCAAGGTCTTTGCCGATCAGGTGATCATCGCCGAGAACGGCCGGGAAGAGATATTTCCCCACGACGGCGATCCCCTGAGCACCCTGAAAATCTTCATGAGCCGTTTCCAGCCGGCGGAAATGGCGGAGCTTCCCCGGTTCTGGGGCGGCCTTGTGGGTTACCTCACCTATGAAATGGTTTCCTTTTTCGAGCGCATTCCCAACCGGTTGCCGGCGGATACCCCCCTGGCGCACTTCATCATTTGTGACGAACTGCTGATTTTCGACAACATTCGCAATACGATGATCTGTGTGGCCATCGCCTTTACCGACGGCAACCCGGATGGCTCAGCGGCTTACGATGAGGCCATGACGCGGCTTGACGCCATGGAACAACGCATGGCCGCGAGCGTCCGCGAGACTGCCGCGGAGGGCATCGGCGGCAACCCGACCATGTCCCCGCTGCTGCCTGCGGAAATCTTCAGAGAGCGGGTGGCCAGTGTAAAAAACTACATCCAGCAGGGTGACGTGATCCAGGCCGTCATCTCGCAGCCCTTTCAATGCAGCGCGCCCGGGGACATTATCGCGGTTTATCGTGCCCAGCGCTATGTGAACCCGTCTCCGTACCTCTACTTTTTCCATTTCGATGAGATGGCTCTGGTGGGATCATCTCCGGAAACCATGGTACGCCTGGAAAACGGCGTGGCTACGCTGCGGCCCATTGCCGGTACCCGTCCCCGGGGATCCAGCGAGCAGGCGGACCGGGCGCTGGCTTCGGAATTGCTGGCCGACGAGAAAGAGCGGGCCGAGCACCTGATGCTGGTGGACCTGGGGCGAAACGACCTGGGCCGGGTCGCCCGGACCGGCACGGTGCAGGTGACGGATCTGATGGTGGTGGAGCGCTACTCTCATGTCATGCACCTGGTTTCCAACATCAACTGCGATATCGAGGATCATTACGATGCATGGGACCTGCTGCGGGCGTCATTTCCCGCCGGGACCCTATCCGGGGCACCCAAGGTACGGGCCATGGAGATCATCGGCGAATTGGAACAGAGTCCACGGGGGCCATACGGCGGCGCCGTCGGGTACGTCTCCTTCAGCGGCAACATGGACCTGGCCATAACCATCCGGACCGCTTGTATTGAAAACGGGATACTAACCGTACGCGCCGGCGCGGGGATCGTGGCGGATTCGGATCCGGAAACCGAGCGGCTGGAAACCGTTAACAAAGCGATGGC
>JAHLLR010000051.1 GCA_020444075.1 Deltaproteobacteria bacterium
TTTTCGGTCTCATCGACATCGCTGTCAATATTTTCAGCGATGAAATCCTGGAACAGTTTTCCTCCGCCAAGATCATGCCGGGTGGTGAATTCCGTACCGCAGACCCAACCCGATTTGAAGAAGAGACGCTTGCCGGGCGGGTTGAACTGGGAAATGTGTCGAGGGATACCGGCCACCTGCACAGGTATATTGCCGTTTATGGTCATTGGCTTGATTTCGTTATTGATTTCAATCTCTTCCGGCGAATCGATCAAAAAACCCACCCCGTATTCGTTGATATTGAAAATGCGGTAGGTTTTTCCGTTTATGGATATGGTCAGATCCTTGACGGCAAATCGGCGTTTCTTCCTGTTCCCCAAAACCTGATCCATACCTTCCTCCTGTTGTCCCTGAATTTGACCTGTGTGTTTAGTGGTCAATCCATTGGGATGATGTTCAATGACATATTTATTGTATCGGATCAAGCGGCCTTTCCCATTAGCTGAATATGGAGCCTGGGTGGCAGAGGGTGGACAGTTGAAAATGTATCCTAAATATTCATATAATAAAAACGGATTATCGATCCTGGCGAAAGCGGCAACCTGCTGCTGAAACCAGTTTTGCGAGTGGACCTTATGAAATCCGATAACCGGCCGATAATATGGTATTACGGAAGGCATTGAAAAAAACGTGTGTTGAAATGAAAACGGATGCGGTGAATCAATTGATACAGACCGCCGGTTGCTCTCCGGGGCAAAGGAACCTATTGTGAGCACGCCTGTAGAGATACTGCCGATAGTCAATCGACTTGGATTTTTTAATTCGTTTACCGCGGAAGAGAAGCGGCAGATGGTGTCGGACGATGCCCACTTCAGGGTATACCATCCAGGAGAAATGCTCATCCGCCAAGGCCGCAGCGACCAGAGCCTGTTTATCATTCTGACCGGCACGGTCAACATCACGGAAGGTGCCGGCGGAACCATTTTAGCCGTTCTAAAGGCCGGGGATATCTTCGGGGAGATGGCCTTTTTAACCGACACCCGGCGCACCGCCAATGTTGTCGCCAGAGAATCGGTAATTGCTCTGAAGCTGGATCGGGTGCTGTTCGAACAGCTCTCTCCGGAGATCCGAGAGAAGTTCAAGGACAAAATCATCGAGAAGATGGTGGCCCGATTGGATGCGGCCAACAAAGAGATGGCCCGGCTCAATGCCGCGATGAACACAGGGTCCCCTGAACTATTCAAATCAATGGGAACGTCCGTTGGCCCGTCTGTTAATGATTCTCCTGCACCGGTGTTTATCTCCGGCCGGGAACTGATCCGCAAGATCATCTCCAATACCTCGTCCCTGCCGGCCATGCCGGAGGTGATGCTCAAAGTCCAGCAGATGATCAAGCACCCGGGAACCAGTCCCGCCCAACTGTCAAAAATAATCGAAATCGATCCCGCCATGGTGACCGGCATTCTCAAGGTGGCCAATTCCGCTTACTACGGATTTCGAGGGAAAGTCGCCACCATCCAGCACGCCTCTGCCCTGTTCGGGACCAGGCGGCTGGCTGAACTGATTACCGCCATGAGCGCGGGTGGAGTGTTGGGAAAAGCCATGGATGGCTATGGGCTCAATGCCGGCGACATGTGGCGCCATTCCATTGCGGTGGCCTGCACGGCCGGTGAAATTGCCGCCGCTATAGGGTCCGACGTTCCCGAAAGCGCATATATGGCAGGGCTGCTTCACGATGTGGGGAAAATCATCCTCGACCCTTATGTCCGCGAGCGGAAAGTTTTGTTCGACCACTACTTCGCCACTCAACCGCAAAAGACCGTTCAGGATGCGGAACGCGATATCTTAGGGTTTGATCATGCCGTCATTGCGGCCATCCTTTGTGAGAACTGGAGTCTGCCGCGATCCATATCCTTTGGTATTCGACACCACCACCAGCCTTCGTCTGCAGGCGACCACCAGCTATCCCATATCGTGCATCTGGCGGACTATTTTACCATCCAGGCAGGGGTGGGGGGAGGCGGTATGGCCTCCTGCCAGGAACTGGATGAAAACAGCCGGTCCCTGGTGGCCCTGGCCCCGGACACCTTGGACGCGGCGACCGCAAAGGCGCGCCAGTACGTCGAAAGCCTGACCGGTAGTCTGCTCAGTTCATGACCCCCACCGTCAATTTAACGCAATCGTCCCGTCTCCGGGTAGATTAGTCCTTGAAATCGGACGTGGCGGTATAATATAGTTACCTTGTCCCATGACGGGATGGCTAACCCGGCCACAGTGCCCTGAGAGATCAATCGAATGTTTCCCGGCTTCGAAAAACTGATTGAGTCCAGAATAAAAAAGGCCCAACAAGAAGGTGCTTTCGAAAATCTTCCAGGCACCGGCCAACCTCTTCCCTTCGAGGATGACCGGCATATTCCCGAGGACCTGCGTATGGCGTACAAGGTTCTGAAAAATGCAGACTGTCTGCCGCCGGAGGTGCAACTGCGCAAAGAAATCCGCACAACCGAAGATCTGCTGGCCGGCATGACCGACACGGTGCAAAAATATCGCACCCTGAAAAAACTCAATTTTCTGATCCTGAAACTGAATGCCTTGAGAGACGGCAACGCGGCTTACGACATCCCCCAGCGCTATTACGGCGAGGTGGTTGAACGCCTCGGAGCCGATAAATCATAATCGGGTGCAATCATGTTCGGTAAAAAAAAAGAGGACGACGGCCTGGTCAGAAGTGTGCTGCTCGCCTACTTCATCCTGGCCCTTCATGTACTCCTTATCGCCGGCGTGGCGATCCTGGTTCTTTTTTTCCGGGGCGTGGTCAACTATATGCTCTGGATTTTTCTCGGTGGGATTGCCCTGATCGGTTTTTCCGGATTCTATTTTATCAGGCGGATGCGAGCCGAAGGCAGATCCCTGGGTGAGACGTTAAGCAATCCCATGTTCAGCGGACGATCCGTGGAGGTGAGCCTCCTTGGCGGAATGGCCACCGTTAAACTGGGCCAGGCGTCACCATCGTCGGCTATCGGCGAGAAAGCGGCCATCGGCATTCCTCGCCTGGAAGACCCGGATGCCTCCCGCAGGCGGGGCGTAACGGAACTTTCAGAACTGGCGCGTATGCTTGAAAAAGATCTTATTACCGTCGACGAGTTCAACAAAGCCAAGCGCCAGCTGTTGAACGGTTAAATCGGCCTGCCGCACAAAATGCCGCATTTTAAACCGTTGAAGCCGCCATATTAAGGACCTGGAAGTGGTTGCAGGCATCCGGGCTTCCCGTCAGGGACACCTTGGCGGAATAACGGTTCTCAATCGTAAAACCGCAAAAGAGGCGCTTCATCATGAAAAAGAAAACCATCGCCCTGATCTCCGGTGGCATCTCGTCGGAAAGAGAAGTATCCCTCAACAGCGGCAAACAGGTATATGACGCCCTGGACAAGGACAGGTACGACATTCTGACTTACGACCCCAAGACAGACATCCCTCGGCTGGTCTCCGATGCCGGCAGAATTGACTGTGCGCTGATTATTCTGCACGGGCCCTATGGCGAAGACGGAACGGTTCAGGGATTGCTGGATCTGTTGGATATTCCCTATCAGGGAGCCGGTGTGCTGGGCAGCGCAGTCTCCATGAACAAGCTGCTGTCCAAACATCTTTACGAAAGAGCCGGTTTGGCCGTCCCGCCTTATGCAGCCGTGCGGCGAGGGGAATCGATCGACGTGAACCGGATTGTCTCCCAACTGGGCCTCCCGCTGGTGGTCAAGCCGGTGGAAACCGGATCCAGCGTGGGAATGTCCATCGTCCGCGCCGAATCAACGCTGGCCGCTGCAGTGGAAAAGGCATTGGAATTTGGCGCCACTGCAATGATCGAAGCCTATATCACCGGCACGGAGATCACTTGCGGGGTGTTAGGCAACCAGGATCTTGAAGCGCTGCCGCTCATCGAGATTATTCCGGGGGCAGACCACGAATTTTTCGATTACGAGGCCAAATACCAGCCCGGTGCCACCCAGGAGATCTGCCCGGCACGCATTGACGCGCAACTGACCCAAAAGGCGCAGGCATGTGCCCTGTCCGCCCACACGGCCCTTTACTGTCAAGGCTACAGCCGAACCGATATGATTCTAAAAGACGGTACCTGCTTTGTATTGGAAACAAACACCATCCCCGGTATGACCGCCACCAGCCTTTTCCCGCAGTCGGCGCAAGCCGCCGGCCTGTCTTTCGGTCAACTGCTCGACCGCCTCATCGAACTGGGAATGGAGGCCCGGCGTCGTCAGACGACACGGGGGTAGCCAAGCGTCACCACAAGCGTCCGCGGCGTTCCCGCTGGCCCAGAAAAGAGGGAGGAATCTTATGAACGTGTTGGTTGTCGGCGGCGGCGGAAGAGAGCACGCCCTGGTTTGGAAAATTGCCCAGAGTCCACATGTGAAAAAAATTTTTTGTGCGCCCGGAAATGCAGGCATGGATAAACTAGCCAGTTGCGTTCCCATCGGTGCTGCCGAAATTGACAAACTGCTGGCCTTTGCCCGGGATGAGAAGATCGACCTCACCGTTGTCGGCCCGGAAGATCCCTTGTCCAAAGGCATCGTCGATCAGTTCGAGAGGGCGGGGATGCGAATTTTCGGCGCCAGTCAGAAAGCGGCCCGGATTGAATCCAGCAAGTCCTTTGCCAAGGCAATCATGGAAAAATACGGCATCCCGACTGCCAAAGGGCAGACCTTTTCCCGCTTCGCCCAGGCGCAGGCCTATGTGAAAAAGATGGGGGCGCCTCTGGTGGTCAAAGCGGACGGCCTGGCCGCCGGAAAAGGAGTTATCGTCTGCAGCACCGAAAAAATGGCCATGGATGCCCTGAAACAGATTATGGTGGACCGTGAATTCGGCGATGCCGGTGATCAGGTGGTGGTGGAAGAGTGCCTGGTGGGGGAAGAAGCCTCCTTTCTGGCATTTACCGACGGGAAAACCGTGCTGCCCCTGCCGTCTTCACAGGATCACAAGCCTGTTTTCGATGATGACAAGGGACTCAATACCGGCGGCATGGGGGCCTATTCGCCCGCACCGGTGGTTGACGGGTATCTTCACCAACGAATCATGAACGAAGTGATGATCCCCATGGTCAGGGGCATGGCTGCCGAGGGATGCCCCTACAAAGGCGTCCTGTATGCCGGCCTGATGATCGACCGGGACACGATCAAAGTGCTGGAGTTCAATGGCCGGTTCGGCGATCCGGAGGCCCAACCCCTGCTGGTTCGTCTGCAAAACGACATCATTCCGGTAATCGAGGCCATCATCGACGAGCGCCTGGATACCTGCCGCCTGGAGATCGACCCCAGGGCGTCGGTCTGCGTGGTCATGGCTTCCGGGAATTATCCGGGAAAATACAAGAAGGGGCTGGAGATCACCGGCATCGACGCCGCCAACCGCATGCGGGACGTGGTGGTCTTTCATGCAGGGACCCGTTTGGACGGCAAGAAGATCCTTTCCGATGGCGGCCGGGTGCTGGGGGTCACGGCCCTGGGCGATACGGTGGAACTGGCCATCAAGAAAGCCTACCAGGCCGTGGCCAAAATCAGCTGGAAGGATGTCCACTACCGCTCTGACATTGGCAAAAAGGCGTTGGTGCGGATGCAGGCGTTACCCCGTGTGGGCATTGTCATGGGCAGTGATTCGGATCTTAAGGTGATGGAATCGGCCCTGGGGATATTCAAAAAATTCGAAATTCCCATTGAGATGACCGTGGCTTCGGCCCACCGCAGCCCGGAGCGGGCCGCCGCCTATGCTGCTTCTGCCAGGCAGCGCGGGTTAAAGGTTATCATCGCCGGTGCCGGCCATGCCGCCCATCTGGCCGGTGTGCTGGCGGCACACACCACCCTCCCGGTGATCGGTGTTCCCATCGACTCTTCCTGCCTCCAGGGGATCGATGCGTTGCTTTCCACGGTGCAGATGCCGCCGGGAATCCCTGTGGCCACCGTGTCCATCGGAAAGCCGGGGGCGAAAAACGCGGCCATCCTGGCCGTTCAGATCATGGCGGCATCCAACGATGTGCTGGCTGCCCAATTGGATGTATTTAAAAAGGAAATGGCTGCCCAGGTTGAAAAAAAGGCTGAGACACTCAGGGAATACCGCTAACGTCGTCCATGTCGATTCAGTTGATCCCGATCCGAATGATATCCGGACGGCGACGGATATTCTAGGACAAAAAGGGGTGCTGGTATTTCCCACCTCCGGGCTTTACGGCCTCGGGGCGGACGCGTTCTGTGCCGAGGCCGTTCGCCGGGTGTTTTCCATCAAGCGCCGGCCGGCCAACAAACCGTTGCTGCTGCTGCTGTCCGGCATTCCGGATATGGCGAAGGTGGTGGGAGCGGTTCCCGATTATGCCGACCTTTTGTTGGAACTGTGGCCTGGCGGAATCACATTTATTTTTAAGGCCGGGGCCCGGGTGCCGGTGTACCTTACCGGCGGAACGGGAAAAATCGGCGTACGCCTGCCGGCCCATCCGGTGGCCAAGGCGCTTGTCGAAGGTTTCGGCGGTCCCATCACCGGGACCAGCGCCAACCTGTCCGGCTTTCCGGCTGTGGCCAGTGTGACGGACCTCGACCCTGAAATCGGTCGTCAGGTGGACATGGTTTTGGATGCCGGCCCCCTTGCCGGCGGTTGCGGTTCTACCATTGTGGACGTGACCTGTTGGCCTGTTAAAGTGATCCGGGAAGGGGTGGTGCCCCGGCGGGCGATCGATGACGCTCTGAAAAAGGGTGGCGCAATTTGATTGACAATCTTTAGGGTTTTTCCTATATAAGCGAACCCATGCCGGAGTGGTGAAATTGGTAGACGCAGTGGACTCAAAATCCACCGATCGCAAGGTCGTGACGGTTCGATTCCGTCCTCCGGCACCAATCAGTATAGAAACGGCGACCGGCGTTCAACGGGTCGCCGTTTTGTTTAAGAACCACCGTGAACCTTTTTTGTCAGGTGCCATTTTATTGCAGACAGCAGCAGACGAATAAGAAAAGCACTCCCAAGGAGGTCTGTTTATGTGGGGACAGATTAAAAAATACATCCTCATCGGCCTTGTTGCCGCCGCCGGATACTATGTGCTGGGTCATCACTTCATTTATTATAAGAAAACCTTTTCTATTCTGCCCAAGGAGGAACTGACCCTTAAATACACCTTTTACAGCCTGATGAGCAAACGACCGGAGACGATTTTAAAAGTGGATGAACTGCGCTGGGCCGGAATCGGCGATATCCTGGTGGAAAAGGGGATTGTCCCCGCGAGCAAAATTCGCATGCTGGAGGACAAGGCGGAGATGGAATCGGAAAACTGATCTCCGCGAAACCGTTTAGTGGTCCTTATGGCAGACGAACGCCGGCGAAAGGGTCGGCGCTCATCCCATGGGGAGCATGTTGTCAGCCAGACGGCTGGAGGCTTTCTTCAGGTTGATGCTGAGCAGGTTAGCCAGCCCCTTCAGTATGTTGACGCCAAGATTTACCTTTTTCGACAAAATATCGTCGAAGGCAGCACGTTGGAAAACCGCCAGCCTGACCTTTGATCGGGCGATAACCGTCGACGACCTCGGAAAATTGTTAATGATGGACATCTCCCCGATGGATCGGCCACGTTTCAGGGTGGCCATCACGTCGCTGCTGTGGGGGCCGGTTTTTTTGGTCACATCCAGTTCGCCGCTTTCAACGAAACAGACGAAATCGGCTTTGTCCCATTCATTGAACAGGACTTCCCCGGGATCAAGGTTTTTAAAATCCATCCGTGCGGCCACCTCATAGAGGTCTTCTCTTTCCAGAAATTCAAACAGCGGCAGGTTGAGGATAAAATCAACCAGGTCCTCGTCTTTGTCCGGCCCGTTCGGCTCCAATGGTTTTTCGCTCATCATCCTTTTCCTATCGGTCGTCTGATTTCACCCCCGGCATCTCGTAAAACATCCGCTGCGAGGACACAAATCTCTGGTGATTTGACCTGAAAACAGCTACAACGATTTCTCGGTAAATTTTCTATCGGCACCTGAAAATGGGGACTTTAATGCAAGAATTCAAAACCCTTTTTCAGCCCGAATGTCAAGTCTTGAAAAATATGGGCTCAATCCAGATGTTGATGACCTACTTTAAATTGCTGCTGACCGCCATTTTCTGGGGAGGAACCTTTATCTCCGGCAGAATGCTGGCACATTCCGTCCCTCCATTTTCCGCCGCCTTTTTTCGATTCCTTTTTGCTGCGGTGTGTCTCTATGTTCTTGTTTTGCGTCGGGAAGGAAAAATCCCCCGGCTGGAGAGGCAACAGATCCTGCCCGTGGCGCTGCTGGGATTGACCGGCGTGTTTGCCTATAATGTTTTTTTCTTCAATGGGTTAAAATTTATAACCGCTGGTCGGGCATCCATCATTATTGCCAACAACCCGATTATTATTTCTGTTTTCGCGGCCCTGCTATTTAGAGAATCTCTCTCTCCGATCAAGCTCGTCGGCATTCTGATTTCCGTTACCGGGGCAGTTGTTGCCATTTCCGGAGGAGATCCGAGGGTTCTTTTTGCAGGCGGCATCGGGATAGGAGATCTGCTTATTTTCGGTTGCGTACTCAGTTGGTCGGCCTATTCCCTGATGGGAAAGCGGGTGATGCGTGACCTTTCCCCTTTAGCAGCGGTATCTCATTCAGCGGCCGTTGGGGTGTTGGCCCTGCTGATTCCTGCCTGCATGGAAGGCATGCCCGCGGCAGTGCCGGGATATTCACTGGTGGATTGGGGAAATCTGGCCTATCTCGGATTGTTCGGCACGGTGCTGGGGTTTGTTTGGTATTATGAGGGTATCCGGGTGATCGGGCCGTCCCGAGCCAGCCTGTTCATCAATTTTGTGCCTATCAGCGCGATTTGTCTGGCACACATTATCCTGAAGGAGCCATTGACCGTTTCGCTTCTGGTGGGTGCCATCCTGGTGATAACCGGCGTCACCTTAAACCACCTTCCGGTCTCAGGCTTGCGCTTGTCCAAATTACAGGTGCGTCCTTGAACCGCCTGGCGATTGCATTCCCCGCCGCTTGCCGCGGGGAGGCTTCGATAAAGACGGGATAACCATGGATCACCAGTCAGCAGCAATTATCGATGCCGATCAGCCTTATTTTATCGAATCGGCCGACAGACCTTTTCAGGCAATTGCTCTGACCCTGCAAAAATAGGAGAACGACATGCTGTCCACACAGGTTCCCGGTTTTGGCACGCTGACCCTCGAGCATCTGGTGCTTGACTATAACGGCACCCTGGCCGTGGACGGCCTGCTGCTTCCCGGTGTCAAAGCTGCCCTCAATACCCTTGCCGCAGAGTTGGCAATTTATGTGGTCACTGCCGATACCTTCGGTAAGGCGGCCGACGGCCTTGCCGGTGTCAACTGCCGGTTGACGGTTCTTGGAGCCGGACGTCAGGACCAGGCCAAAGTCGACTTCGTCAATCGATTGGGGGCGCAACGGACGGCCAGTATCGGCAACGGCCGCAATGATGCGCTGATGCTGTCGGCCTCCGCCCTGGGTATCGCCGTCATTTTAGGAGAAGGGGCTTCCCTGGTGAGTCTGAACGCGGCAGACATCGTCTGTACGGATATCGTTTCCGCACTTGAACTGCTGATGCATCCGTTGCGGCTAACGGCAACATTGCGATCCTGAGAAGGTCGCATCGAAGCAGTGAAACTGCTGAACCATCGCCACGTTGACTATTTTATAGGGTGGTGTTAGATGAACCGCGACAGTAAGGGCTGTCTCTGCTGCTTGCGGCCGGTGGAGTCAATGGATTGAAGCATATTGTTCTCTTCGCGGCAACATTCCATGCGGCCTGCAGAGGCTTCAACGGCCACTTTTGGTTGTCCAATGAAAGCAATTGCCAATAGCCGGTATTTCAAAGTACCGAAGAAAAATTTTCGATGCGTTTTCGAGAAAACAGATCGTCATGGATTCGATAGGGATTGTGGATCGGGGTATGAAAAAAAATAAATATCTCATGGAAAATGGTGATGAGGCTAACCGCCTTGAGATGAAAATAGATGTTGAAAGCGTAACCGCCCAGGCCCGGTGGTCTGGCCTGAAACCCGGTATGCGCGTTGCGGATGTCGGGTGCGGCCCCGGGAAAATCACGGCGCTTCTCCATCGTATGGTAGGCCCGGACGGAACCGCTGTGGGCATCGACAGCTCTTCAGATCGCATTCAGCATGCAATGGACCATTATGGAAATTCAGGGATTTCATTTCAACAAAGGAATATTCTGGACCCGTTGGATGACTTAGGCTCGTTCGATTATGTCTGGATTCGTTTCGTTCTCGAGTATTATCGGTCCCAGGCGTTCGATATAGTCAGCAATATAACCCGCATCGTCAAACCCGGGGGTATCTTGTGCCTGATTGATTTAGACCATAACTGCTTGAATCAATATGGTATTCCTTCCAGATTAAAAAAGGTTATTAATTCGATCATGGCCAAACTGGGAAGTGATGCTGATTTTGATCCCCATATGGGGATCAAACTTTACTCCATGCTTTACGACCTGGATTATCAATCCATCGACGTCACTATGAATGCACACCACCTTATATTTGGTGAACTGGATCACGTTCAGGATTACGACTGGACAAAGAAGGTGGAAGTGGCTGCTCAAAATTGCGGGTATGGATTTGAGGAATACGAAGATGGGTATGACGGATTCTATGCAGAATTTAAATCGTCATTTGCCGATCCGCGACGATTCATCTATACGCCGGTAATTTGCTGCCGGGGTGTTCGCGTTGCGTGAACGTCAAAGGTGAATATATTTTCTTTTGTTTGAGGATGGGCTTTGATTGGATAGGATCAAGTTTCAGGAAACCCATTTCATCCGAATGATATTTTCCGCCTCAATTGTTTCGGTTTCAAGTACTTCCCTTTCATAGTACTGGACGAATGCATCGACGACCTTCTCGTCGAAGTGAATACCGCGTCCCTTTTCCAATAAGCGGAACGCGTAGCTCATGGGAAGCGGATCCCGGTAATGGCGTTTAGCGGTGACAGCCTCGAAAAAATCTGCTACGGCAATGATTCTCGCCCCCAGTGGAATTTCTTCTCCGATAAGGCCATTGGGATACCCACTTCCGTCTATCTTCTCATGATGGGAGCCGGCAATTTCCGGAACTTGACTGAATATGCCTTCGAAGTTTATCTGCTCTAAAATGCTTTGCGTTTTCTGGGCGTGTGTCTTTACTTTCTCGTACTCTTCTTTGGTCAGACGGCCCGGTTTTTTCAATATAGAATCGGGGACGCCAATTTTACCGTAATCATGCAGAAGGGATGCAACGCGTATCATCTCTCTGTAATTGTTTGATAAGTTCAGTTCATCACAGATTCCCAGCGCATATTCGGTGACCTTGGCTGAATGGCCGGCGGTTAGGGGATCTCGGGCGTCGATGCTTGCCGCCAGCACCTGGAGAATGGAACCAAACTGTCGTTGTCGGGCTTCCAACAGATCAGCGTTGCGTATGCTGATGCCGATTACTGATGCAATGCCCATGAGAAGGCTGAGATCGCTTTGAACAAGCGGCCGTTTGGTCCGCAAATTGTCCACGGCAAGTATGCCGATAGACTGCCCGTCGCAGATAATGGGGCAACAGATAAAAGATTGGGTGCCCATCTGATGGGCAAACGCTAGACTTCTTCTAGAGAGGTTCGGGCTTATTTCTTCGATATCGTTGATTAGAAAAGGTTTTTGCTCGTGAAAAGAAACGACAAAAACACCTTTTGATCCCGCTTTATTCAAATGGAAGGCTGACTTTTTTATGAATTCAAGTTTCTTTCGGTCGTATCCGAATCCCGCACGAAATTCTAAGAGTGACTTGTTCTCATTGGCAAGCAGAATGAATCCACGGTCATAGTCCAAGCGCTTTTCAAACAGACGGACTACCGTTTCCATCACATCTTTGATGTTGGTGTATTTACTAATGATCTGTCCAATTTCGTTGGTTAATAGAGTGTTATTGTAGTTGATTTGTGTTTCTTTAATTAGCCGGTCGGCCGAATCGCTGAGGATGTTTAAACTTGTTTTAAGCTCTCTTTTCTCAATCAGCAGGTGGACGCTTCCTAAAATCAAAATTGTAAATAGGGAAAAGGGAAGAAAAAAGGAAATGGTCTCCTCAGGTTTGAAAAAAGCCAATAGAATGCAAACAGAAATCAGAAACAAGGTGAGGTAATTCCGAAAGGCTCGGAAGACTTCGGCTCTGGACATCTCCCATGATATTATATATTTACAAGCTGAATCGCCTTTAAAAATGCATTGGGGATGTTCAATTTTAGGAAGTTTATTGGTAAAGCCCATTGCAATTGCTTCGAATAGACCCGTCCTATTCTCACATTGATATGGCTTTTCGGTTACCCCTGGTTTTGGCGTTACCGTTATTTCTACCTTATTGGATGAAATACTTGTCGTTTGATAATTAGATGATCTCGCATAATTTTCTGATGCATGGCCGATGATCTGGTAGACTTTTCCCGGTCCTAATTGACCGAAAATAAATTGACCTAGTGCCGGCACTAATGAGGGCGATGCCGCAAAACGACCTGCTTCTCTTGCAATGTTTTTATTTCCGGTAAGTTGTGCTACCTTTTCATAAAAACGATCAATCTGAGACTGCGTAAACCAGTGACCTTGGTCGGCAATTTCGTACGGTTCCATTCCTGCATACTGCAATACCTCGTCGGTATTCACATAGCTGTATTTCTCTTTTAACAGCCTTATCCAGACATTAAGTCCCCTGCTGTTATACAAGGCGCTATCATCAGTGAAATTTACTTTATTGGAATCCGGCGATGATCGCATATTTACCCTTTAATGCTTATAAAATTTCAATAAGCGTTTTAAATATCTGAAATAATCATCTGTATGATTGAGGTCAAAAATCCACAGATTGTATGTCTTTTCAGTGGGGATTTCCATTGCCGTTGCACTTTGCACAGGGTAAATAAGGACTGGCATTTCGTCTATCTGAAGTCCGCCGAATAGATTTAACAAACTGGACCGAATGATTTGATATTTCAGGTTCTCGTGTTTCAGGATGATGATTTTTACGGAGTTGGTTAGATCGGACATATTCAGACCGATATCTGCAATGTTGATTATTATCAATGCCTTTAGCTCGTCTAACATTTTGAGCGAAAAGAGGTGGCGGGATCGGAGCAGCCCGATTTTCGAAAACTCTGATTCCGTTGCCGTCATATCATGATTGTTGGCACCCAGATCCAAGGCATCAATCATCAATCCACCGGATTGTTCCTCGTAATGGCACTCAAGATCACGAAGGTCGTTGTCTGTAGCGGATTCGATGTGCCAACCTCCGGGCAACGGGCAGTCACCTTGTCCATTTCTCCGAAAATGGAAGTAGGCAAATTGGTCAATGGAGCATTTTTTTGGATTCAGAATGTTTTTTGCCGCACCACCAAACACATGATTGGGAAATTTGTTTTCCGGCCGGTAGTAGCAGAATGCATAACTCATTTTTATGGAGTTGAGCCGGTGTGAGTCATTGATGAAACTGCCGATCTGGTTAAATACTGCCAGGCCACCACGGTGGTTTGACGATCGAATGGCCGCGAGGTGATGCATCAGCCATGATTTTTCGTAAAAGCGAACCATGGACATGTGTGCTAAAATCATACCGTTGCGCTGATGGATGAAGTGCCTGGCGATATTTGGACTTTCAGTGTACAGCTTTTTATAGGTTTCTTTGATACGGGCTTTGTTTTTCTCGATAAATTCATATTTTTGGGGGTAAATGAACCCGGTTTCAAAGAAAAAATTCCACAGGTCATCCAAGTTGACTCTACGGCAGATGTAGGCATTCTTGTCACTGGTCTGTTGAATGAGAGAAAGCACTTTGATATGCTCATCTGCGGGCATATCCAGAATGGCAATCCCACAGCGAAGCAACCCTGTTTCTCCCTTATCTTCGATCTGTTGGCTATAAACCACCTGGGCGGCGCAAGTCACATGGGCTCCGTCACCAAAGCAAATTTGAAGGTTCGGGATGATCAACCCCGGCAGCAGCACCGCATGCTTTACTTCTTCCCGGACAGCCAGGCCTGATCCGGACAGATCACGCACCTCCAGTTGGACGCGTTTTTTAGAGAAGGGATGAACGAAACTGATCGTGGGTAGGGGGACCATTTGCTGACGAGTGCTTCTAAACTCCTTTGGCCTAAATCGCCGGATATGCCTTCTAACTGGTGTTAAGATCCAGTCTTGATTTTTATGGCCGTGGGTTTGTTTGCCGATTCGGCATTCCCCGGAATAGAGCGTTTTGCTGCCGTCGAAGATGATGACATTCACGGCCAGGTCGGTATTCATCCAGTCGAAGGTCTGAGGGGATGTGGTCTGGACCTTGACGCGGAATGAGAAGGCGGAAAAATCGATCATCGATCCGTAAAACAGGGCTCCATTCTGGGTCACATATACGTTAATGCTCCGGCACGAATGGCGCCTGGTGCTTCTGGCATCTTCAGCACTGCAGGTTTCCGGCAAAATGAAACGGATGGCTTCTCTGCTTATTTCAACTACGTCCGGTTCAGCCACTATAAACCGATTGCCGTCGGGTATGAGAATGTTTTGGAAATAAAAACAATCCGGTTGGTCGACAATGGTTCCGGCATCCTGCTGCCACAGGCAGATCAGCCGGTTGTCCTGGCAGGGTTGCGGTTTGGCCTTGATGGATAGGACTCGGTGGTAGTGCTTGTGGCGATAATTAACGTAAAGGGGTTTGTCGAGAAAGTTTAGATAGTTCAGCTTGTTGATCAGGTGGCCCATGCTGATCTTTTTGGACGAGCAAACGGCCTCTACCGCAGGCGTTGGGGTGGGGTTGGCTGATATGAGGCGTTTTTCGTTGGAACTGACTGCTGTGTCTGTTTGTTCAACATCCGTGTGAAGTTTTGCCCGTTCCATGGTTGAGCCTCAGTATCGACGTACCAGATCAGTGCAAGAAAAACAGATGAATTACTGTTCAGAACCAAGGTGCCTGGGTGGGCAGGTTGTATTTTCCTGCACTCATCCATAGAAACGACTATCATAAATTCCCTTTTGATGCAAGGGGTTATATAGGGATTGGCGTTAGGTCGACGAGAGAAGTCAAAAGGGTGGGGAACCATCAAGGGGTTGTGGCCGGTCATCCACCGATACCCTGCATCTGGTCTTTGACGGTGGTTACACCATTGGGGCAAAGTTGGTGCTTTGCCGCTTTTTGTCGCACGGCGGTTCGGAAAATCTCTGCCAGCTGCTCATCGGATCCCCCCCTTCTTAACAGCTCCTTGAGGGGTTCGTGGCGATCGGACAGCAGGCAGGCGCGAAGTTTGCCGTCAGCCGTCAGGCGCAGACGGTTGCAGTGGCTGCAGAAATGTTGGCTCAGGGCGCTGATGAAGCCGACTTCTCCTTGTGCCCCCGCTATGCGATAGCGCCTGGCCGGTCCGTCATTCTGGTCGTTTCCCACCGGGGTCAACACCCCGATCGTGGCAATCATCTCCTGGATTTCCGGTGTAAGAATCTGATCCCGGGAATGGGTCCGACTGTTGCCGATGGGCATATATTCGATAAAGCGGACATGGAAGGGGTGGTCCAGTGAAAGCCTTCCGAATTTTATGATTTCATTGTCGTTGATCCCCCGCATGGCCACGACGTTGATTTTGATGGGGTTAAACCCGATTTCCCGGGCCCGCTGGATGCCTGCCCACACCTGATTGAACTGATCGTAACCGGTGATCTGGGCATACTTTCCGGGGTCCAGCGAATCCAGGCTGATATTGATGCGGCGGATGCCGGCATCGAATATGTCCTGGGCGTTGGCGGCAAGGAGAACCCCATTGGTAGTCAAAGAAACATCTTCCAGTTCTCTAATCCGGGTCAGCCGGCCCAGCAATTCAACCACTCCTTTTCTGACCAGGGGTTCGCCACCGGTGATGCGCACCTTGCGGATGCCGAGCTGTATACCGATTTTTACCAGGCGCAGGATCTCTTCGTAGCTGAGGATGTCTTCATGATCGAGTTTGGGAATGCGGCCTTCAGGTACACAGTAAAGGCACCTGAGGTTGCACCGGTCGGTGATGGAAATCCGCAGGTAGTTCAGATGGCGCTTTTCCTGATCAACCAACTTGCCGCCATCTGTGGTTACCCCTATATCCATGTGGTTTCCCCTTGCCATTTCCGGCACCCTCTGCGGCTATCACGCGTTGTTCTCAACGAGAGCTACGACTGATGGTTCAGGATCGCCTGAATCAGGCCGGGAATCGTGTAGGTATCGGCCTCGATGGTCACTGAAAAGCCCAGTTCCCGGGCCGTCTGAGAAGTAATGGGACCGATGCTGGCCACGGTGACCCCTTCCATCAGTCGATCGACGCGGTCATGAGGCAGCAATCGATGAAAGTTCTTCACCGTGGACGAACTGGTGAAGGTGACCATGTCGATGGTTTTGGACGTCAGGCGGGTGATCAGATCCGCGGCGCTGTCTGCCACCTGCCGGGTTTCATAGGCCGTCACTTCATCCACCGCTGCGCCCATGCGGCGCAATTCCACGGGAAGCACGCTGCGCGCTTCCCTGGCGCGTGGAAGCAGGATCCTGCTGCCTGTTACCGGCGTCGCGGAAAATGCTTCAATCACGGATTCGGCGCGGTAGCTTTCCGGGATGATGTCGCTGTTTAATCCCCAGGTCCTGAGCCGGTCCGCCGTGGAAGGGCCGATGGTGGCGGTTTTAATGTGCCCCAGGGCCCGTAGATCCAGTCCATTTTCAAACAGGCGCCGGAAAAAATAATCCACCCCGTTGACGCTGGTGAAGACGATCCAGTTATACCGGTTTAATATCCCGATAGCTTTGTCCATGGCCGCCCAGTCCTGTGGGGGCCCCACCTGAATGGTTGGGCACTGGATGCATTCAGCACCATATTCCATCAACTGGTGAACCAGGTCGCTGGCTTGCTCGCGGGCACGGGTCACAACGATGCGGCAGCCCATCAGCGGCCGGTTTTCAAACCACTGCATGGTTTTTCGCAGGTTGACCACCCCACCGACGATGATGATGGCCGGCGCTTTGATACCGGCCCTTTGGGTCTCTTCAACGATTGAGCCCAGGGACCCGGTAACGGTCTTCTGTTTAGGTGTGGTCCCCCACCGGATTACCGCCACCGGGGTGTCTGCCGGCCGGCCATTGGCTACCAGCTTGGCGGCGATGGTCGGCAGGTTTTTGACTCCCATGAAGAAGACCAGCGTACCGATTCCGGTGGCCAGCGCCTTCCAGTCGACGCTGGATTCCGCCTTGGTGGGGTCCTCGTGGCCGGTGACAAAGGCCACGTCGGAGGTGTAGTCCCGATGGGTCAGCGGAATGCCTGCATAGGCTGATGCGCCGATAGCGGCCGTGACGCCCGGGACGACTTCGAACGGGATGCCTGCGGCAATGAGGACTTCCGCTTCTTCACCGCCGCGGCCGAAAATAAAAGGGTCGCCCCCTTTGAGTCGGGCCACCACGTTTCCCTGCCTGGCTTTCTCCACGATCAGGGCGTTGATGCCATCCTGGGGCAGGGTGTGATCGCCGCCTTTTTTTCCCACGTAGATCATTTCCGCATCGGGGTTGGCATGGGCCAGCAGGGTCGGCGATGCCAGATAGTCGTAGACCACCACATCGGCCCTGGCAATGCAATTGGCACCCTTGACCGTGATCAGGCCGGGGTCGCCGGGTCCGGCCCCCACCAGAAACACTTTACCGGTTTTGTTAGTATTGTGCATCGGCGTTCAGTCTTTCCAGGATTTCTCCAGCACCCATAGCCAGCAGTGCTTCGGCCAGTTCCAGGCCGATCTGTTCGCTTCGGGTTTCGGGGCCGGTTCGTGATTGTTTGATTTGATGGGATCCATCCACATCGCAGACCAGGCCGGTGAGGGTGTATCCGTTTCCGTCGATACGTCCGTGGCCGGCAATGGGAACCTGGCAACCCCCTTCCAGCCGCTTTAAAAACGCCCGCTCACCCATCACCACCCGGCGGGTGGATAAATCGTCCAGAAGGGCCACCACCGGCGCAATGCGCGGGTCATTTTCCCTGATCTCGATGCACAGGGCGCCCTGGCCAACGGCGGGAAGCATGACCGATTCATCCAGGGTCTGGGTGATGCGATCGCCCAGTCCCAGGCGGAGAACACCGGCAGCCGCCAGCACGATGGCATCCAGCGACTCGCTTTCCAGTTTTTTCAGGCGGGTATCCAGGTTTCCCCGCAAGGGAACAATGGTGATGTCGGGGCGCATATGAAGCAACTGGGCGGAACGGCGAAGGCTGCTGGTCCCCATCCGGGCCCCGGGCTTCAGCTGCTCAAACGGCATCCGGTTTCGGGTGATGAGGACGTCGCGGGGCTCTTCGCGCCGGGGGATCGCGCCGACACACAGACCGTCGGGGATATCGGCGGGCATGTCTTTCATGCTGTGTACCGCCAGGTCGATGCGTCCATCCAGCAGCGCCTCTTCAATTTCCTTGACGAACAGTCCCTTCCCTCCCACTTTTGCCAGCGGGACGTCGAGGATCTTGTCTCCCTTGGTTTTGATGATGGTCAGTTCGACGGTGAGATCCGGATGGCAGCCGCGGATGGCATCTTTGACCCAGTTGGCCTGCCACAGGGCCAACTGACTGCCCCGGGTGCCGATGGTAAGGGTGCCGCCGGCCATCAGTGGCCGCACCCGGCACAGCTGGATGCGCTGCACCCGGAGCATGACGAGGATGATGCCGACGAACTCACGGTCTGGCCACCGCTGCCTTTGCTGACGAATCCGCAGGTGGACATGAGCCGGCAGACCTCGCCGGTATTACAGGCGGGACACTGGTCCGGCTCGCTGCCGCCCAGCACCAGGTATTCGAAATCGTGACCGCATCCGTTGCAGTGGTACTCATAGATGGGCATGGAACGTTTACTCCTTTTTAATGATCGTGAAAAATTTTTATTGACCTCTATCCGCAGGAAGCCACGGTGAAGCGTAACCGCCACGCGCATGGGTTCCCAAGGGATTCGATCGAGCAACATGGCTTGGCCACCCGCACGCTTTCCACAATTTCAGGTAGCGGGCAATGATCCTGCTATCGCAGGGCGATTGATCCGGCGGACGTTTAAAAATAAGCACGGAAGTATCCTTCACAACCTCCAGCAGCCAAGCTTGATAATATCATCACCATTTGGCAGCGGCGGTGTTTCGACCATCTTCTCAGGAGGCTTTGGATGCCATCATACGGTCCTGAGTCTCTTCGATCTGCGACTGGCTGTCATGGCCTAAGGCTGCGGCCAGTTCAAACTCGGCCAGCGCATGGTCCAGCCTCCCCTGGTTCAGGTAAACGTGGCCCAGACGGTGTCTGAACAGACCGTTGTCCGGGGATAATCGGACACTTTGTTCGCACAGCACCGAAGCCACATCCAGGCTCTCCCGCCGCTCGATATAGAGCCGGCCCAGAAGCGACAGCGATTCCGCATCGCCCGGGTTGATTTTTACAGCGCTCTTGTATGCCTGGATGGCTTCCCTGGTCAACCCCAGTTTATCCAGGCAGGCCCCGAAGCTTTTAAAAGCGGCGCCGGATCGGTTGTTTGCCCGGGTGGCGGCTTCCAGGTAGGGTCGGGCTTTTGTAGCTTCACCCATCTCAATATACACCTGGCCGATGTGAAAGATTACTTCGAAAACGTCTGGCTCCCGGGCATCGGCCTCCAGAAAGCATGCCAGCGCTGCCTCCCGATTTCCTGTGAGCAGAAGGATATAGCCTTTGTTGTAGATGGCCATCACTTCCTCCGGGGCCAGCCATATTGCATTCTCAAAGGCGGACAGGGCATTGCTGTAATCCTTCAATACGCCATGGCATACCCCCAGGCTGTTATGCAGGTTCACGTCCGCCGGATCGAGCAGCAATCCTTTTTTGTATTCTTCGATGGCACCGGTGATGTCTCCTGCCTGATAGTGGCGGTCACCGCTGATGTTCAGACTCACCGCATCGAAGACGGTAATGGTGCCGGGGCCGAAAAAACCGGCATGTTCGAGTGCTTTTTCCGCATTTTCGACAATTTGAGTGCGGGCGTAGTTTATGGTTGGATAAGCGGCGACACCGAAGGTAAATGGCGGGCTATTCTCCTCGGGGAAAGCGTCCAACAGCTCTTGGGCCAGCACTTGACCGTCACCGGCGGTGTGGTGAGGAAACACGCCGATGAATCGATCAGGAGCTATCTTTGCCCAGGTTCCCTTATGTGTCCGGCAATGTGCGGCAATGGATATCACTGCATCTTCCGGAATGCCTGGTTCTTGAGGGTTGTCCGTTTTTACCCCGGCCGCCCGGTCAATCCTGACTGCGATAGCGCACAGCGAGGAAGCGGATGCCATGCAGGTGTCGATGGCGTGAATCAACCCCTGTCGGTCCAGCATGTCGGAGAAGTGGGCATCGGCGTGGGGGGCGGCGGCATCGTCCCGGCTGGTCAATGCGTTAGGTGTATTGCCGGAATCGATGACGCCATCGGAAGGAGAGAAGAGGAATTCTTGTGTCGTGCTTCGATTTTTAAATAAATCCGAGGAGTGTCTTGCCATCCATTCACCTTCCCTGGGTGCGGTCGGCCAGCATGTCTGCAAAGGCCTTTTCAATAATATCCGACTCTTCTTCCTGCAGGGTCCGGGGGTCCATGATGAACCGGTCGTTTTCGATTCTGCCGATAATGGGCGGATTGCTGTTGCGCATCCACCGTTCTATGGCATTGGCGGAAATGCCGCCTACTGTAATTCCCAGGCAGCGACTGGGCAGGTCCAGCATCGGCAGGGAACCGCCTCCGGCTTTTGAGGAAAAATCCAGCAGTTCCACCGTGAGCCGTTCGCCGGATACCCGCTCAAGACGGGATTTTAATTCCGCGGCCCGTGCCTGGATGACGGTCAGCGGCAGCGTGAGCATCCTCAGGGTGGGGATCTGGTGCACTGCCTGCTGTTCGTCGCGGTACAGCTGCAAGGTGGCTTCAAGGGCGGCCAGGGTCATTTTGTCGATGCGCAGGGCCCGGGTCAGCGGATTGGCTTTGATCCGGTCGATGTGCGGCTTGCCGCCCAGAATGATACCTGCCTGGGGACCACCCAGCAGCTTATCCCCGCTGAAGGTGACTACATCCACGCCGGCGGCCAGGGATTCCTGGACGGTGGGTTCCCTGGTCAGGCCGTATTTGGAAAGATCCACCAGGGTGCCGCTTCCCAGGTCTTCCATGACAGGAATGCCATGGCGCCGACCGATCGACACAAGGTCGGGCAGGGAGACGGCGGCAGTGAATCCCACGATACTGTAGTTGCTGGTGTGGGCCTTGAGCAGCAACCCCGTCTGTTCGCCGATGGCGTTCTCGTAGTCCCGGGGGTGGGTTCGGTTGGTCGCCCCGACCTCCTTTAGAATGGCGCCGCTTTTGGCCATGACCTCCGGAATTCGAAATGCCCCGCCGATCTCCACCAGTTCTCCTCGGGAAACAATCACCTCGCGGCCCGTAGCCAGGGTGTCCAGGCACAACAGAACGGCTGCGGCATTGTTGTTCACGACCATGGCTGCGCGGGCTCCGCTCAACTCGCAGAGGATACCTTCCACGGCGCTGTAGCGGGAGCCGCGCCGTCCGGCTTCGAGGTCAAATTCCAGATTGGAATAGCGACTGGAGATGGCGGTCAAGTGCTCCAGCACCGAGGGTGAGAGCAGGGAGCGGCCCAGGTTGGTGTGTACCACGACGCCGGTGGCATTGACGGTGCGTTTCAGCTTCAGGGCCATGATTCGACCGGCCCGCGCTTTTACCTCCCGCACCAGGAGGCTGCGTGAAAAGCAGCTGCTGTCCAGCGGGATTTCCGATTGTAAAATCTGGCTTCGCAGGGCATCGATGGCCGCTCGGATGGCCGGAATCAATACCGATTTAGGGATAGGGTCGAAGTGGCCGCCATCCGCTCCATATTCGAGAATGCGGTCCACGCCGGGAAGCATTTTCAACTGGGCCTGTTTGTTTTCATCCATGGATAGGGGGTTCCGTCGTTTCCATGGCCGGTTCGAAGACGCTTCCCGGAATCAGGTCCACGAGGTCGCATAATTGTCCGGGGGCCAGATCCAACCGAGCCAATTGGCCGGCCAGGTGGTCTGTGCCCATGCGTTCCAGTTCGAGGCCGGGGTGAAATCTGGACATGAGCAGGTCCGCCAGATAGACGATGGTGGTCAGGGGGTCGTTGTTTCTGCTCTCTTCCGGCCAGTGGTGGAATCGGATCGCATCGGTAAGGGAGACGGGCAACGACCATTTCTTTGCCAGTAATTCGCCCACACGGGCGTGATCCATGCCCAGGACCCGGGTCTCCACATCGATAATTTCTGACTGGCGGTCCTGAAATTCACGATAGAGCATCGGGTAGACACCGGCGATATACTGGTCCAGCACCACCTTGCCGATATCGTGCAGGAGCCCGGCCGTGTAGGCGATGCCTGGGATGGCCTTGTCCGTCATGCCGGCAATCTTTTCCGCGATCATGGCTGTTCCGACGGCGTGGTGGTAAAGGCCCCCCTTGCACAGGCTATAACCGTTTCCGCTCTGGCTGTAGTAGCTTTGCACGGCGGCGGAGATGACCAGCTTGATGAACAGTTCCTGGCCGAGGAACACCAGCGCATGATCCAGCGATACCACGTCGCGGCGTTTGGTGAACATTGCCGAATTGCACAACTGAATAGTTCTGGCGCTGATGACCTGGTCTTTTTTCACCTCTTCGGCCAATTTATCGATACGGTAGGATTCATCCTTGATGATCCGCAGCACCTTCAGGGCCACCTGGGGAATGGGCCGGATGGATTCGATGGCTTGTTGGACGTCCGGAAATACCGGTGACGATTCGCCGGCATCCCTATCCACCTTATCGAATCCGGCCGGCCGGATGCGGCATTGCCAGCGTTGCATGTTCAGCTCAATGCAGCAGGTGAAAAAACCGCCGGTTTCCGACTGCACCACGGTAATGCCTTCCGCAGTCAGTGCCGCCAGAGCTTTTTCCGCGGTTCTGCCACCGATATCCAGGTTCATGTCCTGGGAGGTCAGTGGACCCACCAGGGCGCCGCCGGCGATAACCGCCTGCATGTTTTCACGGGTGGCGCCCTGATCGAACAACTGCTTCAAAAACAAGGGAGTACAGGTGGTCGCATATTTTTCAGGCTGATCCACGCTCCAGGGACTGACCGGTTCCGGCAGCAGCAGGTGGATCAGTCCCCCGACACCGGCATTCGCATCGAACACGGCCACTCCGACGCAGGTACCTAAAAAAGCCTGAAGCAGCCTAGGTTGCGTGTGGCCGACTTCGAAAGAGCCCGAGGCCACGTGATATTTTTTTAATATTCCCATTACGGGTTTCCTTCTGTTTGATCTAATTTCTAACCGTAAGACATACCATTATTATTGTGCTGTTTTCAACCATGGGATCACCTTTTTCCAACTCGGCCTGCCCGCAATCCGATATACGGGAAGGCCTTGCCGCGGAAGGGCCTTTTGAGGGTAAGGGCTTTGGGCATTGACAGGGCAAAGGATTTAACCTACAAGCGGGGATAAAGGTGCGTTTCGCTTAATAGGGAATCCCGTGAAAACCGGGAGCGGTCCCGCCGCTGTAACCCCTGTCCCTTTCAACTGATCGAAGGGAGTCCGTCGAGCCATAGGCCACTGTTCCGGGATACCGGTGTGGGAAGGCGCTCAACGGATCGGGGAAGCCAGAAGACCTGCCTTGCACGGGTGCCGGAGAACCCTTCTTGGAAAAGCGTTCTCGGCCATTCACATATTGAGGGCCAAGTAAACTGGGTGCAACCCTTCAAACCGACGGACAGGTTTGAAGGGTTTTTGTTTTTGGACTCGATATGGCCGGGCGGTTGCCTGCGGAACGGCGGGCATACGGAGACTTCGCCAGATGGCAGCGGCAGGGAAAGTCAGGTCGAACCGGCAGCGGGCGCACGTTCCGCTCACAGGGAGCGGACCCTTGGTTGGAAATTCATGGAAGATAAGGGGTTGAAAGGAGAAAGACGATGTTCCAGCGTGCAGCCTTCGTTATGTTGATCAATGTGCTTTTTGTCCTTGTGGCGCCCTTTCCGGTTTGGGCCGGTGGCGGCGGCACCGCTGCCCGGGAGGGCGCGGCCATTGTCCTGGCCAGTTTCGGGACCACCGTACCCGAGGCTGTCGGTTCGATCATCAATATTAAAAAACGGGTGGAACATGCCTTTCCGGATACCCCTGTGAAAATAACCTTTACCTCCAACATTGTCCGTTCGGTGTGGCGGAAACGACAGGTGGACGCGCAAAAATGGCTGGATCAGGGCATCCCCAAAGAGGTGCTTTATGTGAAAAACATCGTCGCCACCATCGGCGATCTCCTGGAGTCGGGCTATAAGGACATCATCGTCCAGCCCACCCATATGTTTTACATGGAACAGTCCTATGATTTAGAACAGTATGTCAATGCGTTGAGCGGCATCCGCACCATGAAGGCCAAGTGGCAGCCATTCGGCAGGCTGGTGATGGGACGCCCGGCACTGGGCCGGCCGGGATCCGTTCACGATTATTGCCAGGACCTGGAAAAAGCCGTTGCCATTTTAGAGGGTGATGTGCGTCTGGCCCGCAGGGAAGCCGCCATGCTGGTCTATATGGGCCACGGGAACGAACATTGGCCCACGGGTATTTACGCGGAGTTCGCCCATCAGATGCACCAACTATATCCGGATGTCGTCACCTGTGTGGGGGTGGTGGAGGGATTCCCGGGGATCGACCAGGTGTCAGACTGCCTGAAGGCTTTTAAAAAGGGGAAAGTGGTTCTTAAGCCCTTTATGATCGTCGCCGGCGACCATGCCATGAACGATATGGCCGGCGATGAGGCGGACTCCTGGAAAAGTGTCCTCACCCGGGCGGGTTTCGACGTGATGCCGGTGCTCGAAGGCCTGGGCTCCAACGATGCCTTTGCGGACATCTTCGTGTCCCACATCAAGGATGCGGCCAATGATGCCGGCATCGCGTTGAAATAGGACCGACCTGATAAAACAGCCGACCCGATGCGTTCCGGGGACCGGGCGCAGGGGGAAAGCACGGGTAAAAGTTTAAACCACCATGTTAAATGCCTCTTCCAATAATTCTTCCCATCGTCTGCAGAACCACAGCCTTCTCATGGCCGGTCTGTTGGCCCTGGCATTGCTGATGACCGTCAGCCTGTCGGCGGGAATGGGATATATGAAGATCGCCTGGGCGGATGTGCTGCGGGTGGTGGGCGGCAGCCTGACGGGAAATGCGGGGCTGATCGGCGACGTGGACGAGTTGACCCGGGTCATCGTCATGGAGGTTCGTCTGCCGCGCATCCTCACTGCCGCCGCCGTGGGCGGCGGGCTGGCCCTGTGCGGAGTGGTTTTCCAGGGCATTCTACTCAACCCCCTGGCCGATCCTTACACCTTGGGGGTTTCTGCCGGCGCCGCCTTTGGCGCCGCCCTGGCATTGCTGTTCAATCTGACCGTGGCGGGGATCTACAGTGTGCCGGTATGTGCATTTATCGGGGCGGCCGCCACGCTGGTCCTGGTCGTCTACCTATCCTCTTCTGCAGGTGGCGCCAATGCCAACAACCTGATCCTTTCGGGCATCATCGTGGCGGCCATCCTTTCCGCCGGCATCAGTTTCCTGAAGTTCGTGGCCGATGAGCAGGTGTCGGTGATCATTTTCTGGCTCATGGGCAGTTTTGCTTCGAAAACCTGGATCGATGCGGGCCTGTCCGGCACCTTTCTCCTCGTCGGCCTGTTGGTGTTCCTTTTTTACGCCCGCGATCTGAACCTGCTGTGTCTGGGGCGGCGGACAGCTGCATCACTGGGCGTGGACGCCCGTCGGGTTCCGTGGATCCTTCTCGTTACGGCCTCGCTGGTGGCGGCAGCCTGCGTGTCCGTTTCGGGCATCATCGGTTTCGTGGGCCTTCTGGTGCCCCACATGATGCGTGCCCTGGTCGGGCCGGACAACCGTCGCCTGCTGCCCCTGTCCCTTTTCAGCGGGGCGATCCTGCTCCTGTGCGCCGATACGGTTACCCGAGCCGTGCTGCCCCATGAAATACCCATCGGGGTGCTCACGGCGCTGATCGGCGGCCCCTTTTTCTGCTACCTTTTCCGCAAACGCCAGACCGGCGGAAGGGGTTTCTGACCGTGGGCTTTGCACTTCAGGGAATCGGTTTCGCCCACCCGGGCAAGACCATTTTCGAGGGGCTGGACCTGGAGCTGCCTGCCGGCCGTTTTACCGGAATCGTCGGCCCCAACGGCTGCGGCAAGACCACGCTGCTGGACCTGATCTGCCGGCATATAAAGCCTCATCAAGGCCACATCCACTACGGGGGCAGGCCTCTGGACGAATATGGCAAACGGGCTCTGGCCCGAGAGATCGCGCTGGTGCCCCAGGATTACGGTATCAATTTCCCCTTTACCGTCGAAGAGGTGGTTTTTATGGGGCGATACCCCCATACGCCCCGATTCGGCGCACCGTCCTCCGAAGACGTGGATCGGGTGACCCGGACCATGGCCGATTGCGATGTGCTGGCATTCAAGGATCGCCCTATCACGTCGCTGAGCGGGGGCGAGCGCCAGCGGGTGGTTTTTGCGCGAGCCCTGGCCCAGGACACCCCGGTGCTGGTTCTGGACGAGGCCACGGCCAACCTGGACGTCCGCCACACCCTGACACTGCTGGATTGGGTGGCCGGTCTGGTTCAGACCGAACGACGGACGGTGATTGCGGTGTTTCAGGACCTGAATCTGGCATCGGCTTACAGCCAGGACATCGTCATGGTTAAAGCGGGCCGGGTGGTGGCAGCCGGCCCTACGGAAAAGGTGTTTACCCCGCAGAATCTGAAAGAGGTTTTTGACGTTCAGGCCCGGGTGGCAGTTGACGATTTTACCGGACGGCTGCAAGTCCGATACAAAAGATCCTGATTGGGAAATTCAGGGATCGAGGTAGAGAAGCATTGAAGGGAAAAACGTTCCTGCTCAGCGTTCTGATCGCATGGCAGTTGTGGGGGAGTGCAGGCCTTGCCGCTGATTTCCCGATGGATAAAGCCGTGCGCGACAACGCCCCCTATGCCCGCATCATCTCCCTTTACGGTGCGCATACGGAAAACTTGCTGACGATGGGTGCGGCCGCCCAGCTTCTTGGCATCGATGGTCAGTCGGCCCGCCTGCCCGGAGCCGAAGGAAAAGCGATCTTTTCCTATCATGACGACCCGGAGCGGTTTCTGGCCGCCCGTCCGGACCTGGTGCTGATCCGTCCCATGATCGACCGCGGGTACCCTCGATTGGTGGAACGCCTGAAGCAAAGCGGGATCCGGGTGGTGTCGGTGCAGCCTACTACCGTGGACCAGTTGGAGGGATACTGGCGTCTGTTGGGGCAGCTCAGCGGAAGAGCGGCGCAAGCCGACGGCATGCATCGCGCCTTTAAGATGGCGGTGCATGACTTCAAGCGGCTGTCCGCGAAGGTGGAAAACCGCCGGCGGGTCTACTTCGAGGCCATCCACCCCAAAATGAAAACGTTTACGCCCCGGGCCATGGCCATTTTTGCCCTGGAAACCGCCGGCGGCATCAATGTGGCCGCCGACGCCCCGGTGCGGGCTGACAACAACATCGCCGTTTATGGCAAGGAGCGGCTGCTCTCCCATGCCGCCGGGATTGATGTTTTCCTTTTCCAACAAGGCGCCATGAATCAGACCTCCGTGGAGGCGATCATGGCGGAGCCGGGATTTGGCGCCATCAAGGCCATCAAAACGGGGCAGGTGTTCCAGGTGGACGAAATGATCGTTTCGCGTCCTACCCTGGGGCTGTTGAAAGGGATTTACCGGATCGGCTGTTTGCTCTATCCGGACGTGTACTGTGCGGCGGGGTTGGACATATTGGCCGCCGC
Source organism: Deltaproteobacteria bacterium (assembly GCA_020444075.1). GTDB lineage: Bacteria > Desulfobacterota > Desulfobacteria > Desulfobacterales > Desulfosarcinaceae > Desulfosarcina. The sequence continues at coordinate 27,883 of JAHLLR010000051.1, forward strand.
CGGCATGGATGGCGCGCATTGATTAATCAAAAGCAGGGTCAACCGTTGGTTTGGGTCCTTATTTGAGATCTGGATATTGTAATTTGTGGAGCCAATTTCAAAACGCCCCATTTCGGCCAATATCGGCGTTGGGCTCACATTTCAATCCTCAACGTAGCGCGGCTACGCCTGCGGTTGAAATGATCGCCCGCCTTGATCTTGACCGAACTGAAACGTTTTGAAACAGGCTCTGTGGTTTTCAGTTTTTCCGGGTTAGGAGGTCGTCATCAAAGGCATCGTTATCGCCGGTACCCACAGCGGGTCAGGCAAAACCACCATTACCCTCGGTTTGATGGCTGCGCTCGCCGCCAGGGGTTACGCCGTTGCGCCTTTCAAGGTGGGGCCGGATTTCATCGATCCCGGCCACCACAGCCGGGTTGCCGGACGGGTCAGCCGCAACCTGGACGGCTGGATGCTCTCACGGGCCTACAACCTGGAGACCTTTGCCAGGCACACCATCGACGCCGATATCGCTGTGGTGGAGGGGGTGATGGGTCTGTATGACGGCTACGACGGGCGCAGCGAAGCCGGATCCACCGCCCAGATGGCCAAGTGGCTGGGCCTGCCGGTGGTGCTGGTGGTGGGCGCACGTTCCATGGCCCGCAGCGCCGCCGCCCTGGTGAAGGGTTTTGAAGGCTTTGATGACGCGCTGTCCTTTGCCGGAGTGATGTTCAATCATCTGGGCAGCGACCGCCATCTGGGTTACCTGAAAGAAGCCATGGACGGCCATGTGCGCATGCCGGTGCTGGGCGGTCTGGTGCGCGATGCGGCCATCGCCATTCCCGAACGGCATCTGGGGCTGGTGACCCGCGACGATCACGATCTTTCCGCGGAGCATCGCAGGCGTCTGGCCGGGTTGATTGAGAGCCGGATAAACCTTGACGAACTGATTCGGATACTCCCGGAGATCGATCGTCGGGGGGGGGCGTCAATAGCCTCCAACGGGATGAATTCGGCTGATGTGCGCATCGGCGTGGCCCGGGATGCCGCCTTCTGCTTCTATTACCCAGACAACCTCGAGCTGCTGGAGGCGGCCGGAGCCCGTCTGGTTTATTTCTCGCCCCTGACGGACAGCCGGCTGCCGGAAGGCCTGGACGGGCTTTATTTCGGCGGGGGCTATCCGGAGCTGCACGCCGGGACCCTGTCTGATAACCGTTCGCTGCGGCAGGAAATCCGGCATTTGAGCCGAATGAACATGCCCATATACGGCGAGTGTGGGGGATTCATGTACCTGTGCCGGGAGATGGGGGACGCCGAGGGCAACGCTTTTCCCATGACCGGTTGCCTGCCCTTGGACACCCGCATGCTCGGTCGGCTCAAGGCCCTGGGATACCGGGAAATCACGCAGGCACAGGCAACGGTGCTGGGACCGGCCGGGCAGACCATGCGGGGACATGAATTTCACTATTCCACCATTTCAGGTGGGGCTGTGGATGCGTCCGGAGCCTACCGGATGACCGACCGGGCCGGTATGGACAAGGCAGCTGAAGGTTTTGTGGCCCGCCAGACCCTGGGCAGTTATGTGCACCTGCATTTCGGAAGCTGCCCGCAGGCAGCCCGGCACTTCGTATGCGCATGTGGCCGGTGGGCTGCGGAACATAAAAAAGATTAAGGAACCGTTCATGAAACCCCATGAGATCGAACGATTGAGTTTTCAGATCATCGACAGCGAGGCCGGTGTCCACGACTTCCCGCCGGATCACTGGTCGGTGGTGCGCCGGGTGATTCATACCAGCGCTGATTTTGAATGGCAGGAGATGATCCGTCTGCATCCGCAGGCCATTTCCTCCGGCGTGGCTGCGATACGCCGCGGGTGCCCTATCATCACCGATACCAATATGGCGCGGGCGGGAATCCGTCAGCGGGATCTGGTTCCCTTTGGCGCCACGGTGCACTGCTATATGACCGATGAACGGGTGGCCGGGATCGCCGCGAGCACGGGCTTGACAAGGGCCAGGGCGGCCGTAGACCTTGCCGCACCGGATCTTGCCGGGGGCATTTACGTGGTGGGCAACGCCCCCACGGCCCTGCTGCGGCTGATTGAGCTCATGGACCAGGGCCAGGCGCGTCCGGCCCTGGTGGTCGGGTTGCCGGTGGGGTTTGTCAATGCCGCCGAATCCAAAGCCCTGCTGCTGGAATGCGATATCCCCTATATTACCAATGTGGGCCGCAAGGGCGGCTCCAATGTGGCTGCCGCCGTGGTCAATGCGTTGATCATCATGGCCGGTGAAAAACAATAGACCGGGATCGTTTTTGCCAACCGGCGATGCGGCCATTGAACCGACTATCGACGCTGAACAGCTTCAACCGGAAAACCTTTTTAGAACAGGCGACGCCATGAATACGTTAACCTACGGAACGCTTTTCGGCATCGGGGTGGGGCCCGGTGACCCGGATCTGATCCCCCTCAAATCGGTCAAGATCATCAAGCGGGTTGATGTGATCTTCGCGGCATCTTCCACGAAAAATGCCCACAGCCAGGCGGTCACGATCGCCGCACCGCATATTCCCGAAACCAGCGACGTGCGGTTGCTGCCCTTTCCCATGACCAAGGACCGGGCCGAAAAAGAGGCATGCTGGCAAGCCCATGCCCGCACCATCATCACCGAATTGGAAAAGGGCCGCGATGTGGCTTTTCTCACTTTGGGAGATTCGCTGACGTATGCCACCTACGGATATGTGTTGAAGTACGTGCTGGCCCTGGCGCCCGGAGCGCCGGTGGTGACCGTCCCCGGCATTACCGCCTATCAGGCCGCCGCCGCCCGGGTGAACCGCCCCCTGGTGGAGGGGGAGGAGTCGCTGCTGGTGTTGTCCGGCGTGGAGGGGGGGCAACGCCTGCGCCAGTTCTCGGAAATAGTGGATAACGTGGTTTTCATGAAGGCGTATCGCAACGCCGGGGATATCACGGATGCCCTGGAAGAAAAGCACATGCTTGAAAACAGTGTGGCTGTGGCCAACTGCTGCCTGACAAACGAAGAGGTGATTGAAGATATAAAAACATTGAAGCAGCGCAAGCCGGGATACTGGACCCTGATCCTTGCCAAGAGAAACCACAACCATGAGGAACACTGAGTCCCGGCTGCCCTATAAGGCCCTGGCGGTTTCCACGGTTCTCTCCCTTCTGGTGGTCGGCTGGGGATGGCTCAACCTGGAGACGCTGACCGTCCATCGGCTGGTTGTGAGTTTGTTCTGGCCGCTGGTCCGCCTGCTCGTTTTCATTGCCCTGGGACTGGTGGTGGGGCAGACCATCGAAGCCACCGGATGGACCCGGAAATTGGCCGTGGTGGCGGCCCCCCTGTTCCGTTTCAGCAACCTGGGGGATCGCTGTTCGGCCGCTTTCACGACATCTTTTTTTTCCGGAGTGGCCGCCAACGCCATGCTGTGGGAGTTTTTCAAGGATGAGAAGATTACCCGCCGGCAATTGTTCCTGGGCAACCTCATGAACCAATTTTCGGCCTATTTCCTCCACCTGCCGACCACCTTTTTCATTGTCATCCCCCTTACCGGATGGGCCGGGACGCTCTACTTTTTACTCACCTTCATCGCCCTGGTGGCCAGAACTTTGCTGGTGATGCTCTATGGCCGCTCTTTCTGCCGGCCGGAGAGGGACTCGCAGGAGGCTGCTGACCGGATGGACACCCCATTGGAAACCGGCCGAGGGAAAAAGGATGTTTTCAAGGCGGTTAAAAAGCGTCTGCCCGGGCGGATCGTTGGTATCGCCGTATATGTGGTGCCGATCTACGCCCTGGTTTTCATGGTCAGCGCCATGGGTGGGTTCGATGCGGCCCGGGAGTGGCTGGCCCATTTCGTGGTTACCAGTGTGCTGCCCGTGGAATCGCTGTCGGTGATCATCTTAAGCTTCGCCGCTGAATTCACTTCCGGTTTCGCCGCTGCCGGTGCCCTGATGGAGGCCGGTGTATTGACCGTCAAGCAGACCGTGATCGCTCTGCTGGCGGGAAACATCGTGGCTTTTCCCATCCGCGCGCTGCGCCACCAGCTGCCCCGGTACATGGGCATCTTCTCGCCGGCCATGGGGCTCCAGCTGCTGCTTCTCGGCCAGGGACTGCGGGTAATCAGCCTGGTGGTGGTCGGGGTGATTTATTACTGGTTTTTTTAACGGGTCCAAAAATACTATCTGGAAAAGAGAACCATGCATCCATCCGAAAATGAATTTATGGCCGGCCAGCGCCTGATGGCGGGTTTCGATGGAACCGTCTTCAACGACGACCTGGAAGTTCTCATCGGCACCTTGCGGGTGGGGGGGCTGATCCTTTTTTCGCGCAACCTGGACACCCCGGCGCAGATCCGACGGTTGTGCCGTGACTGTCAGGAATGCGCGGGCCGGCATGGATTGCCCCCGCTGTTCATCGCCATCGATCAGGAGGGGGGGACGGTGGCCCGGCTAAAACCCCCCTTTACCCAGTTTCCGGGAAATCCGGCCATGCAGCATCCCGAGGACGCCGCCCGCTTTGCCCGGATAACGGCCATGGAACTCAAACCCTTGGGGATCAACATGAATATGGCGCCGGTACTGGACGTCGCCCCGGAAGGGGGCGACAGCATCATGGCCGGCCGCGTCTTCGGCAGTGATCCGGGGTGGGTCGCAAAAATGGGCATGACGGTGATCGACCACCTTCAACGGCGCGGGATCATGGCGGTGGCCAAGCATTTTCCCGGCATCGGCCGTACCGTGCTGGACAGCCACTTGGCGCTGCCGGACCTGGAGATCGATCCAAAGATGCTGGCCGATTTCGACCTGATCCCCTTCGAATCCGCCATCCGGGGAAACGTAGCCGGCATCATGCTCTCCCATATCCGTTACACCGGCATCGATCCGGTGTGGCCGGCCAGCCTGAGCCCGGCCATTACGGCAGACCTGCTGCGGCGAAAGATGGGATACAACGGGGTCGTGATGACCGACGATCTGGACATGGGAGCGATCAAGCCCAGCCACGATATCGACACCGCCATCAGCCAGATCCTGAGCGCCGATGTGGACATTGCCCTGATCTGCCACAAAGGCCCGGATATCCAGGCGGCCTGCGAGAAAATTCGCAAGTCCCTCATTGACGACAAGGATCTCCGGCAGATGGGACGGCAGTCGGTGGAGCGGATTCTGCGGTTGAAACGGGGATACCTGGGCGGGGCCTGGGCGTCGAGAATTAAAGGGTAGGGGATCGGGATGTCGAGGCTCGAAGACAAGGGACGGATGCCTGAAGCCGGGTTGAGGACTATTCTTTCAGTGGATACCGGTGGTCGACAGGTTCGACGAATTCAACATTTCCCTTTATCCGCTGATCGGTCTGAATTTCACCCGTGAGTAGACATCGTCCTCCATGCCGGAACATTCGCCGGCCTTAAGCCGGTAATAGCCCACTGCAGCGACCATGGCGGCGTTATCGCCGCACAGGTCGGCGGACGGGATGTGAACGGTCATGCCGGCTTCGTCCGCATCTAGGGTGACGGCTTGCCGCAGCCCCCGGTTGGCCGCCACACCCCCCACTACGGCCAGATGGCGGCAGCCTTTTTCCCTTGCCGCGTGGATGATCTTGTATGACAGCACCTCAACCACTGCCGCCTGAAAGCCCGCGGCGATGTGGGCCTGATCATCCCGGTAAGTCTCCTTGTGGGTCTGGATATACCGGCTGACCGCAGACTTGATTCCACTGAAGGAAAAATCGAACTGGTCCTTGTCGAGAAACGGCCGGGTGAAAAAAACCTTGTCCGGGTCGCCCTGGGCTGCCAGTCGATCGATCACCACCCCCCCGGGATAGCCCAATCCCATCATCTTGGCCACTTTGTCGTAGGCTTCACCGGCCGCGTCATCCCGGGTCTGTCCCATGGGGTGAAACTCCCGGTGGGAGGTGACATGGTAGATGCTGGTGTGACCCCCGGAAACCAGCAGCGCCACGAAGGGGAAGGGGGGCGGCTCCGGCTCAAGGAACACGGAATTGATATGTCCCTCCAGGTGGTCCACGCCGATCCATGGGATTCCATGTCCGTAGGCAAAGCCCTTGGCAAAGGAGAAGCCGACCAGCAGCGACCCGACCAGACCGGGACCCTGAGTAACGGCCACGCCGTCGATTTGGTCTGCCGTGAGGCCTGCCCTGGCAACGGCGCCGGTGACAACGGGAACGATGGCCTCGATGTGTTTTCGGGAGGCCAATTCCGGCACCACGCCGCCATATGGGTGGTGGATGGCCACCTGGGAGGCCACCACCGAAGAGAGTACCTGGTGTCCGTCGCGCACCAGGGCGGCCGCCGTTTCGTCGCAGGATGATTCTATGCCAAGCACAATCATGGGTGTGTTCCTGATCGTTTCATCGTTGCCGATAGCCGGCTTTCAATAAAAAAACCGAAACGGCGGCCATCTGGACCGGCCGTTCCGGCTTAAGCGGTTATGTCAGCCGCTGATGGGCTATCGCTGATCTTTCTTCCGCCTGTATTGCTCCGAACCGGAGCGACGCGCACCGGGTGCTCAGGTATTGCAGACCGGTTGTTTTTTCTGACCCTCGGCGATCCATTCGAACAGACGGGAGATGGACGCCATTATTTTTTTTACCATGGATACTCCCATCAAATGCGGTCCGATGTCGGAAATCCGATCTCCGGCTTCCGTCCTCGGTCTTCCGATGCCGGGCTTTATACCAACTGCACCCGGGTCCGGGCGTTCTTACGGATTTTGGTCACTTCGCCGATGGCCCAGGCTGTTTCGCCGCTGCCGGTCAGGCGGTTGAGCACCTCCTGAACATTTTCTTCGGGAACCACCGCCACCAGCCCGACCCCGTTATTGAAGGTGCGCATCATCTCCTTTTCATCCACATTGCCCGCTTCCTGCAAAAACGGAAAAATGGGCGGGATGTCCCAGGAGCCTTTTTTTATGGCGATGCCGCAGGCCTGGGGAATGACCCGGATGATATTATCCATCATGCCGCCGCCGGTGATGTGCGCCAGCCCCTGGATGGGCAGGTCCCTGACCAGCGACTGGATGGTTTCCGAGTAAATCCGGGTTGGAGTGATCAATTCTTCTCCTATGGTTTTACCCAGTTCGGGAACATGGCTGTCCACCTTCAGCCCCAACACGTCGAAGCAGATTTTGCGCACCAGCGAATAGCCGTTGCTGTGCAGCCCGCTTGAGGCGATGCCGATGATCTGGTGGCCGGGTCGGATCTCAGAGCCGTCGACGATTTTGCTGTTGTCCACGATGCCTACGGCGAAACCGGCCAGATCATATTCGTTGTCCTGGTAAAAACCCGGCATTTCGGCGGTCTCTCCGCCGATGAGTGCGCAATCGGCCTGGATGCACCCCTCGCCGACGCCCTTGATAATGTCGGTGACCGTCCCGGTCTTCAGCTTTCCCGTGGCCAGGTAGTCCAGGAAAAACAGGGGTCTTGCCCCCTGCACGGCAATGTCGTTCACGCACATGGCCACCAGGTCGATGCCCACTGTGTCATGGCGGTTCATGAGAAAGGCGATCTTCAGCTTGGTGCCCACCCCGTCCGTGGAGCTGACCAGTACGGGGCTTTTCATGTTGGCGGTATTCAGGGAGAACAGGCCGCCGAATCCGCCGATCTCACCCATGACACCGGTTCTTCGGGTTTTCCTGGCAATTTTCTTTATCGTATCGACAAGGTGATCCGCCTTGTCGATGTCGACGCCGGCATCGGCGTAGGTCAGCTTTTTTTTCATTCAAGCGCTCCTGGCTTATTTCTGGCTGGTTAAAAATACCCGTAAAACTAATCTGAACCCGCCGAAAAGTCAAACCCAATCGAAGATGCCGGCGGGTAAAAGTCCCTTGAAAACGGGCCGTCTGGACCCCGGTCCAGTGGGAGCCGAAAGGCAGATGGCCTTGTCCTCGGAGCTCCTGCCCATACCTCCAATAATTTTTTGACAATTTCGACCGACTATTATACTTATCCTCTAAATTCAGGGACTTTCTAACAGGCAGTTGAAAATAAGGAATGAATCATGACTCGATTTGCCCGGTTGGACCGTTTGCCACCCTATGTGTTTGCCACCGTCAACCAGATCAAAATGGAAGCCCGTCGCGCCGGAGAAGACATCATCGACCTGGGCATGGGCAATCCGGATATCGGCACGCCTCAGCACATTGTGGACAAACTCACCGAAGCGTCCCAGAACCCCCGGAACCATCGTTATTCGGCCTCCATGGGCATTACCAAGCTGCGCATGGCCATCAGCGACTGGTACAAGCGCCGCTATGATGTGGACATCGATCCGGATAATGAGGCCATTGTCACCATCGGTGTGAAGGAGGGGATGTCCCACCTGATCCTGGTGACCATCCGGCCCGGTGATGTGGTGTTTGCCCCCAACCCCACCTATCCCATCCATCCTTACTCCTCCATAATATCCGGCGGAGACGTTCGGGGAATTCCGGCGGGGCCCGATCAGGATTTTTTTGAAAACCTGATCCAGGCCACCAAGCAGACCTGGCCCCGGCCCAAGGTGCTGGTGCTCAGCTACCCCCACAACCCCACCACCGAGGTGGTGGATCTGGATTTCTTCCAGCGGGTGGTGGATTTCGCCAAGGCCAACGACATCATGGTAATCCATGATTTTGCATATGCCGATCTGACCTATGACGGATACCAGGCCCCCAGTTTTCTTCAGGCCAAGGGAGCCAAGGATGTGGGTGTGGAATTTTTTTCCATGTCCAAAAGCTACTCCATGGCCGGCTGGCGGGTGGGGTTCTGCGTGGGAAACCCTGAAACCATCTTTGCATTGAAACGGATCAAGAGCTACCTGGATTACGGGATTTTTCAGCCCATCCAGATTGCCTCCATCATTGCCTTGAATGGCCCGCAGGACTGCGTGGCCGAGATTCGCGATACCTATCAATCCCGACGCGACGCCCTGATTTCAGGACTGTCCCGGGTCGGTTGGGAGATTGAAAGCCCCAAGGGAACCATGTTCGTCTGGGCCAGGATCCCCGAGCAGTACCGCAAGATGGGATCCGTTGAGTTTTCCAAGTTTCTGATCCGCGAGGCCCAGGTGGCCGTGTCGCCGGGCCTCGGCTTCGGTGAATACGGCGACGATTTCGTGCGTTTCGCCCTCATCGAAAACAACATGCGCATTAATCAGGCGGTGAGAGGCATCCGCAAAGTACTATAGGTTCCAAGACAAGGATCGTGGACTGCGTTATCGGTCGTCGCGGTATGCGCCTGATACAGCTTCCTCCCTCTGGCCTTGCCACAATCCTTATCTTGAAACCTATGCTTCTGGGGGTTGAGTCAGCAGGACAAGATATGCCAGTTTGGCGTTCTCGCTCGGTTTAAATCCTCGACGGTGCGCTGCTATCCCGCCAACGGAGGGATGGTTTCAACCTCGCTGTGGTCTTGCCCTGAACAGAAATCAACCAGTTAAGGGCAGGCTCCGCACCCAAGCCAATGACTTTGGGATGCGTTAACGGTCGTCGCGGCATGCGTAACTGTGCGAATTCAGTGTTCGCGCAATGCTTCGCGCCGGCGATCAATTGGTCCATTTGAACTGAAAATCGAGTTCCTCTTCCCGACCTTCCCGTTCGTGCTCGACATTGAAGACCGCCGTGGCCGGTACGCGGATGCGTTCGCCGGCCACCTGGATCGTAAACGGTTTGTCCGATTCCAGGCAGTCGGTCAGGCGTCGCAGCTTGGCCACGGTCTGCTTCACGGAATAGGTTTTCTCCAGGTCACGGTCGGTTTCTTTTGACATAGGGGTCTCCTTGATAAAGGCATGGATGGCCTAATGGCCCGAAACACCATATCACCGTTGGAAATCACGAAAAAGCCATCCATTGGCAGACGACTGGTTCCTTCTCGCCGTGCTTTGTGGATACGCCGAGGATAGTCGGAAACCGTTGCAGTTCAGGAATGAAGCTATT
>JAHLLR010000052.1 GCA_020444075.1 Deltaproteobacteria bacterium
TAGACTTGATCCGTGCCCGGTAACCGGTTTTCTCAGAGTGGAGATCCGGGGTTGGCCACGCTGGATGAATCAATAGCATGATCCGGGGTCGGACCACGCTGGATGAACGATTATCAAGGATTCAGGATAACAACGGGGCTATATTCAAGGCTTAAAACGGTGTTTTCGAGGTCGAAAAGGGCGGTTTAAACGTGGTCGTCGCCATATTTTTTTACAGGTCATAAACCACTGAACACACAGAATACACAGAAATTTTTCATCATCTTCGTCTTCCGTGTTTTCAGTGTATTCCGTGGTTAAAAGGGAAATTAAACAAGCTAAAACGTAGACTTGATCCGTGCCCGGTAACCGGTTTTCTCAGAGTGGAGATCCGGGGTTGGGCCACGCTGGATGAATCAATACTTTGCTTTTGGTTCGATCCCCGATCCCGTGATCCTAAAATTCGGTAACCGGTTTCAGGGGGACTTCCGGATAGATCTGGCCGTGGGCCGGCGGCATGGAATTGTAGACCCACTCGATATCCACGATACCCAGCGGAACCAGGCGGCGGCGTCTGAAGCCCCGAAAGGTGCCACGGATCAGTACGTCTTCCATTCCCATGGTCAGGCAGAAAACGGCAACCTTCGTTCCGGCCTCTATGCGGCGTAATTCCGCGCCGAAGGCCAGGGGTGCGAAGGCAAGCCGCCGGCTGTCGGCTGCCTGGCACTGGACGACCGGCACCAGTTCCGGAAAGCCATTTGCTCCGATGTAGCTGATAAATTTCAGTGAGCCCATCCGGTTGAACAACCCTTCGGCAAAAGGTTTCAAAATCCGGTCCGTGCGTCCGGTGGCGGCCCCACCCTTTCCCAGCCGGGTCAACAGGGCGCTGGCCACGATGCCGGCCATGGGAAGCGGCTCGGGAATCGAGGTCTCCACCAGGTCCAGGTAGTGCACCGTATTGATGCCGAAGTAGGTGTTGTAGCGGAACATGGGGATATCATTGTAGCGCTGATATTCCGGGCCTTCCCGGCGCAGGTGCGTCCAGCGTGCCCGCCCGCGCCACATGCGGCGATCCATTGTCATGATTAAGAAAGCGATGCGGGGGTTCTGCTGGATATACTGCTTGCTGAGTCCCCGGCAGAACTCCCCCAGGGTGACCTGGTCGGGCCGGGGGGCCATGATCGACGTGATGAGCGAAACGTGGGGGTGGCCGTCCGGATTGATGCAGGCCACGATGCCGATTTTTTCGGCCGGTTCGAAAGCCTTCTGATCGTCTTTGGTGAAGCAGGGCCGTGTGGCGGTCATGCGGTGCCGTCCTTCCTGGGTGTGTCAGGCAGGGGTTGCCTGTGTTGGCTGATCCGTTTCCGCATCGTCGGTTTCCGTGGGCATCCGGGTCGATCCGCTCCAATGCACGATATCCGGGTCGACGCCGGAGCGGCGGGCAATGCCGGCCAGCCGTTCCATCGTGGTTGGTGACAGCAGCGGGTGGGCTTTAAAGGGCCAGTCGCGATCCAGCCTCAGATATTTGTCCCGGCAAAGATTGTTGAAGGCACACAGCTCCCAGCGCGTAACCGCGCCCTTCAAATGGTCGGCGATCCAGTGCCCGAGGCCGGCGATGTTGGCCTCTGTTGCCGTGGCATCCGGAATGACCGGCGTGCGGATCCACAGCGCCTGCGGAGTCGAACCGGCAGTCATGCGGGATCCAACGGCTTTCAGGTTGTCGAGGATCTGTTCGTTGGAACGTCCCGTAAACGCCAGGTGGCGGTCCGGGTCGATCTCTTTGAGGTCGTACAGAACCATGTCGGTGAAGGGCAGGAACTCGTCCAAGGCGCGGCGCGGATAGCACCCGCAGGTGTCGACCGCCGTGTGAATGCCTGCCTCTTTCAGGGTGCGAAAAAAAGCGGACAGGAAAGGCGCCTGCAGCCCGGGTTCGCCGCCGCCGGCCGTTACACCGCCCCCCGAGCTGGCAAAATAGGCCCGATCCTTGAGGACTTCGTGAACCAGGTCGTCGAGGCGCCAGCACGTACCGATGAGCTCCAGGGCTGTCGAGGGGCATTCAACGGCGCATTGCCCGCATTGCGTGCAGCGCGACCGGTCGATGGCCAGGCCGCCTTCCAAAAGGGTCAGGGCCGTCTCCGGGCAGACGGAGCAGCAGGTTCCGCAGCCGATGCAACGACTGGCGATCCAGTGCAGCTGGGGCCGTGCGGAAATGCTTTCCGGGTTGTGGCACCAGGCGCAGGCCAGGCTGCAGCCCTTGAAAAAGACCGTGGTGCGGATGCCCGGCCCGTCTTCGGTGGAAAGCCTTTGAATTTCAAACACCATCGCTTGCGGATGAGGCGTGCAGCCGTTGGGCGGATGGTTTTCAATAACGCGCATAATCGTCCTTTACGGGCAACTTTCCGTCAATAGCCCTGATGGCTGACCCGTTCGATGACCTCGTTCTGCAACTCCTTGCCGATGGCGGTGAAGTAGGCGTTATACCCGGTGATGCGCACCAGCAGATGGGGGTAATCCTCAGGGTGCTGCTGGGCATCCCGCAGCATGTCCGGATCGAGCATGTTCACCTGGAGGCAGGTGCCCCCGTTCTCCGCATACCCTTTAAGGAATGCCTTGAATTTGCTCCGGTGTTCGGGGTCGCGGATGATCGATGGATGAAAGGTGATGGTATGGCTGGCGCCGTTGGGCAGGCAGTTGAAGGTATCGCCCCAATCGGCCCGCCCGTCCGGGGCCCGTCCGCCCAGCACTTTGCCCACCGAGTTGGCGTTGGACGTGGGGCCCTTGATATCGGCACCGTTGGAGGGACAGATGGCATTGGACAGAAACTGGCCCTGTGGCCGGCCGTTGGCGCTGGCCGCCATGACGAATCCGTCGCCGGCCCAGTAATTCCAACTGAGCATACCCGGCCGGAACTGGCGACGGGTTGATGTCGTGCGCTGCTGCCAGGTCAGGTCGCACCACAGGTCCATGACCCGTCGGGCCATGGCGTCGGCGTCGTCATCGTCGCGGCCGTACTTGGGGGCTTTGTTGCGGGCCATGGCCTGGAGCACCTCGAACCCCTGCCAGTTGGCTTTCAGGGCCTCGATCAGTTCCGCCATGGAACATTTCTGATTGTCGTATACCAGATATTTAATCGCCAGCAGCGAGTCCACGGTGGTGGCGTACGTGACCGCCTCAAGCGTGGTGAAACTCAATTCGGCCCCGCCCTGGGTGACATCCATCCCCTTCTCGGCGCATCCCCGGACCAGGCAGGAGAGATAGGGGGTGGGAAAAAACCGCGCCCTTACCGATTCCGAGGCTTCGTAGGTGTCGGCACACTTGCGGATAATATATTCGGTTTGGGCCGTGTAGGCGTTCCAGAAGTCCTCCCAGCTTTCGTGGGCGGCTGCATTTCCGGTTGGCGGCCCGTCCTGGGCAATGGGTTCGGTCCTGCCGGTCATGGGATTGTGGAAGGCCAGCAGATCCCGGCCGCCGGTCAGGGCCAGTTCCACGGCTTTCAACAGGTTGAGGTTGTTATCCACCGTGCCGGACCGGTCATTGCCCACCATGGTGTTTTCCAGGCATCCCACCGGGGCATAGTCATGGACGTTGTCCAGGCGGATCAGGTCGCCGCATCCGGCCCGGGCGGATTCGCGCATCATGCCGGCCATGGACCGTTCGTCGAAATTCAGCAGGAAGGGCGCGCCCTGGCTGCCGGAAATCATGGCCACCACCTTGTCCAGAAGCGCCGGCGGTGTGCCGCGGTGCAGCCGCACGTTGGGCTTGGGCTCCAGGATGGGAGACATCTCGTCGATGACTTCCAGGATGGCGTAGGTCAGATCGTTGGTCATGTCCGTTCCGTCGGGACCCAGGCCGGACAGGGTGACGAGTTGACCGAACCCCGAGGTGATGCCCTGGCGGCCGTTGCGGATCATGGCGTCGTAAACGGTGTTGCAGTGGATCCAGAAACATTTCAGGATTTCTTTGCCGAATTCGCGGTCCATGCCCTCCCTGAGGGAGACGTCCCAGTAAGGCAGCAGGTATTGATCGATGCGTCCGAAGGAGACGCCGGGGCCGGGGTAGTTCTCATCACTCATGACCAGCATGTGGTTGATCCACAGGGCCTGGACCGCTTCCCAGAAGGTGCGGGGCGGTTCCCAGGGGACGTGTTTCAGGTTGTCCGCCATCCAGCGCAGTTCCTGCCGCCGCTGCGCGTCATCGGTTTCATCTGCCAGGCGACTGCACAGATCGCTGTAGGCCGCCGCCAGTTCGCGAGGCATGGCGGCAGCGGTCATCATGGCTCGCAATTGAGCCCCACGGGGGCTTTCGCGGTCGGTCCGGTTGAGATTCTCATAGCTTTGGGACAAATCGGCAGTGATTCCCCGCCAGCCTTTTTGCAGGGCCATGGCATGGTCCGGTACGAGGTGGCCGCTGGTGGCGCCGGTGTTGCCGTACCCATGGTCGTGAAACCACTTCATGCGGCTCCGGGCCCCGTTTTTTCCCAGCAGCGCGTCATCGAATGACTTCTGCTCCGTCTCCGTGAGGCACAGGGACGTCTGCAGGTTGAAGCGGGCTCCCGCGAGCAGATCGCCGGGCAGGATTTCACGGGGAACGTGACGCACCATTACGTCTTTGACAAACCAGGCCCGTCGTTCAGGCAGCGGCCAGGACCAGAATTCATCCGGCAGATCAATGTCACGGGCCGCCTGGCGGAATGATCCCCGCAAGGTTTGCAGGAGCGCATACGTCTCCGGGACGATATAAAACGTCATCTCGTTGAACTGTACATCCCAGGGCGTGCCGGTTGACCAGGCGAGGAACTGGTTGTTCCATCGACGGTCGGCACCCTGGAAGTAATAGTCCCGCAGCCACTGGATTCGCGGGGACAGCTGTCCCGGCGTTTTTAAAAGGGGCCTTTCCCGATTCCGATCAGCAGTGGTCATGGTGGTCCTCCTCGCCGGACAATCCACAGGTCGGTGTGGGTTGCCGGCATACTGGGGTCGTCTGTCAAATCAACGGTTGCGGGACACCTTCTGCAGTTGATCGGCACCGTGGACAAGCATTTGACGCATGGTCGAGACGGCCGTGGCCTCATCATGGTTTTCGACGGCCCGGAGGATCTTGCGGTGAAATGCATGCACGGTTTTGACGACGGCCGGGTCTTCGAAGAACTGGGCCGCCAGGTTCAGATACACCTGTTTGAAGGAGTTGATCAGCATCGGGTAGATCAAATTGCCGGACGCGAGGGCCAGCAGATGGTGGAACCGGAAGTCCAGGGCGGTGATCCCGGCCACGTCCCGCAGCGGGCTTCGCATTTCTTCCGCGACCACCTCCTGCATGGCTTTCAGGTGTTCATCTTCCCGATGAAGGGCGGCCAGGCGGGCGGTCTCCACTTCGAAAAGCTGCCGCATGTTCAGCAGGCTTGTCTGGAGATCCGGTTCCAGACGCCCCTGTTGATAGGACACCAGCGAGTTCAGCAGGGCCAAAGAGCCTTCCCGGCGATAATCATTGACCACCGCTCCGACGCGGGGAGTCAGGGTGACCAGGCCTTTGGCTTCCAGGTCGACCAGTCCCTTATGGACGACGGGGCGGCTGACCCCGAGGTTCAGGGCAAGTTCCCGCTCCGAGGGCAGCGTCTGGCCGATTTTGAGTTGGCCTGACAGGATAAGCGATTCAAAACGTTCAATAAAAACATCTTTCAGACTGGGTGCCTGAATGGGGGCAAGTAGTTCCTGCATGGAGCCTCTCATGGTTTCTGGTATTACCAGATGCCACTATAGGGGGGATTTTTCATTCCTGTCAACTATTTCCTTTGTTGCTGTATCCGGCGGCGGACCAACCAGGATGAACGATTATCGGGGCGTTAGGATAAAAACAGGGCCATATTCAAGAATTGAAACGATGTTTTCGAGGCCCAAAAGGGCGGTTTAAGCGGGTGCGCCGCCATGGTTTTTTAAGGGTTGGAGACCACTGAACACACAGAATACACAGAAACTTTTTTTCATCTTCGCCTTCCGTGTCTTCAGTGTGTTCAGTGGTTAAAAGGGAAAGCAAATGAACTTTGACGCAGACTTGATACGTGCCCGGTAAGCGGTTTTCTCAGCGCCCTGATTCCGGGCGACCTCGATCCGGCCTATGCCCTTGGCTGCCTGTTCATCGGCCTGCCGTGACAATCCTGTTGCGGCCGGTGCTCTTGGCCGCATACAGGGCTTCATCCACCTGGGTTATCAGATGATCCGCATGTCCGCCCTGTTCGGGAAAAGCGGCCACACCGATGGAAACCGTGACGGATAAGGACTTGTCGAGATATTTAACCCTCAGGGTGTTCTCGATCTCCTGCCGCATGTGTTCGGCTTTGAGTTCGCTGTCTGCCAGCGACAAGCCCGGCATGATCAGAATGAACTCTTCACCGCCATACCGGCAGGCCACATCCTCGCCGCGAAGATTGCCGGCCAGAAAGCTGGCCAGGTTTTTCAACACCAGATCCCCGGCATCATGGCCATAGGTATCGTTTACCGCCTTGAAATGATCCACATCCAGCATGATGATGCCGATGGGCTTCGAAGCCCTTTGGGCGCGCTTGATTTCCCTTTCCAGGGTTTCCTGCATGTAGCGGCGATTGTACAGGCCGGTCAGGGGGTCCCGGACGGACAGCTCCTGGAGGCGTTCGCGCAATTTGAGATTTGCCAGGGCCAGGGACAGGTGATCCGCCACGGTCATGGCCAATCGTTCCATGGATTCCAAGCGCCGGTAGTGTTCGTCATCCCGCTGGTCGGGTTCCGGCCCGGAAAAGCTCAGATGCAGCATTCCCAGAACCTCCCCCTGGCCCATCATGGGCACGCACAGGGCGCCGAAAGGCGGAGGCGTCCGGATATGCGCACATGCCTGCCCCATCCCGGGTTTTTCCACGCGATGGGCCTTGCCCCGGCGAAGTCCCCAGCACTCCTCGGGCGGGAATATTTCTGCGCAGCCTTTAAAGTCACCCCATTTGGCGACTATTTCAAGGAGGTTTTTCGAAGAATGCAGCATATAAAGTCCACCGGGCTCGCTCGGCAAAAGCCCGCCGAGGGTTTCGGTGATCACCCCGAAGGTTTCGTCCAGGGTCCGGCAGGCTTGCAGCATGTCGCCCATTCGATTCAACAGGGCGATTTCGCGGTTGCGGGTTTCGAGCTCCTTGACCCAGGTGGTCAGTTTCGCATTCGCCGTTTCAAGCTGTTCGCTGATCCGGGAGCGCTCGTCGATTTCGCACTGCAGGTGTGAATTTTTTTCTTCGGCCTCCCGGGTGCGCTCGATGACTTTGTTGTCCAGCTCGTTGATGAAAGATTTCAGTTCGCCGACCATGCGATTGAAGCCTGCGGCCAGAACGGAGATCTCATCATTGCCGCTGACCTGACACCGGGCGTCCAGATTCCCCTTTTCGACCTGCACGGTCATTTTTGAAAGCGTCTGAATGGGCACCAGCATTTTCTTGAGGTAGAGAACACTGAGGGCGATGAGGACAAGGGCCATCCCGAAGGAAACCCAGAAAACCCGGTTTCGAAGCTTGTTGGCGCTGCTGTTCAATTCATCCAGGTAAACCGATGAGGCAATATACCAGTCAAAGGGCGCGTAGTACCGCACCCAGGAAATCTTGTCATAAATATAATTGTTTTTATCTTCGGGTCGGTCCCATGCATACCGCAGCATCGGGTCCGGATGATTGGCTACCGCCATCAGCTCCGCGCCGATGGATTCCCCGGTGATCGGATCGAGCAGTTTGGAAAAATTCGTATTTTCAATATTGGAATTGGGATGAATGATCATATTCATCCGGGAATCAAAAATATAGACATAGCCGGTTCGGGCAATTTTTGTCTTTTTAAGGAGGGTCCGCAACTCCTCGATCATTTTTGACCGGCGCCGGTCCACCTCCTGCTTGACGTCGTCGATATACAGTCCGGTGCCGATCACCCAGTTCCAGGGCGAAAAATTCCGGCTGTAAGTCAGCTTTTCAACCGGTTCCTTTTCACCCAGCCGCCGCCACCAGTAAGAGGTATAGCCTTCCCCCCTGTCGCGGGCGACCGCCACCATGGGGGGGACGATCAGGTTCCCGTAAATATCCTTGACGCCCGAAAAATCGGTTTGATGCAGCTTCGGGTCCGGGTGGGAGATCAGCACGGAATGGTAATCCGAGACCCATACATAATCGTCCCGTCCGTATCTGAATTTGCGCATTTCCTCCAGGACGTTCTTCTTCGCATCCGCTTCCCGGGCAAGGTTTTGTTTGCATTTATCATAGGCGGCCCGGATATAGGATTCCTGAATCAGGGTAATGTTCTTCAACTGCCGCTTGTAGTCTTCCAGGGTTGAATCCCGATAGGCGGCTATGGCGGAATTTTGTGCATCCACGAGTTCATAGACATTATTCAGAATCGTTTTGGCCGAGGCCTCTTCAGTGGCATAGACCGTTTTCTTGATCATCGGCACGCTTAAGCCATACAGCGCCACCGAACTGACAATTACAACGACGACGATGGACATAAAGAGTTTGCGGAACAGTATGGACCTGAACATACCGTGATGACTCCTTTTTCCGGCTGTTGGATGCCGGGGTTTTGAACCGCGAGAGCGAGTGCAGTCCCGGCCGCTTACGGTGGGGTTGGCGAGCGAACGGGAAATCGATTTCAATTCGGGGACGAGTACTGTGCAACACCAAATAAAAACCACAATGCCGACCTGTTCTCAATAACGGCAATGCCGCCGTGATTGCAAGTGGATATTTATGTGGATATTTAATTGATATTTATATATATTCGGGTGAATTTGGGGCCGGAGCAGGCTGGATGGACGATTATCGGGGGTTTGGCAGGGTGTCGAGAAACGTCATGAGCGCAGGCCAGACAAGGAAACTGCGGCGAAAAAGAGCAGTTTATTTTTGGGAAATGAGCATTTTGAGCCGAATGCCAGCGCCGTATGGCCGAGCGCCATAGTTGGTTAAATGTCAGAAACCACTGAACACACAGAACACACAGAAAAATTTAATCATCTTCCTCTTCCGTGGTTTCAGTGTATTCCGTGGTTAAAAATGATTCTCATCGAAATGGAGAAAACATGTTCGAAAGCATCCTGGCCGCAAAAAAACGACTGAAAGGGTATGCCCATGTAACGCCGATCATGGTTTCACGGACACTGAACCGGATGGTTGGCGCGGAGGTCTTTTTCAAATGCGAGAACTTCCAGAGGATCGGCGCGTTCAAGTTTCGCGGTGCCTTCAACAGCATTTCGCAGCTTTCGGAAGCGGAGAAAGCACGCGGCGTGATCACTTATTCCTCGGGCAATCACGCCCAGGCGGTCGCGCTGGTCGGGCAGATGCTGAACACCCGAACGACCATCGTGATGCCGAACAATGCCCCTGCAACCAAACGGGCCGCCACCGAAGGATACGGGGCAACCATTCTTGATTACGATCCGGCCAAAGCCAGTCGGGAAGAAATCGCCAGGGCGCTTGAACGCGAGCATGGCTATGTGATGATTCCCCCGTTTGACCACCCGGAGGTGGTCGCCGGCCAGGGTACGGCCGCTCTGGAGATGTTCGAAGAGATCGGCGATCTCGACATGCTGCTCGTGCCTTGCGGCGGCGGCGGGCTGTTGAGCGGTTGTGCCATCGCGGCAAAGGGGGCATCGGGGGCTTGCAGGACCATCGGCATCGAACCCGAGCTTGCCGATGATGCGACCCGGTCTTTCCACACCAAGATACTGCACCGGATCGACAACCCGCCCACGATCGCCGATGGAACCCGCACCCCGTCACTGGGTAAAATCACATTCCCGCTGGTCCTTGAATATGTGGACGATATGAAAACGGTTTCGGAACAGGCGATAATTGAAGCGGTGAAGTTTCTGTTTTACCGGATGAAGCTGGTGGTCGAGCCGTCGGGTGCACTCGGATTGGCGGCCCTGCTCAGCCGGGCGGTTGAGCCGGCAGGCAGGGTTGGAATCATGTTGAGCGGCGGCAACATCGATTCCTCTACAATGATAAAGGTATTGTCGTCCTGATGGGGCAGTAGGCCGTCAGGCCGTTGACGGATGAGCACTATTAAACCTATTTACTGCTGTTGATATGTTATATCGGTAATGCCCGTTGGTGTCGCACGGAAGTTGTCGGCTGGTCTCACTCGCAGAGGTAAAAAAATCAATGTTGCTGAAGCTCGTGGTTCTGTTGTCCGCCTGGGTGGTGCTCCTGTCAGACACCTTTGCTTTTGCAGAGGATTTCTATCTGGAAAGCCCTTTCAACGTCCGCATGATGCGCCTTCAGATCGACAACGATGTGGTATGGAAAGAGGACAGCAACTTCAGCAGCGGCTTGAGCCTCCAGTACCATACCCTCCGCTACGCCGACTGGGAAGAAACGCGGGCACCCGGACTGGTCAAATGGGTCGGCCGCCATTTCCCGACCTTGCACGATGAGGATTCCATCGTCCGCTATGGCCATTCCCTCGGGCAAAGCATCTATACGCCCGCAGAACTCGAAGCGGAAACGCCCCAGGACGGAGACTTGCCTTATGCCGGCACATTGACCTACTCCTTCAGCTGGCAGTGTTTCAATCGGCAGATGGCCCGGAATCTGATGGTCACCATCGGGGTGCTTGGCCGCGAAGCGCAGGCAGAAAACTCTCAGAAGATCGCTCATGATCAGCTGGGTCTCGGTGAGGATCCTCGAGGATGGGATACGCAAAGAGATTCCGAACCGATTTTTAATGTCGGTTACCAGTATACCCTCGGTCTGTTTTCCGCGGGCGAAACCACCAACGGCTGGGCCGGGCAACTGTCCCTGCAGCCGAGTATTTCCCTGGGGAACCTCAACACGGCGGTGAAAGCCGGCCTGGGGTTTCGATGGGGATGGAATATGATGGAGGGTTTTTTTGGCTTCCCCGATCGGCCGGGATGCGAATTCATCCAGGCAGCCTACCTTCCCAAACCCCCGTCCGCATCGCTGCATAGCGTGGAGATGGTCCTGGGAATCAGCGGTACGGCGTTGGCCTATTCCGCCCTGTATGACGGCAGTGTACTCAGCGGCGATGACAGATCGGTGGAAAGGAAAACGTTTTTCGCTTCCGGACTAGTGGGTTTGATCTATCGCTATCATCCATTTTTTTCCATCGGCGCCTATTTACAATCCTCCACCGACCTGCTGAAAATGGATTCCCTTCCGGATCCCCTGCCGGGTGGGGAAAAAACGCATGCCGACCTTTCTTACGGGGTCCTGATGATAGATTTTTATTTTTAACAGGAAGGTGGGGGCAGATCTCCACATTTGACATCTCGATCCGCATCCCGAGAGGAGACGGAGCAGACGAATTCCCTCCGGTGCGTTCCGGCAACAGGAAGAACCGGCTTTTTCCGTTAACTGCATGATTTAACCGGTTTTGTTGAGCAGGCAGAATTTTACGTATTTCCTCTCGGCCGCTCGGTAATCTTCGTAATAATCCTTGTTTTCCGCGCGTTCGAATTCACTGCGGCACTTTTTTACCATCAGTTTGAGCCCCTGATCGCTCTGGGTTCGGTTATCCATTTTTTCACCGCTTTCCGTATTGGGTTCTGTCCAGGGGGCAACGGGCTTGGTTCGCTGCGATTAGTGTATGACCATTCCGGCCAAAATCAAGAGGATAAAAGGTTATGGTTTCTGTTGATAGTTGAGCATCGATGGCATACAACCCGTCATAAAAGATTTCAGCCTTCGATTGATGCACAGGGAAGCTTATTTTCGGTTGGTAAAAATTAACAGGGTCTGCTTGTGACGATTGGAAAAGTGGGTTGCTCGTGAATGGGCGACCGGATTTTTACCCTTATTTTAAATGAATTCAGACAGGTCTAACCCAACCATGAATGACCATACAATTAAGCAGTGCCCGAAATGCGGCCAGCAGTTGCGATTTCCTGAGAACATCGGCGGCATGCTCATGGCCTGTCCTTCATGTGGCAACCAATTCCAGTCCGACTTTAAGCTGGGTCGTACAGTAAGAAGTGATCATCGCAACCTATTCATCCACATTTTCGAGATGCCCTATAAAATGGTGAGTCGAATCGGTGGATATCTTCATAAGCATTTCCATTTTTAGTCAGTGTTCATCATTCACCCGGACGACTAATTTTCCAAAGTTCTTGCCGACCAACATGCCGATAAACGCCTCCGGTGCGTTTTCCAACCCATCCACGATCTGTTCCCGGTATTTTATCTGGCCGGTGCCCAGCCATTGAGACATATCCTTGGCGAATTCGTCGTAGCGGTGGCCGTAATCATCAAAAATAATGAATCCCTGAACTTTTAATCGTTTGACTAAAATAGCACGCATAAGCAGGGACAGGCGGTCCGGCCCATCGGGAAGCCGCGTCGCATTGTAGTGGGAAATGAGCCCGCACACCGGAATCCGGGCTTTCGTGTTGAGAAGCGGCAGGACCGCATCAAAAACCTTGCCCCCCACGCTCTCGAAATAAACGTCAATTCCCTTGGCGCAAGCCTGGCCAAGCTGTTGCGAAAAATCTGAAGATTTGTGATCCAGACACGCATCAAAGCCAAGCACCGATTTTGCGTAGCTGCACTTTTCGCTGCCGCCGGCAACGCCGACAACCCTACAGCCTTTCAACTTCCCGATTTGCCCCACCGTCGCACCCACCGGCCCGGTGGCCGCAGCAACGACCAGGGTCTCTCCCGGTTTGGGTCGGCCGATATCCAACAGCCCCATGTAAGCGGTAAACCCCGGCATGCCCAATATCCCCAATGCATAGGAGGCATTTTGAGGGTTTTGTCCCAATCGGGTCAGGCCGGTACCATCGGAAAGCGCATAATCCTGCCAGCCGCTATATGCCAGGACCCACTCACCCTCCTTGTAATCAGGGTGCCGGGAGGCTTCAACCTGACAAACCGTGCCACCCACCATCACTTCACCCACCTTAACCGGCTGCGCATAGGATGGCCCATCGCTCATCCTGCCCCGCATATACGGGTCGAGGGAGAGATACGCGGTGCGCAGCCGCATCTGGCCTTCGGCCGGTTCAGGCACGGGCGTGTTTTCCATGCGGAAGTTCTCGGGTAGCGGGGCACCCTGCGGGCGCTTGGCCAATACGATGCGGCGATTGTTTGCTATGCTTTGAGGCATGGATCGCTCTCTTTGCTTTTTATTGAAATCAGGCCAGCTGCTTGCCGGCACCCGGGCCCGGCGAGACGCCGAAAATCTCTTTGATGTGAAGGATCACCGCTCCCTTGGATTTGAGGGGAAAGCCTGCCTTCTCACTCAACTCCTGGATCCATCGGGCCGTTTCCTCATAGCGCCGGCCGCTGGTTTCGATGGTGACGTTGCCTTTAAGCTGATAGCCTTCATGACCTTCCCAGAAGGTTAGCGCCACCTGGGGATTGGCTCTCATGTTGGCCAGGGTCTTGTTGAAGAACTGGTCGGAGATGAGAATGGTCTCGCTGTCGATTATTTTCTTTGCGCCGACCGGAACGGCGTTTGGCGTTCCGTCTGCAGTGGCGGTGGAGAGAATCGCGGTGCGGACCGTGTTGAACAATTCCTGCATTCGCTGGGTCATTTGGGCCATGTGAAGTGCCTCCTTTGAAGAATGGGTTGAGATGGGCGGCGGGAACTTTCGCCGCTTTCCGATTTTTTGGATATGGCGCCGTGGCTGTCAAATCGGGTGTCCAACGCCTGTCAGCCGGGCTTGCGGGCATCGATGATCAGGGATACGAATCTTAATTTACCTCCCCGGTTGCGGTGGTCAAGGCGCAGCGACCGGTAAACGGGACCCTGGTCCGGCGACCACGGGTGGTGATGAAAGCGGCCCTGTTCGTCGCAATACTCCAGCAGGTCAACGGAAAAACCGGCCTGAACAAAGACATCCGTAAAGCGTCGATAGTCATAAACGATTTTATGATCTGCGGCCGGGTGACTTTTCGGTCCCGGACCGCCGATTCGGGCAATGCACTGGTAAGCCGCATCCTGGAAATTGGCATCGGGAACCGCGCAACGCAGATAACCGCCCGGTTTGAGCCACCGGTAGCACAATCGGGCGGCTGACCGTCCCTCGGCTTCGGTCAGGTGCTCCCACACATGCTCGCACAAGAGCGCATCCGCCGGGCGGTGGCCGAAGCTGGCTTCCCACTCTTCGGGCCGCAGCAGATCCAGCGTGTCCCTGTTTGTGGCAATCCATCCGGGCCAGCGCTGATCGCCGGCGCCGATGATGATCCGTACCGGTTCGGCGGCCGGTATCCCACTGATGTCTATCATTGATCATCCATCCAAAAATCTAATCAGACCGGATGGTCTTTATGGATCAGGCATCCCGCCCAAACCGTTTTCGCATACCAGAAAATTGAGTATTAAGCAAATGAACAAAACGAAGGTTTCCGCACCGGAATGAAACGGTCTCTTTCGTCCCGCCATCGTTGACGATGTGCCGTCCGATGGTAATTTTTCAAGAGTGAACATCCGATCGACA
Source organism: Deltaproteobacteria bacterium (assembly GCA_020444075.1). Lineage (GTDB taxonomy): Bacteria > Desulfobacterota > Desulfobacteria > Desulfobacterales > Desulfosarcinaceae > Desulfosarcina. The sequence goes on from JAHLLR010000052.1 coordinate 14,428, forward strand.
GACAACGAACAGGAGAACGACCATGAAAGATTCGGGCAGTATTCATAAAAAAGTTCAGGAGATGTGCGATTGTTACGCAACCAGTGACCCGCTCAAAGAGATGTCGCGGCTTAAAAACGATACCGACACGGAGGCCGCTGCGGTAAAGTGGCTGGCCCTGGCAGCCTTGCACGGCGTCAATAACAACGCGAAGGAGATATCCATTTTTCGCGGGGATGACGGCAAGATCACCGTTCTTGCCGAATACCGGACCACTGAACTGCCGTCTCCGGGTCAGGATGCCGGTCTCAGGATTTTCGAAACCTTCCGGGAGATGACCCACATCGACGCGGATAAAGGCAAGACGGCCCTGGCCCTGGGCATTCGCGACAGCAGCATCGAACTCAACGTTAAAATCAGAATGAAGGCGGGGACCGAAAAAATCAGCATCGGTTTTCCCAAGAAATGATCGATCCCATGCCGGTAATCGACGCCCATGCCCATTGCGGCATCCTTGACCCCAGTTGGCCGCAGTCTTTAGAGGCGTATGCGCGGCAGTTGGCCGAAACGGACATCGGCGGGGCGGCTCTTTTTTCGCCGGTGATGGAGATTTACGACCGCTATGACGCAAGCTTTGCGGATACGCCTGCCTGGCGGCGGCGACGAAAGGACAGCAATGCCTATCTGCTCTCACTGGAACCGGCCGGGCTGACCATCTATCCCTATTTTTTCATCTGGAACGACTTTGCCGTTGAGCAGCTTGCACCGGCACACTGCGGCATCAAGTGGCACCGCCATGCCGGTGAGCCGACGTACCGCTACGATGACCCCGGGTGCCGGTCGGCCCTGGACGAGATCCGGCGCAGGCGTCTGCCGGTAATCCTGGAGGAGGAGTTCGACAATACCCTGCGTTTCATCCGGGAACTGGCCGACGGGATCACGGTGATCATCCCTCACCTGGGGATGCTCAACGGCGGCTTCCGTGCCATCGCCGCGTCCGGCCTGTGGGCGCAGGAAAACGTGTGGGCGGATACCGCCCTGGCCTCCCCGGAAGAGATTCTCGAATACCTGCGCTGTTACGGCCACCGGCGGTTGATGTTCGGATCGGATTTTCCCTTCGGTGATCCGTATGCCGAACTGCAGAAAGTGCACAGCCTGCACCTGGACCCGGCTGTTGAGGCTGCGGTGGTGGGCGGCAATTTTCTCCGATTGCAGGCCAGCGTCAACCCCAGGCGGTGATTTAAGATAACGATCACCTGTCAGACAGAGACTAAATCTTTGTCATCAAAAAACAGCTCCACCGAACCATCTTCGGATGATTTGTATAACGTCATTACGGATTCGGCAATTTTGGTGACATAGGGTTCGATGGGGAAGATATTGTGCGTCCGAAGGATTGCAATCAGAGCGTTCATTCCTTTGGCGATGGAACTGATGATGATCTCGTTTTCATAGGTTTCTTCGCAGAGATATGCATAAGTTGCCGTCTGCAGCGTCGGAGATGCAGCCTTTTTCATGTCTCTATCGGTGATTGCATATTCTCTGATTTTAAGTTTATGGTCGGCACCATCCCGAGAAATCAAATATTTTTGACGCATATCTTTTCTCCTTTTCGTCCGAATTTCTTCCTTAAGGAAGCCTCTCCTTTATTCCGAGAGATAAAGCCAAACAAAAAGGCATCCCTTCAACCGTAGAAGGGATGCCTTTTTTTCTCAGAACATAAGGTTAGATTACAGTGACATTGGTAGCGGAAGGACCTTTCGGTCCTTGCCCGATGTCAAAGGAAACCCGGTCGCCTTCATTGAGGGATTTAAAACCGGCAGCATTGATTGCCGAATGATGAACAAATACATCTGCTCCGTCTTCCTGCTCAATGAAACCAAAACCCTTTGAGTCGTTAAACCACTTAACAGTGCCATTGGACATGATAACATCCTCCTTTATTAAAAATTCTCAACGTCGCCAGCTGGAGGGTGCCACTTTGACAAATGGATTGTTCCTGCAGAAAGAAACCGTCCTGTGTGAACCACAGAACATGATTGATTAAAACAAAAATAATCATATTTAAACAGAAAGCAACCTAATTATTTGTTATTTTTATAAATAATTTTCTTTCAGGTATTTAACCATGCAATATCTAACGGTTATGCGAACGTTAGTGAAGACGGTTCAGCAGGGCTCCCTGTCCCTCCCCCCACCGGGGCGGGGGAACATTGAAACCACTTTCGATCATCGAACGTTGACCATCCAATGATGAGATCGCTTGGCTCCGCCAGTTTAGGAACGGGTACGATAGGTTTTGCACAGATTGGACGTTCATAGCCTGTAGTCTTTACGAAAAAGCCTGCGACCCGAAACCAAAAAAAAGGGTTGATGGCATACATACGATAGGCTATAAGCACGGGTCGCACGAACCACGGGTTGGAACGGCCCGTGGTTTTTTTATGGTTCAACCCAAGAGGAACCCAATATGATCAGCGCATCCAACATTGCGCTTGCCTATGGCAAGCGCGTTCTGTTTAAAGACGTCGATATCAAGTTCACCCCCGGCAACTGCTACGGCCTTATCGGCGCCAACGGTACCGGGAAATCGACTTTCCTGAAGATCCTTTCCGGGGAGATAGAGCCCGACAAAGGAACGGTCGGCACAGGGCCCGGCGAGCGCATCGCCGTCCTGAAGCAGGACCATTTTGCCTTCGATGAAGAAACCGTCATCAACACGGTGATCATGGGGCATGATCGGCTGCATGCCATCGTGGTGGAACGCAACGCCATCTACGCCAAGGCGGATTTCAGCGAAGCGGACGGCATCCGGTCCGGTGAACTGGAGGCGGAATTCGCCGAGCTGGACGGCTACGAGGCCGAATCCCAGGCGGCGGTTCTGCTCAAGGGCTTGGGCATCCCGGAAGAGGCACTCCAGCTTAAGATGAAAGAGCTGGAAGGGGGGGACAAGGTCCGCGTGCTGCTGGCCCAGGCCCTCTTCGGCAACCCCGATGTCCTGCTGCTTGACGAGCCCACCAACCACCTGGATCACAAGTCCATCGCCTGGCTGGAAGATTTCCTGGCGCGTTCCGAGAATACCGTGATTGTGGTATCCCACGACCGCCACTTCCTCAACCAGGTCTGTACCCACATTGCCGATATCGATTACGGCCAGATCCGGGTTTTCGTGGGCAACTACGACTTCTGGTGCCAGGCCAGCCGCCTGATCCAGAAGCAGAAACAGAACGAAAACAAGAAAGCCACGGAAAAGGCCAAGGAACTGACCGCATTTATCCAGCGCTTCAGCTCCAATGCCTCCAAAGCCAAGCAAGCCACTTCCCGGAAAAAGCTCCTGGAAAAGCTCACCCTGGATGACATGCCGGTCTCTTCGCGGAAATATCCCTGGATCGCCTTCAGGCCGGAACGACCCTGCGGGAGCGTGATCCTGGAGATCGACAGCCTCACCAAAACCATCGACGGGGAGAAGGTTCTCAACAACTTCAGCATGGTGGTGAACGGCGGGGACAAGATCGCCTTTGTCGGCGACGACAGCCTGGCCAAAACCGCCCTGTTCCAGATCCTGGCAGGGGAGATGGCGCCGGACGCCGGCAGCTTCCGATGGGGCCAGACCGTCACCACCGCCTACTTCCCCAAGGAGAACCGGCGGTTTTTCGAGACCGACATGTCCCTGGTCCAGTGGCTGCTGCAGTACGCCCCGGAAGAGGGGGTGAGCTTTGCCCGCGGTTTCCTCGGCCGCATGCTCTTTTCAGGAGAAGAGGCCATGAAAAATACCGGGGTCCTTTCCGGCGGAGAGAAGGTGCGCTGCATGCTCTCGCGCATGATGCTCGGCGGCGCCAATGTGCTTGTGCTTGACGAGCCCACCAACCACCTGGACCTGGAGGCCATCACCGCTCTCAACGAAGGACTCATGGCCTTTCCCGAGGTGATTCTCTTTGCTTCCCACGACCACCAGTTCGTTTCCACCGTGGCCAACCGGATCGTTGAACTTACCCCTGAAGGCGCCATCGACCGGGTCATGAACTATGACGACTACCTGGCAAGCACCGCCGTGGCCAGAGAGAGGGAAGCCCGCTGTTGCGGGGGAAGCGCCCTGGTCTGCTGATCCGGGGGCCTTTGTTGCACGGCAAGGCCTGCGGTCTGCGCTTAACGGGCCTTTTATTTTTCCGGTTTTGATTTCTGCCCGGTCTTCAGGATGCCGAAGTCGATCAGGGTCCGGAGCATTCGGGTATCGAGGCGCACTCCCCGGTCGCGTCGTGCGGCCGACAGGACGTCGGCGGTAGGGCGGCCGTCGAAACAGGACAGGGCGTTGAATACGGGTACCGGCAGATCCAGCGGATCCAGACGGCTGTAAGACCGCACCCGGACGGCGTCTGAAGCGGTGCTTTCGACGGTGAACCGGCCGACCCGCAGGTGCGCTGGAATTTTTGTCTGTTGCAGCCGGTCATAGGCCCGCTGGACCAGCCGGGAAGACAGCTGAACGTCGGGGCCGCAGATTCTTTCCACGTCCCGATAGTCCAGGTCGCAGACCCGTTCGGCGCATTCTGCATAAAACGCGGTTTCCCGCCCCCACCACCGGCCCCAGGTTTTCCTGGCGGCGGCGGCATCCGGCCTGCCGTCCACCTCGTTCGGCTGGAGGTTTTCGCCGCTCATTTCCCCCTCCCGCCATGATTCTAACGCGGCAAGGGCGCTGTCGCCGATATCGAGCTGGAGCACGCACCACAGGGAGAGGTCCTTAACCACACTGTTGAGAAAGGTCTGCAGGGCCTTCCAGAAGGATTGGCCGATTTTTCCGCGCACATGTTTGCAGAACCAGGTGACGCAGGTGGGGTCCCGGTAGGGCCAGATCGTGCACCTTCCCGAGGCCGCGTCGAAGTGGGGGCATCGAAGGGCGTTGTTGCGTCCAAAGGCATTTTGGCTGTGCCGGTAGAGCAGGCTGTAGGACGGCGGGGGAAGGACGGTAAGCGGGCTGGCTCCGGGGGCTTCGCTGAGGCGTGCCTTCAGGGAGGCTCTTCCGGCCGCCATGGCCGGGGACGGATCCCCCAATATGGCGCCTGCCAGGAAGTTGGGCAGGCCGGGGGTATAGGTGCAGCACTTGCTGGCGCTGTCGAAAAAGATCCGGCCGGCGCCGACCGGTTCCCCCGGCCGCGCGCACATGGCGCAGTCGGTGCAGGTGGCCTCGATTTCCACCGGCAGCGGCCCCGGGGGGAGAATGGCTTCGATCCAGCGGGCATACAGCACCGGCAGGGTTCCCACCGTATCGACACCCGATGGTCGAAACGACTGCGATGCCGGCGGGGCGGTGGAACCCGAATCCTGCTCAGGCGTTGCCGGTGGCGGCCCGGTCCGGTTCACTACCCTTTGTATCCATAGGTGGAGGTCGCCTTTCCCTGACCGCCTCCCCCGGTTCCGGCTGTTTTGGCGCTGCCATAACCCGAACCGCCCTTGCCCCACCCGCCCTGCCCCACGGTGGTTCCCCCACCTTTCGCGGCTCCCGTGCCCGCGGGCGGCATTTTGCCGAAGGCGCCGCCGCCTGTCTTGACCCCGGTGGCATCGCCTTCACTGCCGGCGACGCCGCCACGGATGCGTTTGATCTGGAGCCCCGGTTCGGAGGAGAAGAGTTCATCGAGCTTGCTCCGGGTCTGTTCACCCGCGACGCCGTCCACCGTCAGCCCGTTGATCCGCTGGAACTCCATGACCCGGGACTGACTCTTGGCGCCGAAGACGCCGTCCACCTCCAGGGCTGCCATGGACGAGCCTTGCTGGGTGTGCCCGGTGATCAGGTTCAGATCATTTTGAAGGCTCGCTACGTCGCTGCCTGGCGTGCAGCCAAAATAGAGCAATCGATTCATTTTGGATTCCTTTGCGATTGAAAAAATGGTGGCAGGGAAATGTTCAACGGGTCATCCGCGACTATGACAAGAAGAGATTTTCAGGTCAACAGAAAAGCCGCATCCGGGATGGAGAGTCGTTGGCGGAACGTACTATTTGCCACCGGTGAGCGTGGCCGGCCCCCGCTTGCCGGGTGGAAACGCGGCTCCGCCCGGCCTTGACTCAGAATCCTAATTCTGAGATAAGTTCCCATTAAGTCTCACGGCGGAGTTACTATTTATGGACATTTACGCAACCCGGAGCATAACCGATGATCGATCTGTTTAAACGCTTTTTCAGCAGCGCTGCCGAAAACGGTGGAACCCCCGCCGGCCGGGACAATGATCGGGATGTGATTGTGGCGGTGGGTGCCCTGTTCCTGGAAATGGGACGCATCGATGAAACCTTCACGAAGCAGGAAATGGCAAAGGTGCTTTCCATTTTAACCGATAAATACGGCCTTTCCGGCGAAGATGCCGATGCCCTGCTCGATGAAGCCGACCGCGAGTTGAAAGAGAGTGTCGATCTATGGCAGTTTGCCAAGGTTATCAATGACCGTTACAGCATTGCCAGAAAAGAAAAACTGATCGAACGGTTGTGGCAGATTGTCTACGTCGACGGCAAAATGGACCAATATGAACATTATCTGATGAACAAGGTCTCCAACCTGCTGGACATTTCCCACAAACGGCTGATCGACGCCAAACTCAAGGTGCTGCACGGCAATTGATCCCGGACCGAAGGACGATGCCCCAGGGGCTGCCCGTCCGTATCATCCTTTGAAGACATTCATCACCGCCCGTTCGGCAGCGCTCAGGGCGCCTTCCAGATAACCGCCGTGCTGGACGGCGGTTTCCGTGCCGGCAAAATGGATGGCGCCGTCCCAGAAGCTGGTTTTGCCTGCCGGCGGGTGATAACGGGGGTGCTCGACCATCGGCGCCTGGTCGAGCGGGGTGGCGGTGAATCGTTCGCGCGCCCAATCCTGGTAGAAGAAGGTCGTCGGCTGTGCCGCCGGTTTGCCATAGATGATGGCAAGCTGGGATAGGATCGCCTCCGTGAGGCGCTGTTGCTGGCTGCGCTGCACTGCCGGGATGCCCAAAAAGCCGGTCAATCCATAGGGGCCCTGACTGTTGTTGGAGCCGTCGTGGATCTCGCCCAGCGGGCCGCGCTCGCTGAAAGCCTGGCCCGATAGACCCCTTTGCCGCCAGAAAGGTTCTTCGTAAAGGGCGCAGAATTTCGCCTGGCCCGCCATCCAGGTACCCATTTTCAGCATCGCCTGGGTCAGGAGATGAGACAGATCGGGGGTAAATAGAATGGTGGCGGCGGCAAGCCGGGGCGGAAGCGCCAGGATTACCGTACTGGCACTGAACCGGCTCCAGGGATCTTTCTCCAGTTCACCGACGCTGACCTGAGCGCCGGTTGCGGTTTTTTCGATCTGACAGACCGGATGATTCAGCCTGATGGTGTTATCCGGAATGTGCTCACAGAGCTTCGTGACCAGGTTGATCATGCCCCCGGAAATCCTCCAGGAGCGCGGCTCCATGGCGTACCCGCCAACGATCTGGACAGCGCTGTTGGAACGCTGAAAACAGCCCATTCCCGCTTCAAACTGGCGATAGCCGATCAGGCCCAGGGTTTTGACCAGGTCAGCCATTTTCGGGTGAATGGCGGGCCAATACCAGGATGGGCCGAGATCGGCGTGAAATCCCCGATGGTCGGGGCTTAAGATCCTGCCGCCGATACGCTCACGGGCTTCGAGAACGACAACCGATTTGTTTTTCAGGGACAGCAGGAAGGCGGCATAGATGCCGCTGAGGCCGCCTCCGACGATCAGGGTGTCAACCGTTTCCACAGTTATTTTATCTCGACATATTCTCCGTTTTTCACCTGGAAAACGGCAAACCCGACTCCGATGGCATCACCTTGTGCGTCGAAACTGATGCGGCCCAGGGGGGTCTCGAAATAGTTGCTCCGCAACGCCTTGGAAAGCGAGGCAAAGTCTGTGGTGCCGGCTATCTCAATGCCTTCCAGCAGGGCTGTGGCGGCCGCATAGGCATTGAGGAAGAAAGCCCCGGGATCCGACCCGTAAACCGTCCGGTGTTCCTCGATGGCAGCGATGGCCAGCGGGTTTTGGGTGGTGTCCGTCGGGCCGGTGGCGTACACGCCTTCGGCGTATTTGCCGGCAATTTTGATGAAGGTGATATCTTTCACACCGTCGTCGGAGATGAAAATGGTCTGCATGTTTTTTCTGCGCATCTGCTGTACGAGCTTGGACGCTTCGGGGTGAAACCCGCCGTACAGCAGCACATCGGCGTTGGAGCGCTTGACCTTGTTGATCACCGCAGAGTAATCCACCGCGCCGGGGGTAATGCCTTCAAACAGCAGGAGTTTGCCCCGCTTGTCCTTTTCCAGGAACCCTTTGGCGAATTCCGCCAGCCCTTTGCCGTAATCGCCCTTGTCATGAACGATGGCAATCGTTTTCGCCTTCAGCGTACCCAGGCAAAAGTCAATCTGGGTTTTGGCCTGAGCATCGTCCGGGGCAATGGTCCGGAAAAAGTTGTTATGCTGGCCGCTTTTGGTCAGATCGGTGTTGGTGGCTGAAGGGGACATGAGGATCACGCCTTTGGTGGCATAGATTCCCAGCGACGCCTTGCACGGCCCGCTGCAGATATGCCCCAATACGACATCCACCTCTTCGGTGAGCAGTTTGGTGGCGACGTTGACGGCCACTTCGGTTTTGCACTGATCGTCTTCGACCACCAATTCAACCGGCTTGCCCAGCACGCCGCCCTCGGCATTGATCTTTTTTACCACCAGTTCTGCGGCCTTCACCGTGGGAATGCCGTAGGAGGCCAGGTCGCCGCTGTGGGCACCGGCAACGCCCATTTTGATCGTGTCCGAAGCACCGGCCATCGGAACGCAAATAAGGAAAGCCGCCATTAACATCATCACCATCTTCAGACCGCGTTGCTCTCGACGTCGCATCATCTTCTCCTTTTTCAGCTTTCGTAAATGAGTTCCAGCCCCACACCGACCTCCTGCAGGTCGGCCACCCGGGACAATGCCACCCGGGACTCAAAATCCGTGCAATGGCAGGCGTGCAGGTTATTCGGATGCCACTTTCTCATGTTTTCGACAGTTTTCTGCAACTGCAATTTCGTCGGTTCCAGGAGATGAAATCCGCCGATAATGTCTGCGAGCCGGTGGTCATCGCAGACCCGCATCGCCTGGTTTACCGTGTTGCAGATGCCGGCATGGGCACAGCCGGCGACGATCACCAACCCCTGTGAAGACGTATACGCCAGCGAGGAATCATCCAGCAGGTAGTCATCGGCCTCAGCCTCGTCATGATGGATTCGGCCGATGGGATAGCTGGCCTCGAAGTCGTTTTCTCGTTCGATTTCTCCCAGGAAAACCAGGTCCGGGTGCAGCCACCGAGGCTGGCGGGTCAACTGCAGGTCAAAGTACCGGCGGGCCGTTTCCTCCGACACCAGACAACCGATATCGCCCATACCGGGAATAAAGCGCCGGTCGAACACCGACGGATGGGCAATCAGGGCCGGGCGTCTGGCCGGCCGGTTTTCGAACCCCCGCTCGGCATAGGCCTGGATCAGATGCTGCAGTCCCCAGGTGTGATCCAGGTGGGCGTGGGATAACACCACCGTATCGATATCGAGCAAATCGATGCCCATTTTGGCTGCATTTTTTATGAAAACGTCCGAGTAGCCGGTGTCGAACAATATCTTCATATCATCGATTTCAATATGGTAGGAGACGCCTGGTTCGGCCAGGAAATAGTGATCGATCAACGTGTTGTTGTCTACCAGAACCGTCAATTTCAAACGCACACCTCCATCCCGAAATACTGGAATCCCGAGTCAGGCAAACCGGTATTACCAAAGCAAAATAATGGGCATATGCCCTATTTCCTATGCGACCGGGTATCCTTTGTCAATACCAATATGCCGAAACCGGGGTCAGAAAAGGATGGATGGTTTGTTGCGGAAGTGTTGTCCAAGCCTTTACCGGCCCAAAAAACATCCGTCTTTTGGAAAGGGGTGGCAGAGGATCGGGGGGATTCCAAGGAAAACCGGGTGAGCCAACGGAGCAGGAGCTCCACACGGCACATCCCGATCCCGGTGTTTTATGTGAAGCGGCGGGATTCCGGCCGGCATCGCTGTCAACGGGACCGTTTGCGGCAAGATGGCTGTCCGAAGGAGTAATAAGGGACTTTCGCGGACAACCCGCTACGGTTGACCGATGTTCTGGGACAGCTCCAGCCACCGTTTGAATATGGGGTCCTGGAGCTGATAGACTCCGTTTTTGACGACGAACTCCCTTTCAATCAGTTTGTCGACGGCTGCCGTGGCCTGCGAAGGGGTTCTGAAACCGAAAGCGGCCAGATGGTCCACCGCGTAGAGCGATTTTCCCCCGGTGAACACGATCAGCTTCAGCGCGCGACGCTGGTTGAGGGTCAGCGAATCCCAGGCATAGGCAAACTCAGCCATGCGCCGCCGGATGATGCGGCGCTCCAACTGGTCGATCAGCGCCACGGAAACCGTCTTTTCATCCCACAGGTGGTGGAAGAACTCCTGGATACAGGCCGGGTGACCGTCGCAGCGCCGGACCACCTGAACGATCAGCGCGTTGTCGATTGTCCGGTTGTCCCTGCGGTACAGGTTGGCAATCCACTCCACATAAGCCTCCGGGGCGATTTTCTCCAGCGGGAAACTGGCGGCCTGGCGAAAAAAGGCCCGTTTGGCGTTGTTGAACATATCCGTGATCAGGTGCTTCTGGCTGCCGGCAAAGACATAGGCGATATTTTCGTGCTGTTGAATGCACGCGCGCAGCTGCTTTTCGAAGGGTTCGCCGCCATAGCGGGCCACCTCCTGGAATTCATCAAAGGCGATGGCCATCTTCTTTTTCGCAGATACCGCTTCGGCCAGCCGGAACACCTGCTCCACCGGGATGGTTTTCCGGTCCGGGGCCAGTTGGGGAACTGCCGCCGGCAGGCCGGTAACCGGGTCCAGGCTGAAATTGACACTGAAGCCGGTAATGGTTTCCCGAACCAGTTGCATCAGGCGTTTGATTTTAGGCTCGGCAGCGCTGATGCCGGTCAGCGCCGCGCGGATGAAATCGGGAATGCCGGTTGTGCCATACAGATCGATATAGACCGGCGTGACCCCCCTTATTTGTTTGAACACCTTGAGGATCAGCGAGGTCTTGCCGAAGCGGCGGTGAGAGTAAAGCAGGACGTTCTGAGAGGTCTTGATCAGCCGGGTGAGCTCTGCCTGTTCTTTTTCGCGATTGCAGAACGCCGGGTCGTCCACGATTCCCGAAAATGAAAAGGGGTTTTCCATGGCGTTACGCTCCCTGCGTGACATGTTTATCGTAGTATATATACGTAATTAACGTAAAATCACGATAAAGGCAAGGCTTCAGATCGGATTCGTTTAACCGATGAAGAACCGGGTTCCCTGGGCCAGGATTTTTCAGGCCATATCCGCAGGATTCCGGCATGCGTCGGCATAGGGGTGCAAGGCGGACTGAATGCGGGCCCGGATGATGGCCTCGGGTGTCGCTGGCAGGGTCCCGCCGGCAATGGCCCCGGCCAGGTCGGGGAGGAATTGCCGCAGCAGCGCGTCCGGGATGGGTCGGTGCAGGTTGTGCATCAACTGTTCGCAGGCCTGCCGGGCCTCGGTCCGGGGCCAGTAGTACCGGATGCGATCGCGCAGGCCGTAGCGGCGCAGGTAGCGCCGTTCCTGCCCGCTGCCCTGATAATGGGCGTTGCCGTGCTCGGGGTGGGTCTGCATCAGCCGCTCCATTACCGCCATCAGGTCGGATCGGGGGTCCCGGCCGGGGAGTTCATTCTCGATGTGGGCCAGGGCAAACAGTGCCTCGCGCAGGGCAAAGGTGAGACAGGGGCCGATTTTGATCAGGGCAAAGTGATCCCTGATCATCTGTTTCAGCGCTGACGGGCGTTGATAATCGGCGGCGTGAATTTCAAAGGTCATGTCGTTGGGCAATCGGGCGTGGAACGCCGAGAGCGCGGCGGCCGCCAGCGGGTTGTAGGCGGCTGCCCGGTGGTCGTCGAAATCCACACCGGGTTGAACCACCACGGCGATGACCCGCTCCCAGGCCGGGTCGACCCCGATTTGGATGAAGGCTTTTTCATAGTCCGCCAGTTCAGCCCTCAGATCCCGGGGGTCGGTGACGGTCAGGGTCCCGTTTCGCCCCAGGGCTCCCCCCGGTGCCGGCACCTCGGTTCCGATGACGTAGAATGGGGGTTGCCGGTGGAAAAGGCCGGCGGCGGATTCGGCGGCCCGGCACAGGGCAGCGGCGCGTCGGGCCGCTATCTCTACCGGCAGGCGGCCCCGGGGATCGTCGGCACACCTCCGGCCGGTGTCCAGGTGCAGTTTCTGGAAACCGGCAGCCACAACGGCCCGGGCCAATGCCTCGGCATGCGCCATGGCTTCCATTGCCGGCAGGTGGCTCCACGGGTGGGGGCCGAGATGATCCGCTCCCAACACGATCTGTTCGGAGGCCAATCCACCACCGGCTGCCAGGCGCGTCACATGGTCGGCAAAATCAGCCGGCGTCATACCGGTATAACCGCCGGACAGGTTGACCTGGTTGGCTGTGGCCTCCACCAGCAGCAGGGTTCCGTCATCTCTTGCCCGGGCGGCGGCTGCCGCCAGTACCCAGGGGTGGGCCGAGCAGACGGCGACCAGGCCGCCGATCCGGCCCGAAAGATGTCGGTTGCGCAGATTTTCCAGCATGAGATCCCCCGGTGTTAGGGCGTTTCGCCTCCCTGCCATCGTCCCCTCACCGGTTTTGGGAACATCCAGGCAGGATCGGCGGTGCTGCAGTTACATTTTGTAGCCGATGGCCCGCAGGAAGGATTTGCGCTTGGCGATGTCGGCTTCCCCTTCGATGCCCTTGGCCGCAAAACCGTCGATGACGCCCAGGATGCCGCGCCCCAGCGCACTTTCAGCAACGATCACCTCGACCGGATTGGCCGTGGCGCAGAAAACCCGGCAAACCTCCGGCACCTGTTTGATCGTGTTGAGGATATTGACGGGGAACATGTCGCGCATGAAAATGATGAAGCTGTGTCCGGCACCCAGGTTCAGCGCGTTTTTCCGGGAAAGGTCGATCAGTCCATCGTCCGTGCCGGCAAAGCGCACCAGGCAGACATCGGAGGCCTCGCAGAAGGCGATGCCGAATGTGGCGCCGGGCACCGTATTGACGATGGCTTCGTAAATATCCTCGACGGTCTTGATGAAGTGGGACTGGCCCAGGATGAAATTGAGCTGTTCGGGGTTGTCGATCGTGACGGTCTTCAATTCCATGGCATCTCCTCCTTAATGAAAATGAGCGGATGAGGGCATCTGGGCGGGCACCTTGCGAGATTCCTTTTGCTGCGGTAAAGGTTGTTGCCGCCAACAGGCCCTGTCCCTTCCGTGCGCCAATTGCGGGTCATCCCGCAGGTGGGGGCAACTTCAATTTATTCAGAAAACGTCGGTTTAACAAGCCCGATGTGAAGCCTTTCCGGCGGGACACAGGCATGGTATACTTTTTTGCCATACCCTGTCCATGCATCCTTTCCCGTACCGTTGCCTTAAGGATGCCGGCCGCCATTTTCGCGCCGGCCACCGCAGGAAGGAGGACGCCTTGCGCTGTCTGCTCATCTCCGCCAATACTGAAAAAATGAACATGCCCACCCTTCCCATGGGGCTTGGTTGCGTGGCGGCGGCCCTGGAGGCCGCCGATCATGAAGTCCGGTTTCTCGACCTGATGGCCAATGAGGACTGGCAATCCGCTCTCCGGGAAGCGCTGGCCGAACCGGCACCCGATGTTATCGGAATTTCCATTCGCAACATTGACGATCAGGTCAGCGGATCGCCGCGCTTTCTGCTGGAAAAGGCCAGGGATGTGGTGGCCTTTTGCCGGGTGCACGCCCATGCACCGATTGTCCTCGGCGGCGCAGGCTACAGCATTTTTCCGCAGGCGGTACTTGATTACACCGGGGCGGACATGGGTATCCAGGGTGAAGGGGAACAGTCCTTTTCCATGCTGCTGGAAAGGCTTGAACGATCAGCCTCGCCTGCGGATGTGCCAGGGCTGGCCATCCGGGGGAAAGGTCTTCAGGCGCCCGGAATCCACGTCCGTGATCTGGACCGCTTCCCCCTTCCCGGACCGGATCTGTTCGATTCCCGATTTGCACGGGATCCGGACTATTTCCTGCCCATTCAGACCCGACGCGGCTGCCCTCTGAACTGCAGCTACTGCTCGACGTCCACCATCGAAGGCCGACTGATCCGCAGAAGATCCCCGGCGACCGTTATCGATGCGTTGCATCGCTGGCGCGCGGCCGGCTATTCACGGATCTTTTTCGTGGACAACGTTTTTAACCTGCCGAACAGCTATGCCAGCGACCTGTGCGCGCGCATGGCCGGCGAACGCCTCGACATGCAGTGGCGGGCCATCCTCTATCCCGGGCAGGTGACCGAAACGCTGGTACGATCCATGGCGCGGGCAGGGTGCCGGGATGTGTCCCTGGGGTTTGAAAGCGGGGCGCAACGGATCCTGGATGGCCTGCATAAACGCTTTTCTCCGGAGGATGTGCGGCGAACCAGCCGGCTGCTGGCCGATGCCGGCATAGGAAGCATGGGGTTCCTTCTTCTGGGAGGACCGGGAGAAACCCGTGAAACCGTGCTGGAGAGCCTTTCTTTCGCTGACAGTTTAGGCTTGAATGCCATCAAACTGACCATCGGCCTGAGAATCTATCCATATACCGAACTGGCCCGGATTGCGGTCCGGGAAGGCCTGATCGAGCCGGAGGCCGACCTCCTCAGCCCCGTTTTCTATATCGCCCGGGGGTTGGAAGCATGGCTGCGTGAAACGGTCCACGCCTGGATTTCCCACCGTCCTCATTGGATGCTGTAGATCGGGGCTTTCGCCAGGCCATGCGGCCTGCCCTGAATCACTCGCACAGATGATTCCGTGAACCGTCGGCGGCTTATTCCGCCGATCGGCCGGCAACCGGTCATGGCAGCGGCAGGGATTTTTTTCGTATCCGTCGTGTTCACTTGCCGCCCCTGATTGGCATGCATGTGCCGAAGGCCACATAGGCGATGCCGCTGCCGGCGGCGGATAGTACCGCCCTGCCCGACGGTTTCTCGATGGACAGGCTCCATCCCAATCCGCTGGATGTGCCTGCCATCCCCTCGTCGGCGCCCAGCAGGATCAGTTTGTCTTCGATATGTTCGATTCGCTTGATCCTGACCACCCGCCGGACCAGGCTGTCCGGTGTCCCGCGCAGGGTATTTTCCCGGAAATCGATGATGAATTTTTCCGGAAGGCCGACCGTGTCCGGATCGACACCTTCGATTACCCGCAATCGGTTGATCTCGATCAGCCGGTCCACGGTTCCGGTTAGCGCATTCGAGCCGTCGAAGTCACCGGAAAAGGCGGGGCCGGTCATTAACACCGGCAGGCTCAGTAGAAACAGCAGAAGTCGCTTGCGGTTATTCATTTTTTCACCTTGGAGGATTGGGTCCGTTTTGTTTTTAATTATTTCAGCGTTTGAACCGCGATAGCAAGCGCACCCCCATGGTTGGCGGGGGAGGGAAGATTGAATCCTCCCCGCGGCAAGCCGCGGGGAATCTTCACCGTAAGGATGAAAATCGATTTATAGTTCGTTCGCTAACCCCGCCGCAAGCAGCGGGGAATGCGCTCGCTATCGCGGTTCAATCCGGTCATCGAATCAGCCGGCAGCGGGCTTGCTTTCCAACGTGTTGTAACGACAAGGATATTGACGCGCAACGGCCTTTCTGCCATAGTCCGGTCCGTGAATCAGGCAACCCAACAGAGTCCGGTCACGCCATTTGACAGCCTGAACCGGAACCCGGAACCCAGAACTCGGAACCGATGCCGAAGATTTATCCAATAGGTGGTGGCAAGGGCGGGGTCGGCAAAAGTTTTGTCGCCGCCAGCCTGGGAGCCATGATTGCCCAACACGGCAAGACGGTTGCCTTGCTCGACCTGGACCTGGGCGCATCCAATCTGCATACCTTTCTGGGAATGTCGGCGCCAAAGGACGGGTTGAACCTCTTTTTGAATAAAACCGCGCAGAACCTGGAGCGTGTCGCCGTCCCCACCCCCGTCACCAATCTTTTTCTGATAAGCTCATCCACCTGCTCCATGGAGATTGCCAACCTGTTTTATGCCCAGAAAATCAAGTTGATCAACGCCGTCAAAAAACTTCCCTTTGATTATGTTCTCATCGACCTGGGTGCCGGGACCAATTTCAATACCCTTGATTTTTTCCTGACCTCCAGCAAGGGGATCTTTGTCTGCACCCCTGAACCCACCTCCATAGAGAATGCCTTTCGGTTTATCAAAGCGGTCTACCTGAGAAAAATCAAACAACTCATCCGGCAGCATGATTTTGATGCCCGGGTGAATGCGGCGATCCTGGATACGGATTCCAGTGCGGTCAAGTCCCAGGACCTCCTGGATATGGTTTCAAAAGACGATCCTGAGAAAGCTTCGCTTTTGAAAGCGCACATCGGCAGGTTTCAATTCAAATTGATCCTGAATCAGTTTCGCAGAAGCGCCGACACCTCCCTGGGTAATAAAATAGAGGCGGTCTGCAACCGCCATTTTTATTCCCCTTTCGAATTTTTGGGGCAGGTCGCTTTTGATGAGCGCGTCATCGATTCGATCTACGCAAGAAAACTGTATATCACCGCCTACCCGGCCACGATCACGGCCATGGACCTGAAGCAGATTGCCGAGTTGCTGGCGAACCCTCAACCGGCCCCCTCTTTGCGGCAGCAGGCGCCATGAAAACATTCGAAAATGAAAATTATTACGAGATCCTGCAGGTTCCCGCCAATGCCCGGGCCGATGAAATCAAGCAGGCCTACCGGGATGCACTGGCCATCTATGAAACCGAAAGCGTGGCTACCTATTCGCTCTTTTCCGAGGAGCAGCGGGAGCGACTGCTGCAGGCCATTGAAACGGCCTTTGGCACCCTGATCAACGAGGACAAAAGAACCGCCTACAATCAGATGCTCATGGCCACCGGGCAGGTGGATGCGGCCAATTTTTCCAGACAGGGCCAGAGACAGCTGGCGGCCTATTCGGACACCGGGAGCCCTTCCACGGAAAAGAGCCTCAGCCAATGGGTCCTGAAAAAGGCCGATACGCCGAAGATCAGACAGCTCATCGAAGCGATCCTGTCCCAGGACCAGCTCTCCGGCCTGGCCTTGAAGCAGCTCAGGGAAGCATACGGCATCGAACTGTCCGAAATCTACGCCATCACCAAGATCAGCGGCGATTCCCTGAAAAGAATCGAGGCCGACCAGTTCGAAGACTTGCCTGCCGAGGTTTATTTAAAACAGTTTTTGAAAAGCTATGCCGACATTCTCCACATCGATTCCCGGCATGTGGTCGACGGTTATTTAAAGTCAATGGCCCGGGACAGGGCGGAAAAAGGTGCCGTCCGCCCGCGGCCCTTGCTCTGACTTCAAGGAGTCCGGATGGAAATTACCACCACAATCGTCGGGGCAGGCGTAGTGGGGCTTGCCGTGGCGGCAGAGCTGTCCAAAACCCGCAAGGGGATATTGATCCTGGAACGCAACCCGTCATTCGGCCAGGAAACATCGAGCCGCAACAGTGAAGTCATTCATGCGGGCATCTATTATGCGAGGGATTCCCTGAAGGCCAGACTCTGCGTCGAAGGCAACCGCCTGTTGTACCCGTTGTGTGAACAGCACCGCATTCCGCACCGCCGCTGCGGCAAGCTGATCGTGGCCACCGAAAAAGATGAGGAGGCGATTCTGGCGACGATCCAGGATCATGCGCGCGAAAACGGCGCGGAAGCCCTTGAACTGTTGAGCGCCAGGCAGATCAAGGCCCTGGAACCCAACGTGAAGGCGTGTGCCGCTCTTTTTTCTCCCTCCACCGGGATCATCCATTCCCATCGGCTGATGCGTCACTATGCTGCCCGGGCCAACAAAAACGGCGCCCGGTTCGTGCCGCAAACTACGGTTTCACGGGTCGAGAAACAAGACGATGGCCGCTACCAGGTCCATGTGGCCTACCCGGACGGCCAGACAGACGCATTTGCATCGCGCTGGATCATCAACTGCGCCGGCCTTGAATCCGATCGTCTGGCCGAATCCATGGGGATCGATATCGATGCCTGCGGCTACCGGCTGCACTACTGGAAAGGGGAGTATTTCAGCCTCGACGCGCCCCCGGAGTTCATCCGCCATCTGGTCTATCCGGTTCCCCAGGCAAACCATGTGGGCCTGGGGGTCCATGCCACCCTCGACTTGAGCGGCCGGGTGAAATTTGGCCCCAATGCGACCTATCTGCCCGACAGGGACCTGGATTATTCCGTGAATCCGGCAGCCCGGCAGTCATTCTACGAAGCGGTCTGCCGCTATCTGCCCGGCATCGCGGTAGACCAACTGCATCCGGAAATGACCGGGATCCGGCCCAAGCTGCAGAAACCGGGGGACCCGGCCAGGGATTTCATCATCGCGGAGGAATCCTCGAAGGGTTTTCCCGGCGTGATCAACCTGATCGGCATCGAGTCCCCCGGGCTTACCGCCAGCCCCGCCATTGCCCGTCATGTGGCGGCGCTGGTCGCCGAACGGGCGTGAACCCGGCATCTCTCCGGGCAGGGTATCTCTGGGGCTGATCTTGTAGCCGGCGATCAGATATCCATGTTAGCCGGCTCGTAGTATTCTTTGGAATGCTTGCAGGACGGGCATTTGGGTGGCGGTTCGGTGCCTTCGACGACATAGCCGCAGACGCTGCACTTCCACTTGATCGGCTGCTCGCGTTTGTACACGGTCCCTGCCTGGACCATTTCGATCAGCTTTTTATAGCGTGCGCGATGGTGGGCCTCGATCCTGGCTACCTGCTCGAAGGCGATCTTCGCCTGGGTCTGTCCCTCTTCTTCCGCTTCCTTTGCGAACTGCGGGTACATGCTTTCCACCTCGTAGTCTTCTCCGCCCATGGCTTCCTTCAGATTGGCCAGGGTGTCGCCGATGCCGCCCAGGAGCTTCAGATGGTCTTTGGCATGCTGCATTTCGTTATCGGCCGTCTCCTCGAGAATCTTGGCAATGTAGTGATAGCCTTCTTTCCGCGCGACCTTGGCAAAAAAGGTATACTTGTTGCGGGCCTGGGATTCCCCGGCAAAGGCTGCTTTCAGATTTTCGGTGGTCTTGCTCATTGTTTTCTCCTTGTTGAGATGTGAATGGGTTTTTTAAAAAAAAGATGCCCGGGGGCCCGCTCCTGCGGAAAAAGCTCCCGGAACATTTACTGCTTTGGGGAGCAGGCATCACAAAGTCCTTTGAGGACGACGCGCCGGCTGATCACCTTGAAGGTGGAGGCGATCGTTTTGGGTACCTCGAGGCGGGCATAGCCCTCGTATGCGAAATCGATGATCCTGCCGCAGGCCATGCAGTGGAGGTGATGGTGGTCCGTGATGTCGGGGTCGAAGCGCTTGGGGCCGCCGAAGGTTTCCACCACGTCCACCACGCCGATGCCGGCAAAGGTCAACAGCGTCCGGTTGACCGTATCGAAAGAGATGTTCGGGAACTCTTTTTTGACCGCCCTGAATACCCGGTCCGCCGTGGGGTGCTGCTTCGACTGGATGAGGACCCGGTAAATGGCAACCCGCTGGGGGGTGATTTTAAGATGGTGACGCCGGCAGGTTTCGATAAAAAGCTGCACGCGCTGATCAATAACTGTGTTTTGCATGACGTTCTTAAATAGGATTAATTCTTATTTGTCAACACCTTTTTCAGGTTGAAATGGCGGGGCCGGGCCGCCGTCTTTACTTGCCGGACGCATGCGGCTCCGGACCGGCATTCACTCCCGAGCGAACCCGGACCGGACCGGGGTGCGGTAAGGAACAGGTTCGAGATCACGCCGGATCCGGCGGATGCGGATACATGCTTTCGATCTCCCGGGCGTAATTGGCCTTGATGATCCGCCGCTTCAGTTTCATGGTGGGGGTCAGTTCGCCCCTTTCGATCGACAGTTCTTCCGGTAGAATCACAAATTTTTTAATCGTCCAGGGGCGGGGCAGGCTGGTGTTGACCGCATCCACATGCCGTTGCAGATAGGCGGTGAAGGTTTTGCAGACGGCCGCGCCCGCAGCATCTCTGGCGCTGCTGCCCGCGTCGACGGCGGCCTGTTCGAGCTTGGCCGGATCGAGGGTCAGCAGGGCGGAAACATATTTCCGCCGGTCGCCCACAACCACCACCTGGTTGATGACGGGAATCGCCTTGAGCCTGCTTTCCAGGACCTGGGGAGGAATATTTTCGCCGCCGGCGGTGATGATCAACTCTTTCATCCGGTCGGTGACTTTCAGAAAACCCGCCTCGTCAATCTCACCGACATCGCCGGAGTGAAGCCAGCCCTGCGCATCGATCGTTTCCCGGGTGGCCGCTTCGTTTTTGTAATAGCCCTTGAACACATGTCGCCCGCGCATCAGGATCTCGTCATATTCCCCGAGGGTCAGTTCCGTTCCCGGCATGGGCGGTCCGGCCCAGCCGGTGCGATGGCGATGGGGCTGGGGCAGGGAGATGGTCGTGGGACCGGTGCATTCGCTCATGCCGTATATCTCTGTAATCGGGATCCCCAGGCTCATGAAGAACTCCAGGGTATCCTCGGCAATCGGTGCGGCCGTAGAGAAAAATATCCGGCAGCGATCAAACCCCAGCCGCTCGCGAACTTTGGAAAAAACGAGCTTTTCCGCCAGAGGATATAAAAAGGGATCGGGCTTGCCGGTCTGGCGGGCATAGCCGCCGGCGAGGCCCTGTTTGCGGGCCCAGGCGGCGATCTTTTTTTTAAGGGGCGGATTTTGGGCACCGGCTGCCGCCATTTTGGCCTGAATTTTTTCCCACACCCGCGGCACGCCGAGAAAAATGGTCGGACGCACCTCCTTCAGGTTGTCGCCCAGCATATCCAGGCTTTCGGCAAACCAGGAGGTGGCGCCCATGGTCATCGGCACGATCAGGCTGACCATCTGCTCGGCGATATGGCTCAAGGGGAGATAGCTGATGAGTTGCTCCCGGTGGTCCCCCGCGACAATTTCCACGACTTTACGGGCCGTCCAGACGATGTTGTCGTGGGTGATCATGACCCCCTTGGGGTTGCCGGTCGTTCCGGAGGTGTAGATCAGCGTGCAGCAGTCTTCAGGGGCCTGGTTTCCCATGCGGGTATCCAGCGCCTCGTCGGGCACCCGCGAAGCCAGTTCGGGCAGGTCCTGCCAGGCGACCACCCGTTCATCGGCGTCCGACCCGTTCATCATCACGATGGCCTTCAGGTCGGGGAGACGGGGCCAGAGGGCTGCAAACTTGGCCAGCTGGGCCGCATCTTCCACCACAACGATGTTGGCCTCGCTGTGCTCGGCAATATAGTGGCATTGTTCCGGCGTGCTGGTGGTATAGATGCCGCCGGGGATGGCTCCCGCAAAAATGGCGGCCAGATCGCTGATAAACCATTGGGGGCAGTTGTTCCCGAGGATGCTGACCGCTTTGCCGACGTCGAGGCCCAAAGCGATAAAGGCTTTGGCCGTGGTGCGGACCCGGGCGTCGTAATCCCGCCAGGTCAG
>JAHLLR010000053.1 GCA_020444075.1 Deltaproteobacteria bacterium
ATCAATTCAAAGGAGCGGGTGGGCCTGGTGGGACGCAACGGCCACGGCAAATCCACCCTGTTTCGCATCATCGTCGGCGAAGAAGGATACGATGAAGGGGCCATCAGCATGCCCAAGGGATATCGCATCGGCTACGTGCAGCAGCACATTCAGTTCACCGAAAACACGGTCCTGGCCGAAGGCATGAAAGGGTTGATGGCATCGGAAAAGGATCACCACTGGAAGGTGGAAAAAATCCTGGCCGGACTGGGATTCTCCGACGGCGACATGGTCAGAAGCCCCCATGATTTCTCCGGTGGGTTCCAGGTGCGGCTCAACCTGGCCAAAGTGCTGGTTTCGGAACCGGACCTGCTGCTGCTGGACGAACCCACCAACTACCTGGACATCACCTCCATCCGCTGGATCGAAAATTTCCTGCTCTCCTGGCCCCATGAGCTGATCCTGATCACCCATGATCGGGGATTCATGGACAAGCTGGTCACCCACACCGTGGGCATTCACCGCAAAAAGGCCAGAAAAATAGAAGGCAACACGGAAAAGTACTACGATCGCATCGCCCAGGATGAGGAAATCTACGAAAAGACCCGGCTCAACGATGAGCGCCGGGAAAAAGAGATCCGCCTGTTCATCTCCCGGTTCCGGGCCAAGGCCCGGCTGGCCAACATGGTCCAATCCCGCGTCAAAACCCTGGCCAAGATGGAGAAAAAGGACAAGCTGGAGCAGGCGAAGAACCTGGAGTTCTCCTTTCGCAGCAAGCCTTTCAAGGGAAAGCAGGTGGTTACTGTGGAGAATCTCTCCTTTGCCTGGGGGGCAAGCCGTCCACTTTTCGAAGACCTGGGTTTTTCCATCCTGGCCGGAGAACGGATCTGCGTCGTGGGCAAAAACGGCAAAGGCAAGACCACCCTGCTCAAAGTGCTGGCCGGCAGCCTGACCCCGGCAGCGGGCCAGATCACGTATAACCCCCAGGTCGAGTCCGGCGTGTTCGAGCAGACCAACATCCAGAGCCTGGTGGACAGCCGCACCGTGGAGGAGGAGATCCTTTACGCCCAGCCGGACGTGGACCGCCAGAAAGCCCGCAACATCTGCGGAGCCATGATGTTCGAGGGCGACAGCGCCCTGAAGAAAATCGGCGTACTGTCCGGGGGTGAAAAAAGCCGGGTGATGCTGGGCAAACTGCTGGTGACCCCGGTAAACCTGCTGATGCTGGACGAACCCACCAACCATCTGGACATGGACGCCTGCGACGCCCTGCTGGCCGCCATCGATATTTTCGACGGCGCGGTGATCATGGTCACCCACAACGAGATGTTCCTGCATGCCCTGGCCGACCGGTTGATTGTTTTCGATGACGTCGGCGCCCGCATGTTCGATGGCAATTACCAGGATTTCCTGGAAAAGGGCGGCTGGGGGGACACGGCGGCAATGACCCGCCGGGTTGACGATTCGGACGTCGACCGGTCGCCCGACCTTCCCCGTCTCACCAAAAAGGAACTGAGACGCCTGCGATCGGAAATCATCACCGAAAAATCCAAGGTGCTCAAGCCCTTGGAAGACATCATCGCCGCGGCAGAAAATGCAATTGAGAAAAATGAGGCCCTGCTCGACCGGCTGAACCAGGAGATGGTCGAGGCATCGGAACAAGGCGACGGCGTCCGGATCGGCCCCCTCTCTCAAAAGATCCGCGCCTGCCAGGAAATCATCGAAACCCGTTTCGCCGAAATGGAGGAGATGGACGACCAGCGACAGCGGCTGGAAAAGAAATTCGAAAAACGCCTTGCCGAACTGGAAGGATGAAATCCATCCTGCTGATCAACCCACCGGTCACCAAGCCCTGCGAGCCCCCGGCGGGACTGGCCAAACTGGCCTGGGCACTGGGCGCCCAGGGAGTCGACTGCCGGGTGTACGATGCCAGCATCGATGGCGTCCTGGGATTGATCTATCGGCCGACAGCGGCCGACGATACCTGGTCCCGCCGGGCACTGGCCGGCCGCGCGGCCAGCATCGATGCCCTGCGTTCCCCGGACCTGTATCGCCACCGGGACCGCTACAAACGGGCAGTCATGGACATCAACCGGGTCCTTCACATGGCGGGCCTTGAATTCGATGCCACCCTTTCCCTGTCCAACTTCGGATCACCAACCCTTTCACCGGTTCGCAGCGCAGATTTGGTGCGGGCGGCCGAGCAATCCGAATCCAACCCGTTTCATTCCATTTTTTCTGATAGGTTGCTGGAGCTTTTCGACCAAGGCGAGCCGGACATCATCGGTCTGTCAATCAATTTCATGAGCCAGGCCCTGTGCGCCTTTGCCATGATCGGATTTATGCGCAAGCAGTTGCCCCGGGCAACGATCGTCTGCGGGGGCGGGCTGGTGACGTCCTGGATGAACATCCCGAACCTCGGCAGCCCCTTTGGCGGATTGATTGACGAAATAGTCTGCGGGCCGGGGGAAAACCGGCTGATCGAAATGTGTACGGGCAGAAAACGGATCCGGACGGCCGTTACCGGATATGATTTTTCCTGGACGGCCATGGGCCGTTACCTATCTCCGATGCGGGTGCTTCCCTACAGCACCTCCCGGGGGTGCTACTGGAAAAAATGCGCCTTCTGTCCGGAAACCGCTGAAGATGCACCTTACCTCACCGGCGCCCCGCAGGCGATGGTGGATGATCTGAGACAGGTGGCCGCGCAAACCTCGGCCGGGCTGGTCCACTTTCTGGACAATGCCCTCTCGCCCCGGCTGATGGGGCATCTGATCGACCATCCGCCCGGTGTGCCCTGGTATGGATTTGCCCGGGTCACCCGGCACCTCACCGATCCTGCTTTTGTCAGCGGGTTGAAAACATCCGGATGTGTCATGCTGAAGCTGGGGGTGGAATCCGGGGACCAGGATGTGCTGGACGCCCTTTCCAAAGGGATCGACATCGGCATGGTATCCAAGGCGCTCGGCACCATTCACGGGGCGGGCATCGCCACTTACGTATATCTGCTTTTCGGAACGCCGGCGGAAAATGAAAAAAGCGCCGGCAGGACGCTGGCCTTTACCCTCGCCCACGCCTCGTTCATCGATTTTCTCAACCTGGCCATCTTCAATCTTCCCGCCTACAGCCGCGAAGCCCATGGATTGGAGACGATGGACTTCTATGACGGTGACCTGTCATTGTATCGGGAATTTATCCATCCCCGGGGTTGGAACCGTAACCGGGTGAGGCGGTTTTTATCCAAGACCTTTAAAAAACAGGCTGCCATCAAAACCATCTTAAACAACGACCCTCCGTTTTTCACCTCCAACCACGCGCCTTTCTTCGCCATGCCCGGTTGATTTTAGTATTGACAAAGCAATTGATGTACTAATATATTAGTACATCAATGAACATAATTCACTTTTTATCCGCTCATCAATCCATCTCGAATCGATGTCCTATCCAGTTGAGGGAGTCTTTTGATGAATTTTGCCGCCGCACCCGGAAACCAATTGTTGCGTCAACAGGTTTATGAACACCTGCGAAGAGAACTGAAAAGCGAAAAGCTAGCTCCGGGCAACACCGTTAGGATCAACCAGCTCGGTGAAGCGCTTGGAATCAGCCGGACACCCCTGCGGGATGCACTCCTTCAACTTCAGGCCGAAGGATTTGTCACCTTTTTGCCCCAACGCGGAATCCTGATCAATGAAGTCGCGGAAAAGGAAATTAAAGATATCTACGAGATGCTCGGCGCTTTGGATTCCCGCGGGCTGCTGTCGGTTTTCTCTCGGATCGGCAGCGGTGAAATCCATCGAATGAAAACGATCAACGAAGAGATGCTTCTTCAAGTGAAAAATCGCGCTTACTATGAATACTTCGATCTGAATACCGGTTTTCACAATGTCTACCTGAATTTATCAGACAACACGCTGTTGCTCAATCAGCTGAACATCCTCAGGCAGCGATTGTTCGATTTCGGGACAAAGGGTGAATGGATAAAAAAGGTCCAGGTGCTCAACTATCAGGAGCACTTGAAACTCATCGAACTGATCGAAGCCGGCAACGCCAACATCACAGCCGATTTCATTCGTGATGTACATTGCTCCATCAACTGGTAGCATCAAAACAAGCTTGTACCCTTCGTCGGACCATGAGCCCCGTTACCGGACCCACGCCATACCCGTGTAGACGGGGATAGGGTTCACATCGGCCGCCGCGGGACGGGTCAGCACCCATTCCATCAAAATCAATCATAAAGGGGGAAAAATGGGAAAACATCTGGCATTGATTTTTCTACTGGTTGCGTCAGTTGCAGCGATGGCGAATCCCGCAGCCGCGGCGGAAAAAAACATGGTTTTCGCTTCGCCATACGGGATCACCACCCTGGATCCGTCCGTCTCTTATTCGACGGAGCTGACCTATATGGCCAACATTTATGAAACCCTGATCAGGGTCAATCCGCCGGGGAGCAAAGAACGGTTCAGCTATCTGCTGGCAACCGGTTTCAATGCTTCCGAAAACGGGTTGAAGTACACCTTCAACCTGAGAAAAGGGGTAAAGTTTCACGATGGCACCCCCTTTACCGCAGAGGCGGTTAAATACTCGATCGAACGGACCACGGGGCTTGGCAAAGGTGCGGCGTTTATCTGGGGAGACCTGGCGTCAATCGATATCGTCGATGACTATACCGTTACGTTTGTAAT
This sequence comes from Deltaproteobacteria bacterium, assembly GCA_020444075.1. Classification (GTDB taxonomy): domain Bacteria; phylum Desulfobacterota; class Desulfobacteria; order Desulfobacterales; family Desulfosarcinaceae; genus Desulfosarcina. Next base: position 4,665 of record JAHLLR010000053.1, read on the forward strand.
GAAACAGGCGGTCCCCCTGCCGCTGATCGCCGCTTCGGCCTATGCGTCCTATATCCTCAGCCCGTCGATGAAGGACAAGGACACCGCCTGGTTCGACCAGGGACATGCCTGCGGCACCGGTCCGTATATGCTGAAAAACTACAAAGATGGCGAGAGCTGGATGCTGGCCAAGTTCGACGATTACTGGGGAGGATGGAAAGGCCCCCACGTTGAAAACGTACTGGTCAAATATACCAAGGAAGCGCTGATTCAGCTGCAAATGCTTCAGTCCGGCCAGGCTGCAATGGTGGGCCGCATACCCCTGGACAGCTATCCGGCAGTAAAATCGGGTAAGGATACGACGGTTGTTTATGGGCCCAGCTATCAAAACTACATGGCTTTTTTCAACACGACCCGGCCGCCGCTGGATAACGTCAAGGTGCGCAAGGCCCTGGCCCATGCAATCCCCTACAAGGACATTATCGATATCGGTTTCAACGGAATGGCTACTCAGGCGCGCGGTCCCGTGCCAAAAGGTCAGTTCGGCTACTCCGAAAAGGTGGTCCAATATAACTATGATATAGGAAAAGCGAAAAAACTGTTGGCTGAGGCCGGGTACCCCAATGGCGGCTTCAATCTGACCCTGACCTATGCCGCCGAAAATCCACAGGAAGCCCGGTTCGCACCCTTAATTCAGAGCGAATTCAAGAAAATCGGAATCGATGTGGAGATCAAGGCGCTCGTCTGGACCTCCCAATGGAGCCAGGCCAAAGCAGACCCGAAAAATGCCCAGGACATCTTTTTGTTATTATGGTGGCCGACCTACAGCGATCCCTATGAGACACTTTTTTCGCTGCTGCACGATGAAGGCGACAAACCGGCCTGGAACCTGGCTTACTATAAAAACCCGGCGTACGACGAATTGATCCGCCAGGCGTACGAAACCACGGGCAGTCAGCCCGAAAAGGCGCTGGAACTTTACGTCAACGCCCAGAACCTGATCCAGGCCGACTGCCCGGTGGCCTGGCTGGTGGACATCGTCGGCAACTGGCCGGCCAGCAAACGGCTCAAAGGGCTTGCCATCAACCCGGCGTATCCCAATGTTCCGTTCTTTTATGACATGCACCTGGAATAATCAACACGATGCCTGGGGTCCTGTTTTCTCCGACGGGACCCCGGGACGGCGATGAAACATGTCCCTTGTCCCTTTTCTATCCAGACGGTTGATCGGCCTGGCTGTCATGCTTGTGGCCTTGAGCGCGCTGGTTTTCTTCTTTTCGCGTTCAATCCCCGGCGATGTTGCCGCTATGTATATCGGGGGCATGGCCAAGCCGGAACAGATCGAACGGGCACGCCAGGAATTGGGTCTCGACCAGCCATTGACCCTGCAGTATGTGAAGTACATGAAAAAGCTTCTCAGCGGTGACCTTGGCATCTCCCTTCGGACCCATCGCCCGGTTTTTCAGGATCTGCTCGAGAAGATCCCCATGTCCATGGAAGTGGTTTTATGGGCGATTGCACTGGCCATGGTGTTGGGGATCGGGTTTGGCGGCCTTGCCGCGCTCCGGCAGGGCACCTGGATCGACGAAGGCATCAAGTGGCTGTCGTCCGCAGCGGTCAGCATCCCCATCTTTTTTCTCGCCCTGCTGCTGCAGCTCATCTTTTTCAATCTCCTGGGCTGGTTTCCCCTGCAGGGACGCATCGACACGTTTCTGGAATTTTCCAATCCCCTTGAATTGGTGACGGGTTTCAGCCTGATCGATTCGCTGTTGACGGGCAATCACGCGGCTTTTTTCAACGTAGCCTGGCACATGGTGCTGCCGGTTCTCTCCCTGATTGCCTATCCGCTCGGACTGATCACCCGTCTGACGCGGTCATCGCTGCTGGAAGTCATGAGCCAGGATTATATCCTGGCCGCACGGGCATCCGGTATTCGGGAATCGGTTCTTTTTTTCAGGTACGGCCTTCGAAATGCCCTTTCACCCGTGTTGACGGTGGTCGGTCTTTCCGTGGCCCTGACCCTGCTGGCCACGTTTTATGTGGAAATCATCTTTAACTGGCCGGGGATCGGTTATTATGCGCTGACCGCTATTTTAAGCCTCGACTATCCGGTATTGATGGGCGTCACGCTGATGATCGGAACCGTTTACGTGGTAGCCAATACCAGCATGGACATCCTCCGGCGAATCGTTGACCCCCGGATCAAGTAAAAATTATGTCAGACCTCGATTTCAAGCAACTGGCCGAAAAAGCCGCCGCCGATCATCGCCGGCACCGGCGATACCTGCTTCGCCTGGTGTTCAAAAAAAGAGCGGCGCTGGCCGCCGCCGCCATTTTGTCACTCATGGTCCTGGCGGCAGTATTCGCACCCTGGATCGCACCTTACCCCGACCAGGGGAAAGGGGAAGTAAACCTTGCGGATCGGCTGCAGCCGGCATCTTTCAACCACTATCTGGGAACGGACGTTTACGGCCGGGACATGCTCAGCCGTATCATCTACGGCTCCCGGATTTCTATTTTCGGTGGATTGATCATTGTCGTAGCAGCAGCCCTGATCGGCGTGCCGCTGGGTTTGCTGGCCGGCTACCGGGAAGGAATTCCCGGAGCAATCATCACCCGCGTGGTGGAACTGGTCCTCTCATTCCCTGCCGTACTTCTGGCCATGGGCATTTCCATCGTGGCCGGAGCGGGCTTTGCCACCGCCGTAATCGCCCTGATAATCCCCTGGTGGCCCTGGTATACCCGGCTGGTCCAGGGGGAAGTGATATCAATCAAGCACATGTTGTATGTAGAGGCCGCCGGCATGCTGGGCTATGGCCGGGTCTATATCCTTTTCAGACACCTGCTGCCCAATATCCTCACGCCCGTCATCGTCATGATGCTGCTGGATTTCGGACCGGCAATAATCTCCATCGGATTGCTGAGTTTTCTGGGCCTCGGCACACAGCCACCCCAGGCGGACTGGGGGCTCATGGTCTGGGAAGGGGCACCCAACATTTTGAACCAATGGTGGATCGCGGTTGTTCCGGGGTGCGCCATGTTCATTCTCGTGACTGCATTCAATCTTTTTGGGGACCGATTAAAGGAAGTCCTTTCGATCGATAGCAATCAATAAACACGAAAGCCGGTAGAGCCTACCAGGCGGACAGAAAACGATCACCGCTGGCAACCTTTCCGGAACGATCGATGATGAAATCAAACACCAGCGTCAGTCAACCCGTTTTGCGGGTCAGGAATCTGAAGGTCGATTTCCCCAGTTCCAGGGGAAGGGTCAGGATCCTCGAAGGGGTCAATTTTTCCCTTTATCCCGGAGAAATTCTCGCACTGGTCGGCGAAACCGGATGCGGCAAAAGCGTGACGGCCAAATCAATCCTCAACCTGCTGCCCCGGTCTGGCGTTCATCGCCATGGGGAAGTATTCCTCGACGGATGCGACCTGATGAAGCTTTCCAATGCAGCCATGCGGCCTTTCCGCGGCCGACGGATCGCAATGATTTTTCAGAATCCGCAATCCAGCATCAACCCCGTATTTACCTTGGGGGAGCAGATCTTCCGCCTCATCCGTATGTATCTGTCCGATGAAATCAAGGCCGTTCAACAGCGTCTGAACATCAGCGGTCGGGCAGCGGTGGGTCAAATCGCCAAGGAGCGGTTCGAAGAGGTGGGATTGACCGATGTCGAGCGACTGCTCAAATCCTATGCCCATCAGATCAGCGGCGGCATGGCCCAACGATATCGGATTGCAACCGCACTGCTGAGTTCTCCAGAAGTTCTCATCGCAGATGAAGCCACCTCGGCATTGGATGTAACGGTTCAATCCCATATTTTAAAACTGCTTCGCTCACTGTGCCGCCGGAAAGGAACTTCCATCGTTTTCATTACCCACGACCTGGGCATCGCCGCCCAGATGTGCGACCGGGTGGCCGTGATGTACTCCGGTCGGATTGTCGAGACCGCGCCGACACTATCCATTTTTGAAGCGCCGCGGCACCCTTATACGCAAGGGCTTCTGGCTGCGGTCCCCCGACTCGGCAGCGGTAAGCGACTGGCGAATATCCCGGGCATGATTCCTGACCTGGCCAACCCGCCTGCCGGGTGCCGTTTCCACCCCCGTTGCCCGCAGGTCATGGCGTGCTGCAAAGAGGAAAAACCGCCCCAGCAGGATATCGACGAACAGCATCAGGTCGCCTGTTATCTTTATGGTGAACATGTCCCGTGCCTGCCGACAGGCCATTCACGCCAGCCTCAGGGAGCGATTGTTGAATAAAGCTATCATCCAGCTGAACCAGGTAAAAACGCATTTCCCATACCGCAAAAATTGGCGGGGGCAGCCGGCGGAATGGCTTCGGGCCGTGGATGGGGTCAACCTCGACATTGTGGCCGGCGAGTGTCTTGGATTGGTGGGCGAATCGGGCTGCGGCAAGAGCACACTGGGTCGCAGCATCCTTTGTATGGCACCCGTGGTTTCCGGATCGGTTCTTTTCCACGGGAAAGAGATCCAGGGTTTAAACGATGCGAAGCTAAGGCCGCTTCGCCCGAAAATGCAAATGGTATTTCAGGACCCCCGCGCATCCCTCAACCCCAAAATGACGGTTCTCCAGATCTTGCAGGAAGCCCTTTTCATCTGCCCCGGCTTCGATCATAGGCGGAGCCTGGAACGATCTGCCGAGCTGCTCGACACGGTAGACCTGCGGCCCGAACATCTTTTTCGGTACCCGCATGAATTCAGCGGCGGTCAGCAGCAACGGATCTGCATCGCAAGGGCGTTGGCCACGGAGCCGGAATTCATCGTCTTCGACGAAGCCACCAGCGCGCTGGATGTTTCCGTTCAGGCCCAGGTCATCAACCTGATGGCCGACCTGCAGCAACGCTTGAACCTGACCTATCTGTTTATCAGCCATGACCTGAGCATCATGGAACAGGTCTGCCACCGGATCGCCGTGATGTACGCCGGCAGAATCATGGAAGTACAGCGGGCGCAGGCGCTGTTCGGATCACCCCGTCATCCGTATACCAAAGTCTTGCGGGATGCGCTGCCCGTTGCCGACCCGAGGCAGCGGCGCGAACTCGCCACCCTGCCGGGCGAAGTGCCCAGCCTGGTCCATCCGCCGTCCGGGTGCCGCTTCCACACCCGCTGTGTCTATGCGACGGATGTATGCCGCGACGCCGAACCCCGGATGAGCGTAATTGACACCGGCAACTGGGTGCGCTGCCATCACCATGAACATCTTCAGGCAAACGATGAACTGAAAGCACAACCCCTCAACCGGTCAACGGAAATAAAGGAAACACCATGAACCGTCTACTCGGTATGGGTGTCTGCCAGCTTGAAACGGACACCGCGGATATTCAAAAAAACATGGACTCTCTCGCCGGGCAAATCAAGATCATGCGTGCTTACAGCCCATGGATAAAACTGGTGTGTGCGCCCGAACTCTGTCTCCAGGGGCCCTATCACATGGCGTCATCCGCCGAAACCATTCCGGGGCCGATCTCGGACTTCTGCGCCGATCTTGCCCGAAAGCATGAGATCTACCTGATTCCCGGATCCCTTTACGAAAAAGCAGGCAATACGGTTTACAACACGTCGCCCGTATTTACCCCCCAGGGTAAAATGGTCGCAAGGTACCGTAAAATGTACCCTTGGCGTCCCTATGAGAAGACCGTCTCGGGCAGTGAAACCGTCGTTTTCGATATTGCCGGTGTGGGACGGGTCGGCGTCTGCATCTGCTATGATCTCTGGTTTCCGGAAGTCATTCGCGACCTGGTCTTCAAAGGTGCTGAAGTAATCATGGTTCCCACGCTAACCGGCACCCAGGACCGCAGTCAGGAAATCATCCTGTGTCGGGCCGCGGCGATAGCCAATCAATGTTATGTGGCCAGTATCAACGGGGCCAGTCGAATTTCCAAGGGCGAGAGCCTGATTGTCGATCCGGAAGGCAATATCATGCAAAAAGCCGGGCAGCTTCCCGAGAACCTGATGGCGATGCTGGATTTGAGCCGGGTGGACCAGGTGCGACAATATGGCACCTGCGGCGTATCACGACCGGTTGCCAGTTTTCTCCACGAATCACACCGGTTTCCACATCAGGAGCCACGCATGAAGACACCGCTGTTGGACACGATAGATCTGTTTTGAAGGCAGGGAGAAACGGCCGATCAATTTCGACTTGATCGTTTTTGTGTTAACCACTGATGCATTATTCTGGAGACCCTTTCGGGCTTTTCCATTGTGCTCATGTGGCCACAGTTACTGACGGTCACCAATTCTGCTTCGCTTATATTCGCAGCCATCTCCTCCGAACATTCGAGTGGGGTGATTTGATCGTGTTCCCCACAAACAACGACTGTCGGGCAGTCGATTGTCGAAAGGTTCGGCACCTGATCGATCCTGTCCATGATGGCGCGTTGCTGTCGAATAAAATTTTCCGGTCCTATCCGACCCGCCATGTCAATCACTTCACGCCTCAACGTGGAATCAGCCAGCCGGCTTGCATGAACTAAAAAAGGATAGAGCGTTTCCGCAACATTTTCGAATTTGCCTTCCCGGCATCGGGTTATCAGGCTTTCCCGTCGATCCTTTTGCATGTGCGTATCCGCTCTCGCCGAGGTGTCTATCAGTGCCAGGCGGTCGACCCGCTCACCGAATCGTCGACAGATTTCCAGGGCGATATACCCCCCCATGGACAACCCGGCCAAGGCAAACCGAGACGGGGCCTCGGCGACGATTGCTTCCGCGATCCCGCCGATGGTATCGTGGTGCATGTGTTTGTCGGTTATCGTACAGATGGCAATACGGCTGAGCGCGGCGGCCTGATCTTTCCAGAGAACGCCATCGCAGAGCAACCCGGGAATAAGGACGAGCGGGATTTTTTTCAAAATGCCCTCACTTTACAGGACGATTGCCTTTAGTTTTTCTTACCTTCCTCGGCCTTTTTTCTTTTTTCAGTTTTGTCGGAAGGCAATCCGGCAAGCGCCTTGGCCAGTTTGATTTTATTGCCCAGATCGCCCTCACGAAAAATCATTATTCGCTGAGCCTGAGGCGAACCTGCACCGTGCATCGATTCAACCAGGGCCGTACCACCGGTCATGGCTTCGATGAGCCGGCCGATTTTGATCCGGTCCTCAACCGGGATATCGGCTACCCCGGAAAAGTATTTGCTCACCAGGTGCCCGACCTCATCGCTGCGTAAATCATATTCACTGGGAAGGGTAGCGAGAAATCCGCCGGCCAGGTCCACCGCCAGACGGGCGACCTCAAAATGGAAACGAGTGACGTTCTGCTTGCACACATTGGCCAGCATCGTGTTGACCAGAAAAGCCCCCGAAGCGGTGGGCGCCCCTTCTATCGAGCAGGCCAGGGAAGAGCTGTACAATGTCTCACACAAATGGATCATTTCCGTGATTTTGTCCCTGACATGCGAACCTTTTGAAGTCCCCTGTATCTGGCACAGATAACTGACCGCCCCGGTCAATACATCCATCAGACCGGTCTTGCAGGCACCGTAGTTCGCCCGGTGATGGGCGGCAAAACGATAAACGATATCACCGGTGAATTCCACCTCTCCATCGAGAAAAACCCGATCGTTTGGAACAAATACGTCATCGAAGACAATGACCGCCTCGCCGCCGACGGCACCGAAGGAAGGTTTACCCACATCGATCCGCTCTAAATTATCCCTCCGGTCGTCCCCGGCCTGGCGCCCGAAAATCATCGTAATTCCGGGGGCGTCCACCGGAACGGCGCAGACAAAGGCATAATCCTTCGATTTTTCATCCATGGCCATGGTCGGCATAATTAATATTTCGTGGGAATTCACGGCGCCGGTCATGTGAAGTTTTGCACCCCGGACAACGACACCATCCTTCCGTCGTTCAACGATATGGACAAACTGATCCGGATCGGACTGGTCCACTGGGCTTTTTGACCGATCGCCTTTCGGATCGGTCATTGCGCCGACCACCATCAGGTTTTCATCCTGGATGCGAATCAACCATTTTTTAAATCGCTCCAGATAGTCTGTGCCGTGCTTCCGGTCGACCTCATAAGCGACGGAATAAACCGCATTGATGCCATCAAACCCCACGCACCGCTGAAAACAGGTTCCGGTCTTCTGTCCAAGCAGTCTGAGGAGTTTAACTTTTTTGAGAAGATCCTCAACATTCTGATGAACGTGAGTGAACCGGCTGATGGTCCTGCCCGTGAGATGGGATGTAGCGGTGGCCAAATCTTTGGATTCTTCACTATTGGCCGTCGCATAAGTCATGGCCGCGGCCCGCACATGGGGGGCGGTCGCCGGATGGTTGACGACATCCTTAATTTTCTTGCCTTTGTAGTAAATGATCGGGCTGAGTTTCTGCAGGCTTGCCATATAGTCTGCACTGCTTTTAATTTTCATGGTCGATTCCCTCGTTGAATTTTCATCCATTACCGGGCCGGTAATGATCACTTTGCCGCAACGCTTTCCTGGCTGTCATCGTTCCCGGTTTCATCGTCATACGGTCCGTGCTTTCACGCGGACAAGTTGCGACCGATCAATCCTTCCCCAGGAGTTTAACCGCGGCCCTGCAGTAAATCTCGACACCGGTCAGAAGGACATCCTCATTGAATTCAAACCGGGGGTTATGAAGCGGCGCACCGCCATCTCGGCCGACACCGAGAAAGAAAAAACAGCCTTTGGACCGCTCCAGAAAAAATGACATGTCTTCGCCGCCCATAGTCGGTTCGGGGTCGACAACCTTGTCCGGTCCCACCACAGACCGGGCAATGTCTCTGATCTCGCCGGCCATCCATGCGTCGTTCACGGTCACGGGATATCCCGCCTGGTAATCGAGTTCGTAGGAAGCGCCCATGGCCTGGCAGATGCCGCTGACCACCGTATCGATCCGATCAGGCCATGATTTCCATATGTCCGGGTCAAATGTCCGCGTCGTTCCGCTCAGGTGCGCCGTTTCGGGAATGATGTTGAACGCGGTTCCGGAATGAAACTGGCCAACCGTCACCACCGTCGGGCTCAACGGATTCATCTGGCGGCTGACGATGCGTTGGAGCGCGTTGACGATCTGAGCCCCGACATCGAGCGCATCCACACAAAGATGGGGCATGGCCCCATGCCCTCCCCGACCGGTGACGGTGAGGTCGAAGCGGTCCATGGCCGCCATGAGCGGACCGGCCTTGACACCGACCCGGCCTTCGTCGATTCCGGGCCACAGGTGGCACCCCAGGCTATAATCGACTCGCGGATTATCCATAATCCCCTCCTCGATCATCGGTTTGGCGCCACCGGGACCTTCCTCTGCAGGCTGGAAAACGAAATTGATCCGGCCCGAGAGCGGATCCGCCAATTCTGAAAGAACCGTTGCCGCACCCAATACCATGGCCATGTGGCCGTCGTGCCCGCAGGCATGCATGGCCCCTTCGTGAGTGGAGGCAAAAGGCAAACCGGTCTCTTCCGACACGGGCAGCGCATCCAGTTCACTTCTCAGCATCAGGGTCTTTCCCGAGTCGGAGAAGGTGCGAGCGCCGACCACACCGAATCTGGCGATTCCGGTTTTCACCGCCAACCCGAGTTGGCTCAAATAATCAGCGACGTAGGCGGCCGTTTTTGATTCCGTATAAGCCGGCTCCGGGATCCGGTGAAGATCCCGTCGCACCTGAACGATTTTTTCGCTATGTTTGTTGATTAAAGATTTTATATCATCCATTGGAAAAGTTCCTTGACCAGGAGACGCAGTGAACCGTCATCGACTGAAAGTGAAGGTTATCTTATCTTTCGGCGGTTGGTATCACTCAGCGGAGGCGTTGCATTCAGGATAGCGGGAGAACCAATAATTGTTCAATCAGACACAGCAAGTGCCGGCAGAACGCGCTTGTCAAGAACCACCCAAAAAATCAATGAAGCCGTATTACCGGGCAGCCGGCCGGTCCTCCACCATGCGGACCGGCCGGCGCGTAATTAAATCCGTCCGGTCATCTTCAACAGGTCTTTGAGCAAACTGCCTGCCTTGGCACAATATTTCGGATCTTTTACCGAGTATTCGTCGACGACTTCGATGGAAAATTTCCGAAGCTGGGCGACGGTGTCTTCATTCATCTTGGAAAGCTCGCCCATTTTCTTTTCCTGGAATTGGTTGATATCCAGAATGTCATTATATCCCGACCACCGGAGAAAATCCGTTCCGCAGGAATTGGCGCACTCTTCCACGATTGCCTTGAGGTGGGGCGGCAGTTCATCCCACTTCTTCTGGTTCATGATGATTTCGCCGTTATTGATGTTGGCCAGGTAGGGCATAACAATATATTTGGTTACTTCCTGAAATTTCATGTCCCAGGCAGTCGATACGGTTCCCCAGTGGGCCCCGTCGCAAACCCCTGTCTGAAGTGCCTGGTAAATTTCCTCTCCGGGGAAGAATACCGGTGTCGCACCGGCCTTCTGGAAGACCTGGGCGGCGATGCCCGTGCTCCGCACTTTGAATCCCTTGAAATCGTCAAGGGTGTGGATCGGTTTTCTGGAGTAAAGCGCCAGACCGGTCATAGGCAGCGGGGCCACGAACCGTACACCGTGTTCACCATAAGCTTCCCTGAAGATTTCGATGGCGCCCATATCATAGAAATAGGCATACATTTCAGCCACGTTTTCCCAGGTGAAAAGCTGACCGTTGATGTGGCCGGCAACCGGTATCTTGCCGATCCAGTAGGCCGGCCAGATCAGGGAAATTTCAAAGAGCCCCCGGCCCAGGGCCTCGAACACGTCCTTGGTGGGTACAATGGCGCCCGGAGGCAGGGGGGTGATGTCCAGTTCGCCGCCGCTGGCATCCCTGACGCGATCGCAGAATTTCACATAGACATCCTTGTAATACCCAACGCCCGTGGGCCAATGGGTCTGCATGCGCCACTTGTACTTCGCCTTCGAGCTCGCTCGGGCCGCCTTCGGCATAATCGCTGCTGCACCGGCTGCCGCGGCAACCATCCCGGCTTTGATCACTTTTCGTCTGCTGATGTTCTCTGCCATTTCTGTTTTCCTCCTGTAACGAGTTTAAGATACCTTCAGCCCAGCCTCATCAGTCGGTCCGGTGGGTTCACACTCCGCCGATCGCCCATAATCCGGTCAACGATACCTGTGGGGTTGGCCTAACCCCTCACTATCGGCCCCTGAGTTCCCGGCGAAGCATTTTCCCGGTGGTCGTTTTGGGCACATCCTCGATAATTTCGACGATGCGCGGATACTTGTATGCCGCCAGTCTGTCTTTACAAAACCGGATCAATTCCTCCGGTGTGGTTTTTCCCATGAACCCGTCGCTCAGCGAGACGAATGCCTTGACCGTCTCACCCCGGTAGCTGTCCGGTACACCCACCACGGCGGCCTCCTTGACACCCGGATGCCGGTACAGGACGTCCTCCACATCCCGGGGCCAGACTTTGAACCCGGAGACATTGATCAGGTCCTTCTTGCGGTCGACGATATAGCACCAGCCCGCCTCATCGATCTTGGCCACATCCCCGGTATGGAATCGGCCACCCCGTATGGCGGCGGCCGTCTCTTCAGGCTTCTGCCAGTATCCACTGACAATGCTGGGCCCCCTCAATACCAGCTCACCCTCTTCGCCCGGGGGCATGAGGGTCTCCGGGTTATCCACATCCACGACCCAGGCTTCGATCCCCGGGATGATCAATCCCACGGACAGCGCCCCGGACGCCTCATCCACAGGTCCGTTCTGTCCCAGGGGAGCGATGGTGGCCGGTGACGTGCTTTCGGTCAGCCCGTAGACATTGTGGATGGTCAGGCCCATCGCTTCCTTGAATTTCCCGACCGTGCTCGGAGAAACGGGCGCACCGCCGCTGTATGCCTTCTGAAAGTGGGCAATGTTAAATGACTGCACGTCCGGATGGTTGAGCAGCGCGATATAAACCGTTATCGACGCAACCGTGAAGGTGGCTTGGTGCTTCTCGATCAGCCGAAGAACGTCCCGCGCATCGAACCGGTTGAATAGAATTATGGGGATTCCCATGTGAAAAGCGATGGCAAGATGGGCGACGATGCCGGTAATGTGAAACATCGGGGCGATGCCCAGCACGACATCGGAGCGGTCCAGCCGCGCGGTCGACTCGTAAACCAGGCAGTTGTGATGAATGTTGGCGTGGGAGATCATGGCGCCCTTCGGCGGACCGGTGGTTCCCGATGTGTAGACCAGATACGCCAGGTCCTCGGGCGCCGGGTCGATCTCCTCGATTCGGCTGCCGGTGAACTCACGGATCAGCGTCATGAAGTCGTACGTACTCTCGAAAGTCTTCTTTTTTGCCGTTTTCAGCTGCTCTGGAAGACCGCCATCGGCATCGATCAGATCGAGCGGCGAGGTGGTGATTACGGTGCATTCGCCTGCGGCGGCACAAACGGTCTTTTCGTATAGGGAATCCTCGCAGACGACGCAGCGGGCGCCGCTGTCCGCAATCAGGTGCTTCAGGTCCCGGGTGGTGTACATGGGGTTTACCGGCACCACGATCGCCCCCCGCATCCAGACAGCGATGGCACCGATTATGGCCTGGGGAATGTTCTGGAGCACGAAGAGGATTCGATCGCCCTTCGCCACCCCTTTTTGGGACAATGCGGCAGCAAGGGACGCGGCCATTTTTTCCACCTCGGCAAAGCTGTAACGGGTGTCGAAGTAGTAGATGCATGGTGCATCCGGAACCCTATCGGCAGCATGTCTGAATTTGGCGAGCACACTTTCGGAAGGCGTTGCAAAGTCCGGGGCAAACCACTCAGGATAGGTTTTGAGCCACGGTTTATCATCATAGTATCGGGTCATCGGTATCCTCCTTGATCGATCTTCAGGCAATGGTCCACCCGCCGTCGATGGCGATGCTCTGGCCGGTGATGAAATCGGAAGCAGGGCTTGCCAGAAAGATCACGATCCCTTCAATTTCCTCGAGCTGGCCCCAACGCCCCATGGGCGTCCGCGTATTGATGAAGTCAAACCGCTCCTTGTCATTGCGGATCTGCTTGACCATCTCCGTTTCAAAATAAGTCGGCGCGATGGCATTGACCCGCACGCCCAGCTTGGCCCATTCGATGGCCATGATCTTGGTCATCTGATCGACGCCGCCCTTGGCCGAGGCATAGGCAAGCTGGTTGATGATCCCGATCCGCCCCAGAATGGAGCTCATGTTGATGACCTTGCCGTAGCCATTCGCGATCATTTGAGGAACCACCGCCTGAGCCACCAGGTAATATCCTTTCAGATTGGTGTCGATTACCCGGTCCCACTCATTTTCGGGGTACTCGAGAACCGGCACCCGGTAATTGGTCCCTGCATTGTTGAGCAGAATATCAACCCGGCCGAAGTGTTCCAGGATAGCGTCAACCCCCTGCCGTACGGTTTCAGTTGAGGTGACTTCCAGAACAAAGCCGGCCGATCGGCTGCCCGTGGCGTTGATTCTGTCCACCACGCGATCGATATCGGTGCGGTTGCGGCCGCAGACCGCCACATCGGCACCCACCTTGGCCAGTGCCATTGCCGCCGCTTCGCCAAGACCTTTTGAGCTGCCGGTCACCATCGCCACTTTACCTTTGAGATCAAACAGTTCCAAACTCATGAGACCCTCTCCACTATGTTTTTGAATCTTATTGAATCACGGGCGGGCACCATCGATTTTTCGTAGCGATCCCTGGCCGCTCTCGACTCTGTGCCGCCGTGGCCACGTGTTTATCTGGGCGGGGCAATGATAACGAGTTTTTTGGACTGGCGCAGAACACCCTTGACGACACTTCCGAGCATGGCCTCTGCAATTGCGCCTCGCCGGCGGGAACCCATTACGATCGCATCGCAATTCATCTCATCGGCCACGGAGATTATCGACTCGATCACATTTCCGTCCACCACCTTTACTTCTCCATTCACATAGGCCTGTCCGGACTGCCTCGCTTCTTCAAATGCACATTCGCAGAACCGGGTCAGTTCCTTTTCCATAAGCGTCATTTCACGCCGTTTCCCGATAAGTTTGTTTCTGGCGCTCTCTTCCGCCTTCTTTCTTATTTTCTCAATCATTTCCTCATCTAAAAACCCCTTGGCACTCATGGGCACATCTTCCATGACGTGGAGGAATATAAGGCCGGCACAGAACCGGCCGGCAAGCATCGATGCATATTGGAATGCATGTCTTGAGTTTTCCGACAAATCGGAAGCGAATAAGATCCTGTTAATGGTAGGATTCATAAGACTCCTCATTTCTGTTTGATCAACGGATGACTGACAAGTTTATATAAAAAACCTGATGATTATGCCCGGTCTTCGCAGGGTGTTTTCAGCCCCCTGGCGGCCTCTTCAGTCAGGATGATCTCGGCGGCCCATCGGGCCGCTTTTCCGACGACCATCGGGCACTTCTCGGCGTGTCCGCCGGCTTCGATGAAACCGTTCCACTCATCAGGATGGTTCAGCCGGTAGGTCTGACCCATAACCCGTTCATGGATTTTCCCGCAGATCGAGGTGCCGTATTCCTTGACAAACCGCTCGTGCAGCCGGGCGGATAGCCGGTAACTGACAAATCGATCCCCTTCCGGATCTTCTATATTCTGCAATTCCCGGCCGTAGAAAAGACTGATGCCCATGACCCCGCCGGTAAGTCCGCCGCAGGACCCTTCCACCGACAGCCCCACGCCGCCGGCCAATCCCGTGGCGCTCTTGAATGCCTCCGGGTGGCGGATCCGGGGAAAGGTATCCATCAACGCGGCAAGGACGCACTGGGCGCAGCCATGATAGTTTTTTTCAAACAGGGCCGCATTTGCCTCAACGGCATCAAGCAGTTCCATCTCCGAACGATATTTTGTATTCATCGCGCAATCTCCTCGTGGGCCATGTTTTCACATTGGACGGTACACCTGCCGTTTTATAGCTGAACCTGTTCGTTAGTTGGGGACCATAATATTGGGGAGCCAGGTGATGATCGAAGGAAATATCATCATTACAATCAGAAAAAACGTCATGATTCCGATGAAGGGAACGACGCTCCGGAAAATGGCCCGCATTTCCGTATCCGGGCTCAGCGACTTCAGGTAGAAAAGGTTGTAGCCGAAAGGAGGCGTGATGTATCCGATGCAAAGCGCGATATTAAAAATAACCCCGTACCAGATCGGGTCGTAGCCAAGCCCCTGTACCACGGGATAGAAGATCGGCAGGCAGAGCAGGATAATCCCCATTGGGTCCAGAAACATTCCTAATATGAGTATGGCGAACTGAAGGGTGAAGACCATGACCCAGGGACTGACATCGAATCCCATGAGCATGCTCTGGACAAAATAAATGCCCCCGCCGCCGCTGTAGATGGCCACGAATCCGGAAGCCCCGAACATGATCCACAGCACCATTCCCGTGATGCTGGCCGTCTGATAAGCCACATCCTTGAGAAATTTCCAGTTGCACTCGCCCCGGATCATCACACAGAGCAGGACCGCCAGGGCGCCGACCGAAGATGCCTCGGTGGGCGTAGCGATGCCGAAAAACAGCGATCCCAGAATGGAAAGAATGATCAGGACCGGAAGGGCCACCGACCGCAGCGCACGGATTTTCCGTTTTAAGGTTACCGTCTCTTCCATGGCCGGGCAAAGCGTCGGATCCATCCAGGCCCTGATGACAATGTAGGCAATAAATCCCCCGACAATCAGAAGACCGGCGATCAGGCCGCCCGCAAAAAGTTTCCCGATGGATTGGCCTGTCATCATGCCGATAACGATCAGGGTGATGCTCGGCGGAATGAGGATTCCCATGGTACCGGCCGAACCGATAGAGCCAAATATGATGGATTCATTGTACTTACGACTTCTCATAGGAGGAATCGCCACGAGCCCCGTGGTAACCGTGGAGGCTGAGCAATTGCCCGTCATGGCGGACAGGGCCGCTGCAAAGCAGCACGTACCCACTGCCAGACCGCCCCGCAACCGGCCGGACCAGAGATAAAAAGCCTCATACATATCTTCGGCGATCTTTGATTTCGAAAGCGCAACACCGATGAAAACAAAAAGGGGAACCGCTGCCAGCAGCAGCATCCACATGTAGTTGAAAACCCCCGTGATGATCGGCATCAGCCCCGCCGGACCCCACATCAAAAGGGCCGTTATCGTACCCACGGCACCCAGGGCAAAAGCCAGCGACACCCCGAACATGATGCAGATGATCAGGGATCCGAACATTCCTATTGTCAGCAGCAGCTCAGTACTCATATTTGACTCCCTTGATCAGCGTATAGATAGAAACGATCAGGTGGTTCAGTCCCTGAAGGGTGATCAACACCGCACCTAACACCAGCAGAAGTTTGACAGGATAGATCGGGTGGGCCAGCACCATCTCGTCGGCTTCCCGGATGGCCCAGGAGCTTGCGAAAAACGAGGACCCTTCGCGAATCAGCACGAAAGACCAGATGAGCAGCATGACATAGTTGAAGATGTCTAAGAATGCACGTTTCCGTAAAGAAAATCGTTCATAGAGAATGTCTATCCGCACATGTCCGTTTTTGAGAAGTGTATAGGCGCCGACGAGAACGAAATAGCTGCCGAAGAGCCTTTGAGAATAGCCATGGGCCCAAACCGTGGGCGAGTCGAAGAAGTACCTGGCGATCACCTCGAAAACCAGCATAAGTATGCCGGCGTAGACGAGAAATGAGCAGATTCTGCCCGACCAGTCACTGATAGCGTCGATGGTGTGTAACAATTTTCCCATTTTCCCTTTTACCCCTCCCTGTGTCATTGAAAAGCAGGCGTCACCGCCGCCGGTCCACTGCCCCGGGCGGATTAACTGTCCATACCGCCCAGTTTCGGCTCCATCTTCCGCATTGCAGCATCGTCCAGTTCGTTATCGATACCGGCAAGATAGCGGGCGAGTTGTTTCTTGTCTTTGAAATCATATCCGATGTTCAACGCAATGGTCTCCATGATCGGTGAACCGCCTCCATGTACGCCGGCGATCTTGTACCAGGCCGCCATGCTGGACACCCCTATATTTTCAACCAATTGCCATATCTTCAGCGACTCCTCCGAAGACAAGCCGGGGTTTCTGACGATGAACCGTTGCATTGCCGCGGCATGGTCCCCCTTCTCGAAATCCTCGTCAAAAGGCATGGTCACGGCGATACCGCCGGCAATTTCCGTCAGTATGTTGTACTCATGGTAAATCAATTCTCCGGTAAGCCGCCGGCCCACATTGGCGTATATGGCGTTGGGAAAGAAAACACCGCTGGCGGTCTTTTCCCCGTAGACAGCCGCCGCGACCCCGGCTGCGAAAGCCAGTTCCGCCGCCCCGGCAAATTCGGACAGTTTTTCCTTGATGTGCGAGGCTCTGGCGACATTGTTCGCTTCCGCCGCCAATGACGCCGTCCCGCAGAGGATGTCGGAAACCGCCGGTTTGCAGCCGCTGTAGCTGTGCCGGTGGGAGTCGGCGAACAGCATGGCCAGGCGCCGGCCGAACTGCCACTCTCCGCACATGAAAACGCGCGCCTTGGGGACGAATACCTTGTCGAAATAAACGATGCAGTCCGACACGCCGTATTTACAGAATGGGGGGGCGTCTTTTTTATCGTTTCCCCGCAGCCATACCGGGCGGGTGATCAGACTCAACCCCTCGGCATCCCCCGGGATCGCGAAAGCCACCGCATAATCACGGTCCGATTCCATCATTGCACGCGTGGGCAGGGCGATGATTTCATCTGCGTAGGCCGCCTGCGTGATGGACATCTTGAATCCGCTGACCACGATGCCGTCATCGCGTTCCTCCACGACGTGGAGGTAGGCATCGGGATCTTCCTGCTCGCTGGGTCGCTTCATCCGATCGCCTTTGCTGTCGGTTTGAGCGCAGCAGCCATCCAGATCCTTGTCGTGATACATGGTGAGGTAGTCGAGGAAACGCCGGTGGTAATCGGTCCCGTTGGCATCATCCATCTCGCGGGTGCATATCGCCAGGGCATTGATCGCATCGTGGCCCATGCAGCGCTGAATGCAGCCACCGACACGGCGGGCGCCCAGGCGGATAAGCTTCTGTTTGGTAATGAGGTCGTGGGGGTTCTGCGGCAGATGGGCCCATCGGTTGATCTCTTTGCCGGTTACCGGCGATATGGCGGTGGCCACCCCTTTCCACTCGGGGTCCTGAGCGAGGTCAAAAGTGACGTCGAGCACATTGATCCCCGGCCGCAGTCTGGGATCGTCCCTGCCGACGCATTCTCCGCCGATGTAGATATTCGACCTCATGGCAAACAGGTCTTCATGATATTTTTCTTTTGTTCTCAACATATCGATATTCTCCTTGGTTTTTATACCAGCCCGCCGGAGACATTAAGCGTCTGTCCGGTTAGGTATTTGGAAGCGTCGCGGATTAAGAAAAGCATGGCATCGGTCACATCGTAAATCTCTCCGAGACGCCCGGATGGGATTTCCATGGCCAGTTCATGTTTGAACTTTTTCTCGATTTTAAGTGGACGCACGGCGCGTATATAACCGGGCACGATGCAATTTACGTTCACCCCGAACCCTGCCAGTTCACTTGACATGGCTCGACTCAAGGCCATGGTTCCGGCCCGGACCGTCTCAAACCGTATCGGCGCGGCATACTTGTCCCATGCCCACGGAGCTACGAATACGATCCGTCCGGACGCCCGCGCCCTCATATGTTCCGTGAAATAATCGGACAGTTCCTGGGCGCAGCTTAAATTTTCCTCGAGTCGTCGACGCACATGGATCACGTCATCATCCGTGGGCACATCGGTCGTACCGATGCCCAGGTCGTGCAGGTAAATATCGATGGGACCCTGCCGGGCTTCGATATCTTCCAACATGGCCCGAGTTATCCGGCCGTTTTCGGCACCGTGAATGACGGTCAGGAGATCCTTTTCAGCATTCAGGGATACCGGGAAGGGGGCAGCGGTGCTTTCATCACACACATGAGCCACAACGCGGATGCCGCGGCCAAGCAGCGCAGCACAAATCCCCTGACCGAGAACCGTTCCACCGTTTACGACCAGGGCGGTTTTTCCCTTCAGTGCGTCGGATTCCCGGGCTGCATAGGACTGTTCCCCTTCGCTGGTGAGCATTCCATGAAAAACCAGATCCAGGATCGAGCGCTCGGCTTCGAGCTGACTGGCATGCGCCCTGAGATCCCATCGTTTAATGGTCCAGGAGTCGATCATCGACTTGATCAGATTCGCCATCAGACGCACATTACACTCGCGTACCCGTCCTTGCGCGATGCACTCTTCAATGACGATTTCGAATTTTTGGAGATGGGCGCGCTCTTTTTCCAACAGGCGTTTGAGAAAATCACCCTTGAGGATGTGGCTCTCCTGGTAAATCAGGAGAAGGGCATCCGCCCATTGATCCATCAGGTTGAACTCCCCCCGGACCATTCTTCGAAACTTATCGATGGGGTCCTGAATGTTTTCCAGGCTCCGGTTCAGGATTTCCATGGCGGACCCTGCCAGGAATTCATGAATCAGGAAGAAGATATCCTCTTTGCTTCCCACGTAATCGTATACGTTACCGTGGCTCAGGCCGGCTTCGTCGGCCAGTTCCTTGAGTGTGGTCTTGTGAAAACCCTTTTTTGAAAAAAGCTTGATTGCCGCGAGGATGATCTGACGGCGACGCTTTTCGACGAGGTCCTTGTTCTTTACCGTGGTCGGTATATCCATCGGAGGTTCAGTCATGGTGTCTCCCGAAATCGTTTGCTGTGATAAATTCTGACTGGCTGTTCAGATTCCGATTGATCGATCGGAATTTATTCCAAAGCCAACCCTCCTGTCAAGTGAAAAACATTCAGTTAATGATGCAGGATGAAATTTTCCAATTGATTTTCCCGCATATAATTTATTGGCGCATTCTTTGCTGTAATTATGGGGGATAAATCGATTCTACTGCATTTGCCCAACTCCACGAACCCGATTGAAAGAGGTGGCGTGATGAAAATTGCAATCAGTGCGAAAGGAAACACGCCAGCCAGCCAGGTTGCCCCTTATTCTGGTCAGGATGCCGGTTTCATCATCTATGATTCCGATAATTTCGGATTCACCTGTCTGGACGATTCAACCAGGAATGGGCCTCTACAGGCAAATAGCAATCCGTCCGCCCAATTGTTTGTTGACGCCGGGATTGATGTGCTAGTCGTTGCAGGGATTGCCCTTGAGGCCGCCCATGTATTGGGTCGATCCGGGATCAGAATTTATGAATGTATCAGTGCAACGGTCTGGGAGGCCATCCAGGCATTAAAACTGAATATACTCCAAGCGGTCGACGACGGTTCCGCCCGTCTGGACTGCGGTGAGATATCGATCAAATGAAATTCAGTGGGACGTTACGCCCCTGTTGGTGATCAGCGGCCTATACCCGCCCCCTTATCTTGGGTCTCCCGACGTTGGGGTGACGATTCCTCGATTCACATCGCCCGTAGAATTCTTTTTTAAGGCTGCCTTTCGGCAAAATCCACCGTATTTATTCATATTTCCATACTATCCAGAAATAGTCCGACTGTTCAGGAGGAATTTCCCCCATCGCCCTTTCCGAATGAAACGGATTTCAAAAGCAGGAAGCCGATCAAGCCTTCTCGTGTGTTGACTGCACCATTGCATTATGCAAGAATAGGTAGTCTGCATAGATGCATGTTGCACGATTTGATTCAACCCAGAAGGGTTGACCGAATGGCTTGTTCAAGGAAACGAGACGATCAGGACGTTATTCTCGATTCGATCAACGAGGGTGTATTTACCATTGATCTGGATTGGCGCATCACCTCGTTTAACCGGGCCGCAGAGCGGACCACGGGTGTCAGCCGCAACAATGCCCTTCACCAAACCTGCCAAGAAGTCTTCCAGGCAAACATCTGTAAAAAAAACTGTGCCCTGAAACAAACCTTTGAAACCGGTCAACCCGTCGTTAATGCCAATGCATTTATCATTAACCATCAAGGACAACGGGTACCTATCCGTATTTCAACGGCCATCTTAAAAAATGACGCCGGAGATATCATCGGTGGAGTGGAAACCTTTCAGGATCTCAGTCAGATCGAACAACTGCGGAAACAACTGCACAGCAGATATACGTTTGAGGATATTATCGGCCGTGGCCCGGAAATGAGGCGATTGTTCGACCTGCTTCCGTTGATATCCAAAAGCAGCAGCAACGTGCTGATTGAAGGCGCCAGCGGTACCGGGAAAGAGCTTTTTGCCCGGGCCATTCATGATTTGTCTCCCCGGAAGAATCATCGGTTCGTTCCGGTTAATTGCGCCGCACTGCCGGACACGCTGCTTGAAAGCGAATTGTTCGGCCACAAGGCCGGAGCCTTTACAGATGCCAGAAAAGACAAAGCGGGCCGCTTTTCCCTTGCCCATAAAGGCACCCTTCTCCTCGATGAAATCGGCGACATCTCACCGGCGATGCAAGTCCGTTTGCTGCGGGTGCTGGAGGACAACCTTATCGAACCGTTGGGCGGTGAACACCCCATCCCTGTCGATGTCCGCGTGTTGGCGGCGACAAACAGGAACCTTTCCGATCTGGTCCAGTGCGGAAGTTTTCGTAATGATTTGTATTATCGTATTCGGGTAATTCACCTGAAACTGCCGGCCTTGCGTGACCGCCGAGAAGATATTCCCCTGCTGGTTCAGCACCTCCTGGACAAATTCAACCGACTGCAGGGAAAGGATATCACCGGTGTTTCCGAAGAAGTGATGGCGCGGCTGATGGACCATGATTATCCAGGAAATGTCCGTGAATTGGAAAATATTATGGAGCAGGCATTTGTGCTCTGCAGGGGTATTACCATCGAGTTGCGTCATCTTCCTCCTGAATTGCGCCTCGCCACGGCGGGAGGCACCCCTTCGCTGAATCACTTGAGCCTCAAGGCGATGGAGAAATTTATGATTACGGAGGTCCTGTTGCGACATCAGGGCAATCGGAATCAAGCTGCGCAGGATCTCGGCATCAATCCCAGCACCCTCTACCGAAAGATCAAGGCCTATCGCATCCATGTCCCTGAAACGGATGGCCGCGGACGAAAAAAATAATCGTGCATTATGCAATCATGCAAAAACCACTGATTATGTCATCCGACCGTTTCCCCCCTCAATACTTCATTAACACATTGTAATTATATAATTTACCGGCTCTACCGGTTCCGGTGGCAAACCCATGAATTGCTGTTGGAATATGGCACACTCGTTGCTCAGTTCGGTTGGTGAGCTGTTGGCATATGAAATCGCACTTCCCGCAGAGCTGATGCCGGTGCTGATTGATTTATTCATCCCCACAGGGAGGTTCAATCCAATGGAAACAAGAAAAAGTCATGTAAATCGGGAAACAAAGGATGTCATCTTGTCGATGGTAAAAGACCGTCCATGCACGATTCGACAAATTACCAACGCCTTCAGCAATAAGAGCTATGAAGTCGTTAAGCTCCTTTCCGATATGGTGCGCAAGGGTCAAGTAATGGTCAAGTCCACCAACGAGGGACTCTTTGTCATCAGCGGCAATCCGAATCTCTAAAATTGGGAACGGGATGGATTACTGAAAAAACCGGCCAAAAGAATTCTTTTCCGATCCCGCGGTTATCGAAGTTCCAGCAGCGGCAGGATTTCCAACGGATGGTTCACCAGCATCCGGCAGCCGTTTTCCCGGAGTTCTTCAGGGCCTCTGAACCCCCAGGCAACGCCTACGGCATACATGCCGGCGGTCGCAGCCGTTTGCATATCCACGGCGCTGTCCCCCACAAAAAGAAATTTTTCCGGCGCCAGGCCGATCTGACGGGCGATGTCCAGAGCCGACGCCGGATCCGGCTTGACCGGAAAATGGTCGTTCTGCCCCATGACCACCTTAAAATCCCAATTGCCGAAATAGGCGTTCACATACCGGACGGTAAAGTCGTGAGGTTTGTTGGATAGCACCGCCAGCGGCAGATCTTTTTCTTTCAGGCAGTCCAATAGGTCCGGGATGCCGTCGTATGGCCGGGTCTTGCGGTTCCAGTTCTCCCAGTATATTTCCCTTGCCCGGCGGACACAGGCGGTGACCAGTTTCTCGGAACGGCCCTCGATGGGCAGCGCCCGGGTGACCAGCATCCGGATGCCGTTGCCGATAAAACGCCGGTATTCATCCGTGGAGTGACCGGGAAAGCCGTATTCCGCCAGCATCAGGTTTACCGAATCCCCGATATCCGCCAGCGTGTCCAGCAAGGTGCCGTCCAGATCAAAGATTATGGCCTGAAAGCCGATTGTGCGGCGATTGTTCATGATTACGCTGTTCTCCTTCAAACCGGAAATTCTAAATTCCATTGAAATGAATTGACCATCCCCTTTACAAAGCAAGCGAGATATCGGCGCTGCGCCGGTCTTCATCCCCCCGACCGCCGGACCACATATCCCATACCTTTTAGTTCGGCCATCAATACATCCCGATGATCCCCCTGAATTTCAATGGTGCCGGCCTTGACCGTGCCGCCGCTGCCGCATTTCTGCTTGAGGGTTTTGGCCACCTGCTTCAGTTCGCCGTCATCCAGGGGAATGCCGGTAACCATGGTTACCCCTTTGCCTTTGCGGCCTTTGGTGGATCGCCCGACTCTGACGATGCCATCCCCTGCATCCGGTACTGATGACTTCCGGCAGGTGCAGCGGTGCAGATTCTTTTTACAGTCCGGGCAGGTTCGGCCGTGTTCGGTGGAGTATACCAGCCGGGAATTTTTGTTTTCGATTGGAGACATTTCCGTCCTTTTCGCGAGAGTAAAAATAGGGTTTAGAAAGGAACCTTCTGCCTTAAGGTCTTCTGCTTTCCCCGCCTTGTCTTGCCGTCCATGCGCCGCCGCGCAGAGCCACGGGTGGGGCGGGTGAGTTTTCGTTTTTTGACCGGCACCAGGCTGCTGCGGATCAGGTGCGCCAGACGCATCAGCGCCGCGTCCCGATTCTTTTCCAGGGTTCTATGTTCCTGGGCCTTGATCACGACAACGCCGCTTTTGGTAATGCGCTGGTCCCGA
Organism: Deltaproteobacteria bacterium; assembly: GCA_020444075.1. Classification (GTDB taxonomy): domain Bacteria; phylum Desulfobacterota; class Desulfobacteria; order Desulfobacterales; family Desulfosarcinaceae; genus Desulfosarcina. Next base: position 28,625 of record JAHLLR010000053.1, read on the forward strand.
CATCGCAACACCTGCGCTTTTACGGATTCCGGCAAAGACGACGCAGCGATGTCGAAACGCAGATGCACCGCCGATGCCACCTTGTTCACATTCTGCCCGCCGGCTCCCTGGGCGCGAATGGCTGTCATTTCAATCTCGTCGTCCGGTATGGACAATTGGTTGGATATGGATAGCATTTTCCATGAACCGTTGGCGTTTAATAAGTGCCACACCAATCTTGATGAACTCGTAAAAAGTCGGATTTCCAAAGGCTTCGTAAAAGGTCCGAGATCAAGGCTTGCGGGCCGCGATAGCGAGCAAAAGCGAGCGAACAGCAAATCGATCATCATCATTACGGCGAAAATTTATGTTCCATCCCGAGGAATGCGGCGTACTGGTCGTACGCCGCAGTGACGAGGGATGAAGCGTAACGCAGGTATCGGATATTTTACGAAGCCGTCGATCTTGTTGCGGACCATATCAGAGAGCTTTCCCGGTTGGCAAGGTCGGCAACCCATGGAACTGAAGGATTGAACCGCGATAGCGAGCGCATTCGCCGTCGCTTGCGGCGGGGAGGGTTCAAAAAAGCGCTTGCATATTTGACGACGTTTCTATAAATAGTAACGCCGAATGCTGAAACAACACCCGCGAATATGCATGGGAGTCAACCACAACCGAGATGGAAGTGAAGGGAGAGACATGAAACGATTGCTGATTGTTGGAATGATGATAGCGGCCTTGCTGGCGGGTCCGGCCCAGGCCGTCGAACCGGTTAAAATCGGCATGATTACCACACTCTCCACCAAGGCCGGCTACCTCGGCGAGGAGATCCGGGACGGGTTCCAGCTGGCCATCGACCAGGAGGGCGGCAAGCTCGGCGGCGTGCCGGTGAAATTGCTCGTGGATGACGATGGCCGTAAACCGGAAAAAGCCAAACAGATCGCGGAGCGCTACATCAAGCGTGACGGGGTGAAAATCATGACCGGCATCGTGTTTTCCAACGTGGCCATCGCCGTGGTTCCCAAGGTGGTGCAGCAGGAGGTAATCTATGTGAGCGCCAACGCCGGGCCATCGCTTCTGGCCGGTAAAGGCTGCCATAAGAACTATTTCAATGTAGCCTACCAGAACGACAACCTCGATGAAGTCGTAGGCAAATACGTCACGGACGCCGGGTTTAAAAACGTCTACCTGCTGGCACCCAATTATCCGGCCGGCAAGGATCACCTGGGCGGATTCAAGCGCTATTACACGGGGGCCATTGCCGGCGAGGTCTACACCAAGCTGGGTCAGTCGGACTACGCCGCCGAGATCGCCGCCCTGCGCGCCGCCAAACCGGACGCCGTGTTCTTTTTCCTTCCCGGAGGCATGGGCATCAATTTCCTCAAACAATACGCCCAGGCAGGCCTGAATCAGACCACACCCGTTTTCGGGCCGGCATTCTCTTTTGACGAACGCCTCCTGCAGGCCGTCAAGGACGCGGCCATCGGTGTGAAAAACGGTTCGCAGTGGTCCCACGATCTGGACAATCCGGCCAACCGGCAGTTTGTCGCTGCCTTTAAAACCGCCTTCGGCCGCACCCCTACCCTTTACGCCAGCCAGGGCTACGATGCCGCAAGGCTGCTGGGCAGCGCCCTCAAACAGGTGGGAGGCGATGTTTCGAACCTGGATGCCTTGCGCGCCGCCATCCGCAAGGCGGATTTTGCGACCGTAAGGGGAAAATTCTCATTTTCCGCCAATCAGCACCCGGTCCAGGACATCTATATCCGTGAGGTGGTCAAGGACGCCGACGGCAACTATACAAACAAAACCCTCAAGGCGGTCTTTACCGACCACAGCAATGTGTATGTCGAGCATTGCAAAATGGACTGATGGTTCATCCAGAAACGGCATCTTGCGGTTCAGGCCAGCGTTCTCACGATATGGAAATCCTCGACGTAGCGCTGCTACGCCTCCGGTTTCAATATCGTTGCGGCCTTGGCCTGAACCGCAATCTACCATTTCTGGATAAACCATCGAAAAGATAGGATCCTGAAACAGCCTCTGCCGGTCGCGCTTTAAAAGGGAATGAGCAGAGCGACTTCATTTAAATTCTGACTTCTGGATTCTGGCCCCTGGATGCTTGGTCCATGATCCGCAGATACAGAATGTCCAGTATTCAATTCAACTGGTACAACCCCATGCTCCTGTTCATCGAACAACTCCTCAACGGACTCCAACTCGGCATCACCCTGTTTCTGCTGTCCGCCGGTCTGACGCTGGTTTTCGGCATCATGCAGGTCATCAATCTGGCCCACGGATCCTTTTACATGATCGGTGCCTATGTCGGTGCCACGGTGACCGCCCGGACCGGATCCTTCATTTTGGGCATTCTGGCCGCACTGCCGGCGGCCGCCCTGGCCGGTATGATCGTGGAAGTTCTGGTACTTCGGCGTCTTTACCAAAAAGACCACCTGGATCAGGTGCTGGCCACTTTCGGCATGATCATGTTTTTCAATGAACTCACCCGCATCATATGGGGCCGTCAGCCCCTGTTCATGGATGTGCCGCCCTGGCTGACCGGCAGCATCGAACTCATTCCCGGCGTCCCCTACCCCAGCTACCGCATCGCCGTCATCGCTGCAGGCATCCTGGTGGGAGGGTTTCTCTACCTGCTGTTTACCCGCACGCGCATCGGCATGCAGATTCGGGCCGGGGCCAGCAACCGCGAAATGGCCGGCGCTCTGGGGGTGAACATTCGACTCCTCTACACCCTGGTATTCGGTCTGGGAACGCTGCTCGCGGGGTTGGCCGGTGTGATGGCCGGCCCCATCCTGGCGGTGGAGGCCGGCATGGGAGAGAGTATTCTGATTCTTACGTTCGTGGTGATCGTCATCGGCGGAATCGGCTCCATTCGCGGCGCCCTGGCGGGAGCGCTGCTCGTGGGCCTGGTGGACACGCTCGGCCGGGCCTTTCTGCCGATAGTGCTGCGGCTGTTTCTTTCGGCGGCCTATGCGGATGGCATCGCGGCCTCAATGGCTTCCATGTCGGTTTATATTCTCATGGCCACCATCCTTGTGTGCCGCCCGCGGGGTCTGCTGCCGGCTCATGGATAAATTGAATACCTTCATGAATTCACAGATAAAACTGATTGCTGCCGGATTGTTAAAATGGTCTTGAACCGCCAGACCCTTGCTATCGCCACGGGTGCTGTTTTTTTTCTGGTCCTGCCCGGATTGGCCGGGTTGGCCGAGGAACCTTACCTGGTCACGCTTTTCAGCCGCATCCTGATTTATGCCCTGGCCGCCGTCAGCCTCGATCTGATGCTGGGTTTCGGGGGTATGGTCAGCCTGGGGCATGCCGCCTTCTTCGGCATCGGCGCCTATGCAGTCTGCATCTTCTCTTTTCATGGCTTTGAGGGAACACCGATTCTGTCATGGCCCTTTCAGCTTGACGGCAACCAGAGCGGGCTGGTGCTCTGGCCGGCCGCCGTCTTGTTGTCCGGTGCGGCCGCTGCGGTGATCGGTGCTCTCAGCCTGCGCACCACCGGCATGCATTTTATCATGATAACCCTGGCTTTCGCCCAGATGCTCTACTACTTCTTCGTCTCCCTGGAGGCTTATGGCGGCGACGACGGCATCAGTCTCTTTTCCCGCAACACGCTTCCAGGCATTGATCTGGGAAACGATATCCAGTTCTACTATCTTTGCCTGGCCACGCTGGCCGTTTTCCTCTTCTTCTTTAACCGGCTGATTCACTCCCGCTTCGGCATGGTGATCCGGGGCAGTAAAGAGAATGAACGGCGCATGAAATCCCTCGGTTTTCCGACCTTCCGCTATCGGCTGGCCTGCTTTATCATCGCCGGCGCCGGTGCGGGTCTGGCCGGCGCATTGATCGCCAACCAGACCGAATACGTCAGTCCCGGGCTGATGCACTGGACCCGTTCGGGTGAGATTCTGGTCATGGTGCTGCTCGGAGGCATGGGAACGCTTTTCGGCCCGGTGCTGGGCGCCGCAACGCTGCTGCTGCTGGAAGAATTGTTGTCGATTTACACAGAGCACTGGATGATCTTCTTAGGCCCGTTTCTGGTCCTGGTGGTGCTGTTTGCCAGGCGGGGACTCTACGGGATGATCGCAGGGAGCAGCGGAGACCATGATTGAATCACTGCTTTCCATCCAATCAATCAACAAATGCTTCGGCGCCGCCCGGGCCAGCAACAACTTTTCCCTGGAAGTTGGCCGTGGCGAGCTACATGCGCTGATCGGCCCCAACGGTGCCGGAAAAACGACTGCGCTCAACCAATTGTGCGGTGAAATCATGCCCGACAGCGGCCGGATCATTTTTGACGGCAGGCTGATCACCCGGATGCCGGTGTACCGGCGGGCGCAGTTGGGCCTGGCCCGGTCCTACCAGATCACCTCGGTGTTCGCGCATCTCACGGTAGGCGAAAACCTCTCTCTGGCCATCCAGGCGCACCAGGGTCACAGCTTCCGTTTCTGGAAAAAAGCAGTCGACGACCCGGTGATCCGAGAGGCGGTTCTCCCGGCAATGGCGCGCGTCGACCTGGAAGGACGCGCTGATGTGCCGGCGGCCAATCTGTCCCACGGTGAGAAAAGACAGCTGGAGGTGGGCATGGCCCTGGCCGGCCAACCCAAAATGCTGCTTCTGGACGAGCCCTATGCCGGCATGGGGCCCGGCGGAGCCGTGGAGTTGACCAAACTGATTCAGCGCTTGAAAACCGAGGTCACCATCCTGCTGGTGGAGCACGACATGGGTGCGGTGTTCTCTTTAGCCGACCGCATCACGGTGCTGGTCTATGGACAGGCCATCGCCAGCGGCACACCGGATGAAATTCGAACCAATCCGGCGGTGAGGGAGGCGTACCTGGGCGACGAGGCGCTCGTCAGTCCATAAACAGCATCTTGTGGCCCGGGCCGGTGTTCTCACTCCATTGAGCACGCAGTGAAGCTTCAGCGCTATCCTCGACGTAGCGCTGCTACGTCTGCGGTTTCAAACTCGCTGCGGCCTTGGCCCAAACCACAATCTACCATTTATGAACGGACAAGAGAATAAAGGATGCTCGAAGTAAAAACGATCGAAACCTTTTATGGGAAAAGCCAGGCACTTTTCGGTGTCAGCCTGACTATCCGGGAAGGCGAAGTGGTCACCCTGCTGGGTCGAAACGGCATGGGAAAAAGCACCACGGTACGATCCATCATGGGGCTGACCCCGATTCGCGCAGGCCGGATAGTCTTTGACGGGACCGACATTCATCGGCTGCCCAGTTATGCCATCGCCCGTTTAGGTATTGGGCTGGTGCCGGAAGGGCGCCACATTTTTCCCAACCTGACGGTCCTCGAGAACATCCTGGCCACCGCCGCCAACCGTCTCGGCGTGAAAGTCCCCTATACGCTGGATGGCGTCCTGTCGATTTTCCCCCGTCTGGCAGACCGGTTGAACCACTACGGCAACCAGCTGTCCGGCGGTGAGCAGCAGATGCTCGCCGTGGTTCGGGCCCTGATGACCAACCCGAAACTGCTCATTCTGGATGAAGCCACCGAAGGCCTTGCCCCGCTGATCCGCAAGGAAATCTGGCGGGCACTGGCCCTGCTGAAAGACAACGGGCATTCGATCCTGGTAATCGACAAAAACCTCGATTCCCTGATGAAACTCGCCAACCGGCACTGCATCATGGAAAACGGCCGTCTGGTGTGGGAGGGCAGTACCGCCGAACTGGCCGGCGATGAAACGTTGAAGGCGCGCTATCTGGGCGTGTGAGTTCTTTTTGCTTCGGAGATGTCTTTCCGATAAAGGCAGTGCTGTGCAGCACCGTAAAATACACCCACGGGGGCGGTAAAAGCATCTGTATCACCTGACAAAATGGCCGATCATCGAAAGACCTGCGACACCGAAAGCGATGATAATCGAACCGACTGCTCTCAACCAGGAAATGTGTTCCTTGAGAAACAGCCACCCGACAACCGTGCTGAATAGGATCCCCACATTCCTGGCCGCAGCCACATGGGTTACGTTGCCATGCATGAGCGCGATGATGATCAAAAAATAGGCCATGGGAATACACACGCCGACAATAATGATTCCCCTATGGTTGGAATACCACTCATCGATAATTTGGCGGCGGCGGCCACTGATAAAGATTACCCAGGCCGTGACGAAGAACGCCAGGAACAAGTGCATTGCAAAAAGATATTCGAGGGGATGGGGTGCTTCGGGATGCATCATGGCCCCGCGATCTACCAGGTGGTAGCCGGCAATCATCAAGCCGGTGGAAATGGCCAGCAGAATTCCGGCGCCCTTCATCCCCGCCTTGCTTTGCCTAAGCGTTGAAATGCATACGGCTCCGACACCCATGATGATCAGCAGGACTGCAGCAAAATGAGCAACGGAGATGGTATCGCCCAGCAGGACTCCGCCCAGAAGCATTGTAAAAACAGGGGCCACACCCCGACTTAACGGGTAAACCACGGAGAGGTCCCCTTCTCCATAGGCCTGGAAGAGCAATATGGTGTAACATGCTTCAAACAGACCGGAAAGGGCTGCGTAGCCCCATAAATTGATTCCCATGGGAGCGATTCCGTACCAGCGAACAGCAATGTAGACGGGACTGGTTACCAACACCCCGAAGATACTGGTCAATAGTGCAAAAGACGGCTTGTCTGTGCAGGTCTTGACCAAGGTGTTCCACAAGACATGCATGGCCGCGGCGATGGCCACGAGCAGTATTCCTGTCGGTGACATGGGCGGTTTAGATCTAAAGGTTTCCCTAAATTAAAGCAATACGGTTAAAAGCAAAAGAAACAGCGACTTTTCCGGACGAGCAAAAACGGCTCCATCCGTCTGAGAATGACCTCGGATGGATGGAGCCGTTTTTTCAAGTTACTCCAAATGTACCGTATGAGCCTGTTTCAAAACGTCTTAGTTCGGTCAAGTTCAAGGCGGGCGAACATTTCAACCGCAGGCGCAGCCGCGCTAGGTTGAGGATTGAAATGTGAGCCCAACGCCGATATTGGCCGAAATGGGGCGTTTTT
>JAHLLR010000171.1 GCA_020444075.1 Deltaproteobacteria bacterium
AGCCAGGAGCCAGGATAGAAAAAAACCGAACGTCGAACATCGAACGCCCAACATCGAACGTCGAATGAAGGGCAGAAGTCAGGAGACAGGAGCCAGGAGCCAGAATGGAAAAAGGCGATGGGCTATAGGCGATGGGGGACATAGGACTGAGCGCTGAGGACTGAGGGAAAAACCGAAGAGCAGGGAGGGGGGAGATTAAGAGCAGGCTGTAGGCGATGGGCTGTAGGCTGTAGGCGATAGGGAAAAGATCGTTTAGTTGGCCCGGTGAAACAAAAGAAGATACATGGTTTTTTTTGGATAAAAATTGAACGGGGCAGGCAGACACACAAAAAATTTAACGGATAAGTTTTTTTGCCGCGTGAGGCTGTAAAAAATCAGATAAGTCGGCTATGCCGCGAAAAGAACTTCACCATGGCGAGCGAAGTCAACAACAAACGAATCGCCTCTATCCCATTCCTCCTGGGTCATCGCTACCGCTTCAATTGGAGAAAAAATTTCATAAATAACGTCCGTCAGGATATCAATTCGTTCCCAATAGTCCTTTCCGATGAAATCGTCAGAAATGACGACAATATCTATGTCACTGCCTTCCCAATTGGTGTCGGATGCATAGGAACCATAAAGGATGTGCTTTTGCGGGTTGATTCCCCGGGCCTTGATTTCCTGGTTAAATCGATCAACGATCTTTATAACTGCCGTTTTATCCATTTGACAACCTCCTTTCCATTGGTCAGGATGTCTTTGACAGCAGCCTCATTGTAGAACTCTTGAAGTTTTAGAAGGTTTTCCGGATAGCGAGTCGGTATGCTGGCCTCGTTGAGTTTGACGATAAACCTTCCATTTTTCACCGGTGGTTTTATACCGATGTTGTTGAATAGATAGATCAGATTATGGGATTTAGATCGTAAATCCAATGAAAAGAAGAAACCGAAAAGGATGGTATTGTGTCGGTTTTGAACCGCGATAGCGAGCGCATTCCTCGCCGCTTGCGGCGGGGTTAGCGAGCGAACTGAAAATAGACGTTCATCCTTACGGTGCTGCGCAGCACTGCCGTTACAGGCAGAAAATTCCCCGCGGCTTGCCGCGGGGAGGGTTCAATTTATAAACCGATATGCGTTTATCAATTGCCCGCAAAAGGATCCACAACAGGCATTCTTGTTTTCAGGTCTTCCCGCTCGACCATGATCGCAGCTTTTTCAATAGCCACGACCACCGCCTGTTCCCATCCGATCGAATCCCCAACGACCACATCCCCTTCATTGCCTCCCCTGTCTTGAATCAGGGTCCAGCCCGCTTGTTCATCTGCCTTAATCACACGCAAATCTGACAGATATGCATTTTCGAACAAGGCGTCTGCGTATGCCGACATGGCGATCAGTGAGATTATTATTGCGACGATGGCTATTTTGTTTTTCATTAGAATTCTCCTATGGAAATGAGATATCAGCAGGTACCGGCTGACTATCGGCCGCGGCAGGCCAGTCACCTATGCCCAGACCGACCATATCCGGGCAGTAATACAGATACCCGGTAAAGTTGTGGGTAGTGATATCCCGAAAGGTGGTAACAGCCGTGTTGGTGAAGCCGGAATCATTTTCCTGGTTGATCACCGCGGCGATGGTCAGCCGGGATGTCTGGTTAAATGAAGGGGCGGTCGATGACTGTTTCACATGCATGACGAAATAGGGCTGGTCGGACAAGACGATGAGCCGTCCGTATCTTTCCGGCTGGAGCGAGGCATAAGATACGATGGAATTCGGTGTGATCGATGACGACGCGCTGAACCCGATGCGGGTGTCCATCGGGAAGGGATCCAGGTATGGCAGCAGATGTGGACAGGTGCTTTCAAGGTAGCCCATAAGCTGAGCCTCGGACCTGATATCGTCTGCGGTCAACAGATTGCCTTGCAGGTAGAACCGGTCTGTCAGGTTCCATACGGCGAGGTGGTTGGGTTCGGACAGATCCGTTGCCCCGACGGCGACGGCGCTGTCCGTTTCGTTGCCCAGCGTGCCTTGATAGACTACTTGCAGGAAAAGGTCCGTGATGCCCACCGGAATCGGGTCGGCCGAAAAATCAAAGGTGAACTGGGCGGCCGCGGCTGGATCGCTGCCCAATGATGCGATCTCGATGGGGGCGGATACTGCATAGGAATAGGATGCTTCCCGTGATTCGGCAACCGGCGGTTCGTTGGCCGACAGATCAGGGACATAGTCGATGCGGCGTTTATACCGCGCCACGGCGACCAGGGTGCCGTCCTGCATCTCCTCATCCGGTGTGGTGTTGTGCAGCTTGGCCTTGATGGTTTGAAAGGATTGATCGGTGCTGCCGTCGATCACGGAATAGATATACGAGTCGGGCGGGGTGATGGCGATGGTGCCCCGGAAGAAATAATCCAGCAGCTGGGCTGAATAGCCGATGGCACGGGGGATGAGTTTTTCGGCGTAGTCCTGGTGGCAATTTTCGTCTAAAAGAAACGCATACCGAACCTCGGGTTTGTTCACCATGGAAAGCTGATAATACCAGTATCCGGCGGCCATAAAATGCGTCACCGGATCACCGGATTTTTTACTGAAATAGATGCGGTTGTCGATCTCGCCGTCTTCTGCATCAACGGGTTCCGGATTCAGCCACACATTTTCGTCATAATTGGTTTCTTCCAACCGGGGATGCGGGTAATCGTCAAAGGTATCTTCGGTCCAGAAATTGGCATTGGTGTACTCGGCCAGGCCGATCGTGGTATTTGCGCCGTCCGGCAGATTGGATCCATCGGGTTGGTATTCATCATGGTCCCACAGTGCCGAGATCGGGCTTGG
>JAHLLR010000054.1 GCA_020444075.1 Deltaproteobacteria bacterium
GTAACCCTCACTTTTTCAAGTGCGGTGTCAGATCAAATCGAAACTAATCCATTTTTAGCCTCGATACTTTTTTGTTTATACCTGACAATAACTGTTAACTATCTCCTCTTTCATAGCCTTGTCGAAATCTTCAGCATTGTTGTTGCCTTTTCCTTATTCATGATCACCTGGAATTCGAAAAGATACATTAAAAATCAGTATCTATTATTTATCGGAACTGCATACCTGTTTGTCGCTTTTCTTGATCTGCTACATACTTTGGCCTATAAAGGGATGCCCATATTTACCGACTATGATTATTACGCCAATCAATTGTGGATAGGTGCAAGGTATATGGAAAGCATAACACTGTTTATTGCTTTCTATTTTCTTGGAACCGGAAAACGAATTAATCCTAAAATTGTTTTAACAGTATATTCGGTATTCACCATTTTTATTGTCCTGAGCATCTTTTACTGGAAAATATTTCCAATTTGTTTTGTTGATGGAGTTGGCCTTACTGAATTCAAAAAGGTCAGCGAATTTGTCATTTGCCTGATTCTCATTGCCAGCATAGTACTTCTGAATAAAAACAGATATCGATTTGAAGCCAGAATTTTTTACATTCTTTTGCTATCTATGGTATGCACCATCTTATCCGAACTTGCATTTACCTTCTATATTAACAATTATGGAATATCGAACATCATCGGCCATTATTTCAAACTGATTTCGTTTTTTCTCATTTACAAAGATATAATTGAGACCGGTATTCAAAATCCATATGAAATGATATTTAAAGAACTTGAAAATACCAATATCAACCTTTCCAAAGAGATTGATGCACGAATCAAAGTTGAAGAGGAGAGAGAGAAGCTGATCAGCGATCTTAAGACGGCTCTCGCCGAGGTTAAAAAATTAAGTGGTCTTCTTCCTATCTGTTCCCATTGTAAAAAAATTCGAGATGACAAAGGGTATTGGAATCAAATCGAGGACTATATCCATAAACACTCGGAGGCAAAATTCAGCCATAGTATTTGTCAAGAATGTGCCAAAATATATTATCCCGATTATGATATTTACGATCCTGCTTGATCTGGACGGAGAAAGATTTTGGAGGCCAATTCCATTTGGATAGCAGGACCTTTGTGGTATAATATATTTCTCTGGTCAGAGGCTCCCATAGAAAAGAGAAAGCCCTGCCGTCTTTAGATGGCAGGGCCTCCAAACGCACCTAAAAGCATCCTTCAGTCGAACAACCCCCCTCCCGTTTTTTCCAGAGTGAATCTATTACACTCGGGACAGAGATAATAGGTCATGTCAACTCCGCAGATGTAGCCTTCCCCTTCGATTTCGTCGCCGAGCAAATCGTCAATGTCCAGCACATCATCATCCAAATCTGGACTGTCTGGTTGGGCATCCTCGACGGGTTCTGGATGGTCATCAGGGACCGGATCTCTGTAAACCGGCCTCGATTTTACCACGGATTTTCGTCGCAACTGCCCAAGTTCAGGTTCGCTGTAGGGGATGACATTCAGGCCATCGCACTTGGAACATTTGAATGGAATGGCGTTTTCGTTGATGTTGACCAACTCCCGGCAATCCCGACAAAGGGCCGGGGCCAAACTGATTCCTTGCTCACGGTAAATCGGGTTCATCCCGATTCCCCATTTAGCGTATGCCTCATAACCACATTTGCACGTGAAATCTGAACAGATTCCCATAGTCAAATCCTCCATTAGTTATACGTTCTCAATCGGTCAAATTTTCGAAATGATGTTCCAATAATCACCGCCGGAATCGTCGTTTTCCCTTCTGATGCGGTCCTGTTCCCGTTTTTCCCTGGCTATGTCCTCGGACAAGGGGCCCATGATCATCCAGTCTTGCCAATCAATGCCGTCGGAATCATCAAAACAGTCGTCCATAATGTGCTCCTTTCTAAAGGTTCTCCAAAAAGTGAGGAGCCCCGCCACCTTTCGATGACAGGGCTCCTCATTGAATTATTTTTTTTGATTCTACCGGTCAGTTAAACCGCGTACTGGGGATGATCGCACGCAAGGTTTGACGAATGCCCATCAGAACAGAGGTCTTTTTTTCTTGAGCATCAATCGATCCACCACCTGGCGGACATCTGGGAGACATCAACGGCCTTTGGGATTTTTAACCGCACACTGACATCCCCCAAGTTTTTTGGCTTCAATAATCTCTACCATTATTGTCGAATAGCCGTTTTGTTTAATATCATCAGCAATATCTGATTCTTCGTACTCAAAGCAATGGCATATAAAGTCGTTCATTTTGAATCCCTGAGAATGGTGCCTTTTATCCCCGCTGATTTTTTTCTATCAGCTGCATTTGCCTCCAATTATATCAATAACCGCACTGGCTGCAAATGATTTTGTATTCCTTGCCGTTGCGAATGGTCACGTCGTTACCCAGATTTGTCCCGAGGGTCACGTGGTGGCCACACAATGAAGCCGGAACTTTTTCCTGGCCAGCACTCGTTTCAGTATGTCGCCCATGCATGTAGGGTCTCAGCATGGCCAATGCACGGGGGAGTGCCGGGGAGGGTTCACTGTCGGCCCTGTCCAAGCCCCCGCCGCTCACAATTGCCCGACCATCCACCTATGATTTGAAAAAAGACATCAATGTAATTGGGATAGATCTGACCAAAAGAGCAAGTTGATAGTTGAGGTACCATGTGACCATATTGTAAAACCCCCAAAGGTTCATGGCCGTTGGCTTCCCGGGTTCACTCCCAGGGACCTCGGAATCAATTCCGGACCGGGATTTGACGTTTCATTTGGGCATTAGCAATATCTCCACCAACGTTGTGCCGATATTTGGAAACCGGTGGAGATTCTTAACACCCAGGGACCTTCCGATTTCTCACCGTTAACAGCGGATAACTTTCCCGGCCAGTCTGCCTTCAACCATGCAACCCTTTTCAACAACATGTTGACCGTTGATGAAGACATGTTCAATGCCTTTGGGTCGGCCGGAGGGCAGCTTTCCAGCGCCAGGAGAATCGGAGATGGTATTGGGGTCGAAAACGACGATGTCGGCGCGCTTTCCCCGTTTCAGAATACCCCTGTCGGCAATTCCAAAACGCTGGGCGCTGGCATGGGTCATGCGATGAATGGCGGATTGCAGGTCAAAGAGTTTTCTCTTTCCTGAAAAGTCTCCCAGGATTTTGGGAAAGGTGCCTATCGCCGCAGGATTGGGAAAGCCGGCCGCTTTGATGACCGCGTCGGTTTCAAACAGGCAATAGTCCAGAGAAAGGACCTTTTCAATTGGTTTTTCATTGCCGGGCTCGCCACTGTATGTATGGAACAGCATCAGTGTTGCGCCTCTGCTTTTCTCCGCCAGATCCACCATGGCCTTGAAAGGGCTGCAGTTCCATTCCTTGGCCACATCAGTGATCCGCAATCCGTTCAGATGCTCCAGACCGTCGATCCCGACCTCCATGATCTGAAAATCCTTATAGGTGAACCCCACCAGCCGGAAACCGATTTCCAGCTCCAGTTTCAGGCGCGTCCGTGCTGTCAGACTTTTAAAACAATCAGGAATCCCGGCCAGGAACCAGTAGGGAAATGGCGCCATGATGGTTGTATTGCCACACAGGAAGGGAAAGGCATCCACCATGATGTCCACACCCCGTCCACGGGCCTTTTCCACCAGTTCGATGCAGGTATCAGCCGTCGACCAGCTATGGCGGCCGACAAAAATAAAATGGGATATCTGCAGGCGGACGCCGGTTTCTTCCGCAATTTCAATGGCTTCTTTTAATGCTCTTACATTATGGGCAGAAAACGATACCAGTGGGTAGCAAGGGGAAATTTTTGAAAACGCCTTCATGTGCATTGTCACCGGTTTGTTCCGGTCGGCGGCCACCCTGCAGAAGGCCTTCAACTCGTCCAGGCTGGCATACATTCCAGGATCATATCCCAATCCGAAACTGAGTCCGCAAGCTCCTTCATCCAGAGCTTTTGCGGCCTCATCCATGCAGCGCTTCCGTTCTTCCTCCGACAGTTCGGCCCTGCCGGCCTTGCTGAAGCTATATCGCAGCGTGGCATGCCCTGCCAGTTCCGCCATATTGACCAGCAGTGGGGAATCCTCCATGTGTTTAAAAAAGTCGTCGAAGCCGGTCCACGTGTACGCGAAAGGACGGGCGATGGCGATGGTGGCCAGGGTCTCGACCTGTTCAATGGCTTCGGGAACGATCGGAGCCGGAGAAATCCCGCAGTTTCCCCCGACAATCGTGGTTATGCCTTGCTCCACCAGCGGCTTCAACACCTCGGCATGGTTTTGAGCCGGCAGGACAAAGTCCGCATGGGAATGCATGTCAATGAATCCGGGGGAGATGGCCATTCCATGAGCTTCTATCGACTTTTCTGCGGGCGGAAGTGTTCCGTTCCCTTTGAAAATCCCGGCGACACTATCATTTTCAATGAGGATGCTACCCTTGAAAGGCTTTTCGCCGCTGCCATCAAGCACCAAACCGTTTTTTAAAAGGATTGTGCTCATTTTCCTCCATGGTTTAATATACTTGAAATTTTAGAGATATTGATTTCATCATTTTTTTTTCGATTGGGTGGGGAGTCGGTTACCGGATGGACCTTTACGGCGGCCGTTTGAAAATATTTTTAATTGAGAGAGCCGATTTCAAAACGCCCTTGGCTTAACACTTCAAACGTAACACTTAAAACTGATAGCCTCGTAAAAAGTCCCCCAGGTGTCATTCCCGCGGAGGCGGGGCACGTAGTGAAGCTTTAGCGCTATCTATAACTATTTGAATCTTATGGATCCCCGTCTTCACGGGGATGACAAAAAACCTGAGATCTCGACTTTTTACGATTCCAGTAAAACTGATCCGTAGACCATTTTAATTGTTCTACCATGACGAATCAGAATCCGGATGGAGCTTTCCAGAGAAGCGCGTAAAATTATTGACTCAATCCATCGACTTTCGATTTGATCGAAAACCGGAAATCTATACGGCCAAATTCGTTGGTATATGCATCGTAAAATACGGCTCCGAAGGTTCCAATTAGGTGCCCGACCCCTTTATTTGTACCCGAGGAAGACAAGTTCCCAGTTAAGGACTCCAAAGATCAGCATCAGGACGGAGAGTCCTCCCAACAGCCATGCCAGCGTCTCGACACTCGGTTTGCCCTTCCTGCGGCCCCATCTGAACAGTGCAAACAATCCGGAAAAGTACAACACAATCAGAATCGCTTTCCACATATCCAACCTCCTTTCAGAAGGTTCCATTTTTACGCCCGGATTATTGGTACTTCCTAAGGCGGGGTTCTTTGTCAAGGAATATGAACACGGCTACCCTTTGATCCAGGCCAGATAAAGGTGGATGTCACCAATTTTCCCGGCAGAATGGACTTGATCCATACTTGTATAGACCTCGAACAAATCCGCGAAAGCAGCGTAGTCTTCAAACCAATTGTATGTCGGGCTGAATGAATGAACGAGCATGGCGGCCGTTAATGCCTTGAACCGTTTCGCTTCCAATATGGCTGAAGCGGTTCGGTGCAGGAGTTGGTATCGGACTTCCTGAACCTGGTCCGGGTCCAGCCCCAGCGTCCTGCACAGAAAGCCCAATCTTTTAACCTTCCCCGGTGACGGGTCAACAAACCACTCCCTGACGAGCGGTCCGAAAGGTTCGTTGACTTTACCTTCAACCATGATGCTCACAAGGCCATGCCGGTCCCTTGCCAGGCAGAATATGTCGTTCTGTGAAGCAGCACCGCCTCCTGGAAGGCTAACCTTGTACTCCGGGATCGCCAGGAGCAACTCAACATCCTCAAGTGCGGGAACCGACTCCAAAGCCTCCTTGATCTCGCTGGGGAAACCCTCGGCCTGCTCCCAACGGTGAGCAAGAGCATATGCAGAATATCCCTCCTTCCAATGCAGATCGGGATCTGCCAGAAGGTGTTTCCAGTCATCGGGGCCTTTGGTTGGAATGAGTATCATCGCAGTCCTTTCACCTTCCTTTGAGAATTGATTCAGCGATCTCTATTGAGCCTGTTTCAAATCGTCTGAGTTCGGTCAAGATCAAGGCGGGCGATCATTTCAACCGCAGGCGTAGCCGCGCTACGTTGAGGATTGAAATGTGAGCCCAACGCCGATATTGGCCGAAATGGGGCGTTTTGAAATTGGCTCTATTGATTGAATTTTAGGAAAGCCAAGGCCGGACAGGATCTGCTCTAAGATGCCATATCTCGTCAGCTCCATAGATAAACTCCGTGAAGGTGATAGTGGAAATGAAAGTCGGAAATGGAATCACGTTCGCAAAGATTCGTATTCCTGTCAAGGGGTTGGTTCATTGTTGACAATCGGCCCAAGACCGGATTAATCTTGAATGACCATCCTGTTTGAGTGCCTTTTCCATCGGATCCATGGTTTCGCCGCATTAACCTGCTGGCCGCCAACTGTTGGGGTTAGCGTGTTGTCTCATGAAAAATTTATTCACATTTTTTCTGACGCTATCCCTCATCACTTATTCATCACCGGGCTGGGCATGGCACGATGAAACCCACCTGGCCGTTGCCAATGCCGCCGGCTATGAAAAATGGTTCAATGCCGCCGGGGCCGACATCACCAAGATCAAGGCCGGAGACGTCGAAAATAAGAACCACTATGTGCACAATCCGCCAGGGACTGTCGTCACCGCCGCAATGGTCCTCGACCAGGCCGACCGTTACAACCACTCCCATGACGCGAATGGTCATCTTTATGGTGCCATTATTGCTTCAATAAGGGAATACCGCACGACGACCCAAACGGGAAAATACGCCCAATACCATCTGGCCTTCTGCGCGCACTATGTCGGAGATCTGTCCCAGCCGCTGCATAACATTTTACCCAACAATTACAACCAGCATAATCACGCCGCCACTGATGGCATTATAAACGATGAAGTCCTTTATAATCTGTCCCTGATCGAAATTTATCCCATCAATATCCAGTCTGAAGGGGACCTTGCCCGAGAAATAGCCCGGATCGCCAATCTTTCGATAAATCTGGGATACCAGTTGGAAATGGAAGACCGGATGCTTTCCAGGCAGGAAGCTTATGAACAGATCAGCCACAGTGCGTCGCTGTTTCGGGCCATCTTAGAATATGTTGACAGGCAGTGAGGGGATTCCATGAATCATGGAATCAAAAGAAAGAGCAGATTATCGGAATCTTTGACATTGCAGAATCCTGCCAGGCCGTGCTAACAATTTAACAATCCCATTGTTCACATATTTTTCTCTTTCCACACTCCATGGATATTAGCGGGTTCATACTCGCTTAATGGTTTTGTATTTTATCAGGCGTTCAGGTTTGCCCAGTGGCGTTCACCATCTTTTTTTATCATCTAATGAAGGGGGAGGTATTGCCATGAACATGATTTCGTCAAAAAAATGGAGACTATTTTTTATTTGGATGGTGGTCACGGTTTTTGTTTTTCCTTTATCATCTGCAATTGCAAAACGGGGTGGAAACCATAAAACTCAAGTAAAAGTCATGACCCGTAATCTCTATCTGGGTGCTGATATATTCAGGGTTGTAGAGGCTGCGCAAACAGATCCAAAGTCAATTCCTTTGGTTGTCGCAGATGTATTTGAAACCGTTCAGGCAACTAATTTTTATGATCGGGCCGAGGCGATTGCCGATGAGGTTCTCAAAACCAAACCCGATGTTGTCGGCATTCAAGAGGCCTCAACTTATTATATACAGACGCCGGGTGATTTTCTGGAAGGTAATCCCGTTCAGGCAGGTACTGTTTTCATCGATTTCTATTCGGTTCTGGATGATGCTTTGAAAGCACGGGGATTATATTATGACGCATATATCGTAACCAATGCAGATATTGAATTGCCCATGGTCGACCCGGGATCACCCACCACCTTTTCTGATGTCAGATTGGTGGACCACGACATGATTTTGGTTAAAAAGCCATTGAAATCATGGGAGGTTGCGGCCGGAAATTATATGAATCAACTCGCAATGGACATAGCGGGGACACCTGTCACCTTTTCTCGGGGTTACCTTGCAGTCGATGTAAAAATCAAAAGGGAAGAATATCGTTTCGTAAACACGCACCTTGAAGTCAGCAGTTCCCCGGATAGTGTTTTCCGACTCGTTCAGAGTGCACAGATGCAGGAGTTGTTGACCATCGTCGGAGAACTTTCGGTGGATGGCCCTCCCCAGGTGATAATGGTTGGCGACTTCAACAGTTCGCCAGACGATGTTCCTGGTACAGTAATCCATCCTGTTTATGGCCCATTGCCTTACGTGCCACCATACCTGTTAGCAACAGGTGCCGGATATTTCGACAGCTGGCTGCTGCAGAAAAGATACGATGAAGGCTATACCAGCGGATTCGATGAATATGTGAGTGATCCAAATGCCGAATTGACCACGAGGATCGATCATATCTTCCTGGGACCCAATGGTTATAAAATCGAAAAGGTAAAATCAGTCGTGGTCGGCGATGACGTTAAAGACATGACACCCAACGGGTTATGGCCCTCCGATCATGCGGGGGTGGTCGCTAAAATAAAGTTTTCACAAAAAAATTACCCCTGTCCAGCTAAAGGGAAAAAGGCAGGGTAACATTCACATAGCCCCCGCAGCCCATATCGCTGCGGGGGATTTCATTAGGACAATCTACGGCATCCAATCTGACAATATTCGTGAAGTGAGAAAATCCCAGCTCCGGCTTAATAATCTAAAAATACCGATATAATAAGAAATAACGCTGATCATGATAGCCGGCATAAAAAATGCTATGCAATATACCTGTACCGGGAAAGGAGACCATTGCCGCATCCGCAATGATCAGGTCGAGTCATAAATTTTATTGATGGATGATACTGACGATGAGCAGGGTTCAGGAACTGATAAGTCTGCTGGCTGAGAAAGAGGTCGTCGCCAGAGCCTCAATCGCTAAAGCCCATCGTATTTGTAAAATCTGTGGAGAGCCGGCCGATTATTTTTACACGCCACGAGCAGAGCTTGAATACAGCATCTCCATGATATGCCAATCCTGCCAGGATTATTTTTTCCCGAAAGAGCAGTGACCTAATTTTTCGAGCCTGCCGACGCGCAATGGACCTGTTCGTGGACGCTTTTTTTGACAGTCTTCGTCAATTGATCGAAAAAAATGACGCTCTCGGAAGTTGCCGGATCCTGAATTATTTTTAACCCCATAGAATTCCTGAAAATAGCTGATTTAAGAACAAACGGCATGAAATATGCTTTATCATCAGTCGTAGAGAAAATGCTTCTCTTTCATCCTCCTCTTTGACAAGGCCCCGGTCCGGGCCTTGTCTTTTTTTATGGGTTCATCGTATTACAACAAGACCGCACTTATGCCGGATATATCCTTATGAAGAACTTGCTGGTTTATGCTTTAAGCTGGATCGGGATGGTCGCTATCGCAATCCTGAACGGAGCCATACGCGAAAAAGCATATGGGCCATTCATGCGTGAACTGTCAGCCCATCAATTGTCGACATTCATCGGAATCATACTGTTGGGTGCTTACCTATGGGTACTAACGGAAACCTGTCCGATTGAATCATCAACCCAGGCTCTGCTTATAGGCGGAATTTGGTTTTTCATGACCGTTACATTTGAATTCGTGTTCGGTCATTTCGTTATGGGGCATCCATGGAGCAGACTATTTCACGATTACAACCTGTTCAAAGGGCGGGTGTGGTCCTTGCTGCTGATCTGGACGGCTGTCGCTCCATATTTGTTCTATCGGATTCGATCCTGAGAAGCTGACTGCATCAGGAGGCCGGGCAAGTTATCTGCGTAAAGTGTTCCGGGAGGTACAACCATGATTGCAAAGGCTACCTCAGAAGCCTGTGAATCATGCCCTGTTTAAAACGATTGGAATTGTATATCTTATGGGTGCAACGCGTATATGAAAAAGTCTATCCGGCAGCCGTCAGGCTCGCATGATATCGAGCGGCCCCGGGAATCCTCTCTTCAATCGGATGGTCAAACATCACTGCGAAGCCCCTGTCCTGAGATCGGACGACCGTACCTATTATGCTGGTTCTTCTGTCGAAGGCAACAATCGGGAATCGAAGGCTGATCTTTTGTCCATTTTTAATTCTCCGCCGGGTGTATATGTAAATGCCGCCCGCACTTACATTACCGATCAGATCTCGATACGTTCCTGACTTGACGGTGTATTTCGCACTGTACAGCGCGGTGTGGCGAGGATGACGGCGCAGATCCGGTTTTGTGTTCATTTTCCATTCACCTTTTCCCGTAAATTTCCCGAACACTTGAATGTCACCACCCGTCTTGCCGGCAGGATTGCATCTTCGCCAGTGGCCGGATTTCGGCCTTTCCGTTCGTTCTTTTCCTTCACGCAGAATTTGCCAAAACCGGACACCAGGACATCATCACCAGATCCCAGGGTGGATTTGACAAGTTCAAGAAGCGTCTCGACGATCTCAACCGATTCTTTTCTGAGAAAGCCGAGTTCATTCTGGATTTTTTCAGCGATATCTTTCTTCGTCAGGGCCATGCGTGTGATCTCCGTTTCGGAAATAATTGAAATGAGAGGAAGGATAAAGACAAGTTGGCAAAAAAACAGATGCTTGTCAAGGGTTTGTTATTTCTTGACAATCTGCCTGTCGGGGGATATTGCTCAATTGTTCCATTGCCCTGAAGGAGTCATCCCGCATATTGAAGATCCGCTATCGACTTCGAAGATGATTTTTTAGCGGGGAGATAAACGGATGCCCGAGGATTTCGATATGGATGGCTGTCTGTCATTTTATTTGCGGTCACTGGTGTCGGTGTCCGGATTGCTTTTTTTTTCATATGGTTTTTCGAACCCAACCGTTCAGCAGGGTGCAGGTGAATTTTAAATGGGGCTTTTCCAGGATGCCCAATAACCAGAAGCAATATCAGGCCGCATGATAACCCTTGATAAGGCAAAACAACAAAAAATCCATACTCGGCAGATCGATATCGCCACCTACGAAGGCACATCCGGTTCCATTATCGTTGAGGGCCTTCTGCGTGACGAACGCCTGCTTGAATCCTATCGACCTACCGGGGTAATTCATCCTCCCGGCACCATTCACCACATGATTATCAGGATTGAGATCGAGGGGCCCCAATTGGTCATCGAGGACATAGATGTCGAGATGCCAACGATTCCTCACGATGCATGTATCGAGACCCTTGAGTCTCTGGCCCCCATCAAGGGAATGTCGATCGTTTCCGGCTTTACGGCCAAGGTGAAGGATCTGGTGGGTGGGACAAAGGGATGCTGTCATCTTCTGGCCCTGCTGATGGCGATGGCCCCTGCGGCGGTTCAGGGGGCATGGAGTGCAATGGCACGAGAACCCATTGATCCGGACGTCTACCTGCCGATGGCCATGGCAAGGGTTAAAAACACCTGCTGGGTGTGGCGTGATGATGGACCGTTGATGAAGGAATGGAACGCAGAGATATGAGAAGAATTGCCAGGTGGCCGTCGGCAAGGTCGGCCTGTGCCTTCGCATACCTGGCATGGATCGATAACAAGAAGAGCCAATTTCAAAACGTCCCATTGCGGCCAATATCCGCGTTGGGCGATCATTTCAATCCTCGACGTAGCGCTGCTACGCCTCCGGTTGAAATGATCGCCCGCCTTGATCTTGACCGCACTGCAAGGTTTTGAAACAGGCTCAAGAAGATAAAATAGGGGATTATATTGAAACCAGATGCCAATATCTCCGGGGAATGGATTGAAAGTCTGATCCGGGACTTCATTGCCGCTTCTCCTTACAACACCATGCAGAACGAAACGGGGGAGCCCGCTTGGGATTTTGCGTTGGTGGGCTTTGCCTCCGGTGCAGATCCGATTTGGCAGCAATACAAAGAGTATGTCGGGCCTTTCCACTGGACCCCGTGGGAGGTTTTCAGCCAGCATTGCCCGGGAAAGCCCGTCTTAGCCGAACAACTAACCGTCATTTCATGGGTGTTGCCGCAGAGAGAGGTGGTCCGCCAAGCCAACCGCCGGGCCAGGACCTATCCTTCCGAAGCATGGGCGCGGATCAGGGTATACGGTGAGGAGTTCAATGCCGCATTGCGCCGTCATGTGGTCAGGAGCCTCAAGGAAATGGGCCATGCTGCCGTCGCTCCAATGTTGGTCCCCAACTGGACCATCGTCAAATCGGAGCGGTTTTCCTATGCCTCTTCCTGGTCGGAACGCCATGTTGCCCACGCAGCCGGGCTGGGCACCTTCGGTCTGTGCGACGGGCTTATCACGGCAAAGGGTAAGGCCATGCGGGTCGGATCGGTCGTGGCCAGAATATCCATTGAACCGACTCGCCGGCCTTATAACGACCACCGGGCCTATTGTCTCTTTTTCGCGAATGGAACCTGCGGCAAATGTATTGACCGCTGCCCCGTCCGCGCCATTACCGAAGCCGGCCACGACAAGGAGAAGTGTCGGCTGCACCTGGCCCGCTCCAGAGAGCACGTCAAAAAAACATATAAATTCGAAGGCTATGGATGTGGCCTATGCCAGGTCGGGGTCCCCTGTGAGGCCGGAATACCGGTGAAGGCCGCTCGTGAAGCCCTGGAGCAAGGGAAGTTTCCGCCCCCACCGCCACCATTGGCCTGATGAAGATAGGGCGATGGGGGTGGATGAAATCATCAAAATTGACCTGCCCCTTATCAGAATGTATCTTAAACCTAAATTGAGCGATTTTTGACTCGCGCTGCACCCATCTATTGCCCATCAAGGGTCTGCGCCAATCCTCGACAGAACCATGGGGTATGCCTCCGGTTGTCGCAGACCCTTGATGGGCAAGATCTCAGCACATCGCTTCCCCAAAAATCGCTCAACTTAGGTTAAAATAAGGATCAGTAGGCGATCATTTTTTTCTAAACCGCATTTAAATCGGCCCGGAATTATTTTGGGATTTCCCAGATACCCCCTTGGTCGCCTCACCCCGAAATTGTATCTCCCGACCCTCTCAGGTGTGTTTAAAAGTAAAAAGAAACTCAGCAGGTTGAGCCTTCCTGTCGTTCACCGGTGATCATTGAAATTGGGGCAAGTCCCCAATGAGAAATCGGCCTGCTTTTTTTTCGTCAAAAGAGTGTTTCCCCCTAAAGTTTTCTCAAAAGATGCCGATAAAACACTCCTTGCCCCCGGAACGCATATTCCAGAAAAAGATATGAGCCACATCAACCTGCATTGGAAACAAAGGAGGACGTATGAAGGGAAAGCTTATTGGGGTGGTGGGAATTCTGTTTCTGTTATTCGGTCTGGCATCTACCGTTTGGTCAGGAACCAGGGATGAATGCATTTCAAAATGCAAGGATGCCGCGGAATTTTTGAAATCCAATGGTGTCGCAGCCGCCGTTAAGGAATTTTCAGGTCAAAAAAACCGCTTCGTCTGGAATAACGGCATCAGCTATGTTTTCCTTATGGATATGAACTGCAAGGTGCTTGCCCATCCTTTCAATCCGGAGTTGACGAAAATGAATTCGTTGATAGACCTGAAGGATGTGAACGGCAAAGCATTTTTCGTGGATTTTATCAGTGCCGCGAAAAAGGGCAAAGGCTGGACCAAATATCATTGGACCGTTCCGGGCAAGGACGTCATCAAACCCAAGCACACCTTCATTTTCCGTGTGCCGGATACTGATTATTTTGTGGGTGCCGGGTTTTATGTCCTGGCTCCGGGCGAATTTTATTAACACCGGAGAAATAATGCCCTGATTGACGCCAATTCGGATCCAATCCATTGAAAGCCATAATTTTCCAGCTTGACGGCATCCCGGGAAGATTTGGGGATGCCGTCGACGCCATAAATATACAACTCAGCCTGTTCTAACCACGGCAACCAATCATACCCTCCCACGCATTCCAAATACTGAACCAATTGGCATAATAAAACCTTCGGTCTGCAGCGTGACGTGGGCCCCGATCCCCGGCCTTGCTTAAATAGTTGCTGTCGTCCCGGGAGTGGTCCGAGGACTGGAAGCGCCAGCAGGACGCCGGCGGGCTGACCGACATCCGGCGGGCGGCCTGTTCCTATTATCTGCAGCGGATCTGTTTTGGTGGCAGGGTCAAGGGCGGGGGGTTCGGCACGGTCCCCATGCACAACCCGAGGATCAATCTGCTGCGTATGGAGGAGGAACTGTCCGCGGTCCACCTGCGGCTGATTATTTTACGTCCAGAATTATCGATAGGTTTGGCAATGATTATTTGACTTATACCTGGTAATCCCAATAGAGAGACGAATACACAGCCATTAAAACTATCAGTGCGATGAACAAAGAAAAAACAGAAAAAAATCCCATCCGGCATCCCATCCGGTTCAAAATATTTTTGGTGAGCCTTGTGCCGACCATGGCTTTGTTGGCAGCCGCACTTATAAACAACCAATATTTAGACGACTTAGGTTACAGCGCCGAACAAATCCTTTCCAAAAACTACAAAAGCATTCGTGCCGCCCAAGAAGCCCGAAAAACGCTCGAAGAGATACGCAATCCGTTGCTTGGGAAAGTTTACCAGAGCCAGAGTGGAGTCATTGTTTCTCGAGAAAAGCTGATAAAATTGTCCACCAATCTGAACGTTTGCCGGGAAAACATAACTGAACCCGGTGAGGGTGAATTGATCGACCGCTTATTCCAAAGTTACGCCAAGTATGAACCGCTTGTAAATTCTCTCAAGACAAACCCCGACAGCTTATGGCCAAGAGATCGATTTGCTGATTTTCTTGCACTGACAGCCGAAATGGTTTTCCTCATTGACGACCTGGTAACAATCAATGAAACCGCCATGGAGCATGCTGAGCAGGAGACCCGCTCCTTGGCAAGCCAGGCGCAACGGAACGCTGCCGTGCTGTTTGGGATTATCATTACCGGCATATTGGTTTTGAGCTACTTTTTTTCCTATCGCATCGCCAAACCAATCATGACGCTTGCCGGTCAGCTATTAAATACCCAGGAGGGAAGCGGAGTATATCCTGCCGTTCAATCACGAACCAACGATGAGATCGGGTATTTAACCCAATCCTTCAACCGACTGTTTAACCGTCTGAAACAATACGATCAGCATCGAGATGAGATCATCGCCAACGAAAGGGAAAAAGTTCGTCGCAGCGAGGAAGCCAAAGGTCGGTTCATTGCCGACATTTCCCATCAGCTCAAAACGCCAATGACATCACTGTCCATGAGTATAGGAATGCTTAACAACCGCGGTGATGATTTCGGGCCTGAAAAAAGGGCCACGCTCATCACCACCGCACATGATGATTGCACCCGCCTGACAGCATTAATCAATGAGCTTGTGGATCTGTCCCGGCTTGAAGCCATGTCAAGACCGCGACCTAAGGAGACACTCGATATTGCCATTGTACTTCAAGAATGCCTGACGCCACTGATGAAACAGGCAGAAGGCAGGGGCATTGCGATTGATATCGACATCCCCGAAAATTTGCCCAAAGTTACCATCGATTCTTTCCGTTTTCCCTGGGTCATTACCAATCTGGTCGGAAATTCCCTGCGTTATACAGACCGTGGCGGACGAATCGGTCTCAAGGTATACAGGCAGGGAACCCGGTTCTTTTTTCAATGCATGGATACGGGCAGCGGCATCAACCCCCAATTTTTGCCGCATATCTTTGACCGCTTCACTCAATTCTCCGATCGAGGCAAGGGCGGCACGATCGGGCTCGGCCTGGCCATCGTCAAGGATATCATTGAGCAACATGGCGGAGACATCGAGGTCGAAAGCACGGTCGGAAAGGGTACGTGCTTTACCTTCTGGATTCCCGACGAAAATGGAGGCCGAGCGTGAAAAAAGCGCTGATCATTGACGATGATAAGAACATTTTGACCACACTGGAAATGTACCTCGAAGATAAAGGCTTCGACGTCCTCAAGGCAACCTCCGGTGAGGATGGCCTCCGGCATCTCCGCAACGTTTCGCCTGAACTGGTGCTGCTTGACATGAAACTGCCGGATCGCAATGGCCTGGATGTACTGAAGGAGATTATGGCCAGTGGTATTAAAACCCAGGTCCTGATGATTACCGCCTACGCCACCATCGAGACGGCGGTCAGCGCAGTAAAAATGGGCGCTTTTGACTACCTCCCCAAACCATTTGTTCCCGGCCAACTCGATCTGGTGCTGGAAAGGCTGAAACGCTTCCATCACATGGAGATCGAGATCGCCACCCTTAAAGGTATTTTTTCCGAAGGAGGCATTCTGACCCGAAACCGCAGAATGCGAAAGATCCTG
This sequence comes from Deltaproteobacteria bacterium, assembly GCA_020444075.1. GTDB lineage: Bacteria > Desulfobacterota > Desulfobacteria > Desulfobacterales > Desulfosarcinaceae > Desulfosarcina. The sequence continues at coordinate 16,258 of JAHLLR010000054.1, forward strand.
AAAACAGCACGCCAGGCAGCCGATTCGGAAGCAATTGTTTTAATCAGCGGCGAAAGCGGCACCGGCAAAGGGCTGCTGGCACACTTAATCCATGATTGGAGTCCGAGAACAGGCAAACCATTTGTTACCGTCGACTGCGCCGCACTCCAGGAAAGCCTCTTGGAAAGTGACTTGTTTGGCCACATCAAGGGTGCCTTCACCGGCGCTCTTCGTGATAAGGAAGGCAAACTCAAGTTGGCTGAAGGTGGTACTGTTTTCGTAGATGAGGTTTCTGAGATCCCGGTGACCGTGCAGGGTAAAATGCTTCGATTCATTCAACACCGCGAATATGAGCGTGTGGGAGATCCTAAACCGTATACCGTGGATGTCCGCATTATCGCCGCCACGAACAAGGACCTGGAGGAGATGGTCCGTAATGGATCTTTTAGAGAGGATCTCTATTTCAGATTAAACGTCCTGGAGATCTTCTTGCCGCCTTTGAGAGAAAGGCCTGAAGATGTCACGCTGCTGGCCGATCATTATCTGAAACAATCCGCCCGCTTGAACGAAAAAGCGGTTCAACATATTTCAAGCGATGCAATGCAGCGGCTTCAGAACTATACCTGGCCAGGTAATATCCGGGAACTGATCAACGCCATTGAACGGTCTGTTATCATAACACAGGATTCAGAGCTGAAGGCAAGCGATCTTCCCCCCCACATTGCAAATTTCAACCCTTCGGCTTCAGCCGCGACTGCTTTGAAAAGCCTGGTCGAAATTGAGAAAATGCATATACAAAACGTAATATCGCATTCCCCTTCGCTTGAAGAGGCTGCGAAGGTCCTGGAAATCGACCCGGCCACATTATGGCGCAAGCGTAAAAAATATCAGTTGGATTGAACTTGCAGTTTGCAAGGTCAATTTCTTGCAGAATTCAAGATTCTTGGCCAATTCCACCTCAACAAACTTCCCTCCGGCAACTATTCTAATATCATAATAGATAGTTAAAAAATCAGGCACCCATATTGCTCTTCAGGTGTGCAACACCACCCCCGTAAACGGGGGATTGCACGAAAAGAAAGACTTGGAGGTCTGATGTTCCTTTCATCAATAGATGCACCGATACTGGTTTGCCAGCTTCATCGCAACCTGGAGATTGCCAAGACCGGGGATGTGACAATAACCCCTGATTTGTTGACCAGTTTAAGTGAGGCAACGAGCAGGCATTTCAGTTTGATCATCATCGGTTTGACTACAAAGAGGATCTCTCTCCGAAACGATATTATTGAACTGTGCCGATGTTTAAATACCCATCCGTTAACGAAAAACACCTCGGTTCTTGTTTTAGTTGAGCTTTCGCATCGGAACATGGCTGTAAGGTTGGCAGATGCCGGAGTGAGGTTCGTGAAAGTGGTCCATCCCGGAGAACCGATTGATCCTGAATACTTGTTGCGTCTTGTTCATTTGGATGACCCATCGGTTAATATCAATCGAATCTTGGCCAGGCTATGCCCTTTTATTCATTACCGCCCGATTGACGATCAATGTGAATTGACCACCTGCAAAGCTTATAGAAACCGGATGGTTCTTGGAGGAAGCCGCCTGCATGACGTCTGTGAAACAGATACCCATGTACACTGTAAATATTTTATCAAACCGAGAGTTGATTCATGACGGTTAGCGGTCGAATCCTAAAAATGCATCCGGCATCCCTCGTTTTGGTCAGCTTCCTTTTGGCCATTTTTATGGGGACAATTCTGCTGCGGATGCCGATTTCTACAAAAATCGGCTATATTACATGGGTCAATGCCATGTTTACATCAACTTCCGCCGTGTGTGTCACCGGGTTGATCGTCGTTGACACCGGCAGTTATTTCACCGTTTTCGGTCAATGTGTCATCCTTGCACTGATCCAGATCGGTGGATTGGGTCTGATGACCATTTCCGTGACACTCTTTCAGTGGATAGGCAGAAGCATATCCATTCGTCATCGGATGGCCATGCAGGATCTGTTTGCACATACTCCTCGGGCGGATATCTTCAGCCTGGTCAAGAGTATCGTCCTGTTGACCTTTGGAGCAGAGTTCATTGGCGGTCTATTTCTGACCCTTCACTGGAGCCGCGAACTGCCTCTTTCTCAAGCCGCCTACACGGGCTTTTTTCATTCGGTTTCGGCTTTCTGCAACGCCGGTTTTGCCCTGTATTCTGACAGTATGGTGCGTTACGGCGACAATTTTTTGTTTAATGCCGCTATATGCGGTTTGATTGTTGTCGGTGGCATCGGCTTTCCAGTGCTCTACGACCTGCAATGCTGGGGTAGATTTCGCAAACGTCAACGATGCAGGTTGTCGATTCAAACCAAGACTGTATTGTTGACAACCGTGATTCTGATTATTTCAGGAGCATTCATGTTCGCTGTTTTGGAACAGCTTCCGCTGAGAGAAGGTCAATCACTCTCGCATCGCATCATGACGCCGATATTCCAGTCCATTACATGTCGTACCGCAGGTTTTAATACGGTTGACATCGCTTCATTGAAAAGCGCCACGCTGGCTATGATGATTTTTCTCATGTTTTTCGGTGCATCCCCCGGTTCTTGCGGGGGCGGTGTAAAAACCACAACCCTGGCGTTGCTGGCGGCTTTTACCATGACCCGGTTACGGCGACGGCGGCGGGTTAACCTATTTAAGAAAAGCATCCCCAGCGAGACGGTTACCCGCAGTGTATCGCTGGTACTCGTTTCCATCGGCCTCATTTGCCTGGTCTTGTTTATGATCCTTGCAGGCAACGCCGTTGATGATCGTCTGGTCAATGATACGCAGGGGACTTTTCTTAAGTTTTTGTTCGAAACGGTATCCGCTTTCGGAACCGTCGGGTTGTCTATGGGAGTCACACCGGAGTTGAGCCTGTGGGGCAAATGCTGGATCATTGTGATGATGATAATCGGACGGGTAGGGGTACTCACCTTCTCATATATTGTTGTCGGCAACGTTGCAGAAAATGGCATCGAGCATTCTGAAGAGAATTTGATGATCGGATAAAAGGCGGTTAATGATGAAGCGATTTGCAGTGATAGGATTGGGCAATTTTGGATTTCATGCAGCCAAAGCCTTATATGAAGATGGTAACGAGGTATTGGCAATTGACTCTGACAAAGGACGAGTACAGGCCATCGATGCCCATTGCACGGAAGCGATTGTTCTCGACGCAACGGATAAAGATAGTTTAAAAGCTCTTGGACTGGAAAATCTGAATGGAGTCATTGTATCTACGGGCACCAAAATCAGCATCAGTATCCTGATTTGTCTGTATTTGCAGGAGATCGGAATCAAGAAAATCCTGGTAAAGGCACTTGACGAGGACCATGCAAAAATTCTGAAACGCGTAGGAGCCACCGAGATCATTCATCCTGAACGTGACATGGCGGTACGTATTTCCAGAGGCTTATCAAGGCCAAATATCCTGGACTTCATCCCCTTATCGGAAGATTTCGATCTCGTTCAGGTTGGACCGCCCAGAGAGTTCATTGGAAAGAACCTCAAAGACCTGAATCTGAGAGCCAAGTATAATGTGCACGTTATTGCCATTAAAGAACTCGTTCCGGAAAATTTTGTTTTAGTGCCACCTGCGAGTTTTGTTATAAAGGACAGCGATATACTGATCATGTTGGGAAAATCAGAGGATATTAGAGGGATAAAGGCATTGAAATAATAACCGGCCGATTTATGAGGTCTCAAACCGGGTGTCTGATCACACACTGGCCCGTAACCAAAGAAAAAGGGGTTAACCACTTGCATGGTTAACCCCTTTAACTCATTGAAAAATCAATGGTGCCGAGGGACAGAATCGAACTGCCGACACGGGGATTTTCAGTCCCCTGCTCTACCGACTGAGCTACCTCGGCGGGGCTCCTGAAAAGGCGGGCTGCCGTTTCAAGAAAGACCGCTTATAAACCCTTTTTCAAAGATAAGTCAAGGGCTTTTTTGTCCTGAATTGCCAGCTTCCAGGCTGTTATCGCCATGCCCATGTCCGTTCATACAGATTGAGAAAATCGTGTTCTAAAACCGGTAGATCAGCGGTGTAAGAAAGATCGTCAGGGCAGCCACGATGAGGGTCATAACCGTCCCGATTTTGACGAAGTCGGTGAATTTGTACTCGCCCGGTCCCCAGACCATGAGGTTGGTCTGATAGCCGGTAGGAGTGATGAAGGCGCAGGAAGCAGATACCATCAGGGTGATGGCGAAGGGCATGAAACTCACGCCCAGTTGTCCCGCGGTGGAAAGGGCGATGGGGAACATGAATGCTGCCGCCGCGTTGTTGGTAATCACGTTGGTCATGAACGAGCAGCCGACAAAAATTACAGCCAGCGCCAGGTGCGGATTGTCGCCGCCCATGGCGGCGAGCAGACCGGCAATCCGCTCTGCCAGTCCGCTGCGGGTGACCGCTGACTCCAGGCCGATGGCGCAGGCAATCACCACCAGGGTCCCCCAGTCGATGCTGCGCGCGGCCGTGCGCAGGTTCAGGCAGCCGGTCAAAAGCATGGCCCCGCTGGCCAGCAAGCTGGCATTGAGCATGCTCATCCAGCCCATGGCCACCACACCGATCATTGTCAGAGTGATCAAACTGGCCTCCACCGCCCGATCCGTTCGCTGGAGGTGAAAGCCTTCCAACGCCTTGGTCAGTGCAAAGTCGTGGTCGATCTGGCAGGCATAGAAAAAGTCGTCGTTGACTTCCAGGACCGCATTGTCGCCGGCTTCGATGGTGACTTCTTCAAGAGGTCCTGCAAGGGGTTGCCCGTCCCGGGAAAGGGCCACAAACTTGTACTGGCAGGCGTTGACATCCCGGGGGAGGTCGGGGATCTTTTTGCCCACCGCCGTGCTTTGCCGGGAGACCACGGCTTTTACCAGATGATGGGTGTGCCGCTCGGTTTCCATGGGGTTCAGCGTGAGATGCGGCACCAGTGCGTTGGTCCGCCACAGCTCGGTCATGGCGTGGACATCGGCAGAAAACGATAACAGATCGCCCGCTTCCAGCCGCTCGTGCATCAGGTCATTGGTCAGAATCGTGTCCGCCCGTCGAATGTAGAGCACTTCAAGGTTATCGCCGCTGGCAATCCCCAGGTCCTCCAGGGTTCGATCGACGATCCGCGACCCTTCACGGACCTCGAATTCCGCCGTGTAGCGCCGCATGACGGCGTCGACCGCCTTGTCTTCTTCTTGGTCGGCAAGAAAAAAGCGCCCCACCAGGATCATGAAGGCGATGCCGGTGACGGCAATGGGCATTCCCACCAGGGCCGGGTCGAACATCTTCAGCGCGCGGATATCCGGCAGGGCGGGATCGCCTTTGGCGATGGCATCAATAACCAGGCCGGCAATGACCAGGTTGGTGGACGTGCCGATGATCGTGCACATGCCGCCCAGGATCGAGGCAAAGCTCAAGGGGAGATACAACTGTTTTGCGGGCAGCCGGCTGGCGCGGGAAAGGTCCCGGATCACCGGGATCATCATGGCTACCAAAGGGGTGTTGTTGAGAAATGCGCTCCCCAAGGCGATGGGGGGCAGAATTTTGACCTGGGCACCGGCAATGGATTTGGGCAGGCCGATGAGCTTGTCCATGATCATGGTGATGGCACCGGTGGCGTACATGCCGGCCGCGACCATGAACAGGACGGCTACGGTGAGCATGCCCTGGTTGCTGAATCCCTTCAACAGTTCATGGGCAGGGGCCAGCTTCAGGGTCAAGGCGATGGTCAACGCCCCGACAAAGACTGCCGGTGCCGGGATCTTCGTTTTAACCAAAAGGACGAACAGCACCAGCAGCAGGGCAAGTGTCAGGTAGGCGGCAATCGTCATTTCAAACCACCCGTCATCTTTCGAAAGTCGGGTATCCGAGAGTCGACCACGGCTGGGATCGGCTGCGACAATTCTCAGACGTTAAAACCAAAACGCTGAACCCGGAGTCGATAACCAGAAGCCAGGAACCCCGAACTCAGAATGCTGGATCCGGTCCTGAGACCTCAGCCTTCCGTCCTCCGGTTTCAGAACTTGGCATCCGCATATTCCACCCATCCGCCGGCGGTGACCAGGTTCGCATCGAATCCGGAGATGGAGAAGGGGATGACCTCCTTCAAGCCATCGGCGGAGAAGGTGATGGTTCCCCCATCGACATTCGTCTCCACAGTGGTTGCATGACCGGCAAAGGCGGAAAACAGACGGTCGATGGTGTCGGCAGGCAGTTCCACGGCCATCATGCCGCAGTTGAACATATTCTGGCGAAAGATCCGGGCAAAGCTTTCGCCCACCACCAGGTTGATGCCGTTGCCCTCCAGCGCCCAGGGGGCATGCTCCCGGGAGGAGCCGCAGCCGAAGTTGGCCCGGGTGACGATGACGCGTTTGCCGGCGATATCCGTTGCCGGGTCGAATCCTTTCAGCTTAAGGTCTTCCAGCAAGCAGGGCGCCAGGGCATCTCGTGAGATTTCCGTGAGGTATCTGGCCGGTATGATTTCGTCGGTGTTGATGTCCGATCGGTCCAGAAACAGGACCCTGCCATCAAATGATTTCATGCTCTTTTCCTTTGAACAGCGGGGAGTTGGCGATGCTGCCGGCAATGGCGGTGGCCGCGGCGGTGGCCGGGCTCATCAGGTGGACCATGCCCCCCTTGCCCATGCGGCCGTTGAAATTCCGGTTGGTGGTGGCCGCGCAGACCTCGCCGCCGGCCAGCACCCCGTTGCTCATGCCCAGGCAGGCGCCGCAGGTGGGGTTGGTAAAGCAAACGCCTGCGTCCATGAAGGTTTTTACAAGACCTTCCTCCAGTGCCTGGCGGTAGACTTTCGGCGTGGCCGGCGAGACGATGGCCCGCACCGTGTCATTGACCCGCTTTCCCGCCAGCACCCGGGCGGCAATGCGCAGATCACTGATGCGGCCGTTGGTACAGGATCCGATATATACCTGATCCACCGGGGTACCGGTCATTTCAGATACCGGTTTGACGTTGTCCGGCCGGAAACCGAAGGTGACCATGGGTGCCAGGCTGGAAACGTCATGGTCGATGGTCCGGTCGTAAGCGGCATCGGCATCCGGCCGGTAGCGGTTAAAGGCCGCCAACGCCGCTTCCGGGCTGTGGTAGTCGTCCTTGATAAACGGCCACAGGTAGTCAACGGTGACCCGGTCCGGTGCGCAGATGCCGCAGGTGCCGCCGGCTTCGACGGCCATGTTGCAAAGCGTCATGCGCGATTCCATATCCATGGCCGCGACCACGGGACCGGCAAACTCGATCACCTTGTTGGTGGCGCCGTCGACCCCGATGCGGCCGATGATCGACAGAATTACGTCTTTGGCAAAGACGCCCTGGGGCAGGTTCCCGGTGATGTTGATGCGAATGGTGTCCGGCGTCTTGAACGCGCAGACGCCCTTGAGGATGCCCACCTCCAGGTCGGTGGTGCCGACACCGGCGGCAAAGGCGCCGAAGGCTCCGTGGGTGCAGGTGTGCGAATCCCCCATGATCACGGTGTACCCGGGACGGACGAACCCTTTTTCTGGGAAGAGGGCATGGCAGACACCGTTGGCGCCGATGTCGAAAAAATCGACGATGCCGTGGCGCCGGGCCCAGTCTCGCAGGATCTTACCCTGCAGGGCGGTTTTGGAGTCTTTGGCCGGGGATACGTGATCGATGACCACCTTGATGCGCGTCGGGTCGAATACCCGGTCTTTTCCTCGCCGCTCGAGGTCCACGATTGCCGGTGGCGTGGTGATTTCATGGCAGAAGACGGCATCCAGGCGGATGACGTGAACGTCCGTATCCGGTGTGCCGACGCGATGTTCGTCGAAGATTTTCTGTGCGATGGTTTTTCCCATGGTTTTTCCCGTTAATCCGTGTCGGTCTTGAGCACAGCAAGAAAGGCGGACTGGGGCAGCATTACCTGGCCCACCATCTTCATGCGCTTCTTTCCTTTTTTCTGCTTCTCCAATAATTTGCGTTTGCGGGAGATGTCCCCGCCGTAGCACTTGGCCGTAACATCCTTGCGAAATGCCGATACGGTGGATCGGGAGATGATATTGCCGCCGATGGCGCCCTGGATGGCGATCTTGAACATCTGGCGGGGGATCTCCTCTTTGAGCTTGTCGCAGGCGATACGGGCCCGGTTGACGGCGTTGTCCCGGTGGATCAGCATGGACAAGGCGTCCACCCGCTCGCCGTTGATCAGAAAGTCCAGCTTCACCAGGTCGGTCCGGCGATAGTCGATCAGTTCGTAGTCGAAGGATCCGTAACCCTGGGTGATGGATTTGAGCCGGTCGTAAAAGTCGTAGATCACTTCCCCAAGGGGCAGTTCGAAGACCATTTCCAGGCGTTTGTTGGTCAGGTACTGGTAGTTCTTGTTGATGCCCCGGCGCTCCAGACACAGCTTCATCACGGCGCCCATGTAGCGGTCCGGGATGATGATGGCCGCCTTGATGTAAGGCTCCATGGCATACTCGATGTTGGTCGGGTCAGGATAAAGGGCCGGATTGTCGATGACCCGTTCCTCCCCGTCGTTCATCATCAGGCGGTAGCGAACCGATGGGGCGGTGAGGATCAGGGAGAGATCGTATTCGCGCTCCAGGCGCTCCTGGACCACCTCCAGGTGAAGCAGGCCCAGGAAGCCGCAGCGGAAGCCGAATCCCAGGGCGGCGCTGCTGTCTTTTTCATAGATCAGCGAAGCGTCGTTGAGCTTGAGCTTCTCCATGGCCACGATCAGGTCTTCGTAGGCGTCGGATGCCACCGGGTAGATGGAGGAAAATACCACCGGTTTGGCTTCTTTAAAACCGGACAGGGCCTTATCGCAGGGTCGGCGGTGATGGGTGACCGTGTCGCCGCAGCGGGTATCGCTTACCGTTTTGATACCGGCGATCATGTATCCCACCTCTCCGGCGGTCAGTTCTTTTTTGGGTACCCGAACGATCTGAAAAACCCCCACTTCCTCAACCTTGTAGGTGGCGTTGTTGGACATGAAGCGGATACGATCCCCGCTGCGGATGGTTCCATCCTTGATGCGGAAATGAACAACGGTGCCTCTGAACGGGTCATAATGGGAATCGAAGATCAGCGCCTTCAGCGGCGCGTCGGCATCGCCTACGGGTGGCGGAAGCTTCCGGACCACGGCTTCCATGATGGTATCGATCCCCACACCGTCTTTAGCCGACGCCAGGATGGCCGTTTCCGGATCCAGCCCCAGATCCTCTTCGATCTGATTTTTTACCCGATCGATGTCCGCCGACGGCAGGTCGATCTTATTGATCACCGGTATGATTTCCAGGTTGTGTTCCAGGGCCAGATAGAGATTGGCCAGTGTCTGGGCCTCCACGCCCTGGCTGGCATCGATCAGCAGGAGCGCCCCCTCGCAGGAGGCCAGCGCCCGGGAGACTTCGTAGGTAAAGTCCACGTGACCCGGCGTGTCGATCAGATTGAGGTCGTAGGTCTTGCCATCCTTGGATTTATATGGCAGACACACGGTCTGGCTCTTGATGGTGATGCCGCGCTCGCGCTCAATATCCATGGAGTCCAGAATCTGATCCTTGAAATCCCGGTCCGAGATGATTTTGCTGGACTGGATCATCCGGTCGGACAGGGTGGATTTGCCATGGTCGATGTGAGCGATGATGCTGAAGTTGCGTATGTTTTTCATATAATTACAGGTTCGATCAAAACGGGTATCATCTGCCGGTTGACACCGGATTTTAACATGGTTATAATCTTTTAATTTTATAAAATTTTTATTAATATCAGACCGTTTTCGGGCATGTCAACCGATATCCGCGAGCGTTCTGCCGATAATGAAAAACGAGCTAAATGACGCCACACATTCTTATTGTCGACGATGACCTCTCCATCCGGGATGCGATGCACGAGTTTATCGAAATATCCGGATATGAGGCTTCGGTCGCATCCAGTGCCGAAGAGGCCCTGGATGTGCTTAACGGAGAGGTCGTAGAGGTGGTCATTACGGACATTCTGCTGCCCGGCATGGACGGCCTGGCTTTGACCGACAGGATCAAACGGGACCACGACATCGATGTCATCGTCATGACCGGCTACAGTACGGAATACTCATACGAAGAGGCCATCAGCAAAGGGGCCAGTGACTTTGTTTTCAAGCCGGTGCGCTTCGAAGAACTGCTGTTGCGCCTGAAGCGGGTGCTCAACGAGCGCCGTCTCAACCAGGAGCGGATCCAGATGCTGGAGAAGTTGAAAAAACTCTCCATCACCGATGGCCTCACCCAGCTGTTCAATTCCCGGCATTTTTACAGCCAGCTAAAAGGGGAGATCGAACGCTTCAACCGTTACGGGCACACGCTGAGCCTGCTGCTGCTGGATATCGATAATTTCAAGGACTTCAACGATACCTACGGCCATCTGGAGGGGGATAAAATCCTGGTGCGTCTCGGACGGATTATCAAATCCTGCCTCCGCAAGATGGACACCGCCTATCGATACGGTGGCGAAGAGTTTACCATCATCCTGCCGGGAACCCATGGCGAAGAAGCCAGGACGGTTGCCGAGCGGCTTCGGACTGCCGTGGCCACCGAAGATTTCACCGACGGCAAGGATTCCGATCTGAAAATCACTATCAGCATCGGTGTGACCCAGTATCGCCAGGAAGAAGAGATCTCCACCTTTGTGCAGCGGGCCGACCAGGCCATGTACCAGTCCAAACAGGCCGGCCGCAACCAGGTCTCCTGCCTCTTCGACAACCCCGCTGGATGATCCTTGTTTATGATTGATTATTCGTTTCTTGAAACACCGACCCGGATTGATATCGCCCGACTGACCGAACTTTACCGGCAGGCCGGCTGGTGGACGGACGAGGCGGACAACCCGTCACTCGTCGCCGGCATCGTTGCCGGCAGCCACTGTTTCCTGGTGGCCCGCCAGGCGGAGCGTATTATCGCCATGGGCCGCGCCATCAGCGACCGGATCAGCGACGCCTACATTCAGGATGTGACCGTGGACCCAGCCTTCAGGAGGCAGGGCATCGGCTCCCGGATGGTGTCTGAACTGGTGGTTCGACTGGAAGCCGACGGTATCGGCTGGATAGGACTCATTGCAGAAAGGAAGACGCATCCATTTTATCGGCCCCTGGGATTTTCGCCCATGGCCGATTCCGTGCCCATGCTCAAGACATCATGATGAATTTTAAGCTACTGACTCCGCCGGACTATACGACCTATCTCCCCTATTTCGCCAACCAGCGTTATTCCCTGTGTGCTTACTCCCTGTCCTCCATCATTGCCTGGACCAACACGGAGTACAAACCTTTCGGTGCCGTATATGAAGATGCGTTGGTCGTGGCAGCCGAATTCGAAACCTGGAAAAAGAACCGGCATCTGCTGCTGCCGATCTCGCCTGACCGGATGTTTACCCCTGAGGAGCTGGTGACGGTGGCCAACCTGGCCGGGCACACGGAATACTGGTTCGTTCCCGAGGCGTATGTGGACCATTTCGGCGAGGATGCCGTCGGTCGCCTTTTCACGATAAAGCACCAGGGCGCCTATGACGACTATGTCTACCGGGTCGAGGACCTGGCCGGGCTCAAAGGCAACCGCTATTCCAAAAAGCGCAACCTCATCAACCAGTTCCAGCGTGATTATGTGGACCCGGGAAAGGTGGCCATCGATTCCATTGACCGGGAAAATGCCGAGGAATGCCTGGTTTTCATAGAAGAATGGTGCCGGGAACGCGATTGTGACGCCGATGACCAGGTGGATCTTTCCTGCGAGAAGCAGGCGGCCATCAACACCCTGAACCACTTCGACGCCTTCGACCTCAAAGGCATCCTGCTGCGCATCGACGGCAAGGTCAGCGCCTTCGGTATTTCCGCCCCCTTGACCCGGGACATGGCGACCTTACAGTATGAAAAGGCTTTCGGCAGCATCAAGGGCCTTTACCAGTATTTCGACAACGCCTGCGCCCGCAGGCTTTTTGACGGATATACCTACCTGAACAAAGAGAGCGATATGGGTATTCCCGGGCTGGCCAAGGCCAAAAAATCGTATCATCCGTTCAAGATGGTGCGATCCGTTAAATTGATCCTGAAATAGAGGTGAGACAATGGAACTCAAAGGCAAGAAAATCCTGATTCTGGTGGAAACCTTTTATAACGAGTTCGAGTTCTGGTACCCCTTCTACCGCCTCAAGGAGGCGGGTGCCCGGGTGACCGTAGTGGGATCGGGCAGTGCCGATGTTTATAAGAGCAAGGCCGGGCTTCCGGTAAAAGTCGATACCACGGCGGAGAAGGTTGCCGTTGCCGATTATGACGGCGTGGTCATTCCCGGGGGTTATGCCCCGGACCACATGCGCCGATACCCGGCCATGGTCGGCCTGGTGAAAGGATTTGCCGAAGCCGGCAAACTGGTGGCCGCTATCTGCCATGCCGGCTGGATGCTGGTGTCGGCGGATATCATCCGCGGCCGAACCGTCACTTCCTATTTCTCCATCAAGGACGACCTGGTCAACGCCGGGGGCAACTGGGTGGACAAGGAAGTAGCTGTGGATGGCTACCTGGTGACCAGCCGGACGCCGGACGATCTGCCGGCGTTTATGCGGGCTGTTATCGGGGTGCTGGGCGGTGACCGCCCATAAAGGGCATCTTGCGGCCCGGGCCGGCGTCCTCACGTTTGCCCAATCCTCGACGCAGCGCTGCGACGCCTGTGGTTGCGAAAACGCTGCGGCCTTGGCCTGAACCAGAAACTATCCCCTCCCTTTGAGAAAATCGGGCTGATGAAAATGGGGCGACGGGTAGGTGTAAAACCCCGCCCCGCTTTTGATACCCAGCCGACCGCCATCGATACGTGTTTTTAAAAACGCCGCATTGGCCGCCAGTTGGGCATCGTTGGTCACCTTGGCCCAATAATCGCTGATCTTCCACACGGTATCCAGTCCCACGCTGTCCATCATGCCGAAGGGGCCCATGGGCGCCTGAAGCACCCCCATCCAGGCCCGATCGATGTCCTCGACGGCGGCGACCCCATTGGACGCCAGAGTCAGGGCCGATTTGAACAGATCGCTGAGCATGGCGTTGAACACGTAGCCGAAACTCTCCCGTTCCAGAACGATGACCGTCTGATTCAGCCGCTCGGCAAAAGCGCGGATCAAAGCCACCGATTCGACCGATGTTCCGGGATGGGGCATCACATCGACCACATCGGTGAGCAGAATGTCGTGAAAATGAAAGGCCAGAAAACGATCGGGCCGGCCGGTCGCCTCGGCAAACATGGAAGGGACCAGCGTGGAGGTGTTGGTGGTGAATACCGTGCGCGACGGGCACAGACGGTTAAATTCCGCAAAAACCTTGCCTTTTAATTGGGGATCTTCCGGAACCGATTCGGTGACGATGTCGACATCGGCCGCCGCTGCTTCGGCATCGGTGGTGAAGGTGATCCGGCTCAAGACCGCGGCCTTTTCACCGGCGGGCAGTCGTCCTTTTTTTACGAATCGGTCCGCGATCTGCGCCAACCGCTTCCGGGTTGTTTCGAAAATGTCCGGAGCCACATCGTACACGACCACATCATATCCATTCATGGCGCAGAGAAATCCGATCTGATGCCCCATGGTTCCGGCACCGATGGTGAGAATACGCCTTACCTCGTCGATCTTCATACCGTCTCTCCTTTAATTGTCATTTTGTCATATCTTTCCCGCAGTGTCGGCAGAAAAACGGTTAAATCCTCGATTACCGCATAGTGGGCCGCGTTGCAGATGGCCGCCTTCGGATCCGTATTCACCGCTACGATGGTCCGGGATTCACGCATGCCGGCCAGATGCTGGGGGGCTCCGGAAATGCCGCAGGCCAGGTAAAGGGCCGGCGACACGGTGCGGCCCGTTTCACCGATCTGGCGGGTGTGAGGCAGCCAGCCCTGGTCACATGCACCACGGGAACCGCCGACCGCCGCACTTTTGAACATGGCGGCAGCGGCATCGAGCAGGTCTCTATGTTCAGGTCCCCCAAGGCCGCGTCCGGCCGCCACGACCACTTGAGCTCTTTCCAGCGCTTGATCCGTGTGCGATTGGCTATTGACGGCCTGGGGGATGAACCGTTGATCCGCATCCGTCACAAGCCTGGTTTCCACCGATAAAGAACGGTCGGGCCCATCCGGGGATGCCGAGCGGGAAAATATGCCCGGCATGATCGTAAGGATCATCGGCGTGTTGCCGGTAGACACGGTTTCGCACAGCTTGCCGCCAAGGATTGCCCGGTTGAGCGCAAAATGGCCGTTTTCTTTGAAAATGGCGTCAACGGCGGTGATGCAGGGGGCCTTGATGCGCCATGCCAGGGTAGCGGCGGCCTGGCAGGCGCGCATGCTGTGAGGAAAACAGACGGCCAGGGGTGAGCATTCGTCAGCCAATGCCTCAACCCCTGAAGCGGTCATGGGCGGGTTGGGATAACGACCCTGCGCATGATCCAAAACGATGACGGATATGCCGGCTGCCTTTGACCAGCTTTGTGCCGCCTGCTCGATTTTATGCCCGATCAGAACGCCGACAGGCTCACCGCCGATCTGTTCGGCAATCGACCGGGCCTGTTTGGCCAAATCCCTGGAGCCGGCGGAAAGGCGGCCGTCAATGGTCTCGCCCACGATCAGAACGGTGCCGGGGTTATTTGTTTTTTTAAACATTTGGAATCAGCCTATTTCAGCCATCCGTTGTCGTTAAACAGCCGCAACAGCGTGTCGGCCTTTTCAATCACGGTCCCCTCGATGAACCGGCAGGCGGATGTCCGTTGCGGAAACGCCACCCGGCGCGTCTCGGCTATTGGCATGTGGTCGGCAATCGGGGCCGGAACCACCTGCTCGATCAGTTGCCTGCGCGACCTGAGAGTGTTGGACAGGGAAGGGTAACGGGGGATCCGCCGACCGGTCTGCACCGTCACCAGGGCGGGGCAGGGGAGCCGAACGATTTCGGCCATCCCCCCTTCCATCTCGCAGGTTGCGGCAAGCGATCGATCCGACATATCCGGGAGAATTTCCACCGCTGCCGCTGCACAGGGCCGGTCGAGCGCAGCAGCGATTAGGGGGCCGGTGACCCCGTGCATATCGTCTTCGGACATGACGCCGGTCAGAATCAGATCGTAATTTCTTGTCCTGACATAGCTGGAAATGGCCATGGCGATGATCGCCGGGCTCAGCCGTCCGCCGGCGTTCATGGCCAGGTGGATTCCCGCATCGGCGCCCATGGCCACGGCCCGGCGAATCGTGTCCCGAACCCGGTCCGGCCCTGCCGATAGGGCATCGACCCTGACATCTGGAGTCGCATCCTTGATGGCCAGGGCCGCTTCCAGCGCGTGGGTATCGTAATGATTCATGCACCAACCGATGGCCGTTTCATCGATCCAGCGGCCCGCAAGGATCAGTTCGCCGCCGGATGCCAGATCGGGTACCGCCTTGATGCAAACCAAAATCGAAAATGCCATGGATTCCTCATCATGTTTGATTGGGGAACCTATAATCATGAAACGCCTGCCAAGGCAATAAAAAAACGAGCGTTCGCTATATTTTTATTGACACGGGATAGGGTCCACCCTATAGGAAGGGGAGACGGCATGAGATATTTCAGGCTTTTCAATAAATTTTCAACGAAAGCGGGGAAGCAATTGGGATGAGCACCTTGTATCTGATTCGACACGGCCAGGCCTCATTCGGAACATCGGACTACGATGCGCTGTCGGACAGGGGGCGGCACCAGGCCCGCGTCCTGGGCGGTTTTTTTCTCAAGACCGGCATCCGCTTCGATGCATGCTGGTCCGGCACTCTAAACCGGCAGCAGCAGACCCTCGGCGAAGTCCGGGACACTTATCTGGATGCAGGGCTTGACCTGCCGCTTCCGGCCGAAACGGCAGCGTTCGATGAATACGATTACGAAGCGGTTCTCCGGGCGCTGATACCGGTTATCGAAAAAGAAGATCCGGCATTCATCCGCGATGTAAACGGTATGCTCTCGGATCGGCAGGCTTTTCAAAAGGTATTCGGGCGGGTGATGACCCGTTGGGCCTCCGGCCGGGATACCGTGGACACTCTTCTCAGCTGGTCCTCATTTGCCGCAGGCGTGACCACCGGTATCCGGGACATCATCGAACGCAGCGACCGGGGCAGCCAGATAGCCGTTTTTACTTCAGGTGGACCCATCGCCGCCTCCGTCGGCAGTGTTCTGGGCCTGGACGCGGAAAAAACCATCTCCCTTTCATGGCAGTTGGTAAACGCCTCCCTTACCCGGTTCAAATTCAGCGACGGGCGAATCAGCCTGGCCACCTTCAATGAACAGGGTCACCTGGAAGAGCAGGGTGGAAACAGCCTGGTGACCTACCGATAAACGCATCAATCATTTTGACGGAGCATGATGGCTGCGTAAAAAATCAACGTCCGGAAGGATACGGAAAAGGATGGGAAAAATGGATTTTACGGTCTCGGAAAAAATGCAGGTGATCCTGGAGATGATGAATGAGTTTGTGAACAAGGAACTCATCCCCCTGGAGCCGGAATTCCTGAATCGCGAATTTGTGGAACTTCTTCCGGTGCTGGCGGAGAAACGCAAGATGGTCAGGCAGATGGAGTTGTGGGCGCCCAACCATCCCAGGGAACTGGGGGGCATGGGTCTGGACCTGGTCGAGCACGGCCTGGTGTCCGAAGTGCTGGGGCGAACGCCCATCGGCCACTATGTATTCAACTGCCAGGCGCCCGATGCCGGCAATATCGAGATTCTGCATAAATACGGCAGCCAGGCCCAGCAGGAGCAGTATTTAAAGCCTCTGGTGGACGGGAAAATCCGCAGCTGCTTTTCCATGACTGAGGTGGACATGCCGGGTTCCAATCCGGTGATGATGGAAACCACGGCCGTCAAGGACGGCGGCGACTACGTGATCAACGGCCAGAAATGGTATACCACCTCGGCGGATGGCGCCGCTTTCGCGATTGTCATGGCCGTCACCAATCCCGAGGCCTCCCCTTACATGCAGGCCAGTATGATTATCGTGCCCACCGACAACCCGGGTTTCAACCTGGTGCGCAATATTCCTGTCATGGGCCACCGGGGAACCGATTACGCTTCACACGGGGAAATTCTCTACCAGAACTGCCGGGTTCCCCGGGAAAACCTGCTGGGGCCAGAAGGGCACGGCTTCGTGATCGCCCAGGAACGACTGGGGCCCGGCCGCATCCACCACTGCATGCGCTGGATCGGCATCGCCCAGCGTGCCTTCGACCTCATGTGCCGGCGGGCCAACACCCGCAAAATCTCACCGGACGGCAGAACCCTGGGATCGAAGCAGATCATCAAGGCCTGGATTGCGGAAAGCGCCGCCGAGATACAGGCCGCGCGGCTCATGACCCTGCACGCCGCCTGGAAAATCGAAAAGGAGGGCGCCAAAGCCGCGCGGCATGAGATTTCATTCATCAAATTCATGGTGGCCAACACCCTCCAGCGGGTCGTCGACCGGGCGCTCCAGGTGCACGGCGGCCTGGGGATGACCGACGACACGGTGCTGGCTTATTTCTTCCGTCACGAGCGGGCCGCCCGCATTTATGACGGGGCCGATGAGGTCCACAAGATGTCCGTAGCCCGCCATATCCTGCGTGCCCATGCCGGAGGGGGTTTACAAGCGGCCTTGAACCTGCCGGGATGAGGCGGAGTTCATAGGACTGAGGACTGCGGGTGAATAGTGAAGAGTGAAGGGTGAAGAGTGAAGGGTGAAGAGTGAAGGGTGAAGAGTGAAGGGTGAAGAGTGAAG
>JAHLLR010000055.1 GCA_020444075.1 Deltaproteobacteria bacterium
ATCCATCCATCCTGGGTGAAATGGAGGAAGCGCTCAAGGGCATCGGTTACGCCGGGGCCAGAAAGTCCTGACAACAAACCGGTTTCGACCCATTGAACAACGATTGACAAAAACGCCGGGTACTTCTCCCAGAGAAGCCCCGGCGTTTTCCTTTGTTTCAGGGGAGCCGCCATGAGCATCGGGCTCCGCCTTCATTTTTTAAAACGGATTTCGACCTGATCGCTAAATGGCGACGACCAGATTTCTTCCCTGGTTTTTGGCCTGGTACAGGGCCTTGTCAGCCAAGTCCACCAGATGTCTGCCGGTGATTAAACCATCGGTGGGCAGAGCCGCAACACCGACGCTGGTGGTGATGTGAAGGCTCAGATCTTCAAAGGTGAATCGATGCTCGTTCACCCGCTCCCGAAACCGATCGCACAGGGCCCGGGCCTCGTCCAGCGACGTGTCGGGAAGAATCACCGCGAACTCTTCGCCGCCGTAGCGACAGCCCACATCATATTTGCGGATACTGTCATCCAGCAGTCGCCCGAACTCCTGAAGTACCCGATCTCCGCACAGATGGCCGTGGGTGTCATTGACCCGTTTGAAATGGTCCAGATCGATCATGCAAAGGGCCAGAACGTGACCGTAGCGCTGCGCACCTGAGACTTCCCGTTCCAGTGCCTCGCGAAAATAGCGCCGGTTGTACATGCCGGTGAGTTCATCGCGCACGGACATCTCTGCCAGCTTTTCCTGTGCCAGGCGCATCTCCCGCTTCAAACCGGCTTTTTCCAGGGCATTGGAGATGATGCGCAGCAGAGCCCTGCCGCTAACCTTGGCTTTGGGCAGGTAGTCGTAGGCGCCGGCCTGGATGATCCGGGAGGCGATGAGTTCGTCTCCCTGGCCGGTAATGACCACCACCGGCGTTTCCATCCCTTTGCGGTTGATGGCTTCAAGAAAGTCCAGGCCCGTGCCGTCGGGAAGCATATAATCCAGAAAAACGAGATCGAAGTGCCCCTTATCCAGGCGGTTGAACGCTTCTTCGATGGATTTCACCCGGGTCAGCGCAAGCTCGCGGTGATCCCTCAGGGTCTGCTCGACGTTGGTGAAATCCTCATCCTTGTCTTCAATGGCGAGGATAGAGACATGCTGGTCCAGATTGAGGATGGTTTTACCGCCGGCGTAGGTCTTGGGTTCGTCGTGGCGAAGGGTCTGGATCTTCTTGACCGTGTCGGAAATCCGATTGGCGGCCTCGGTGATTTTTCTCACTCGGTCGGCCAGGTGGGCCGGGATGTTGCCATCCATTTCCATCAATTGAATGTTTCCCATCAGAATCATCAACGGTTGGTTCAGTTCGTGGGCCGTGGCGCCGGCCATCTGAAGCAGAACTTTCAGGCGCTCCTCCTCGATCACCGATTTCTGCTGCTCCTGGATTTGCCGGTTGACGGCTTCCAGTTCCGCGACCGCAGCGCTCAATTCCCCATTGCGCTGTTGAAGGTTTTTGCGCTGCCGAAACAGTTCGACGAAGACATTGACCTTGCTTCTGAGGATCAGCGGGTCCAGCGGTTTGAACAGGTAATCCACCGCTCCTTTTTCATAGCCGGCAAAGACGTGGGTTTCTTCTTTGCTGATGGCCGTGAGGAAAATGATGGGAATATGGCGTGTCTTCTCGCTGCCGCGCATGAGTTCGGCTACCTCGAAGCCGTCCATGCCCGGCATCTGGACATCCAGGAGTACCAGGGCGAAGGTGTGCTCCAGAACGAGTCCCAGGGCCTGGTTGCCGGATGTGGCGGTGATGATGGACAGCTCCGGCCGCTCGAGGACGCCTTCGATGGCCAAGAGATTTTCAGGCCTGTCGTCCACAACCAGAATTTTTATTTTTTCCTCTGTCGGCATGGGTAACATCCTGTGGGTTCGCTGAATCAAAGGCTACGCGCCGAACCGTCCCGGGGCGGCCAGCTGCGGGTCCATCCATATTTTTAACACGGAGGTCAGTTTGTCCAGGTTGACCGGTTTGGCGAGGTAGTCGTCGGCCCCTGCTTCGATGCACCTGGCGCGATCTCCCTGCATGGCTTTGGCCGTCAGGGCAATAATGGGAACCGTCCTATAACGGTTCCGGTTTCGAATCTCCCGTATGGCCTGGTAACCGTCCACTTCCGATATCATGACATCCATTAGAACGAGATCAATGTCCGGAAAGCCGTCCAGTTTGTCAAGACTTTCCTTGCCGGACTTTCCGGCGAGCACTTCTGCCCCCTGGTCCTCCAGAACATTGGAAATGGCAAATACCGTTCGCATGTCGTCATCCACCAGGAGTACTTTGCGCCCCTTCAAACCCGACCGGGGGGCATCCATGGCCATCAACCGATCGCGATGGGCCTTGTCCAGTGTGTTGGCAGGCAGGTGGAGGCTCAACACCATCCCCAGCAGCAGTTGATCCGGTGTGTCGGCCACGTTGATATTCACCGCCTGTGCATATGGGCTGATCTCCGACCGGGAAAGGGCTTTCAGGGTGCCTCCGGGGTATAGGTAAACCGGCATCGGATCATGTTGCAGGCCGGTTAGAAGGCGGCGCTGTTCGGTAAAAGGGGTGGCCGGATGCATGATCACGGCATTTACGGTGTTTGCTTCCAGGACCGTCTTCGCCTCGGCGGCGGTGGCTGCCGTCATGATGCGGATCGTCTTTCCGCCGACAGCGTCGGTGACCTGCACAATGGCGTCCGGATCCGGGGCGACCACGAGAACCGTTCGATCGTCGATCGACTGCAGATGGTCGATCAGGCGAAACGCCGATTCCAGATGGCGGGCGGTGATCGGTTCGATCACATGGCCTGCTGCGCCATGAATCGCCGCCGCGAAATCATCGGGGCGGGGTGACAGGGTGAAAACCGGAATGTGCCGGCTTCTGGGATTGGCTTTTATCGGCTGAATTATCTCCCAACCCTCCACCCCAGGAAGGTTCAGGTTGGCGAAAATGGCCGTGGGCAGATAGTAATCGGCAAAGTGAAGTCCGGTCCGGAACTGCTCGGCCACCAGCACCTTGTACCCCATCCGGTAGGCATACTCCTTGATGGGTTCGGTCGAGACGGCGTTGGCGTCAATGATGAGAATGCATGGGTCCCCGGGTGTCAGCCGATGTCGATCATCCGGAACGGGTTCCATACCCAGGAGGGCCCCCCCGTCCTTTTCCGGCGGAGGCGGTTCGGCCGTTTCGATAGATGCGGCTTTGAAAAGGCTGGCCTGAATCGCTGCCGGCTCCTTATCCGGCAGGGGGATAATGGGAAGGTGGAGGGTAAACCGACTGCCTTTTCCCTCTTCGCTTTCTATCGTTATCTCACCGCCCAGCAGGTGGGCCAGCTCCCGTGAAATGGAAAGGCCTAACCCCGTGCCGCCATATTTGCGCCGGGTCGACCCGTCAACCTGCTGGAAGGCATCGAACACCATCTGATGTTTGGCCGCCGGGATGCCGATTCCCGTATCCATGACACTGATGGCCAGACAGCCGTTGTCATGGCTGTCGCCGGCGCCGCGGCAGATGATCAGCTCCCGGGATACCGTGATCTCGAGGCGGATGCTTCCTCTGGCAGTGAACTTGAAGGCGTTGGAGAGAAAATTTTTGACGATCTGTTCAATGCGCTTGCGATCGGTGATCAATCGTTCCGGTACATCCGGCGCCACATGGCTGGTGAACGTGACACCGCTCTGCTCGGCCAGGGGAGCAAAACTCACCTGCATGGCGTCGGCAATGGCTTGAACCCGCACCGCCTGAAGGTCCACCTCCATTTTCCCCGATTCCACCTTGGCCAGGTCTAGAATCTCGTTGATCAGGTTGAGCAGATCTTCTCCGGCCGAATGGATCGTCCGGGCAAACTCGGACTGCCTGTCGGTCAAGGTTTTTTCCCTGTTTTCCAGAAGCAGCCGGGAGAGCAGCAGGATACTGTTGAGCGGCGTTCTGAGTTCATGGGACATGTTGGCCATGAACTCTGTTTTGTATTGGCTGGATATCTCAAGCTGACGTGCTTTTTTTGCCAGCTCCCGGTGCGTTTTTTCCAGCTCGTTGTTTTGTTTCTCCATATCCAATTTCTGCTTTTCCAGAATGGCCATGTGGGCTTCAAGATCGGCTGCGTTTTTTACCATCTGGGCGTTGGCGGCCTCCAGTTCGAGCTGTTTGAGCTGAAGCTTTTCTTCGGACGCCAGAAAGGCCAGATGCTTGGACTTGAGTTCCCGGGTGCTTGCCTCCAGCGACGCTTCGCGGACCTTCAATTGCTGAGCCTGCTGCCGGGTCCTTTCCAGCAGGGCCTCTTCCTGCTGGCGGGTCGATGCAGAATTGACTGCCACGGCAATGACTGCCGCCGCCGATTCCAGGAATCGACAGTCAAATCGATTGAACCCGTCCGTTTTTTCCAGCTCCAGAACCCCTTTGACGGTTTGCCGCAACATCAGCGGAACAACGATCAGACTGGCCCGATCGGGGGTGGGAGAGGGCGTCATCGACCCGCTGGACGCCTCTTTTTGAAAAAAGGCGGTGGTCTTTTCTATAGCGGCCTGACCCACCTGCCCGTCTCCCGGGGAAAAGACCTGCTGACATTCACTATCGGGATGGCCGGGGAATCGGCCGGCGCATTTCAGCCTCCCGTCTGCATCCATGATAAAAAAACCAGCCTGACGCAGATCGAGAAATCCGGAAAGGAATTCGAGCGTACTGAGGCACAGCTCCCCGGGTTCCTGCTGGCCTCCGATTAGCCGGTGCAGGCGGGTCAGGCCGGACATGAACCGTGACTGGGCATCTTTTTCAGCGTTGGTCGCTTTAAGGTGTTCAATCATGCTGCCAAATGCTGCCGCCAGTTCGCCGATCTCATGGTTGGCGGTCACATGAACACCCTGGTCAAGTCGATCTTCCGATACCATCAACAGGTTTCGGGAAAGATCGCGGACCGGCTCAACGATGGATCGCGCCAGGGTCGTGGAGACAGCCAGGACCCCCAGGCCGGTCAGGATGACGAGGGCGACGATTATCGCCCGGAGCGCATTGAGGGCGTCGAACGCTTTTGCCGTATCAATTTCCACAATCAGGGCACATGGGGTACCGCCGATATGAACCTCTGCGTAGGTGCCGATCACCTGCCGGCCGTACGGTCCTATATAAGTAAAAGGCTCCGGCGGAGCCGGCTGGGAATTATCACCCGTCTGGTTTTTCCGCCACAATCGGGTTTGTGCGGTGTCTACCCTGGTGCCGCTGTCGAGGGGCGGATTCCCGCTCGTGCCGGCCAGCAGCGTCAGGTCGGCGCCCACCAGATAAACCCGGTAGCCGGTCCCCTTTTTCACGAGGGCCTCCAGCACCTGGCCGGCGGTGTTGAAAACAGTAACGGCAGGGGGTTCATGGCCATGCCTGTCGGCGCCTGCCAGTCCGTCGTCGACAAAGCGCTGCAGCTGGTTGCTTTTCAGCTCGGCGGCGATGCGGATGTGTCGGCGGGTTTCCTGCTCCAGGCGGTGGTAAGCGGTTTGGTAGCCGATTAATCCCATGGCGACCAGGGGTATCATGGAAAGGCCGAAAAAACAGAGAAGCAGCGTCCGGCCCAGGCCCCGGCGAAACACTATATCCAGGTTGAAGGGAACCTGCCCTTCGGGGGACATCTTTTCCATAAAAAGGGCCTTTCATTAAGCCACTGAATCACGTCGTCGCGCCGCTGGTGGTGGAAATTTCTGCATTGCCATCGCCAGGTACTTTCGACCGGTTACGGTGAAGGTGCGTGTCTTTGCCGGCAGGCCTGCGGCGTCGTCAGCTTAACGTTTGCTGCCAGAAACGTCTCACCAGTTCCCTCAGGTGGTCGAACCGATGGCAATCGACCAGGGCGGAGCGCTCCTGCAGATTGAGCCGGTGAACCACGGCCCTGAAAATGAGGTAGGCCTGCCGGAGCCGATAGGCGGTGACGCCGTCAACGATACCGGTTTCGGCCAGTGCCTGCAGCAGGCGGACATTGTCCGTCCAGCGGGTGATTTCCGGATGGTCGGCGGCGTATTGCAATACCAGGTATTGGACCAGGAACTCGATATCCACCATCGCCCCGATGTCCTCCTTGACATCGAACTGGTCCGCGGGAGCCGAAAGCCGGCTTTCGCGCATCCGTTCCCGCATTTCCCTTACGGATGCCTTCAGTGTTTCCGGTTCCCGGCGCAGGCAGAGCACCTCACGCCGGATGGTGGAAAAGGCATCTTTCAGCACGGCATCGCCGGTGATGGGACGGGCCCGGATCAAGGCCTGGTGCTCCCAGGTCCAGGCTTCGTCCATCTGGTAGGCTTTGAATCCGTTTACATGGCTGACCAGCAGGCCCGAAGTGCCGTTGGGTCGCAGTCGCATATCGGTTTCATAAAGGGTGCCGGCAGCCGTGTGGGTCGAAAGCATATGCACCACCCGTTGACCCAGCCGGGCAAAAAAGTGGGCGTTCTCGATGGGCCGTTTGCCGCCGACGGTTTCACCGGTGTCGGCCGCATGGAGAAAGACAAGATCCAGGTCCGATCCATATCCCAGCTCGATCCCCCCCAGTTTGCCGTAGCCGATGACGGCAAAACCCCGTTCGCAGGGTTGACCCTCAAGGGTGCATGACGGACGGCCGTGTTTTTCCACCAGATGGTTCCAGGAGATCTCCACCACCTTGTCAATAATCGCCTCGGCAATCCAGGTCAGATGATCGCTGACCTTCATCAACGGCAGCACGTTGGTGATGTCCGACGCCGCCACTCTCAGCGTATTGATCTGGCGGAAGATACACAAGGCTTCGATCTGGTACTCCGGGTCGTCATCGGTCACCCTGGCCAGTTGACGGGTTATACCGGCGTCCAGGGCCTCGGGGCCGGGTGGGGTATATAGGGTGCGCGAATCCAACAGTTCGTCCAGCACTACCGGGTGGCGGCTCAGGAAGGCGGCGATCCAGGGGCTGGCGCCGACCAGTCGGATCAGATGGGTCAGGGCAGAGGGGTATTCGATGAGCAGAGACAGGTAGCTGATCCGCTGCTGAATGCTCTTGAGAAGCTGCAGAACCCGATCCAGCACCGTTTCGGGATCGTCACATCCGCCGGCTGCCTTCAATACCCGCGGGATCAGCCGGCCCAGACGGCGCTTTCCCGCGCTGCTCAGGGATCGGGTGGCCGGCTCGGATTTAAAGGCTTCCAGAAGGGTGGCGGCGGCATCTCCATCTTGAAACCCGGTCCTTTCAAGCAGCCGCTGGCGTTCAGCGGTTGTCATGGAAAAGGACCATGCATCGGCCAGATCCTCTGCCTCCGGGCTGGCACTGCCGTCGGCGGCTTTGACCTCGGGTTCCAGCAGGCCGTCGAAATGCGACCGCACCCGCTCGCGATGGCCATCGAGGACTGTCCGGTAGTCATTCCATGTGTCGAATCCCATGGACCGGGCCAGCTGCAGACAGGCGAGGGGATCCGATGGCAGCGCGTGGGTCTGCTGGTCGTTGGCTTCCTGGAGCCGGTGTTCGGTTTTTCTCAAAAAGCGATAGGCATCGGTGAGCTCCCGACAAACCGGTTGTGGAACAAACCCTTCCTTGCCCAGGGTGTCCAGAATGGTCTGGATGGCCGGCTGCTGAAGCGCGGGAAGGACACCGCCCCGGATCAGCTGGAACATCTGTCCGAAAAACTCGATTTCGCGGATGCCGCCACTGCCCAGCTTGATGTTGTCGTGGAGTTTCTTTCTGCGGACCTCGGCGGTGATCTTCTGCTTCATCTCCCGCAACGATTCAAACACACCGAAATCCAGATATCGTCGATAGACGAATGGCTGCAGGCGCTGCAACAGACGCCGGCCCGCCTCCCGGTCTCCGGCTACCACGTCGGCCTTGATCAGTGCGTAGCGCTCCCACTCGCGGCCCTGGGACTGGTAATAGTCTTCCATGTGGTCGAAATTCATGACCAGGGGGCCGCCGTCGCCGTAGGGGCGCAGCCGCGTATCCACGCGAAAAACAAATCCGTCGGCAGTGTTTTCACCGATGGCCTGGATTAGGTGCCGGCACAGCCGGGTAAAAAAGGCCTCGTTGGAAAGGGGCCGTTGGCTGCCGCGGGTTTCACCGCTGGCGGGGAAAGTGAAAATCAGGTCCACGTCCGAAGAGAAATTGAGTTCACCGGCACCCAGCTTTCCCATGCCGATTACCACCAGGCCCTGGCAGTTGCCGGCGTTGTCCTCGGGAACGCCGTCGGTCGCACACATGCGGTCAAACAACAGGCCCAGGGCCCCATCAATGGCAGTCGCAGCCAGGGCGGAAAGATCGGCCATGGTGTCGTCCAGATCGCAGATGCCGGCCAGGTCCCGCACGGCAATGCGCACCATTTCCTGTCGGCGGAACTTACGCAGGGCGGTTTTCAGCGGTGCCAGAAGGCTGTCCGGAGAGATATCCGGATCTGCCGTTATCACCGACTGGAGCAGGGGCGCCAGGCGGCGGGCCATACGGCCGTTATCGTAAGCGTTGAACAGAACGTTGCTGTCGATCAGATCCACGGCCATGCGCGGGTGACGTATGCAGCTGGAGGAAACGAATTCACTGAAGCCAAAGGCGGTTTCCAGTGCCTTGGCGCCGGCCGAGGCGGGGGAAAAGGTCATGCCGGTGGTCCGGGCTTCGTGGCAGAACGCGGTCCATCGCTCCTGTTGGTGTCGGTCCAGGAATTCGGTGGGGGCGCCAGTCATGGTAATGGAGCTTTCGTTCTCAGGGTGTCAATGCCGTGTGATCCGTTGCCGATGCCGGCCGAAAAATGCCGCTAAACGGGCTGCGGCAGGCATAACCAGACGGTATCAGATTTCCCAAAATTTGCCAAGAACAGTATTTTTTCGATAGGTTACGACCGCATTCGGACGATGGTCCCGGATTTTACAATATTGTCATTTAAGTCAAAATTATATTGCAGTTATGTAAAAATCTGCTCTATAAAATTGATGCGGCCAAATCGTCGGGCAACAATGCAATTGGATTTCAGCGAGTTCTATATTATGGTATACAACTTGCTGATTTGTTCCATTCCGGTCCGTCATTGAGAGGTCAATGGCGGACCTTTCACCCCGGCAGCCAAAGGAGTGTATCAACCATGTGCCGACTGTTTGCCATGACCAGTGAGACCCCCGTCTCTCCCATGATTGCCTTGGAAGCCATGGACGTCATGCGGGAAGGCCACGATGGATCCGGCGTGGGTCTGTTTCTGCGGGACCTCGGAGGACCCTTCGAAGAGATCAAGGACGCGCCGATCCTGTCCGGCATTTTCAGTGAAGCGGGATTGCGGCGGCTGGACGCCTTCATGATGGATATCGGGTTCATGACCAAATACAAGATCACCATCAAGGTACCCAAAACCCCGCCCCCCGGTGTTCCCAAGCGGGACATCTACCTGATCCGGGCCTACGAGTATCCGGAGGAGTGGGATGACTACCCCAAAGAAGCCCTTTACGATAAGCTGCTGGAGATTCGCCTCCGGCTTCGGGCCATGGGTGAGGAGAAGCATGACATGATCGTCTTCTCCTTCTGGCCGGACGTGATCATGCTCAAGGAGATCGGCGACCCCCTGCAGGTGGCCCACTACCTGAAGCTGGACCGCAAGGAGCTGCATGCCCGGGTCATTATGGCCCAGGGCCGGCAGAACACCAACTATGCCATTAACCTGTATGCCTGCCACCCTTTTTTCATCCAGGGCTATGCCTCTATGACCAACGGGGAGTGTACGGCGTTCACTCCCGTCCGGGAGTTTCTGCTGTCGCGCAACTTTCCCGGGTACTCGGGCTACCAGAGCGACTCGGAGGTCTTCACTCATATTCTGCACTACTCACAGACCCGGCTGGGTCTGGATATTTCGGCCTACAAGCATATCATTACCCCGCTGCAGGATGCCGCCATTGCGGACCATCCCAACGAAGACCTGCTGAAACAGCTCAAGCATTCGTGCCGCCGCCTGATTATCGACGGGCCCAACTGTGTCATCGGATGCTTGCCGGACCACAGTCTCTTCATGGTCCAGGACCGCAAGAAACTGCGCCCCGGGGTAGTGGGCGGACGACCCGGACGCTATGCCTTCTCTTCTGAAATCTGCGGCCTGGACTTCGCGGTTCCCGATCGAGACAAGAGCAAAGACTTTCAACCCATGCATCTGGACACGGTCATTGTCGGGCCGGAGCGCCAGGAGGTTTCCATATGCAGCCAAACGCAACCATTACCCCTTCTACACTGAGCGTGAAAGATCTGCCCTGGCAGATCCTCTGGCACAAGGACAAGTGCACCCTCTGCGGCCGCTGTACGGCCGTATGCCCGGTGAATGCGATCGAGCTGGGTGTGTTCCGCAAGCGGCGCATCAAGGTCTCCCTGGAACCCCGGGGCAACCCCGCCAGCAGTTTCGACGTCTACCACGGCATCCGCCAGAAGACCGACCCGGCCTATGCCTGCGTGGGTTGCGCGACCTGCAGTCTGGTGTGCCCCAACGACGCCATTTTTCCCATGCGGTCCGATGAAGCGGACAAGCTCCGGTTCCACATCAACCGCGGCGGTCAGCCCCGCAGCCGCGGCGGCCGTCGCAACGTACCCGGTGGTATTCTGGACCAGATCAAGTTCATCCGCATCTCCATGCTCACGGACCCCGCCCTGGATGCCGGACGCCATGAATTCGAACTGCGGACATTGTTGGGTCGGGTTTTACCGCCGGAGCAGAGCCTGAAGTTCCTGAATGAAAACGGGTGGATCCCGCCGGTCCGGGAGATCTATCCCCTGCTCATCGGCGGAATGAGTTTCGGCGCCCTTTCTCCCAACATGTGGGAGGGACTGCAGATGGGGGTGGCTTACCTCAACGAGGAATTAGGCATGCCGGTGCGCATGTGCACCGGCGAAGGCGGCTGCCCGCCGCGCCTGTTGCGAAGTCCATTCCTGAAATACGTGATCCTGCAGATCGCCAGCGGTTATTTCGGGTGGGATGAAATCATTCACGCCATTCCCGAGATGGTGGAAGATCCATGCGCCATCGAGATTAAGTACGGCCAGGGGGCCAAACCCGGCGACGGCGGCCTGCTCATGTGGCATAAAGTCAATAAATTGATTGCCGCTATCCGCGGGGTGCCGCCGGGGGTCAGCCTGCCCAGCCCGCCCACCCACCAGACCCAATACTCCATCGAGGAGTCGGTGGCCAAGATGATCCAGTCCATGTACATGGCCTGGGGCTTCAGAGTGCCGGTATATCCAAAAATTTCAGCTACTTCAACGGCTATGGCAGTGCTCAACAACCTCACCCGCAACCCTTATGCCGGTGGCCTGGCCATCGACGGAGAGGACGGGGGCACCGGAGCCGCCTACAACGTCTCCATGGACCACATGGGCCACCCCATCGCCACCAACATTCGGGATGGCTACCTGAACCTGGTGAAGGTGGGCATGCAGAACGAGATCCCCCTGTTCGCCGGCGGCGGCGTGGGCAAAGGCGGGAACCTGGCTGCCAACGCCGCCGCCCTGATCATGCTGGGGGCCAGCGGCGTCCAGACCGGAAAATACATCATGCAGGCGGCGGCTGGCTGCCTGGGCTCGGAGACGGACCGATGCAACATCTGCAACATCGGCCGCTGCCCCCGCGGCATCACTTCCCAGGACCCGCGCCTCTACCGTCGCCTGGACGTGGAAAAGGTGGCCGAACGGGTGGTGGATCTTTTCCTGGCCTTTGACACGGAACTGAAAAAAATCGTAGCCCCCCTGGGCCGGTCCACCGCGCTGCCCATCGGCATGTCGGACGCCCTGGGTATCAGCGATTACTATGCCGCCCAGCGGCTCGGCATCCAGTATGTCGTATAAATCAGCCGCTGCACGTCGCCCGATACACGTGGCAGTGGGTTGCATGAACATGGTCTTGCATCGACCGGAGAGCTTTTGATGACGGAAAACCAACAAACTTTGACGATAATGGGAAAGTATGACGGAGAACGCCTGGCCTCACGGGTTCTCGAAGAGCGGATTCAACAGGCCGTGGAGACGGGCTATCGTCAGCTGATCGTTCATGCCTTCGGTCAGCACGGCATCGGTGGACGAATCTGGAAAACCAATGGCGAGCCGGTGCATATAACGATCGAGGGTCATGCCGGCCAGCGCCTGGGATCCATGGGCTACCCGGGCACCTTCATCGATGTGCTGGGGCCGGCATCGGACGACGTGGGCTGGCTCAATGCCGGTGCGACGATAACGGTTCATGGCCACGCCTCCAACGGGGTGGCCAACGGCATGGCCCAGGGAAAGGTATACATTGCCGGCAATATCGGCGCCCGGGGCATGACGATGACCAAGTACAACCCCCGCTTCGAACCGCCCCAGCTGTGGGTGCTGGGTTCCGCCGGGGACTATTTTGCCGAATTCATGGCCGGCGGCGTCGCCGTGATCTGCGGCCATGCCCCCCAGAATCCGGAAAATGTGCTGGGTTACCGCCCCATGGTGGGCATGGTGGGCGGGCGGGTGCTGTTTCGCGGCGCCCATCAGGGTTTCAGCCAGGCCGATGCCAGGATGGTCCCCATCGATGCGGATACCTGGACATGGCTGACCGACGGGCTTGAAACGTTTCTGAGGGCCATCGACCGGTTGGAACTGCTGGAGACCCTGACGGTCCGCGACGAATGGCAGCTCATCGCCGCCCGGTCCCCCCAGGAAAAAAAGGGCGTCGAACGGCGTTCCATGGCCGATTTCAGGAAAACCGTCTGGGATGAAAAACTGGGCAAAGGCGGTATCGTCGGCGATCTCACCGACCTTGACCGCAGCGCCATCCCCTTGATCACCCACGGCGATCTGCGGCGCTTCGTCCCGGTATGGGAAAACCGTAAATTCAAGGCCCCTTGTGAAGCCACCTGCCCGTCGGGGATTCCGGTGCAGGAGCGCTGGCGGCTGGTGCGTGAGGGGCGGGTGGATGAGGCGGTGGACCTGGCTTTGGCCTTCACCCCCTTTCCTGCCACCGTGTGCGGCTACCTGTGCCCCCATCCCTGCATGACCGCCTGTACCAAAGGGTCGGCCTTCATGACGCCGGTAGACGTGTCTCAACTGGGCCGGGCCAGCATCAATGCCAGCCTGCCGGAGCTGCCGCCTCTCTCCGGCAGGCGTATCGCCGTGGTCGGTGGCGGGCCCGCCGGCATTTCCACGGCCTGGCAGCTGCGGCGCATGGGCCATGAGGCGGTGGTGTTCGACAACGCTCCCACGCTGGGAGGCAAGATCGCGTCGGTGATTCCCCACAGCCGGATTCCCGCCGACGTGGTGGCAAAGGAACTGGCACGGGCCGCTGAGGCGATTCCCCACGTTCACCTCCAGCAGCGGCTGAATCGGTCCGATACCGCCCAACTGATCGCCGATTATGATTTTGTGATCATTGCCGCCGGCGCCCAGAGGCCGAGGACGCTGCCTGTCCCGGGCAAGGAACGATTAATCACGGCCATGGATTTTCTGTCCGATGCCAAGCAAAACCGGGTCAAACCGGGCAATCGGGTGGTGATCATCGGTGCGGGCAACGTGGGCTGCGACGTGGCCACCGAGGCGGCCCGACTGGGCGCCGCGCAGATCACTCTGCTGGATGTCCAGGAGCCGGCCAGCTTCGGCAAAGAGCGTGAAGACGCCGAGGCGGCGGGAGCCGTGTTCCGCTGGCCGGTTTTCACCCGCCGGATCACCGACCGGGGCGTGGAACTGCAAACCGGGGAACTGATCCCCGCCGACACGGTGGTCGTTTCCATCGGTGACGCCCCGGATCTGGAGTTTCTGCCCGACGATGTGGCTACGGCGCGCGGCTTCGTGGCGGTCAATGAGGATTACCAGACTTCCAATCCCAAAGTTTACGCCATCGGCGACGCGGTGCGGCCCGGCCTGCTCACCGACGCCATCGGCGCCGGCAGGCGGGCGGCTGAAACCATCGCGGAAATCCTGGCCGGCAAGCGTCCCGGCGCGGACCGGAAGATGGTTATCGACCTCAACCGCATTTCCCTGGAATACCTGGACCCCCGGATTATTCAGTATGAGGATCTCGACCAGTGCGGTTCCCAGTGCTCCTCCTGCGGCACCTGCCGGGATTGCGGTATCTGCGTGGCCATGTGCCCGGAGGCGGCTATCAGCCGGAAGGCTTTGGAGGGTGCCGACTTCGAATATGTGGTCAACCCGGACCGCTGCATCGGATGCGGGTTCTGCGCCGGTGCATGTCCCTGCGGCATCTGGGACCTGGTGGAAAATACCCCGATGGGCTGATGCCGTTCCCCCACCCGCTGACAAAAGAGGCAGGCCCGTGTGCCTGCCTTTTTTAGGGGGTTGATTTGCCGGTCAGATGTGGTAATTGACCACAGAACTTTATAGGTGCGCGGCAAACCAGACCCGCGCTACAAGACGGATATCAATGGAAGCACGATTGACACTCGAAGACGGCCGCACCTTTGCCTGCCGGTCCTTTACCGGTCCGGGGGAAGCCTGCGGCGAGGTGGTGTTCAACACCAGCATGACCGGCTACCAGGAGGTGCTCACCGACCCGTCCTACAGCGGCCAGATGGTCACCATGACCTATCCGCTGATGGGCAACTACGGCGTCAACGACGACGATGTGGAATCCGCAAAGATCCAGGTGGCCGCTTTTCTGGTCAAAGAGTATCAGCCGTTTCCCAGCAACTTCAGATCCACCCGGTCGCTTGCCGACTACCTGGCCGGTCAGGGCGTGCTGGGTGTCGAAGGACTGGATACCCGGGCACTGACCCGCCACATCCGCAACGGCGGTGCCATGCGTGCCGTGATCTCCACCACGGATCTGGATCCCGAATCCCTGAAACGGCGGGCCAATGCCATTCCCCGCATGGTGGGCATGGACCTTGCCCGGGAGGTCTCCACCGCCAGGCCTTACCGCTGGAACGGCGGCAAGCCCGAATGGCTGGCGGATGATTTGCAATTGGATGCCGGTATATGGCGGCACCGGGGGGATCGCCCCTCGGTGGTGGCCATTGATTTCGGCCTCAAATACAACATTGCCCGCTGTCTGGAACGCGTGGGGTGCGAAGTCGTAATCGTACCGGCGGCAACCGATGCATCGGCCATTATGGCCATGGTGCCCGACGGCCTCTTTCTCTCCAATGGCCCCGGCGACCCGGAGCCGGTCGTTTACGGCGTCCGGACGGTCAAAGAGCTGCTGGGCCGGCTGCCTATCTTCGGCATCTGTCTGGGCAACCAGATTCTGGGCCTGGCTCTGGGCGGGCGTACCTACAAATTGAAATTCGGACACCGCGGCGCCAACCAGCCGGTCAAGAATCTGGTCACCGGCAAGGTGGAGATCACCTCCCAGAATCACGGATTCGCCGTGGATATGGACAGCCTGGGCGCAGATGCCGTCGAAGTTACCCATATCAACCTCAACGACAACACCGTGGAGGGTATCCGGCACCGCCGGCTGCCGGCCTTTTCAGTCCAATACCACCCGGAGGCATCTCCAGGGCCGCACGATGCGGCTTACCTGTTCGACCAGTTCAGGGACATGATGAAAACGAAATGACGAAGTCGCAAGAAGTCCGATATCTGCGTTACGCTTCGCCCCTTGTCACTGCGGAGTATCGTCAGTACGCCTCGTTCCTCGGGACTCGTAAGCCTTGATCGCGGGCTTCTTACGACTTCGTCGTGAGCGCCATGGTTTGAAGGCAAATTGACGATATATGCTGTTTCAATAAAATTGAACGAGTTGAAGACAAATCCACGCTTCTGGATTCTGGCTTCTGAATTCTGAATTCGGTCCCCACACAAATGCCCAAACGCACGGACATCCATAAAATCCTGATTATCGGCGCCGGCCCCATTATCATCGGCCAGGCTTGCGAATTCGACTACTCCGGCACCCAGGCGTGCAAGGCCCTCAAAGAGGAAGGCTACGAGGTGGTGCTGGTGAATTCCAATCCGGCCACCATCATGACCGATCCGGAAACGGCGGATCGCACCTACATCGAACCGGTCACTCCCGAGGCCGTTGCCAAGATCATCGAAAAGGAACGTCCCGACGCCCTGCTGCCCACCCTGGGCGGACAGACCGGGTTGAACACCGCCGTTGAAGTGGCCCGGCAGGGGACCCTGGAAAAATTCGGCGTGGAGCTGATCGGCGCCTCGCTGGATGCCATCGAAAAGGCCGAATCCCGGGACCGCTTCCGTGAGGCCATGCATCGTATCGGCCTGCGCATTCCCCACAGCGGTATCGCCAATTCCATGGAAGAGGCCCGCGTCATTGCCGAAGAGATCGGTTTTCCGCTGATCATCCGGCCCAGCTATACCCTGGGCGGCACCGGCGGGGGCGTGGCCTACAACCCCGAGGACCTGGAAAACATCGCCAAATCGGGCATGGACGCCAGCCTCACCCATCAGGTGATGCTGGAAGAGTCGGTCCTGGGGTGGAAGGAATACGAGCTGGAAGTGATGCGGGACCATGCCGACAACGTGGTGATCATCTGCTCCATTGAAAACCTGGACCCCATGGGGGTTCACACCGGCGATTCCATCACCGTTGCCCCGGCCCAGACCCTCACGGACCGGGAGTATCAGATCATGAGGGATGCCTCCCTGGCGATCATGCGCGAGATCGGCGTGGATACCGGCGGATCCAATGTCCAGTTTGCCGTCAATCCGCAAAACGGAGATATGATCGTCGTGGAGATGAACCCCCGGGTGTCGCGGAGCAGCGCGCTGGCCTCCAAGGCCACGGGTTTTCCCATCGCCAAGATTGCCGCCAAACTGGCCGTAGGGTACACCCTGGACGAAATTCCCAATGACATTACCGGTGAAACCCTGGCTTCCTTCGAGCCCACCCTGGATTACTGCGTGGTTAAAATTCCCCGGTGGACGTTTGAAAAATTCCCGGAAACCCAGGACCTGCTGACCACCGCCATGAAGTCGGTGGGTGAAACCATGGCCATCGGCCGGACCTTCAAGGAGGCTTTTCAAAAGGGCCTGCGGTCCCTTGAAATCGGCCGCTTCGGTTTCGGCGCCGACGGCAGGGACCGCCCGGAGGTGGATGGTGCGCCACCCACCATGGACGAGATCGAACAGAAGCTGGTCATTCCCAACTCCCAGCGGTTGTTCTACCTGCGCCATGCGCTTCAAGCGGGCATGTCCATCGAGACGATTTACCAGATGACCGCCATCGATCCCTGGTTTCTTTACCAGCTGGAGCAGATCTTCCGCATGGAGCTGGATTTGGTTCAGGCCGCGGAGACGGCCGGCCGGCCTGGGAATCCGGTAGATGAACGCCTGTCCGCCCTCACGGGCGACCAGCTGACCCGCGCCAAGGCCTTCGGCTTTTCCGACTTTCAGATCGCCCATCTCACCGGCAGCACGGAAAAAGGGGTGGAACGGAGACGCAAGGACCTGGGGATCAGGCCGGTATATAAGCTCGTGGACACCTGCGCGGCGGAATTCCGAGCCGCCACCCCCTACTACTATTCCACTTACGAAATCGAATGCGAGGCCCGGGTGTCCGACCGCAAGAAAGTCATGATCCTGGGCGGCGGCCCCAACCGCATCGGCCAGGGCATCGAGTTCGACTACTGTTGCGTGCATGCCTCTTTTGCCCTTCGGGAAATGGGCGTGGAGAGCATCATGGTCAACAGCAATCCGGAAACGGTGAGCACGGACTACGATACATCGGACAAGCTCTACTTCGAGCCGCTGACCCGCGAGGATGTGCTGCACATCGTGGAGAAGGAAAAGCCCGACGGCATCATCGTTCAGTTTGGCGGCCAGACCCCGCTGAATCTCTCCACGCCGCTGCACGCAGAGGGCGTTCCCATCCTGGGCACACAGCCGGAAAGCATCGACCGGGCCGAAGACCGGGAGCTGTTCCAGGCCATGCTCAAAAAACTGAGCCTCATGCAGCCGGCCAACGGCACGGCCCTGTCCATCCCCGAGGCCCTGACGATCGCCGACGCCATCGGCTATCCGGTGATCGTCCGCCCCTCCTTTGTCCTGGGTGGGCGGGCCATGAAAATCGTCTACGATCCCAAAGACATGGAGAACTTTACCCGTCTGGCCATTCTGGCCTCTCCGGGTCACCCGGTGCTCATCGACAAATTTCTGGAAGCGGCCATGGAAGTGGATGTGGACGCCATTTGTGACGGTACCACCACGATCATCGGCGGCATCATGGAACACATCGAGGCGGCCGGGGTCCACAGCGGGGACTCCGCCTGCGTGCTGCCCCCTTACAGTATCGGCAGCGACATGATGGCTCAGATTACCACCGCCACCAAGGCCATGGCCACCGAACTGAAGGTGGTGGGATTGATGAACGTCCAGTACGCTATCAAGGACAACCAGCTTTACGTGATCGAGGTCAATCCCCGGGCTTCCCGAACCATACCCTTCGTCAGCAAGGCCACCGGTGTTCCCCTGGCCAAGCTGGCCACAAAAGTCATGCTGGGGAAAACACTGGCCGAACTGGGGCTCACCCGGGAGGTGGTTCCCCGCCATATGTCGGTCAAGGAGGCGGTGCTTCCCTTCGACCGGTTTCCGGATGTGGACACCCTGCTGGGGCCGGAGATGAAATCCACCGGCGAGGTGATGGGCATCGGAACCGATTTCGGTCTGGCCTATGCCAAGGCCCAACAGGGAGCCGGTCAGCGCCTGCCCCTTTCCGGAACGGTCTTCATCAGTGTGGGCGATGAAGACAAGGCGGCCATCATTTCCGTGGCAGGGCAATTCGTCGACATGGGATTCGATATTCTGGCCACCGACGGCACATGGTCCCATCTTTCCGCCAGCGGCATCCCGGCCGAGCGGATCAACAAAGTGTCCCAGGGCCAACCCCATGCCGCCGACGCCATTAAAAATGGCCGGATACAGCTGATCATCAACACCGGCACCGGTGACGAACCGCGCCGGGACGGCTATACCATTCGTCGATCGGCCCTCAAATTCAAGGTGCCTTACGCCACCACCGCCGCCGGAGCGCTGGCGGTGTGCCGGGCGGTCTCTGCATTGAGAGAAAAATCTTTTGAAGTGAAGGCCATTCAGGATTACCATGGGTAGCGGGCCACATCGGCCCCCCGTTCAACCTCCA
Source organism: Deltaproteobacteria bacterium (assembly GCA_020444075.1). GTDB lineage: Bacteria > Desulfobacterota > Desulfobacteria > Desulfobacterales > Desulfosarcinaceae > Desulfosarcina. The sequence continues at coordinate 19,027 of JAHLLR010000055.1, forward strand.
GCCCTGCAAGGCGAAAGACCATGAAACCATCACCGACCATGAGCCGGGAATTTATTGGCGATGACAAACCCCGCGAAGCCTGCGGCCTTTTCGGGGCGTTCAACCACCCGGATGCCGCGAAAATGTGTTATTTCGGGCTCTACGCCCTTCAGCACCGTGGACAGGAGAGCGCCGGTATCGCCGTCGCCGAGTCCGGCGCCATCGACGAGTACAAGGGGATGGGGCTGGTGCCCGACGTCTTCGATATGGACATTCTGGATGGCCTGAACGGCTCCAGCGCCATCGGACATGTGCGTTATTCCACCACCGGCAGCTCGGTGGTGGCCAATGCCCAACCTCTCGTGGCGCGCCATCGCCAGCGGGCCTATGCCGTGGCCCACAACGGCAACCTGGTCAATGCCCACCATTTGAAAGCGGAACTGGAAGATAGCGGTTCCATCTTTCAGACCACCATGGACAGCGAGGTGTTTCTGCACCTTTTCGTCCGCAATCTCAACCTGGGCTTCGAAGAGGCGCTGAAAGCATCGGTGGCCCGACTGAAAGGGGCTTTTTCCATGGTGGTGCTCACCAGCCGGGGAGAACTTATCGGCATCAAAGACCCCCATGGCTTCCGCCCCCTGTGCCTGGGCAAACTCAACGGCACATGGGTGCTGGCATCGGAAACCTGCGCTTTGGATCTGGTTCAGGCGGAATTTGTCCGCGAGCTGGATCCGGGGGAGATTGTCATCATCAACAGCGAGGGGGTCAAAAGCATCCACACCAAAACCCCCAAAATCCGGTCGTTCTGCATTTTCGAGTTCATCTACTTCGCCCGACCGGACAGCACCTTTTTCGGCCACAACGTCTACCTCACCCGCAAGGCCCACGGCCGGCGGCTGGCCGAAGAGTCTCCGGTGGAGGCGGACCTGGTCATGCCTTTTCCCGATTCGGGGACGTATTCGGCCCTCGGGTATTCGGAAGCGTCCGGCATCCCCTTCGAGACCGGTATGATCCGCAACCACTACGTGGGACGAACCTTTATCCAACCCACCCAGAGCATGCGGGATTTCGGGGTCCGGGTAAAACTCAATCCCATCAAGGAACTGCTCAAAGGCAAGGACATTATCATCATCGAAGATTCGATTATCCGCGGCACGACGGTAAAAACACGCGTCAAGGCCCTTCGAGAGCTGGGGGTCAAACGGGTTCACCTGCGGGTGAGCGGACCGGCCCACCGATTTCCCTGCCATTACGGCATCGATTTTTCCACCAAAGGGGAACTGATTGCCGCCCGAATGACCGTCGAGGAGCTCCGCAGCCACCTGGGCCTGGACTCCCTGTACTATCTCAGCCTGGAAGGGCTGCTCGCCTCAACCGGTATCGAAAACCCGGAGAACCATTTCTGCAAAGCCTGCTTCGACGGGTGCTACCCGGTCCAGTTCGATGAAAATCTGTCCAAGCACTGCATGGAAATGAAATAAAGGTTTTTATCCGGCAAAAAAACATGTCCGTCATTTGAAATCTGGATGTTGACAGGCAGTCCCGGTTCCGTAGATGATGACCATGAAGCTTGCCTTTCTCGTGCCGTCACATTAGAATACGTTGCATCGGATCATCAACGATTCACTATCGCCCAGGGGGATTTCATGATCGAGTCCAAATACCTGAAGGAAAATATCGAGAATATCCAGCGGCTCATGTCCATCTCCGCGCTGAAGCATTTCGAGACCCGCAACCTGGGCAAGCTGCTTCGCCTCAGCAAAATCCGCCAGTACGAAGATGGCGAGACCATTATCCAGGAAGGCGATATGGATCCCTGGCTCTACTTTCTGCTGTCCGGCAAAATCCGGATTACCAAAGAAGGCGAAGAGATCAGCACCATCAGTAAAAAAGGGGAAATTTTCGGAGAAATGCGCATCATCGACGACCAGACGCGCAGCGCCACGGTGCTGTCCGATGGGAAGACCATCTGCCTGGCCGTGGACACCTCGGCCGGCAACCGGCTCTCCACGTCCGAGCAAAAGGACGAGCGTCTGGACTTTTTGCTTCTGCTCTACCGGATTTTCGCCGAATATATGACCTACCGCCTGCGTCTCACCAACGAAGAACTGATCCGTGCCAAAAAAGAGGTGCGCCGCCTGGGTGGTGCAGCCAGTCCAAACGCGGATGCGGACGACGATGCCGACCTGGAAAATTTCATGAAATCGATGTAGGGTGGGAATGACCCTATGCGCAAAACCGTTTCATTCACCCGTCGTTCGGCCAACATCTTTTTCCATCTCCTCACCCGGTGCAATCTTCGCTGCCGCCATTGCTACATCAACCCCGATCAGCATGGCCGGAATACGCTCGACATCGATACCATCGGCCGGTGGCTGGCCCTTTTTGCCCATCGGCATCCATCGTCCAACGTGATCTTTCTGGGCGGCGAACCCACCCTGCACCCTGATCTTTCCGTTGCCGTCAAGCAGTCCAGACAGCTGGGCTACGCCTCGGTGACCATCGACACCAACGGCTACCTTTTTCACGACATCCTGAACCGGGTGACGCCCGACGAGGTGGATTACTTCAGCTTCAGCCTGGACGGTCCCGACCCGTCGGTCAACGATCCCCTGCGCGGCGACGGCAGTTTCAAGCAGTGCACCCAGGGCATTGCGGCAGCCAAAAAGTGTGGTTTTGCCGTCAGCCTCATCTATACGGTGAGCCGGGCCAATATCGACCATCTGCAGCGGATGCCGCCCCTGCTGGCGGAACTGGGTGTGGACCGCTTCTTCATCCAGGTCATCGGGGTGCGGGGGCAGTGGGCTGGCGATGCCCAGCAGGTGGAAGCCCTTTCCCAGGTGGACCGGGACACCTGGCTGGCGGTGATCCCGCCGATGGCCGAAGCCGCCGCCCGCCGGGGAATCACCGTTACCTTCCCCAAGGTGTTCCTGGATCCTGACGAGCCCTTCGAATGCGCGGGGCTGGTGGCGGACAACTACTTCATCTTTCCCAACGGCCGGGTCTACCGGTGCCCCCTGTGCGAGGATTACCCGCTGCACAGCCTGGAAGTCCGCGACGACCGCCTGGTGGAGACCGCCAAAATCAACGAGTCGGACCTGTTCCCCCTGCTCATCGCCGAGGGATGCGTCATGAACCGCATCATCCAGCCGCGCAACCTTCCCCCTGCCGGTGGAGGCAAACTGCCTTTTAAAATTGCCTGCTGTATGCTCAAGGAAGAGATCGCCCCGTAGTTTCTGAAGCCCTCCGACGATTGCCAGGCTGTGGATGAGAGACTGGCCGAAACCCTGGCGTTCAGGTTACCGCCCAAATAAATGATCTTTCCATTCCCTGCCGAAGTGCCTTGATTTGCCGAAGGGACGTCTGGATGACCTGCATCTCCGCCGGCTCTTTTCGCAGGCGTTGGGTCTGTGCCGGGCACAGGTACCAGGTGCAGACAAAGGGGCGCCGGATCCTTTCCAGCCGGCAGCCGGCGGGGCCTTCGTAACGGCAGTGGCCTCCCTGTGGGTCCAGCAGCTGCCGACCGGGCGCCGGGATGCCGGCCAGGTGCAGGAAGAGCAGGTCCTTGAAATCGGCCCACACCCATGCCCGCTGGCAGCAGGCGTCCGTGCAGTCGGGACAGGTCCTCCGGCACAAGCGGTCCATGTGGGGAAAGGTCGATTCAAGAAGGCGCTTGATCTGGCGGGCCTGCCGGCGGGACTCAGCGATCCCCGGCCGGTTCTGCCGCACGGTGGTCGCCAGGGAGGTGTTGGCCTCCCGCCAGAGGGCACGCGTATTCCAGGGAACCGATGAACGATGGTCATCCATTGCCGATTCATAACCCTTTTACCATGGTTTTTCAAATCCCCGGCCTTTTTTGTTTGCCTTGACGCATGTACCCGGATATGAGAAGGCCAAACCGATTTGCAAATTGAATGAAATCGCAGGAGCAAGCATATGAGACTCGGCATCATCGGCCTCCCCCAGTCGGGCAAAACGACTGTTTTCGAAGCCTTGACCCGCAGCGTCGCCGCCGACGGCAACCGCCAGGAAAGCCGTATCGGCACGATCACGGTCCCGGACAAGCGGGTGGAGATCCTCAGCGAGATGTACCATCCCCGTAAAACCATCTTTACCCAGGTGGAGTATTTTCTGCCCGGCAAGGGGGATCACGGCGGAGCCGCCAAGAAGGATCAGAGCATCTGGACCCAGGTGAGGGATTGCGACGCCCTGATACACGCGGTGCGCCATTTCAGCGGCTACGGATTCGGTGCGCCCACGCCCAGGGAAGATGTGGCCGCCATCGATCAGGAATTGATCATATCCGATTTGGTCGTGGTCGAAAAACGGCTGGAACGACTGGCCCTGGACGAACGCAGGGGCAAAAAACCCAGTCCCGAGGAGATCGCCCTGCTGGAGCGCTGCAAGGAACATCTGGACAACGAAACACCCCTTCGCCGGTTCCCCGATATCACCACGGCCAAACTGCTGCGCGGATTCGCCTTTCTCTCCGCCAAACCCATGCTTATCCTCTTCAACAACGAGGACGAGGACGATGCCCTGCCCGATGCCGCATCACTGCCCGACGGGGAGGAATGCATGGTGATCCGGGCCAAGCTGGAGCAGGAACTGGCCCAGATGTCCGACGAGGATGCCCGGGAGTTTCTGGCCGAGTTCAACATCACCGCGTCGGCCACGGACCGGGTCATTCAGCGTTCCTACGACCTGATGGGCCTGATCTCTTTTTTCACCGTGGGCGAAGACGAAGTGCGGGCCTGGACCATCGGCCGGGATACCGAGGCCGTGGATGCGGCCGAGGTGATTCATTCGGACATTAAAAAAGGGTTCATCCGGGCCGAGGTGCTGGCCTACGATGACCTCATGGAGGCAGGAACCTATGCCGAGGCCCGCAAAAAAGGCACGGTACGGCTGGAGGGCAAGACCTACAGGGTCTGCGACGGGGACATCATCAACTTCCGCTTCAACGTATGACGGCGCAGTAAATCGTCTACAAATCGGCCTTTTTGCGAGTCCATCGAACCATGACCGACCAGATATTCCCGTCGGAACCCCGCTGGAAAGCGTTGCTGGCAGCCTGTGTCACCGACCCGAAGCAGGTGGCCGAAAGGTTCGACGTCGATCCGGACCGGCTGGCGGCGGCCATCCGCCGCTTTCCAATGCGGATCAATCCCTATTACCTGTCGTTAATCCGTTGGCCGGGCGATCCCATCTGGCGGCAGGCCGTGCCTGATCCGGCCGAACTGACCGATGCGGCCGGTACCGCCGAGCCCCTGTGCGAGGAGGAACAATCACCGGTTCCCGGTCTGATTCACCGCTATCCGGACCGGGTGGTCCTGCTGGCCGCGGATCAGTGCGCCATGTTCTGCCGCTTCTGCATGCGCAAACGCCGGGTGGGCAAGGTGGCGGCCGAGGAGGAGCGGATTGCCGCCGGGGTCGACTACGTCCGCAGCACCCAAGCGGTGCACGAGGTGATCCTTTCCGGCGGGGACCCGCTGATGCTGGATGATTCCCGACTGGCCCGTTTGCTGGAAGCGATCCGCGCAATCGATCATGTGCGCCTCGTCCGCATTCACTCGCGCATGCCCTGTACACTGCCCCAGCGCATCACCGACGATCTGGTGCGGATGCTGCGGGTGTTTCAGCCGCTATACCTCATAACCCATTTCAACCACCCCGACGAAATCACCGACCGATCGCGGGAGGCCTGCGCCCGCCTGGCCGATGCCGGCATTCCGCTGGGCTGCCAGACGGTGCTGCTCAAGGGCGTCAACGACGATCCCGCCGTCATGCACCACCTGATGGAGATGTTGCTGGTCATGCGCGTGCGGCCCTATTACCTGCACCAGCTGGATCGCGTGCACGGCACGGTCCACTTCCGGGTGCCGCTGGAAAAGGGGCTTTCCATCATGCGGCACCTGCGTGGCCGCCTCAGCGGCATGGGCGTGCCCCACTACATGGTCGACCTGCCCGGAGGCGGCGGCAAGGTGCCCCTGACGCCCGACTATGTGGTAAGCAGGGACCGGTCGGTGTGGAGGTTGAGAAACGGCGAAGGCCGGGTGTTCAGCTATCCGGTGTAGGGCCCCCCATGTCCGACCCGATGCATGGGCGGGTCTGCCTCGATCGGTTGCCAGGCGAGGCATCACGGTCGGCCGGCCGTATCGTCGCCGTCATCAGAACCAGGAGCGGTGGCTCCAGATATCCTCCTCCAGGCTTTTCTTGTCCTCCTGAAGCTTCAGGAACATGGAGGCGTTCTGGATGGCCAGGCCGCCCTGGTGGGCCAGGGCCTCCACCATCACCATGAGGTCGGACGGAAATTCCCGCTGGACGCCGCTGTACAGACGCATGACCCCGATCACCTTGTCCCGGGCCAGGATGGGAGTGACGATCATGGAAACGATGCCTTCGGCTTTCATGGCGTCCTTGAAGCGAATGCGTTCGTCGGTAGTGGCGTCGCTGATGACGATCGTTTCTCCCTTCAGGGCACGGGCCGCGGTTTCCGTGGTGATGATGGCCCCTTTTTCGAGGAATTCATCGCTGAGCCCATGACTGGCCACCAGCTTCAGTGAACCGGTGTCCTCATCCAGCAGGCGGATGAGCGCCCCCTTCATTCCCAGGGTGTCGCAGATATTTTCGGTCAGGTTGCCGAGTACCTGGCGGATGTCCAGCGAGGAGTTGATGGTGGAGGCCAGTTCCAGAAACAGCATGGCGTTTTTTTGCATGCGCCGCAGCAGCCGGTTGTGCTCGATGGCGATGCCTCCCTGATCGGCAAGGGCACATAAAAATTCGATTTCCTTCGGCTGAAAATCGCGTGCTGTGGCCGTGTAGAGTGACAACACGCCGATAATCCGGTTTTTGACCTTCACCGGTACGGTGAGCAGCGAGGCGATCCCCTCGGCTTTTTTGGCCGCATGGTTTTCCAGGCGCGGGTCGCTGGTGGCATCCGGAAATGCCACGTAGCCCGCTTTCTCCAAAACGGTAAAAATTTTTCGGGCCTTCAGCGGATTGGCGTGCAGGTAGCTGTCCGACAACCCGGTCTGGGCCGTGGGGACGAATAGATCCTGCCGTTCATCTGCCAGAAACAGGCAGGCGGCTTTGCCCTCCATGGAGTCCACCGCGCTTTCCACGATCAGGCGCAACAACTCATTTTTCGTTGCCGTGGTGCCGAAAGCCTCGCTGATCCTGCAAAAGGTTTTGAAATAGTCCATCTTTCCAGTCATAGGCTGCCTCCTCGTGGACGATCTGTCCGCACTACCCATTCGTCTTTCTCGTTACGGTTCCGGACACGGATGATTCTGGTTTGGCACCCGCAGGGGTGTTTTTTTTCACGGGTTTGGTTTTTTGCACGGTTTTTTTCAATCCGGCGGACGGCGGGGCCGCCTTGGTTTTCTTGCGGGGAGATTGTTTTTTTGGAATCTGATCTCTCTCTTTCAGCCAGCCGGCGATCTTGGGTGCGAACTCCCGCTGGTACTTCGAACTGACATAGATCCCGATGTGCCCGGTGTCCAGGCAGATGTCTTCGGTGTCCGCGCTGCCCACGTGACGGGTCAATTGCTCGCAGGCTTCAGGCGGCACCAGGTGGTCGAACCTGCCGTAGATGTTGAGCAGGGGCATGGTGAGCTTCTTCAAATCCACCCGCTGCCCGCCTACCTCCAGCTGATTCCGGATGAGCTTGTTCCCCTGATAGCAATCCTTGATGAACTGGCGAAAGACTTCTCCGGGAAGGTCAGGGCTGTCAAATATCCATGTTTCCATTCGCAGAAAATTTTCAACGAAGGTCTTGTTGTCCATATTTTCCATGAAACCCACGTATTTGTCGATCATCAGGCGGGCCGGGTTGAGCAGCAGAAACCCGAAGTTCATGATATCGGCCGAAAGGTTTCCATACGTGTCCACCACCCGGTCCACGTCCAAGTGCTTCATCCAGACATGCAGCAGGCCCTTTCGGGTGTCGAAGGCGGTGGGGGTCACCGTGGTGACCAGGTTCTTGATCTTTTCCGGATGCAGGGCGGAATAGATTACGCTGAAAGTCCCCCCCATGCAGATGCCCATGAGGTTGACCTGCGCCACGCCGGTGCTTTTGCGAATGACGTCCACCACGTTGTCCATGTATCCGTTGATGTGGTCGTCAAGCCCCTGGAAGCGGTCTTTGCGGGTGGGGTAGCCCCAGTCGATCATGTACAGGTCGATGCCTGCTTCCAGAAACCGCTCCACCACGCTTCTTCCGGGCTGCAGGTCCAGCATGGTCTCCCGGTTGATCAGCGCATAAACGACCAGCAGCGGGGTTTTATAGCGGATGCCGTTTTCGGGCCGGTAGTGTTTGAGGGTGACCCGATCCTCCCGGTACACAATGTCGTAGGGTGTCTGGGCCAGTTTTGCATCGAGGTCGGACAGGAGCACTTCCGAGGCTTTCTTCGCCCGGTTTTGCACCCGTTCGGCATCTTCGGCCAGTTTGGATACGATCAGATCCACAGGGATTTTGAATTGAGTCATCCGTCACCTCCCGGCAGCCGGGAAGGGTCGCGTTGCATGCCACCCACGGCTATTTGCGTTTTTCAAGTTTGCGGATGCATTTTTTCAGCTCATAAACCTCCCGGGCCAGTTCGTCCAATTCCGTGCGTGTGGCCACGGGCAGGCTGTGAAGCATGTCCTCGACAACCGCATCCTTCGCATGGGAATAATCGGCCAGGGCGGTGATCGTCTTGCCCAGGATCTCCACATATTCGGGTGTCTGGAAAAGGGTCATGAAATGCCCCTCCAGCACCTTGATCCACATGCGATAGACCACCTGGGAATCTTCCGGCAGCTCTCCCTTTTCGGCCAGTTCACCCATCTGATCCTGCATTACCGCCAACGACCGGTTAAAGGGCAGGACCAGCATACGGAGAAATTCGGTATAGGTGGACTGGAAGCGGTTGAAAGTGTCTGCCGCCGCATTGAGTTTTTCCTGGTAGGTGCGGGTCAGTCCCAGTTGGGGGATGCGAAAAAACTGACGGAATTCCTTTTCATAAATATCCGTCCAGACATGAAACAGGTTCTCGTCGATATTCTCGAACCGGTAAGCCTCCACCGATGCGCCGATGCGGCCGGCGCTTTCCGCGGCTTTGCGTTGCAGTTCCAGAAAGCTGCTCATGGCGCTTTGGGCAAATTGGGCCAAAAGTTCCGGCATGGCGCCGGCGCTCTTGAGCAGAGAGCCCACCGACGCCGGTGCCGACATGGCGGCGGCCAGGGTCTGCCAGTTTTTCAGGGCTTTGCCCATGGCGTCCAGATGGCTGGATGAAGCCTGCTTTTCCGTCTCAGGCGGTGTCCCCGGTTTTTCGGCAGATGAAGCCGCCGAACCGGCAAGGCTACCCCAGAACGCATTCATGGCGTCGGTCCAGGTGGCGACCATGGATTCAAATCCGAAGGCATTTTCCTTTTTCTCACCCATGGGATCCTCCATCGATGGTTCAGCTAAAGTCGGTTTATTTTTGGGTCCCGTGTTCCAGGTCCAGGTGAAAACGCACCGGCCCCCGGTAGTGGCCATTTTGGAAGCGCTTGTGCAGGGCATACTCGGAATCCGGATGCGACCAGGAGGTGGCGATGGCCACATGGCCCTTGGGAAAAGGGGTGATCTCCGCATCCACATAGTCCAGGGGCGCCAGGGCGCAATCCTTTTCAACCAGGTCGTCGTGGGTGCCGTAGCAGATCAGCCAGGGAATCTTCTTTTCGCGGATGCGGTTGAGGTTCAGCGGCGCGTCGAAAAGCTTCACGGGCAGGGTGCCATCCGCTGTAATGGGTGTGTTGAAGGATGCGAAGCTGATCTTCGTGATGGCCATGGGCAGGTCGTTGCGCTCGTTGCCCAGCCAGTAGTTCAAGGCGGCGGCAGTCTTGCTGACCGTTATTTTGCCGCCCTTCTGACCGGCAAACATCATCAGGTCCCGGTAAAAGGCCGCCAACGGGGATTCGGTTTCTATGCTCTTGAGCTTATACACCCAGCCCATGAGGGTCCCGTCCGCCACCTGATTTCCGTTGGCCAGGGTTTTGGTGCCATAGGCCAGATCGTTGAAACGTCTCGGCAGCTTCCCCAGGAAGCCGGCCAGACCCTGGCTGCGCGTGCCGTCCATGGGGGCCACGCAGGTGATGAATGCATCCACCAGGTCATCCAGCACCCCGCTCAGGAGTGTGCACAGGGCATTGTACCCGCCCTGGCAGTAGCCGTTCAAGGTCACCGGCTTGCCGTGGCGGGCCTTGATTTTTCTGCAGAACACGGCCGTGTCCCGGGCATCGTTTTCGCCGCACATGGTTTGCAGCGCTTCGGTGGTATCGATGTCCTTGAGGATGCGGATGTAGGTGGGAATGCCCTGGTTGGCGTAGCTGTGGGCGTAGCTGCGCTGCTCTCCGGGCAGAAACCCAAGGATGTTCGCCCCCAATACATAAGGCGGAATGATGCAGACGGGCTTGGCCGCCGGGTTGACTTCGACCCCGCCGGCAGTGGGCATAATCTGGTAGAGATAAAATCGTTCCGTCTGCGCCACCAGAGGGTTGGTGCCCCGCTCGAAGTGAAACCCGTATTCCTCTTCGATGGCGGCAATGGCTTTGGGATAGGCCACGGTCACCTGCGCCATCAATTGCGCCTGGCGCCGGGCCATGCGTTTCAGGTCGCTGGTATCGAGCTGCCACACATTTTTGAAGAATGCCGACATGAATTCGTTCATCTCTGCTGCGTTGTAGCGGCGCACCATCTCCAGCGCACCGTCGATCCCGCGGTTGATCAATTCGGCATTCTGATTCAGCAGCCCCAGATAGGCGGCCAGTGTTTCTGACGGTGAGGCCGTGGCCATGCGGGTGGTCTCGGCCTGCTGAAAATAACGGGTCGAGATCAGGTAGGGCACCATAAAGTCGGCGGTGTAGCGTGAGAGGCCGGCCAGGTAGTTGGCGGTGGCCGAATAAAAATCTCCAAGTATGCCCAGCCCGTTTTCCGCAGGGGCGGCAGCGATCGGTGAGGGGTCGATATGCTTCGATGGATCGGCCATGGCGCCTCCTGATGTTCTTCCAACAATAATCCTGTTGGGCCGTCGAGGCAACCTGTAAAAAAATGGATCGGCTTTCCGGGTATGTTACTTTCCGGGTTACTTTTCGGGTATTGCCACGCATGCCCGAATCAATTATGATTTTGTCCATGCCGACGATAAAGAAACCATGCATGGTGCCTAACCCGTGATTTGACCAGGAAGGAGAGATCATAATGAAAAGAAATCATTTGCTGGCGATGACGATTGGCTTGGTTTTCCTTGCCGGGGCCAGTACTGCCGGTGCCTTTGGCCTGGAGTTTGCCATCGGCGGGTGGGCCCAGAGTCCCAGTGGCACACTGGGGTATAAGGCCCTGTCCGCCGATGATATCCTCGACGTGGAACAGGACCTCAAATACGACGATGAGGACCGGGTATCGGCACGCCTTTCCATCGATATGCCGCTTTTTCTGCCCAACATCTATCTCATGGCCACGCCCATGGATTTAACTGCAACCGGGGAAAAAACAGACGGTTTCAAGTTCGGAGATGTCACCTTCAATCCGGGGCCGTTTTATTCCGAAACGGTTCTGGACAACCTGGACATCGGCCTGTGTTACGGCCTCCCCCTGCTGCAGACCGCCACCTTCGATACGTTGAATATCGACGTCGGCGTGAATGTCCGGATATAGATTACGAACTGATGATCCGCCAGGATTCAAGCGGGCTCAATGAGTCGGAGACCGGTACCTTTCCGATCCCCATGGTTTTCCTGGCGGCCCGGTTCCGTCCCCTCGAGCGACTCTCCTTCGAAGCGGAAGGACGGGGAATCTCATACAGCGGCAACGATGTGTACAGCTTTATCGGGCGGGTCAAGGTCAGGATCGTCGGCCCGCTGTTCGCCGCCGGGGGATACCGATACGAAAAGGCCAAGCTGGATGAAAAGGACGTTTTGGCGGATGTTGAGTTCAGCGGTCCGTTTTTGGAGGCGGGATTCTCATTTTAAAGTATCCGCGTCGGTCGGCGAGGCCATTTTTTAGCGAGCGGCGTTTGCCGTGATCCCCTTTTTCCGGGCTGTTGCGTTTTTTTCCGATAAGAAAAAACGCAGCAGCCTTTTTCTATTCTCATTCCGCGCGCATGTCAGCCCCGGCTATTTATTGAACCGGCAATGATTTTAAAAATCGTTGACACCCCCACGTGGGTTCGCTATGGGTGAATTTGTTTGATCCTAGATTTGATCAAATTTGTGATTATATATTTTCGGAGGATTGAAATGGCACTGAATTTCATCGAGGGCAACGAGGCGGTGGCACTGGGCGCCATGGCTGCCGGTTGCCGGTTTTTTGCCGGTTATCCCATTACCCCGGCCACCACGGTCTATAACGCCATGCTCAAATACCTGCCCCCGGAAGGCGGCGTCTGCCTTCAGGGTGAGGATGAGATCGCCTCTATCGGCTACTGCCTGGGCGCGTCCATGGCGGGCCACAAGGTGCTCACCGCTACATCGGGACCGGGAATCAGCCTATACAGTGAACAGATTTCCTTTGCCATCGGCAGCGAGATTCCCCTGGTCATCGTCAACGTCCAGCGGCTGGGACCCTCCACCGGATCCGCCACCAAGGGGGCTGACGGGGATATCCAGTTCATGCGCTGGGGCTCCAGCTCCGGCCTGCCGGTAATTGTGCTGGCGCCTGTGGACGTGGCCGACTGTTACCGGCTTACCGTCCATGCCTTCAACCTGGCCGAGCAATTTCGCTGCCCGGTTTTTCTGGCTTCCAATAAAGAGATCGCCATGACCCGCGAGAGTGTCGATCTCGATGCCGTCGAACTGCCGGTTACGGTCACCCGCAAAACGGCGGACCGGGGTAAACCGTTTCTTCCCTTTGCCACCCCCGGCGACGACACCGCTCCCGATTTTCTGCCCATCGGCGATCAAACCCTGGTGCGCCAGACCTCCTCGACTCACGGTGTCAACGGTTACATCACCGTGGACCCTGAGGAGATCAATGCCTTTCAGCATCGGTTGGAGAAGAAGCTGACCGCCCACGTGGATGAGTTCACCTTTTTCGACCAGGATCTGGATCCGCAGGCCAGGACACTGGTGGTGGCATACGGCGTCACCGCGCGTGCCGCCCGGGTGGCCGTCGCCGCGTCCAGGGCGGCCGGCAAACCGGTTTCCCTGTTGATCCCCAAGACCCTGTGGCCGGTGCCGGAACGGCTGATCGTCGATACGGCCGCCCCCTATGACCGGGTCGTGGTGGTGGAGATGAACATGGGGCAGTACGTGCGGGAGGTTCAGCGGCTGCTGCCCGGCAAAACGGTGGACTTTTTCGGCCAGATGAACGGTAATCTGATCAAGCCGGAACAGATCCGGGAGGTGATATAAATGAGCAGTCTGATCAATACCAGCCGCCCCCCGGTCTTCTGCCCGGGATGCAGTCATGAACGGATCGTCCACACCTTGGACAAGGCCTTTGAGCAGATGGACCTGGACGGCAGCCAGGTGGTCATCGTCAGCGATATCGGATGTTCGGGACTTTTCGACACCTTTTTCAATACTCACGCCTTCCACGGCCTGCACGGCCGGGCCCTGACCTATGCCACCGGCCTGAAAATGGCCCGCCCGGACCTGAAAGTGATCGTTACCATGGGCGACGGAGGGTTGGGCATCGGCGGCGCTCACGTGCTTTCCACCTGTCGCCGCAACATCGACCTGACCCTGCTGATCCTCAACAATTTCAACTACGGCATGACCGGCGGGCAGTGCTCTTCCACCACCCCCCGGGAGGCCGTGGTGGGGTCCGGCTTTCTCAACCAGCTGGAAAAGCCGGTGGACATCTGCCAGGTCACCGCCGCGGCCGGTGCCGCCTTCGTGACCCGAACCTCGTCCTATGCGGCGGACCTGGTGGACCAAATGGTCGCCGCCATCCGCTTTGATGGATTTTCGGTTATCGACATGTGGGGCATGTGCCCCGGCCGATACACCAAACGCAATAAAATCACTCCCAAGAGTATCGAGGCCGACCTGGCCGAGCTTCCCCGCTTCCGGGGACCGGTGATGGATAACCAGCGCAAGGAATACGGCAGCGCCTACCGGGAAGTAGCCGCCCGGCTGCCCGCACCGGCCAGGCCGGCCAACGTCGAGGCGCAGTTCCAGCCGCCGGCCAGCAGCCGCCAGGAAGTCCTCATACTGGGCAGCGCCGGACAGCGCATCGTCACCGCCGGAGAGATCTTCTGCCTGGCGGGCATGACCGGCGGCTGGTATGCCACCTTGAAAAATGATTACCCCATTACGGTTCTGCGCGGCCATTCCGTCAGCGAGATGGTGCTGTCCCCTCAGCCGGTGGACTATACCGGTATCGAGCGGCCCCAGGTGGTGGTGGCACTGGCTGACGAGGGGGTGGGGCGGCGCAAAAAAATGTTGGCCCGGCTGGACAGCGACACCCTGATCATCAAGGCCGCCGGGGTCACTCTCCCGGAAACCGGGGCCACGGTGCAGGAAGTGGATTTCAAGGCCCAGAAGATCAAATCCCAGGACTGGGCGTTGGCCAGCCTGGCCCTGCTGGCCAGAAAAGACCGGGTAATCTCAATGGAGATGTTCAAAGCCGCGTTGGCCATACGGTTTAAAAAAGCCATTCTGGAGACGGCCATGGTATTGGTCGACCATGTCAGCGAATAAATAGGATCAACAACCGGAATAGAAAAGGAGACCCCATGGATTTTCAGTTGAGCAAGGAACTGGAGATGCTGCGCAAA
>JAHLLR010000172.1 GCA_020444075.1 Deltaproteobacteria bacterium
TGCCAATAGCGGCCCGTCCCACCATCACCCCGTCACAGCCGGTTTCATTTAACATGCGCAATGCGTCCTCCGGCGAGGTCACATCTCCGTTGCCGATCACTGGGATGGCCAGGGCCTTTTTGACTGCGGCAATGATCGACCAGTCCGCCTCTCCCCTAAAACCCTGGGTGGCCGTGCGAGGGTGAACGGTGATGGCGTCCACCCCGCATCCCTCGGCCAGCAGGGCGATCTCCATGGCCTGTTTCCCGGATGGTTCCCAGCCGGATCGGATCTTGATGGTTACGGGGATGGACACCGCCTTTCTCACCGATTCGAGGATCCGGTTGGCCAGCGGGGGGTCTTTCATCAAGGCCGCCCCCGAGTTGCTTTTCAGAATCTTTTTTACCGAGCAGCCGAAATTGATGTCCACGATATCTGCACCGGAGTCCTGGACAATGCGTGCTGCATCGGCCATGATCTGTGGATTCGAACCGAAAAGCTGCACTGATAAAGGTTTTTCCTCGGGAATGCTTTCCAGCAGTTGTTCGGTTTTCCCGGAGCCATACACCAGACCGTTGGAACTGATCATTTCCGAGCAGACAAGCCCACAGCCGGCTCTCTTGGCCAGAAGCCGCAGGGGAAGGTTGGTGATGCCGGCCAGCGGTGCCAGCACGGTGAAATTATCGGTTTCGACGGATCCAATTTTCATTGATGGCGCCTTTGGTCGCTGGCGGGATTGGCATAGCAGAACTGGCAGTTGTGGTGGCAGGGGTGAAGGTCGTATGAACCCACATCAACGGAAACGGTGCAGCCGCACCCCGATGCTTTGCGTTGGCTGGAATCCTGACGCAGGGACAGCCTGCCCCCATGAACCGCCATGATCCGTAGGCCTGAAATGCAGGCCCCTGCCTTGATGGTGGATTCTGCGGGAAGCTGCCCGAGAACTTGTTTTTCACAGCACAGAGCAAGCCCAATGCCCAGGGACGACAGGGTCTTTTCCAGGTTCAGCAGAATTTCTACCTGCTCCACCAGCGGCGGCTCGACAAAGGCTATTTTGTTTCGGGTTCGTCGCTCAATTTTTCGGTAGTGGTCCATGAAACTAGTGGTACAGGTGTCGATACCGCATTCCCCTGCTGCTGAGGCGATGGTATCGAAATCATCGAGATTGGTCTTGACATCGCCCGCCGGCGTCATGAAGTGGCAGATGGGGTCGAAGCGCCACTGGACCGACGCGCTCCCGAACCGCTGGCAAAGTTGCCGGAGTTGGCCAAGCCGTTGATCCAGGTCCGGCACCCCCGGCTCCAGTATCGGTGACTGTGAATTGACGGTGAAGTTGAAAAACAGGTGGTAACCCTTGTCCTGGAGATGCTCTCCGTAACGGCCTGCCAGAAATGGCCCGAAATTTTTGGACCAGAACACCATCGCGTGAATCCGTTCCGGTGATACGGCCACCCGTTTGACTTGCCGGTTGAAGGGATTGACCACCTGGATGAAACCCTGGGACACCTGATCCATGAACCAGGTCATATAGAAGGCCGGAATGTCCGTTCTCCTGGAAACGGACAGAATTTGCTTCACTTCACCGATCATGACAAAATGGGTTACGCTGATTTAGCGTTTAATTTTGTCGGCCAGGGAGATCACTGTGGCCTTGACATTGGAAGGGACATGTTGCTCTCCGGGAACCTCTTCGGGGAGATCATTCTCTTCCAGGGCTGTTTCCGGGCAGACGACCCGCTCCAGACGCATCCGCTTGCCGTTCATGGTGAACTCGTCGCCCATGATATACCGGTCCCGCAGAATCCATGTGACCACCTGCAGCGGGATCTGGAGCATCAGCAGCTTCACATGGTACCAGTCCGGTTTGTTATCGGGAAGAATTTCCTCAATCCTGGCGAAGCCCAAGGGTTGATCCTCAAAATGGATCAGCACGATATCGTTTTTTGTGGCCATATAAAGGTCCTTTGGGGGTTTCTGCAACTTTGCATCAAGCCCATTTATGAAGGAATAATACAATAAACTGTTGATGAAAAAGCCAAATGTCAACGTTCGACTGTCAAACCGCAGTGTTCTTATCGCCAGATGTATCTGGCGAATCGACATCATCTATAGGGGGCAGGATCTGCGCTGTCAACACGGGAAAGAAACGCGGGCTAAAAGCGTTGACCTGAAAAAGCATATACCCTAAAATTAAATTTGCCCGTTATGGAATATACCTGACGCAAGGAGGTCCAGCGGTGACCCAGTATCGCATCCATCCCATCGTTATGGGGACCAAGCAATTTGACAAGGGCATGATGACCTACCAGCATGATTACGGGAAACCGTTTACTATTCCAATCTATTGCTGGTACCTGGAAGGCAGCGACCGAACCATTATCGTGGACACCGGCGAGATGCATCCGGTGCAGTCTGACGATCGCGCGCAGGCTATCGGGGGGCGGGTCTTTACTTTTGAAGAGGGCTTGGCCCGACACGGCCTGACGCCGGAGCACATCGATACGGTGATTCACACCCATCTTCACAACGATCATTGCGAAAACGATTACAAATGTGCCAATGCCGAGATTTTCGTCCACCCGAAAGAAATGGCACACATCCACGACCCCCATCCCCTGGATTTCAGATATGTGGAAGACTACATCGAGGAGGTGGAGGATAACGGTCAGATCCGACTCGTGGAGGCTGACGGAGAGATTGCCGATGGCATCCGGGTCATGCACACCCCGGCCCACACCGAAGGCGGTCTGA
>JAHLLR010000056.1 GCA_020444075.1 Deltaproteobacteria bacterium
AGAGCCATCCCGTTTTTGTTGATTTTCCCGACGGGGAGTTTGCAAGACGGACAGACGTCTACGTTCAGGGGCATGTATTCCATGCATTCCGGGCATTTTTTAGAGATATACCCGTAAGATTTGCCGGAATCGATAGAGCCGTGTGGTGTTTTCATGGGAAACCCATCTTGTTTTTTTTCTAACGCAGGAGACTGTTCAGGGACGACCCGTTATTCCAGATACGCTTTTTCGATGGTTATCTGGCTGTCGGCTTTCCGTGCATCGATCCAATCCTGGATCACCGTCTTTTGCTTCTGTCGAAGGAGCCTGCTATTGATGTCGCCTTTCTCGGCTTCAAAACCGTCGGCTTCGGGCGCTTTTCTCTCTGACAGCCGTAGCAGATAGAAGCCCGCGGTTCCCTTTACCGGCCCTTCGGTTGCATTTCCGGGCGAAGATAGCTGAAAGGCCGCTTCAGTGAATTTGGGGTCCGAACCAATATCCGGAATCGGTTCGTTGCGCGTGAACCGGCCGGTGTGCTTTATTTCCACGCCATGAACGGAGGCGCTTTCTTCGAGCGATTTTCCCGTACGCAGTTCTGCCGACATTGCTTCGACATCCTCGCTGGCTTTGTCGGCCTGCATTTTCTCGGTCAGATCCGCTTCCACGCGTGATTTTACAGCCTCCAGTTCAGGAATGACAGCTTCGATGGTTTCCGTGGGCTGAATGAGGTAATACCGACCGCCGATATCCTGAATGTCGCTGATTTCATCAGTCTGGAGGGCAAACGCGGCGGCGGCGAACGCCCCTTTGTCCCTGCCCAGTACGTCCGGTCCCCGGCGGCTGAAGGAACCGGTTTCCATCACGGCAAGCCCGAATATCTTCGCATTTTTGACCAGATCGTCCTTCTCAAAACAGCCCTCATAGAATTTTTCCGCCTTGTCGTAGGCCAGATTCCGTGATTTCCTAACGGTCAGGGCGTCGATAATCTGTTCTCTGCTTTGTTCAATCGTTTTGGTGGACGCTTCTTCCACGGATTCCACCTTGATGACATGCCACCCGAACTGGGTTTTTACCGGATCGCTGATTTCCCCCGCAGACATGGAAAATGCCTTGTCGGCAAAGGGTTTGACCATCTGGGATTGCTGGAACTTGCCCAGATAGCCGCCCCGGTCTTTGGTGGGGCCCTCCGAATAGGTTTTTGCCAGTTCGGCAAAGTCCTGGCCGCCCTTGGCCATCTTTGTGATCGCTTCCGCCCGGGTTTTGGCTGCCAGATCGGCTTCTTCGTTTGCGCCCGGATCTACTTTGATCAGAATATGGCGTGCCTCTACGGTTTTTTCGGTTTTGAATTCATTGATATTGGAGTCATAGTAATCCGTGATTTCATCTTCATCAATCTTAACCTGATTTTTATAGGCCTCCGGGTCGAACACCACATATCGGGCCTTGATCATCGGATCGGTTTTGTAGTTTTCTTTTTTGGCCTCGAAATAGGCTGCAATCTCTTCTGCCGAAGGTTTGATATTCGTGTATCGGGCAGGCTCGAACAGAACGTAGTCGATGTTGACTGACGTGTTCTGCCAGTCATACCACTGGCGTGCTTCCGCTTCGGACACCTTTGCTGCACCCATGATGATCCGGGTGAGTTTTTGACCCAGTAAAACGTTTTTCTGATCCGCTTCAAACTCTTCCGGAGAGAGATGGACCTGGGCAAGGATGCTGCGATAGCGGCGACTGTCAAAGGATCCGTTGTTCTGAAAGACAGCCGTTTGCTTGATCGATTCGGCAACCTCGGCGTCAGAAACCCGCAGGTCAAGTTTCTTTGCCTCCTGAAGTAAAATGGTGCGGTCGATCAGTTGATTCAGCGCCTGGTTTTTGACCTGGAGCATTTCAATCATGTCATCATTCAGACTGGAACCGAACCGTTGACGATATTGATCAAGCAGGTTGTTGTATGCGCGCCGGTAATCAACAACCGAGATGATTTCATCGTTGACGACGGCAACCTTGGATGCCTCCCGGGAACGGAAACTGCCCACGCCCCAGAATACGAAAACGATTACGATAGCAAACAGAATTACTTTGATCATCCAACTACCAGCTTGTTTCCGCATCACATTGAGCATTCACGACCTCTTCTTTGGATCATATTGCCGATCCCTGAATTTTTATTGTGTTGAGCCACTTTCAAAACGCCCCATTTCGGCCAATATCGGCGTTGGGCTCACATTTCAATCCTCAACGTAGCGCGGCTGCGCCTGCGGTTGAAATGTTCGCCCGCCTTGATCTTGACCGAACTGAAACGTTTTGAAACAGGCTCTGTTGTCTATCTTTTCCGGTCTGCCGCCGGAACCCTGAAAAACCGCTGTCCCTGACAGCCATCGCCGCCCGTTGCCCTATCATTGAGCTATAACACTAAAATATCTCATCTTTTCAAACGATTGACATTAAATGCTGCCGCGCACTTTGTCAACAGTTTACCGCTTGCCAGTGGCCATTTGAAAAACCAGGGGTGGTGTTCTCAGCAACTTCCGGTGTCCGGTCAACCCCACATTGCCAAATAGGAACTGACCACTGAAATTAAAAATTGCGTGTTAAAAATTGCGTTGACATGGAAAACCGATTTTGTTAGGTTGCCTTTTCATTTTCGGGGCTGTAGCTCAGCTGGGAGAGCGCATGACTGGCAGTCATGAGGTCAGGGGTTCGATCCCCCTCAGCTCCACCAAAAAATACGAAAGGGGCACGCTTATTGTCAGCTGCCCCTTTTTTATTGGTTCAACGCCGCTTCACTGCAGGGTGTGTGTCATGATATTGATGGTGTCCTTGTAAATGTCAGGATCATGGCTGGCGCGTGGCCCGGCCACGTTGAGGATCTCGATCCGGTTCATTTCGATCCAGGAGGCGACCAGCGAGCCTGCCTCCGACGGCCGTTGACCTATGGACAGGTCGATGTGCAGCAACTGCTTGCCGTGCTTCAGCGCCATCCTCCGGGTATAGTCGGTGCCGCCGATTGGGCGGCCGCGGGAGATGATCAGGGTGCCGTCTGAATCCATCACATTTTTTTCCGTACGGGCTTCATAATCGCTCGTGGGCATTTCCTGCAGCTGGTAGCGGGAAGGCAGGGCGCCGTCTTCGGCCAGGCGTCCCTTGGGAACCCACCCGCCGTGGGCGATTCCCAACCGGATGGCCACATCCAGGGCCGCTCGGTCCACGCCGGTCTGTCCGCCGGAAATAATTTTTTTCAACATGGTCGCGTTATCCTTTATATTGGGGTGTCCATGGTACGGCTCAAGACCGCCTTGATCTCCTCCATGGTGGCGGGTTTGCCGATGGCTCCGTCGAATCCGGCCCGCTCCAGTCGCTCGGGACTGTATAGGTGCGCATGGCCGGAAAAGGCGTAAACACAGACGCTCGGCCGAACCTGCTTGATCTGCTCGCAAAGGTCCATTCCGTCGATTTCCGACATGATGAGATCAATGAAAATCAGGCTGAACGCCTGCTTTTCAACCATCGCCAGGGCTTGCTGGGGGTTGTCGGTGGTCTTTGCATCAAACCCGATCCGCCCGAGAATCTCTTTCATCATTTCCAGTTGGTCGGACTCGTTGTCTATTACCAGGATGGTTCCTTTTTCGGCCATATCACCTCCTTTTCAGCGTCACCAGCGTTGCCCCCCATCCCCCGGCATCTGCAGGAGCGCCTTCAAACCCCTGAACGCGCAAATCCTTTTCCAGCAAGGCATGGACCCTCGAACGCATCACGCCGCTGCCTTTGCCGTGAATGATCCGCAGGTCATAGATGCTGGATTCCAGGCAGGCGTCGATATAGTCCTGCATCAGCCCTTTGAGTTCGCCGGGGGCGAAGGTGTGAAGGTCAAGGACACCGTCTATGGGAACGACTACCGGATCCATGATTATCCCGCAGTTCCTGATTGATTGCGTCGGTGGTGCTATGCTTAGCGGTTTGATACAAGCATAACCCAAACCCGTTCAAGGGGCAAGCCAGTAAGGTGCACGGGCGATCGGACGGCAACAGAAACGTTGTCCTTTAAAAAAATCAATCCGATTGCCGGGCGGACACGCCTGCAACTGAAGAAAAACCACTCTGAAATGAGCCGGTTTGGCTTTTCCATCTGATGTGACTGTGGTAAGAGAAACGATACCAAAATTGGAATGCATTGCCCGTGTCCAAAAACGGTTTTTCCACGACCCTATAGGTGTCCAATGGTGGTGAAGTTATGAAAAAGTTGTTGGTTCGAGGAGCCTCCGGATCCTCTCAAATTATGGTTGGGGAGTCGATTGACAATCTGAAGCAATATATTGACGGGCGCCGCCCGGTGATCATTACCGACACCACGGTCGCCGGGCTTTACCAAAAACAGTTTCCCGCCTGCCCGATTATTTCCATCGGTTTGGGAGAGAAGATCAAAACCGTGGAGACGGTGACGACCCTTTTCAGTCAACTCGTAGACCTGGAGGCGGATCGATCCACTCTCATTATCGGCGTCGGTGGCGGCATCGTCTGTGACATCGCCGGATTCGTGGCCTCTACCTACATGCGGGGAACGCCCTTCGGTTTTGTCTCCACCACCTTGCTGTCGCAGGTGGATGCCAGCGTGGGGGGAAAAAATGGAGTGAATTTCGGTGGGTATAAGAATATGGTGGGGGTGTTCAATCAACCCGAGTTCGTCATCTGTGACCTGATGCTGCTCCGAACCCTGCCGTTCAGGGAGATCCAGTGCGGCTTTGCGGAGATCATCAAGCACGGGGCCATCGCCGATTTCCGCATGTTGGATTTTATAGAAAATCACCGGGATGCCGCCCTGGATTTGGATAGGGCCATCGTCGAGCATCTGGTATATCGCTCGATCGAGATAAAAGCGGGTGTCGTCACCCGGGATGAAAGGGAGCACGGGGAGCGGCGCAAGCTGAACTTCGGGCACACTTTCGGTCACGCCATAGAAAAACTCACGGGTATTCCCCATGGCGAGGCCGTGGGCATCGGTATGGTGATGGCCGCCAAATTGTCCGTGCAAAAAGGGATGCTGCCTCCTCTTGACGCCAGGCGCCTTGAACGGATCATCGACAGCTACGGGTTGCCTGTTCGGCCACCGGTGAACGCCCCATCCATGCTTGCGGCGATGCGCAAGGACAAAAAGAGGGAGGGGGGGCGAATCCATTTTGTATTCCTCGACGCGTTGGGCAGTGCCTGCGTGGAAGAGATCTCTTTGGATGAACTCC
Source organism: Deltaproteobacteria bacterium (assembly GCA_020444075.1). GTDB lineage: Bacteria > Desulfobacterota > Desulfobacteria > Desulfobacterales > Desulfosarcinaceae > Desulfosarcina. Next base: position 5,214 of record JAHLLR010000056.1, read on the forward strand.
ATCGACTGGTGAACGCCATGGAGATGAGATAAGTGACCTGAGCCGATGCGTTTTCTCTTTCTGGAACCCTTTTACGGCGGCTCCCATCGAGACTTTGCCGAGGGCCTTGTGGCCCATTCCCGCCATGATATCCATCTGGCGACCCTGCCCGCCCGATTCTGGAAATGGCGCATGCGCGGGGCGGCCCTTCACTTTGTTCAAACGATAGGGGACCTGGCATCCTTTGACGGGATTATCACCACCGGCCTGATGAGCCTGGCGGATTTCACCGCGCTGTGCGGTGAAATCCGTCCGCCGGCAATGGTTTATTTTCACGAAAATCAACTCACTTATCCACTGGCTCCCGGTGAGCAGATGGACCTGCAGTTCGGTTTCACAGACATCACCACCGCCCTTTGCGCAGACCGGATCCTGTTCAATTCCCGATTTCATTTTGATCAGTTTTTCACCATTCTTCCCGGTTTTATCGGCCAGATGCCCGAGTTCAAGCCTCGGTGGGCCATTGAAGCCATCCGGAGTAAAGCCGGCATTCTTCACCCAGGCTGCCGCTTTGCTGCAACATCTTCTGAACCGGCGCCGTTGCCTCCGGGGCCGCCATTGATCGTCTGGAACCACCGCTGGGAATTTGACAAGAATCCGGAGGCATTCTTTGACGCCCTTGACCGAGTGGATCGAATGGGGGTTGATTTCAGGCTGGCCCTTCTGGGTGAGAACTATCGGACCGAACCAAAAGTGTTTTTCGAAGCCAAATCCCGTTTTGCCGACAAGATCGTTCACACCGGTTTTGCACTCTCGAAGAACGAGTATGCGGGCTGGCTCAGGAAGGGGTTTGTCGCAGTGAGCACGGCCATCCAGGAGAACTTCGGCATCGCCATGGTTGAAGCCATGCGACAGGGTTGCCTGCCGCTGCTGCCTCGCCGGCTCTCCTACCTGGAAATCCTTCCCTCCGCGTTTCATGATGTTTTCTTGTATCGTGACGATGATGAACTGGTGCGTAAACTGGCCGATATGTTGCGCTACCCTCAACGCTATGTCGGACATCGACCGGTGCTGTCGGACCTGATGGCGCGGTATGCCTGGCCGGCGGTCATCGACCGCTACGACCGGGAGTTGGAATTGCTGACGGAGGGCGGAAGACGGAATACTGAGGACAACAGACGGACGACTGAAGCCCGATTGCCAGAGCAAGATTTCTGAAGTCAGAAGGTTGCTGAACCGGCCAAGCATTAAACATCCATGAGAAATGAAATTTTCTTTCCATGATACTTAAAATCATTGTGTTGGCGTCGCTGATTTTCGGGCTGATGGTGAATACCGCACCCGCGGACCAATCGACGAAGAACCGGTTCTTCTACAGTGGCGACGGTTACCTTCACTTGGTAAGCAATAAGAGCGGTAAGGCCTTCAAGGGACGCTATCGTAAAGGGTACAGTCAATATCATGCCGACGCTTACAGGGAAATATCGGCTGTTTTCGGCGCGCCATACCAATCCTCGCGTCAGGTCCTTTCATTGCGATTGATCGAATTTTTGGATTACCTTGAAGACCGATTGGCACCGGGTGCGGTGCTCACGATTACCTCCGGATACAGGCCCCCGGAATACAACACCCGACTGCGCAAGGGGGGTGCCTTGGCGGCCAAGGCAAGTTTGCATCAATACGGCATGGCCGCTGATTTCATATTGGAGGGAGTTCCGTCAAAACGGGTATGGGAATACGTGCAATCGATAGGATTTGGCGGAACCGGATATTACCATGGCAAAACGGTGCATGTGGATGTGGGACCCTCACGGTTCTGGGATGAAAAAAGTTCAGGTGTGGGCACGGGCCTGTCGGATGACAACAAGCTAATTGGCGTGGTAACCGATTACGATGTATATGGTCCCGGGGAATGGGTGACGTTGCGCTTTATTCGCATGACCGCCTTCCCCATCAGGGTGCAATCGGAATTCAAGCTTATTCCCAGTAAGGTTCCGGGAAATATGGAAGGTACTCTTGCGTTTAGGCCTGATTCCGGGAAGATAACCGATGACAGGTGTGCTGAATTCGACAATATCGACCAGATGGCTTCGTTGCGGTGGCGCCTGCCGTTGAATATTTTGCCTGGGCGCTACCTGATTCGTGCTGGTTTTTGTGGCAATTTGTGGGAAAGGATGCCGGAAGACGTTTCTACTCCGGATTTTGAGATTCGTTTCCCATGACCGATATAAGCGTTGGAAAGATCAGTTGATGGAGGTGGTCGGGCTGCGGCCAAGCCAAGCCCGGCGCTACCCCCACGAATTCAGCGGTGGTCAGCGCCAGCGAATCGTTATTGCGCGGGCCCTGACCCTGCAGCCAAAGTTCATCCTGGCCGACGAACCGGTGAGTGCCTTGGACGTCTCTATCCAGGCCCAGGTCATTAACCTGCTGCTGGGGCTTCGAAAACGCTTTGGCTTGACCTACCTCTTTATTTCTCATGATCTCAGTGTCGTAGAGCACATATGTGATCGAGTGGCGGTAATGTATTTAGGCCGCATCGTAGAGTTGGCTGACAAAAATTTTTTTTATGGACAGGCGTTGCATCCCTAATCCCAGGCACTGCTTTCCGCCGCGCCCAGGCCTGAACCAGGCGCCAACCGACGACGAATTGTCTTGCATGGTGATGTGCCAAGCCCCATCAATCCTCCCGGCGGTTGTACATTCAATCCCCGATGCCCTGAGGTACGTGAAAGATGTAAGATCGAGTGCCCGGAGTTCAGAGAGGTGAGCCCGGGAAGATGGATAGCCTACCATTTCAGGTAAGCGCACGCTGCCTTAATTTTTCCAAAGCACAGTTAACACAATGTCAAGAGCGGGTATGCCTTTCTCGAATTTCTCGCTGACGGTGATGTGATAAACCCAGAAGTTCTCAAATGTAAGGTTGCCTGCTCGTCATCTGTCCTCAGTCATCGGGTCTCCGAGTTCCGCCTGTCATTGACACCATGGAGGGATATCCCTATATTGGTAAAATTCGAAGCAACCCATCCACGCCCCTGCGCGGCGTGGTTTTTCATTCCATGAACAAGGAGAAATCGATGTCGAACAAGAAGGACAGTTACAAAGAAAAGATCGATCGGGCCACGGCGGTATTTCAGACCAACATGGGTACCTTCGAGGCCGAACTTTACGCAAAAGAGTGCCCGGAGACCGTTTGGAATTTTATCAATCTGGCTGAAGGTCGGCAGGAGACCGCCAGGGGCGGCAATTATTATGACGGCCTGGGCTTTCATCGGGTCATCGAAGGATTCGTTATTCAGGGCGGTTGCCCCTTCGGCAACGGCACCGGCGGTCCGGGCTATCAATTCAAGGATGAATTTGACGCCAACCTCAGGCACGATGGTGCCGGCGTGCTCTCCATGGCCAACGCCGGACCGGGCACCAACGGCAGCCAGTTTTTCGTGACGCTGGCCCCCACGCCCCATCTGGACGACCGTCACTCGGTATTCGGCAAGGTGACCGACGGGTTGGACGTCGTGATGAAAATTGGAGCCGTGAAAACGGGTCCCATGGACAAACCCAAAGAACCGGTGATCATGGAGAAGGTTACCATCCGGCGATAATGCCGATGGTCCCGGAGTCGCCGCTGCGCCACCCGGGCAATTCAATGCCGGCTCCGCCTTATCGGCGGAGCCGGCCGGAAAGAGGCCGTGCATGCTTGAAGTCAAAGTCGTCAACTTGAAACGCGTGAAGGTGGACACCCTGGTGGTGCCCGTGTGCGAGGATCACGAGATTCACACCGACAACACGTTGAAATCACTCATTGGTGCTGCAAAAGCATTCTCCGAGTTCAAGGGGAAAAAAGGTGATGTCATCACCTTGTTCGAACCATCTGAAACCCGTATCACCCGGGCCCTCTTTTTCGGGCTGGGAAAAGCCGAAACGTTAACCGGCGAATCCTTCAGGGCCTTTGCCGGAAAGGCGGTGAAGTCCTGCATCAACGCCGGTCTGCCCGCCATGACCCTTGCCACGCCGTCTGCCGCCGAGTTGACAATCAATGCCGAGACTCTTTTTGGAACCCTGATGGAAGGGGCCTGTCTGGGAAACCATATCTTCGACCGGTACAAGATGGAAAAGGAGAAGACCCCGGTCAAAACCGTAGTTCTCATGGCCACGGCAGCCCAGAAAAAGGCCTATTCCGGCTTGGCTAAATCCGTGGCAGCCGTTTGCGGCGCCAGTGTCATGGCCAGAGAATGGGTGACGACGCCATCTAACGACAAGCGGCCGGAAGCCTTCGCCGAATTGATCCAGAAAGCCGCCCGGACAGCGGGGCTGAAGACCCGGATCATGGATGACCGGTGGTTGGAAAAGCAGCAGTTCGGCGCCATGCTGGCGGTGGCTCAGGGCAGCAGCGCCAAACCCCGGTTAGTAACCATGGAATACACCCCCAAGGATGCCGTCAAGACGGTTGTCCTGGTTGGCAAGGGCGTCACCTTCGATTCCGGCGGCATTAATTTGAAGCCCTCCGGCAGCATCGAAACCATGAAAATGGACATGTCCGGAGCCGCCGCCGTGGCCGGCACCATGATGGCCGTGGCCCGCCTTAAACCGGGGATCAAGGTGGTGGGAGTCATGCCGCTGGTGGAGAACATGCCCTCGGGAACCGCTATCCGCCCGGGGGATATTATTCGGTCCTATACGGGCAAGACCATTGAAATCGGCAACACCGACGCGGAAGGGCGCTTGATTCTCATCGACGCCATGGCCTGGGCCGTCAAACAGTATAAACCGGACACCCTGATCGATCTGGCCACGCTTACCGGTGCCTGTGTCGTCGCCCTGGGCGAAAAAATCGCCGGTGTCTTCTCCAAAGACCCGGAGCTGGCCGCCGGCATTGTAGCGTCGGGGGAAAAGACCCACGAGCGCTGCTGGCGCCTGCCCTTGCCCGAGGACTACAAGGAACTGCTGAAGAATGATTTTGCCGACCTGGCCAACGTGAGCAGCAGCCGCTGGGGTGGGGCTATCACCGCAGCCCTGTTCCTTTCCGAATTCGTGGGTGACACGCGCTGGGCGCATATCGACATTGCCGGGCCGGCATGGGCCAAGAAGGCGTCGGATTACTGCGGGGCCGGCGGGACGGGGTTTGGTGTGCGGCTGCTGTGCGACTGGATCGGGAAACTGTGAATTGGAATCAGTAATGCCGGGATTCGGGAATTGAGGTATTGGTGGTGCGGCTTTCAGCCGCGGACGATCAATAAACTGCCAACGGCCGGGGAATCCTCCCGGCCGTTTTTATATTCAGCGGCACATTTTTCCTGATTGCTGTGATCCATCATCGGATTTCTGACCTCTGACTTCAGTCTTACGACCGCTTTGCTATCGATGCCTGGCCACCATCGCTTCGGCCAGCTTTTCCGCCGATTGGCCGAACAGGTCGTCCACGGCCACTTCGTTCAGGTAGTCGTCGGTCCAGGAGACGCTGTTTTCCTGGACAATGTTCTTGATGTGCTCGTATTTCCCACCCAAGGCCTTGATTCTCTTCTCCAACGGGATGGCCTCCTTGAACCCGATATTCAACAGCAGCAGGTAGCGGATGCGACTGCCATCCGTGGGATCTTCCGATGTGGCCGGAATTACCACGATGCTGCGCCCGTCTTTTCTGCCCTTGCCGATATAGACGTTGCCTTCGCTGACGATGATGCGTTTGGTGCCCTTGAGGACCGGGTCGGTTTCCACCCGCGACGCCAGCTGGGCCTGGACGCCCGTCTTTTTCAGGATGGCAATGGTGGTTTGATCCGTGGGATCGCCCAGCAGACCCAGGCCATCGATGCGGTAGAGGATGCTGCCTTTGACGTGGTCAATAACACCCTGGATGTTCTTCATGACGATGATGTTGCGGTTGACCACCTGGGAAAGGTCCAACTTGTGGTCGGTCAGGGTTTCGAAAAGGATGCCCTCCACCCGCTCGCTGATGCGGCTCGTGCCCACGGTGACGGTTTTGGCCTGGTGTTTGATGGCGTCCACCGGGCGGGACATGAGATTGATGGACTCTCCCAGCACGCGGAAAAGACTGTTGAGTACATTTTTGGCGGTTCCCTTAAGGCCGAAATCCATTTCGAAATCGGACAGCGGCAGCCGGCCCGACAGGTACTTGAACAGCAGGGTCAGGTCCGATGCATGGGTGATGGCCGTGGGGAATTGCTCGGCCTTGCGCCGGTCGCGAAAGACCTGGTAAAAACCGGCGATTTTCTCCCGGAAGGTCTTTTCCAGAACGACCTCGTAGACGTCCAGGCCCTGTCCGGCAAGATCGTCAAGGGTATTGTGGATGGATTCACGGACGCCGTGGAGGAACCGGGATCCTTCATGAATGGCCAGCGCGGCGTGGTAGCCCCAGATGTGGCCCACCAGCGTGTTGAGAATGGGGGCAAACTGGGGGCTCACCCGGGGAACGTGAAAGACATCCTCGGCATACGGCCGGAAGCGTTCCTCACCTTCGTCGGCGATAACCACCGGGGCGGCCTTGTGGGCCTTGAATATGGCCGTATCTTTGATGATGTCCCCGATGACAGTGCCTTTGGAACCGGCGGCGCAGACGATAATCAGCGGCTCGGAGGAGAGGTCGATGTGCTTCTTATCCTCCACAAAATCCGAGGATATGGTCTTGTAGCACAGTTCGCTGAGCTTGATGCGGATCTCGTCCGCCGAGGATTTGTTGGGGCCGCTGCCCACGGCCGCCCAGTAAGTCTTGGTGGCTGCCAGGCGCCGGGCCGACGCCTGGATTTGATTTCCCATGGCCAGAACGGTGCGCATGTGATCGGGGATTCGCAGCAGTTCCGCGATCTGGTCCGAGAGAAACTCGGTGGAGCGGCGCCCCTTGATCCCGGCCACTTTCAGACCCAGCAGGGCACCCGCGACGATCTGCGAGTAAAAGGCTTTGGTGGAGGCCACGCTCATTTCGATATCCCGGCCGCTGGAGGTATACAATACACCGTCGACCTTGAAGGTGATGTCCGAGTCCCGGCGGTTCACGATGGCCAGGGTGTAGGCGCCGCGGGCCTTGACCATATCCACGGTGCGGTTGGTGTCGGTGGTGGTCCCGGACTGGCTGATGGCAACGACCAGGGCGTCGGCCATGCTGGTGTCGTCGTCGCCTTCGTTCAATTCGAACCCGCTGAGTTCCGAAGCCTTGAGGGCTCGCAGCTGAATGGCGGGATCGGCCAGATAGGATTTCAGGATGTCGGCGCAAGCCTGGGCGGCCACCCCCGCCGTTCCCTGTCCCACGAAAAAAACGCGGCGGATCCGATCTTCCCTGAAGGCCGCTTCCAGCGAACGGGGGAAGGCGCGTTCGTCGAGATGAATGACGTAATGCCGGCCGTCGCCGGCAATTTTCCAGCGATTGAGCAGGGTGCGTTCGACCGACTGGGGCGCTTCGGAAATCTCTTTTAAAAAGTAGTGGGGGTATCCCTGCCGATCGATATCCCTGGAGGTGATTTCCGTACGCTTGACGTCGTCGTCGGAAAGCTGGATGGGGGTGCCGTCGTAGTACATGGCGGTGATGCCGGCGAGTCCTCCGGGGGAGCGCTGGTCCAGGATGAAGATCTGGCCCTGGGTCGGCCCGTTTTTCCCGTCCACTATCTGCTCACCGTTCATCTTGAGGAAACGGGATGTCTCCTCGATGAATCCATAGACTTCGGAAGCCGGCATATAGTGGTCTTCGGCCAGTCCCACAAAAACGGCCTGGCCGCTGCCCTTCTGAGCCAGGAAGAATTTTCCCGGGGCCAGGTCGGTGTGCATGGAAATGGCGTGGGATCCCTGGAAATCGCTTACCGCCAGTCGGAAGGCCTCGGCCACGCCGGCGCCGGTTTTAAGGTAGTGCTCGATCTGCAGGGGAATGATTTTGGTGTCTGTCGTGATCGGTTCGGGAATGGTGCACCCGGAGGCTTCCATCGCTGCTTTGAGTTCCTGGTAGTTGTCGATATCGCCGTTGAGGCAGGCATGGATGATCGGACGGTCCTTCAAGGTGGCGCCGGAGAGGGTATTGTCCACCGGATGGCAGTTGGGTTCGGTGATGGCGCCCACCGAGGCCCAGCGCGTATGGGACGACACGGTGTGGAAGGTGTGGGGGGCGGCGGCGATTTGCATCAGGATGTCGTCCTGTTGAATCTGCCGGCGCAGGAAGCGGATATTGTCCCCCAGGCTGCCGATTTCGGCGGCAATTTTATAAACCACCGTCAGGGCCACGATCGCCTGGCCGTTGTCGGCGGCAGAGCGGTTCATGCTGATGCTCGTGTTGCCCAGAACGTCGCGATCCATGCGGCGTTCGACATCCGCGGCGAGGCCTTTGCGGTCAAATTCGGCGGCGAGTGTTTCATACGCTTCAGCCGGCAGGATAAACAGAATGGAGATGCCTGCCGAATCCCGCCCCCGCACTTCAAGCCGGTCGATGCTGTTGAGCACGGCGTTGATCTGTCGCAGAACGGTAATGCGGCCGTCCGGCCCCTGGCCGGCGGGGTCGGGCATCAGCGACCGGATGCGTCCGATGTTGCCGGCCAGTTCCACATCCAGGCACCAGATCATGTCCTTGAGGGCTTCGAGACGCGTGGAAACCACATCGACCACCCGGGGGGCCAGGCTGCCCACCTGTCTGGTCAGCAGGGCCTGCTCTCGCTGCAGAACCAACGATAGTCTACCGGACAGATCGGCGACCGTTTTCTGGGCGGCCGGATCCTTGAACAGGGTGAGAAACGCAGCCTCCTGCTTGAGGGTCCGGATGTTGGCCAGCAGGGTGTCCAGCGTCGCCTGTCCACCCAGGTATCCGCCGGCGAAGGCATCCATCTCAGGGAGCCGGGTTTCCAGTCCGGCCGCCGCGGCGGTATCGACGAGTGCGGCCATGGAGGAAAGATCGATCTTAACGTTGCCACCCGCTTTTCCCTTGACCGCAATGATGCCGGCCAGGCCGCAGCAAAGCCGGTTAACGGAGCAGGGGAAGAGGATTACCGCCGGCCCGGCCACATTCGCGGTATGCCGTCCCCAGTAGATCGAAGGCCATCGTGAAAACCGACTTCGAATGTTGGGAATCAGACGAGACAGGCGCTCAACGGCGCACGCGGCATGCCAGGCCAGGGTGGCGGTATGGATAGGATTCATGTTGGTCCTTTATTGATTGCGGGCTCCGGCGGAGCCGGATGGGCGGTTACATGTTCAGGTAGAGCGCCCTGATCTTTTCCCGGGTCATAACGGTTTTCCAGTCTTTGCCCAGCGCATTTTCCCACAAGGGTTCCAGCACCAGGGACACGTCCACCATTTTTTCCATCTGGGTCTCGGTGATGCCGGCGGTCAGATGGCGCGGCAGATCAATGCCCAGTCGCGCCATCATCTGCCGGAATTCCCTGACCCCTTCGGGGTAATACTCTTCAAGGGTGTCGAAGACTACACAGTTGCCCAGGCCGTGATGCAGCCCCAGCACAAAGGCCAGTCCGTAGGAGAGGGCGTGGCAGATGCCCACCTGCGAGTAGGCGATGCTCATGCCGCCGCAGTACGAAGCCATCATCAGCCGGTCGTCGGCGTCATCCGGGTCGGTCAGAAATACCTCCCGGCAAAGGTCCATGGCCTTTTCGCCGTAGGCCTGGGAGAAACTGTTGAGATAGGTGCCCTCCAGGGACTCCACGCAGTGGATGTAGCAGTCCATGCCGGTATAGAATCGCTGCGGGTTGGGGGCATTGGCGATCATCTCCGGGTCCAGAACGATCTGGTCGAAGACGGTGTGGTCGGAATTGATGCCCAGTTTTTTCTGGGGGCCGGTGAGTACCGTGGTGCGGGAGACTTCGGCACCGGTACCTGACAAGGTGGGCACGGCGGCGTGGTATACAGCCGGTTTTTTAATCAGGTCCCATCCCTGGTAGTCGGCAGCCGAGCCCCGGTTGGTAAGCATGAGGGATACGGCTTTGGCCAGGTCCATGGTACTTCCCCCGCCGATGCCGATCACCCCCGAGGGGTGAGTGTCCTTCTTGCCGGCCATGTGTTCTTTGACCTGCATGGTGAGCTGATCCACATAGACGGTTTTGGGCTCATCATCGACGTTGACCCAGATCAGCATGTCGTCGGCATTCATGGGCAGGCGGTTTTTCAATTCACCTTTCTGGAACACGTCGTCCACCAGGAACACCATGACCGATTCGCTGCCCAGCCGCTTTTCCTGGAGGATATCCCCCAGTTGCGAGAAGCACCCCCGGCCGAAGACCACCTTCGAGACCATTTTAAAATTGCGAAACATTTTTATTTCCTTTTCAGATAAGGGTCCTGAGCGCCTTCACCGTCGCCCGGGTGCGTTGATCCAGCTGCTCCGGTGTCCATCCCAGCTTGATCTGCATGGAGATGGCCCGTTGCATGATGGCATCGGATTCGGGCAGGGAGATGGCGCGGTAGTCCGGGCAATTGGCCAGCGTCTGAACAGCCAGTCGTGCCGGGGTCTGCATGGCATGCAGATGATTCCATTTGCGGATGTAGTGCCACTTGTTGTCAAACCAGTGAAAGCAGCCGTCCACGCCTGCCGCGGTCAGGGCCTTGACGGCCTGCCGGGCGGTCTCCAGGTTGGGCATGAAAAACGTGAGAAAGGTTGCCGAGTCCCCCTCGGGATCCGGCAGGTATCGGAAAGCGATCCCGCGAATGTCTGCCATGGCCGATTTGATGGCTGCTTTATTGCGCCGCTGAGTCTCCAGAATCCGGTCCAGTTTTCTCAACTGGGCCAGGCCGACGGCGGCGTTGAGTTCACTGATCCGATAGTTGGCGCCGAGGATCAGGTGATCTTCGGCCCCCCGGTCATTGCCGATGTGGTCGTGGCCGTGGTCGGCATAGGCATCGGCGGCTATATAGACATCCCGGTCGTTGGTGACCACGGCACCCCCTTCGCCGCAGGTGATGGTCTTTACCGGGTCGAAAGAGAAGCAACCGGCTTTGCCGAAGCTGCCCAGGGCCTTGCCGTGGTAGCTGGCCCCGACGCTCTGGCAGGCGTCTTCCAGCAGGATCAGCCCTTTCCGGTCGCAAATGCTCTTGATTTCGTCGATGCGGGCCATGGCCCCGCACATATGAACGGGAACGACGGCTTTGGTGGCCGGGGTCAGGGCGGCCTCCAGTCCCTCCGGCGAGAGACACAGCGTCTCGTCGATATCGGCAAACACCGGCACGGCCCCGGCCATGAGCACGGATTCGATGGTGGCCACGAAGGTGAAGGGGGGAACGATCACCTCGTCGCCGGCACCAATGCCGCAGGCGGCCATGGCGGTCGACAGGGCCGCCGTGCCGCTGGCGCAAAGGTGGGCGTATTTCAGGCCGAGGCGCCGGGCCAGTTCCGCTTCAAACGTTTTGGCTTTCCAGTGCCCCTGGCGGGCCCCATCAAAGCCATAGCGGAAGAGGACCCCTGTTTCCAGCACATGGTTGACCTGCTCGCGTTCTTCTTCGCCGAATATCTCAAAACCGGGCATACATGCCTCCTTATCCTCGGGAATTATTCCCTGCCTGTCCCTTTTTGGCAAAATAGTCCTTGAAATAGTGTTCGATGGCCATTCGGGCATACTGTCCGGCCCGGATGCCGATATAATCTTCATGGGCCACCATTACCGCGACCACTATTTTTTCGGATCCTTTTTTTTCCGTGGCGAATCCAACGAACCAGTCGAAGCGGGCATCATGGGCCCGGTTGTAGATAGAGCCGGTTTTGCCTCCCAGGGTCAGGCGTGACAAGACCTTGCTGCGACCGTGTCCGCGAAATATCTTTTTTGCGGTGCCCGAGGATACGGTGGCAATCATGAGCTGGTTCAGCACGTCGGCCGTTTTGGGAGATACCGCTGCGGTCAAAAATTGAGGTTCGGTCCGATAAACCGGGTTGCCGTTATCGTCGATGATCCGGTCCACCAGGGTCGGCTCCACCGGCTTGCCGCCGTTGACCACCGCCGAAACGATCACCGCCCCATGGAGGGGGGAAAGCGTCGTGTAGCGGTTGAACCCGCTGGCAATTTCCGCCCGGTGGTAGGATTCGTCATCTACGGCCAGCCGGCTGGTGGGCCAGTAAAGCTCGAAATCGACCTGCCGGTTGAAAGCAAAGGCATCTCCGTAAGCTTCCAGGGTTTCCCGGTTGAGGATCAGTGCCCCTATTTTACCAAACACCGGATTGACGGACTGGGCAAAGGAATCCCGCAGGGAGATAGAATTGGTGTAGCGGTTGGTCTTGTCCGTCAACTGGCGTTTGTAAAGGGTGTGTTTGTAGCCGTTGAAACTGAACCGGGAACCGGCGGTATAGCCTTTCTCTTCAACCGCCGCCGCTGCCGTTACGATCTTGAAGAGGCTGGCTGCCGGGTATTCGGCCATCAGGCAGGGATCCCGGTCGGGATCAATCTTGTTGAATCCCGCCATGGCCAGAATCCGACCCGTGTCCGGCGCCATGGCCACGATGCCGATATAGCGGGAATTTTCACGGTCCATGCGTTTGAGCAGATACTGCTGAAGCCCCAGATCCAAACTGGTGCTTACCTGGTAGGGGCGGCCGTCGAAGTCGACCTTTATCGGGTTCGCCTCCAGGTTGATCAGCCGGGTTTTTCCCAGAAGGATGTGGACATCCGCTTTTTCAATCAGGCCCGGGGTCTTTGCCGTCTTCTGCGGCGGGACTGACTCCGCGACAGCCGCACCCGTTTCCTTGTTGATGCCTGCGGTGAAAACCCACCCGATCCCTGCAATTGCCAGAATCAACAGCCCCGCAACCACCCACGGCCTGCCGCGGTTCAGCCGGGTGCGTCTGGACGGGAAGTACTGACGCCTGAGGCTTTCCTGGTAGGTTCTCCAGCTGGGCTGGGGTGACGAATGCGTATCACGTTTAAAAAAGCGGGTCATTTCCGAAAATTATACCCCCGGGGATGGTCAGCTTAACGGCGTACCGGGCGTGACCGAATGATCCAGTGTCGCCACGGTGACGCCGTCTTCGTCCGATGCCGCAATGAGCATGCCCTTGGACAACACGCCCATGAGCTTGGCGGGTTTGAGGTTGGCCACGACGATGACCTGTTTGCCCACCAGATCCTCGGGAGTGTAGCTGCCGGCGATACCGGAGACGATGGTTCGCGTTTCACCCAGGTCCACCTCCAGCTGAAGCAGTTTGTTGGCGCGGGGGACTGCCTGGGCGGACACGACGGTGGCCACACGCAGGTCTATCTTGGCAAAATCGTCGATGGTGATTTCCGGTTTGATGGGTTTTTCCATGATCGGGGTTGCGGCCTTTTCCACGGGTTGTTGTTGTTTCTTGTCCAGGTCGATGCGGGGAAACAGGGATACGGATTTTCTCAGTTTCACCCCCGGCTTCACCCCTCTCCATGTGGTGAGCCGGTCCATCTTGTAAAAACCGTCATCGCCGGAAAATCCCAGGTGTTTCTGCATCCTGGCGGCCGTATCGGGCATCACCGGATAGATCAGGCCGGAGATGATGCGAAGCCCTTCCAGCAGGTTATAAATTACCGTTTCCAACTGTCTGCGGGTGGCCTTGTTCTTAGCCAGCACCCACGGGGCGGTTACATCCACATACTTGTTCATGTGGGTGATGAACTCCCACACCGATGCCAGGCCCTTGTGAAAGGCAAACTCTCCCATGCTGGCGGCGTAGGCGTCGATGGCGGCCCGGGAATTGTTTTCCAGCCCCAGGTCCATTTCCTTTTCCACCTCGGGGTCCGGTTCGGGAACCACGCCGCCGAAATACTTATGGGCCATGGAGAGCACCCGGGAAAAGAGATTGCCCAGGTCATTGGCAAGGTCCGCATTGATGCGTTGGACCAGGGCCTCTTCACTGAAGTTGGAGTCCAGGCCGAAAGCCATGTCCCGCATGAGAAAAAAACGGAACGCGTCCAGACCATAAACGTCTTTCATCTCAAGGGGCTCCACTACATTGCCGATGCTCTTGGACATCTTGCTCTGGTCCACGTTCCAGTAGCCGTGAACATTCAGGTGCTGGTAAACGGGAATCCCGGCCGCTTTGAGCATGATTGGCCAGTAGATTCCGTGGGGCTTGAGGATGTCCTTGGCCACGATGTGCTGGGCCACGGGCCAATAGGTCTTGTACAATTCTCCATCCGGGTAGCCCAGCGCCGACACATAATTGAGCAGGGCATCGAACCAGACGTAGGTTACGTAATCGGCGTCAAAGGGCAGGTTGATGCCCCATTTAATGCGGGATTTGGGCCGCGAGATGCACAGGTCGTCCAGGGGGTCGCGCAAAAATGCCAGGACTTCGTTCCGGTAGCGTTCGGGACGGATAAAGTCGGGATTCTGATTAATGTGGTCGATCAGCCATTGCTGATACCGGCTCATCTTGAAAAAATAGTTGGACTCCTTGATGGTTTCCGGAGGGGTCTGGTGGTCGGGACAACAGCCGTCGACGAGTTCCCGCTCGGTGTAGAACCGCTCGCATCCAAAGCAGTAAAGTCCTTCGTATTCACTGAAATAGATGTCACCGGCATCGTAGATGCGCTGCAGGATGGTCTCCACCACGGCCATATGGGCCGGGTCCGTGGTGCGGATGAAGTAATCGTTGGAAATGTTGAGTTCCGGCCACAGTTTCCTGAAAAGGCCGCTGATCTGGTCCACATACTCCCGTGGGGTCCGATTTTCCTTTCTGGCGGCGCGGACGATTTTATCCCCATGTTCGTCCGTGCCGGTGAGAAAATAGGTCTGGTCGCTTGACATGGCGTGAAACCGCCTGACCACATCCGCGGCAATGGTGGTATAGGCATGGCCCAGGTGGGGGCGGGCGTTCACATAATATATGGGTGTGGTGATATAAAACGGCGAGGCCATGGTTTAACTCCTGTCGTTGACAATGTCATCAAGGCTGATTTCCGCTTCACCGCCTTCTTCCAGCCGCACCGTCAGGCGGTTGCAGATAACGTTGTGGCGGGTCACTTTTCCCGGGCCGTTTTTGGTGGTTACAACCTTGCCAATTTTGGGGAAGCCCTGTTTCAGTTTCCGGTATGTCTCATTTTCGAAGGTCAGGCAGCACATGAGCCTGCCGCACTGGCCCGAAATTTTGGTGGGGTTCAGGGAAAGCCCCTGCTGTTTGGCCATGCGGATGGATACCGGCTCGAACTTTTCCAGGAACGATGAGCAGCAGAACATTCGTCCACAGCGTCCAAGGCCCCCGCACATCTTGGCTTGATTGCGAATGCCCACCTGTCGCATCTCGATGCGGACCTTGAACTGGTTGACCAGGATTTTTACCAGCTGCCTGAAGTCCACCCGGCCATCGGCAGTGAAGAAGAAGGTGAGTCGGCTGGCGTCGAAGGTGCTCTCCACGGAGAACAGGTTCATCTTGAGCCCGAGTTCCTTGATACTTTTCATGCAGAAAGCATGGGCTTCGCGCTCCAGGGACGTGTTGTGTTCGACCTGGCTCAAATCCTTTTCATTGGCTTTGCGAAATATATTTTTCAGAGGCTTGCCGGGTTTGTCGGTATCCTCCACCAGTTCGGGCGGCGTCTCCACGGTTCCGAATCCCAGACCTTTTTCCGATTCCACGATCACCTGGTCGCCTACGCTGAGGACAAAGGCTCCGCAGTTGAAATCGTAAACCTTGCCACCGGTTTTAAACCGGATTCCCACTTTTTTTTTCATGGTTTCTCTTGTACCCGAACCCACACCCTGCAGTGTATCCGTTTAATTTACTTTTTCCGAGGCTTCAGGCCCCTGCCATTCGCAGAGCCATGGCGTCCAGTGTCAATCTTGCGTTCGTATTGGATCGCAGTGCCGTCAATGCGCGGTCCACCGCATCGATCTGTTCGAGCAGCTGCGTCTGGCTGACGTGTTTTGCAGCCGCGGAAAGCGCTTCCAGCCGATCCTGATTCAAAACCCGCTGCGGGTCCGTCCTGAAGACCAGAATGTCCCGCAGCCACAAGGTAATGATTTCCAGGGAATCTTCAATAAGGTCCTTTTTCTTTGCCAACATTTCAGACCATGCCAGCCACGCCCGGATTCCTGATATCCCGGTATCGGCCATTTGACTTCCCATGGCCTGGATGATCCAGTCCCGTCGGTTCAGCCATCGGCTGTCGATCAATTTTTGCGCACGGGTGAAACTGCCGCCGCAGAGGGCGGCAACCGCCTCTACGGTTTCCGGTTTGATTCCGCCCGCCGCCGTCAGCAGTTGTTTAATATCTGCCTCGCGAAGGGGCGAAAAACGGATGTGCTGGCACCGTGAGACGATGGTGGGCATCAGATCGGATGTCTGGCGTGCCGTCAGCACCAGCAACGTTCGGTCCGGGGGCTCTTCCAGAACCTTCAGGAGCGCATTGCCCGCTTCCGGATTCAAGGTCTGCGCATCGGCCAGAATCACCACCCGCCGGTTTGCCTCATTGGGCTTCAACGTCAGCGCCTGAAGCAGTTTCCTGATCTGGGCGATTCTGATAACCGACGATAGGGGGGCGACATGGATGATATCCGGATGATGGTTCCCGGCAATCTTTCTGCAGGGCCCGCAATCTCCGCAGGCATCAATGGCATCGAGATGGGGGCGGCGGCGAATCGCCGACTGTAACGTCAGGCAGTTGCAGGCCATGGCAAATGCCGTGGCCGTTATTTTTTTCCCCACACCATCGTTACCGGTAAAGAGCAACGCATGAGGCAGGGTACCGTTGCGGATAAACGTCTTGAGCAACCTGATGGCGTGCTGTTGGCCAACGATGGCGTTAAATACGGTTGCCGTCGTCATTTTCCATGGATCCCGGAAGATTGAATCGGGCCCGCCTCTTTTGAGTCCGGGGCCCGGTGCCAAGGGTCCCGTCCGTTTGGCGCTGGGTTGGCATGCCGACTATTGATCCACCCGTTCCTTGAGCTCTTTTCCGGCTTTGAAAAAAGGAAGCTTTTTGGGTTTGATGGTGACCTTTTCGCCGGTTTTGGGGTTTCTTCCCGTATAGCTTTTGTACTCTTTCACGAAGAAGCTGCACAGACCGCGAATCTCAACTCGCTCTCCATCGGCCATGGCTTCGGCCATGCTGTCAAAAAAGATCTGGACCACTTTTGCCGCTTCGGATTTGGATATGTCGGCCTTTGTCTTCAAAGCGGAGATGAGTTCCAGTTTGTTCATGTACCCTCCTTCAACAATCGGTAGTGTATACGGGATTGAAAGTGATTCTATAAAATAAAACTTAATAGAAAGTCAAGTAGTTATGATAATATTTCCGGCAGCTTCTCCACATCGGCGGCATCGACGTTGACGGCGGCGAACTGGCCCAGGGCTTCGATGTTGACGATCACCCGGCCGTCACCGCGGTAGCTTGAAAAAATACCCGTCACACCGGCAAAGGGTCCGCTGACCACCATTACCCGATCCCCGTTCTTGAACCGGGTGCCGGTGATCACTTCTCCGTCCGTGGAAACCATGATCTTGAGGGAATCAATCGTTGCATCGGCAATCGGTACCGGTCCCCGGGTGCTGCCGATGAGCCGCACCGCCCCCGTGGTTTTTAATATCTCGATGTGTTCATACGGATTCAGATCGGTCCTGACAAAAAGATAACCGGGGAAAAGGGGCACACGGATCATCTTGTGCCGGTCCCTCCGCCTGCTTTTCACGGTAATCTTGGGCAGGAAGACATCCAGGGTCTTTTTGGCCAGTCCGTCGTTGACCACATTTTCGAAACGGCTTTTTGTGTGAAGCGCATACCAGGCGCGCGTCAGTTTGTCTCCAGCCATGGGGTGTGGTTCCGTTGGTTAAAAATGAATCAACTGATCTGAACACGTCCCGCCAGTTCATCCGATGGGGGATCAGAGGGGGATTCGTGTATCATCCCTATGGCCAAAAGGCAATTGGCATTCGCATCGGTTACTCGCCGAGCCCGCCGATGCCCATCAGGTTGATTGAAAATAAAAATTTATTGTCCTCGCCTTCCACGGCATAGAAAAAATCGACGGACCAGCATTGGGCGGTGTAGAGAAAACCGGCACCCTTGATGATGTCCGTTTCGTCCTTCAGGTTGCGCTCGTATTCGCCCCTGGCACTGAGGTGGTCGGTCAGGGTGACGGACAGGGTGCTGCGAATGGATTCATAGTCGTCCCTTTCATACCGGTGCTCCACCCACAGCCGGTCCCCGCGGTGGTCGGCGATGCCGGCGCCCACATTATGGGATGAAAAATGGGTGGCGTAGGTGTTGTAACTGGCGTCGGCATCGACGGTTAGATAACGCCAGAAATTTAATTCCAGTTCGCCATAGATGTCTGAAAAGGGTTCGGGCTGATCGTCATTGGCCGCTGCGATGTCATAGCTCTGCTCCAGATAAAAGCGGCAGAAGCGATTGTAGTCGAAAGCCGTCGGCGTTGGCGGATCCCCCTGCCTCGTGTCCGTCGGTCTGACTTTTTTTTCAGATGAGGAACCACCGCCGGCCGTTGTGGCGGAGCGGACCGGCTTGGTCGTTCTTGCCGTAAAGGTGTTGGTCAGGGAGTAGGTCACCCGGTTTTTTTCATCGATGCGATCCAGATCGGAAAAATAAGGCAGGTCCGACTGGTCCTGATTCGGGATGTATTCGTAAACGACTCTGGGTTTGGCACTGTGGCGAATACGGTCCACAGCTGCTATGGGAGATCCCATGATTTTTGAAAACTCCGTGGAAAGATCCAGACGGGCGTCGTAGATCTGGCGATAGCTGGAGTGATCCAGGCTGTCGTTGTCCCAGCGGTCCATTACCCAGGTGGTCTGGCGCCAGCCAACCGACGGCTCCACCGACAGGTAGTTTTTCCAGCTGAGCGGCAGATAGGCCCTGGGATGAATGTCCGACCGATGCCCCCGATCGCCGTCCTCCCGGTAAAAATAGGCGTATTCGGAATCCAGGTCCCAGTAAACGCCCGTACCGAAAGCCTGCTGTTTGGTGCCGTTGAACTGGATAACCGGAAGTTGTTGGAGCGTATCGTCGGACGATTCCCAGCGCCGGTTGGTTACGTTGTCGTTCCACAGCAGGTCGCCGTTCAGGGAATAGCGCGACCAGGTTCGGTTGACGTTGAGCCGGTTGGTACGGATGGTTTCATCATAGGTGTCCAGGTCCCGGCCGAATGACCTCAGAAAGGAATCCCGGGTTTCGTTGAATCCGCTGCGCCCGTCCTTGAACTCGTTGAGGTAGTCCTGATCGCTGACGATATCCAGATCCAGTCGCGCCATGGCCCCCCCGGGGAGTTCCTGGTCCTGCTTGGCCCGCAGCCAGTAGCGGTCCGTGTTGGGCCTGTCGTAGGCATCACCGGCATAGCCCCATTTCCGGGTGGCCTCCAGGGTGCCGTCATCGGTTTTACGGTCCTGCAGACCGTCGGCCATGAGGGTCCCATATGAATCCCGGGTCAGGGCATAGCGGTATTCCAGGCCGACTTTGGTGCCTCTTTCCTGCATGTAGTGGGTATACACGGTCGCATCGGTGCTGTCGCTGATGGCCCAGAAGAGCGGTTGATTCCAGCTGACCCCCCAGCGGTCCGAATAGCCCGCCTCCGGAATCAGCAGGCCGGTCTGGCGCTTGGTTTTTGCCGGGAACAGGAGGTAGGGGGTGTACAGAATCGGCACATCCCGGGCTCTGAGCACGGCGTGGGTGGCGGATCCGTAGCCTTCGATAGTGACCTTGACCGTTCGACCGGTGATGACCCAGTCCGGCCGGTCACCGTCGCAGCTGGTGATGGAGCCCTTTTCCATCTGGTAAGTGTCCTTGCCGGTTTTTTCGATGCGCTCGCCGTGGATGTAAAAATGATTCTCTTTCAGGAACACGGTGCCGCCGTGAACCACGCCGGTTTCCTGATCCAGGTTCAGTTCCACGCGTTCTCCCGTAAGAATATCGTCGCCTACGGTCATCACCACGTGGCCGTCGGCCACGGCGGTCATGGCTTTGTGGTTGAAGGAAACCGCATCGGCCACCAGGCGGGCGGCCTGCTTTTCGATGATCACATTGCCCCTGGCATGATAGGTGGTGGACTCGGCATCGTAGTCGACCGTATCCGCACTGATCTGCCAGGGGACTTTCGGGCTGCCGCTGAGCCGGTCCGTTATGGACTCGGCGTGGGCGGCAACAGGCGCCCCCGTCGTTAAGAACCAGAGCGTAAAGCAAAAGATGGTCAGGATCACTACCGGACAGCTTATTTCGGGAGATGATGGTCTGAACATGGAAGGTCGCATCAATTAAATAAAGGCATAGACGTTATGGGAAAAGAGGTGGTTTCAGTGTGGATCCTGCGGGGGCGGATGCAGGATAACCGCTTGCACATAAATGAAAAATTCAATATAAAGCTATCCGGTTATAAATTGCAACAACAGTTTTAAACATCGATTGCCGACCGGGGCAGGTCCTGGTCGTGCAGCGATATTTCAGATGAAAAAAGAGTTTTCATGCGCGTACTGCTGACCAATGACGACGGCATCCATGCACCGGGATTATGGGCATTGCACCGCGCCTTTTCGGCCCGCCACCACGTGACGGTGGTGGCGCCGGATCGTGAACGCAGCGCGGTGGGTCACGGGATTACCCTTCACCAGCCCATCCGTTTCGAAAATACCCGGGTCAACGGCAGCCTGAGCGGTTTTGCCGTCAACGGCACCCCGGCGGACTGTGTGAAACTGGGTTTGGCCGAGCTGTTGGATGCCCCTCCCGAGCTGGTTGTCTCCGGCATCAATCCGGGCGCCAACGTGGGCATCAATGTCAACTATTCGGGAACCGTGGCCGCCGCCAAGGAGGCTGCCATGGCCGGCATTCCCGCCATAGCCATATCCATCATTGCCCCCGGTGACCGGCACGTCGATGCTGCAGCCCGTTTTGCCGAATCCCTGTCGCTGCAGGTGAAGGGATGGGGGCTTCCGCAGGGGACTTTCCTCAACGTCAATTTTCCCGATCTGCCGATAGGCGAGATTCGCGGTGTGCGCTGGAGCCGCCAGGGAACCGGGGTTTTTGCCCAGCATTTTGAAAAACGGCGCGATCCGAGGGACCGGATCTATTACTGGCAAGGATGTGACGGCCAGGCGGCCTACGACCAGTCGGATATTGACGGAGCCGCCCTGGGCGACCGGTATATTTCCATTACCCCCATCAAATGCGACATGACCGATTACGATACCCTGCGGGAACTGGCCCGGCGAGACGTTCCCCTAACCCCTTAGCCAACGGCCGTTTATTTTTGAAGACCGTGAGACGGTGACACCGATGACCAAACGTTTTGTCTCTGAACTTGTCGCGGGCGGCGCCCTGGACGAGGTGTTTATGCTGGCCCAGCGCGCCATGGCCCATAAGAAGGACGGGAACCCTTTTTTGAACGTGACCCTGTCGGATCGCACCGGCCAGATAAAAGGAGTGGTATGGGACCAGGTGGAGCGCATCGCCGCCGCGGTCGCCGAAGGCGATTTCGTGCATGTCCGGGCGCAGGTGGGCGAGTATCGGGGCAGCCTTCAGCTGGTGATCAAGGATATGGTCCGGGTGCCGGCGGACCAGGTGGATGCAGGGGACTTTCTGGCGGTCACCACCCGTGACGTGGGCAAGATGTTCGACCGGCTCAAGGAGATGACCGCCCGGATGCAGACACCGCATTTAAAGGCGCTGTTTGAGGCCTTCTGGACCGATGATGCGTTTGTGGCCGACTATACCCGGGCGCCGGCGGCCAAGCTCATGCACCACGCTTATATCGGCGGCCTTCTGGAACACACCCTGTCCATGGCCATTTTGTCGGAATTGATTGCCGGGCATTACAGCGGCGTGGACAGGGATATGCTGCTGGCCGGGGTGATCCTTCACGATGTGGGAAAGACCAGGGAACTGGAATATACCCGCCGCATCGATTATACCGATGAAGGCCGGCTGCTCAGTCACATTATCATCGGCCTGTCCATGCTGGATGAAAAACTGAAGCAGGTGCCGGATTTTCCGGATGTCCAGGCCCACCTGCTCAAGCACATGATCGTCAGCCACCACGGCGAACGGGCCTTCGGTTCCCCCGAACCGCCCAAAACCATCGAGGCGGTCCTGCTCAATTATATTGACGAGATGGATTCCCGGGTGAACAGTATCCGTGAATATGTGGCCCAGGATCCGTCGGACGGGTCCTGGACGCCTTATCACCGGCTGCTGGAGAGACATTTCTACAAAGGTCCGGGCAATTCGGATGCGGGATGATTGATTATGTTCATTACTTTAGAAGGCATTGAAGGGTCCGGGAAAACCACCCAGATCCAGATTGTCGCCGATTGGCTGATGACGATCGGCCGTGACTGCCTGACCACCCGGGAGCCCGGCGGGACGCCCATCGGCGGTCAGATTCGTTCCGTCCTGCTCCACCCGGAAAACAGTGACCTGGCCCCTGCGGCTGAGCTGCTCCTTTACGTGGCGGACCGGGTCCAGCATCTGGAAACGGTGGTCCGTCCGGCCCTGGCGGCCGGCAGGGTGGTGGTCTGCGACCGCTATTTCGATGCCACCCTGGTCTATCAGGGCTACGCCCGGGGACTGGACAGGGGGATGATCCGTCAGCTCCACCAGCTGGTCTGCAACGGCCTGACACCCGATCTGACCCTGCTGCTCGATCTGGATCCCGAAGCCGGGCTGGCGCGCGCCTGGCGCCGGATTGATGCCGATGCCGCCCATGCGAAGGAATCCCGGTTCGAAAAAGAGCGCCTGGCCTTCCATCGGCGGGTGAGGGCGGGTTACCTGGATCTGGCCAGGCGGGAACCCCGGCGCTTCGTCATCATCGACGCCGAGGTCGACGAGCAGGCGGTGCGTGAGCAGATTGAAGCGGCGCTCAAGTCACGCTTCAAAGGCAATGCCGGATGAAGCGGGAGGCCCGGTCAGCATCCGATCGACCATCGATTCAATTTTTGATGTTGAATTTCGGTTTACATTCCGTTCTTTTTTGCCATTGCAAACGGGACCTTTTGTCATGAACGACAGCATTTTGAATCATATCGGCAATACCCCGCTGGTGGAGATCCGGCGGCTGAACCCCAACCCGCATGTCCGGGTGCTGGCCAAGCTGGAGTATCTCAACCCCGGCGGTTCGATCAAGGACCGCCCGGCGCTGTCCATGATCGAGGAGGGGGAACGGTCGGGTGAACTGAAACCGGGAAAGACGGTGATCGAGGCCACCAGCGGCAACACGGGGATCGGCCTGGCCATGGTCTGCTCGGTCAAAGGCTACCGGCTGCTGCTGGCCATGAGCGAGGCGGCCAGTGTGGAGCGGCAGCAGATCCTCAGGGCGCGTGGTGCGGAGATTCTGCTCACCCCGGGCCATCTGGGCACCGACGGTGCCATCGAGGAGGTGTACCGCCTCGCGCGGGAGAATCCCGACACCTATTTCATGACCGACCAGTACAACAACCCGGCCAACTGGAAGGCCCATTACAACGGCACCGCCGTCGAATTATGGGATCAGACCGGCGGCACGCTGACTCATATGGTGGCTACCATGGGCACATCGGGAACCCTGATGGGGCTGTCCCGGCGGCTCAAGGAATTCAACCCCGAGATCCGGATCATCGGGGTGGAGCCATATCTGGGACACCGGCTCCAAGGGCTTAAAAACATGAAGGAAGCCTACCAGCCGGAAATATTCGAGAAGCGCCTGTTGGACGAGAAGGTCAACGTGGAGGATGAGCCGGCTTTCGAGATGACCCGGCGCCTTGCCCGGGAAGAAGGCCTCATGGTGGGCATGAGCAGCGGTGCAGCCATGGTGGTGGCCGCCGAGGTCGCCACGTCCCTGGAGCAGGGGACGCTGGTGGTGATCTTTCCCGACGGCGGTGAACGCTACCTTTCCACCCCGCTCTTTGCCGTCCAGGAGAAGATAGACCTCAAGCTGTTCAATACCATGACGCATAAGAAAGAGCCTTTTTTGCCGGTGAATCCGGGGAAGGTGTCCATGTACGCCTGCGGCCCGACGGCCCATGCCCGCATGCACGTGGGGGAGGGCCGACGCTTCATCTTTTCCGACCTACTGGCGCGCTACCTGGCTTACCGGGGATATGCGGTCAACCAGGTGATGAACATCACCGATCTGGACGACAAGACCATCGAGGGCTCCGAGAAGGCCGGCATGTCCCTGGAAGACTTCACCGGCATGCACATCGAATCCTTTCATAAGGATCTTAAAAGGTTGGGCATCCAGCCGGCCAATCACTATCCCCGGGCCAGCGAACACGCCGACGATATGGTCAGCCTGGCTGACCGGCTGGTCAAAAAAGGCTATGCTTACGAAAAGCTGCGTTCCATCTATTTCGACATTTCGCGATTCAAGGCATACGGCCAGTTATCGGGAATCGACCTCAACAAGATCCGCGTCGGCGCCACCGTGGACCTGGACGAGTACGAAAAGGACAATCCCCGCGATTTCACCCTGCTCAAACGCACCCGGCTGTCGGAACTCAAGCGGGGCATCTACACGCCGACCGACTGGGGCAACATGCGCCCCTCATGGCACCTGCAATGCGCCGCCATGTCCATGCGATACCTGGGGGATTTCTACGATATCCACTGCGCCGGCCGAGAGCTGGTATTTCCCCACCACGAGAACGAGATCGCCATTGCCGGCGCCCTGACCGGCAAGACCCTGGCCAAATACTGGGTTCACTGCGACCGCGTGCTGGTTGACGGCAAGAAGGTCGACGAAAAGAAAGATGCCCTGACCATTCAGGGCCTGCTGGACATGGGCTACACGGGGCGGGAGATCCGCTACTGGCTGATCTCGGTCAACTATCGCAAACCGGTCCTGTTTTCCGTGGCGCGACTGAATCGGGTGCGCAAAACCTTAAAGCGCCTGGATGCCTGTATCCGGGCCTTGAAGAACGTCCGCCGTGGAGATTCCTTCGGGGAACTGGATCAGCTCTGCTACGACATCAAAAATGGGTTTGCCTCCGCCATGGACGACGACCTGAACATCTCCGCCGCACTGGCCTCTCTCTTCACCGTGGTCAAGCGCATCAACACCCTGATTCTGGAAAGGCTCATTGATGCTGCCGGGGCTGAAAAAGTGCTGGAAACGCTGGCCCGCATCAACACGGTGGTGAACATTATCGATTTTGAGGACGAAACCGAAAACCCGGCCGTACAGCAATTGATGGACGAACGGAGGCGCGCGCGGCAGGCCAAGGACTGGGTCCTTGCGGATCGGCTGCGCGACCAACTGCTGGAGATGGGGGTGGTTCCCCGGGATGATCGTGTCCGTCCATGAATGGCACCTTGCGGCCCGGATCCGTGTTCTCACATCTTGGAAAATTATTGGAGAAAAACATGACTCCCGCATACCTGCCCTTTACCTATCTATCCGAATCCACGGCCCGCATGCTGACCGCTCTTGTGGGACCGGTGGTGATTTACCAGCCATTGGCAACGAGCATTCCCGAAAGCCTGCGTGCACTGGCATCGCAGGGGCTCGTTGAGATCCGCACACCGATAATCCGGGATGACGACCGGCTGCGCGCCGCTTTAGCGGAATTCACCGACTGGGCGCGGATGAATCCGGGAAAATCCACCCCGGGTGCCGGGTTTTTCAGTCAGCGGCAGGGGGACATTCCTTTTTTCGACGAAACCGCGATCAACCGGATCCGATCCGATATTAAGCGGTATCATCAGACCGATCATCAGGCGGATCAGGAGGCGGAAAAAACGGAGGCCGAATTCAGTGCCCGACTGTTCCTGGCACTGGCCCAGGAGAACGACCAGGCCACCGACCGCCTTGACCATGATCTCAATCGGTTCAAAACGCTGGAAAAGGATTTTCTGGACACCCTGACGGATACCGATGAGGTGGGTTTCAGTCGTCAGACCTTCGGTGCCCAGATCTGGCGGGACGATCCGGGTGCAAAACTGACCATGCAACGGATTCGTGCCTGGGCGACCCTGGCTATTGCCGATGATGCGCTGCCGGAACTGTTGACCACCACCAGCCGCGCGGTGATCGATGCCCTGCTTGAAACCGATGGCGGCGCGCTTTGTTTCCAACGGCTGGCCGGCATTCGACTTCCCCTCCCAACGGCCGGTGCAGGTCCGGCATTAGGCAGTGTGCTGGCCGATCTGACTGCCCGGGAATTTCCATCATCGGATGCCCTTTCTACCTTCGCATCGATGGCCGCGGGTACGGAATCCGAGCCGGCCGCGACAGTCACCCTTTTTGCCGCCGCGAAGTGGACACCCTCAAGCGTCATCCGACGGATGGCTCCCGCAACCGCCGTCGCGTCGGGCAAAAATGAAAAAACGGAATCGGTTGGCCACACCCTGATTGTCCTGGTGGAAAGTTGATTCCGGCATCGATGAAAAGCCCAACTGGCGGGGAATTGGGGGCTATCCGGCGGGGTGCTGAAAAAAACGGCTTCAACGCTTGACTGGGTGTTTTATTTGGTATAAGCCCTTTCCCATTAAAAGACAGCAGATGTTGATAATTGGATCAACACGCATAGAACCTATTGAAAGGAGACTTTTAAGATGGCTTTTAACCCGATCGTTGACGAGACCAAATGCGTTGGCTGCGAAGAGTGTGTCGATGTGTGCCCCGTGGAAGTGTTCGAGATGCAGGATGAAAAATCCGTCCCGGTGAACGCTGAAGAATGCCTCGGCTGCGAAAGCTGCGTGGAAGTGTGCGAAGAGAGCGCCATCACCGTCGAAGAAACCTAATCATTGATGGTGTTAAAGACGTTCCAGCCCCTGACGGATTCATCCTTCAGGGGTTTTTTTTCCCGTCGCATCCGAATAATCCATCCTTTAGCATTGCCGGGAATCGGTCATGAACCGTTATCAGATCGTCGAAACCGCATTCGGTTACAGCGCCGTAGCTTTTTCCGCCGAGCCGTTCAAACTGGTTGAGATCAGGCTGCCTGCATCCGATCTCGACGAACTGTGCCGGCCATTTGACGAAGCGTATTGGCGAATCGACAATTACCATCCGAAAGCATCCGAAATTGGTTCCATCCTGGTTCGATATTTCAACGGAGAAAAAATCGACATCCCCTGGCCGGTGATGGACCTTGCCCGCTTCACCTCCGCCCAACAGGCCGTCTATCGTACGGTGGCCAAGATCCCCTACGGCCGGACTGCCTCCTACGGCCAGGTGGCGAGGATGGCCGGGCTTCCCCGAGCCGCCCGGTTCGTGGGCACCACCATGGCCAACAATCCTTACCCGGTTTTCATCCCCTGCCATCGGGTGATCAGAAGCGACGGGACACCAGGACTGTTCGGCGGCGGAGAGCCCTTGAAAGCAAGAATGCTGGCGCTGGAAGCAGCCTCCTGATTGTTGTATCCGCCAGCAAAAAAAACTCAATCCGGGAACAACCTGCAATACTGCTGTGTAATTCCAACCTGAACTGAAATCTGTCCAAGCACAAGATGTGGGATCCCAATTAATTCAGATTCGTTTTCATTTAATGGCAAGTTACCTGTCTTTTGAGATAAGCTTGATAGGTGCAGTTATGAAGGAGTAAATTGTACTGAACTGCTTACTCGAAACATTGTACAATTTACGAAATGACCTGGATTGGATTCAAATGATCCTGCGGTGGCCAATGGTTTTTATGGTTTTGGTTCCACCTTAGGTTCTCTCATGATTCTATTCCCATCATTTCCCCAACTGCAAAAAAACTACCCACCCTTTTTTGGAACAAAAATTAAGGGTTCTTCGGAATATAATCTGAAAAGTGGATAGCGCTCACATACCCCCCACTGCTGGTGCCAAGCCAACCCGGTCACCATCGGACAACACTTCGTCGAGATCCGTAATGCGGCTGTTGACGAACGCAATCTTAACATCCTCTCGAGCAATACCTGCCTGCGCGATAAGGTCCCCGACAGTTTGTCCTTCATCCAATTGGTAGGGGGTGCTGGCATTGTAGTCACATGCGTCGAGGTTCACTAGGGTTGAAAAGCATTTTAGATTTATTTTCATGACAAACTCCTCTGTTAGCAAAAACAAATGATCGCCGCACCCGTTTGATTCAAGTAACGGCCGAAGGCATGCTTAGCAAAAATTACAAATCATGCTGTCGTTAGGGACGAATGTCCGGTAGTTCATACCTGATGCTTTGG
>JAHLLR010000173.1 GCA_020444075.1 Deltaproteobacteria bacterium
TTAGTGATCGGCGTAATCGGGCCACTCTGCGATCACCGCAATGGAGCCAGTTGCTGATCACCGCAATGAGGCCAGTTAAAGATCGCCGTAATCGAGCCAGTTGGTGATCACCGTAATCGAGCCGCTTGTCCACCCCCAAAAGCATTTCGGACCTTCTCGTAAACCGCAGTATACTTCCGGTTGATGACAACCATTCACCGGAAGGAGCTGCAATGGCCAATCGGAGGTTTGAGATGTTTCAATACCGTCATGTGATTCATCGGATGCGCATGGGCGACAGTGATCGAACCATTGCCAAGAGCGGACTCATGGGCCGCACCAAATGCGGCTCGGTCAGAATGAACGCGCAGCAACATGGCTGGCTGGGCCCCGTGCCCCTGCCGGATGATGAGGTGCTGGCACAAGCTCTTGAAAGTGAAAAGAAGCCCAATCCTACCCAGGTCTCGTTAAGCCATCGCCACGCTGATCAGATCAACAGGTGGGTCGAGGATGGGGTGTGTACCACAACCATCCACCGGGCCCTGGTCGATCATTTTAATTTTACCGGCAGCTATTCTTCAGTACGCCGCCTGGTCCAGCAGATCCGCAAGAAAACTCCCAAAGCCACGTGCATCCTGGACTTTGCCCCGGGGGATGCCGCCCAGGTGGATTTTGGCAAGGGGCCTGATATTACCGACGCCTTTACCGGTGAGACCCTGGCGACATGGATCTTTGTGATGACCCTTTGCTTCAGCCGGCACATGTATGCCGAGATCGTCACCAACCAGAAGGTAGAAACCTGGCTGGCCTGTCATCGCCGAGCCTTGGAATGGTTCGGTGGTGTGCCCGGTCGACTGATCATCGACAACCCCAAGTGCGCCATTGTGCGGGCCTGCTTTCATGACCCTGAAGTGCAGCGTTCGTATGCCGGTCTGGCCGAGGGTTACGGATTTCTGATCGCCCCGTGTCCGCCGCGGGATCCGCAAAAGAAAGGGCGGGTCGAAGCCGGCGTCAAATACGTGAAAAACAGCTTCGTTCCCTTAAGACAGTTCCGCAGCTTAGCCGACGCCAATGCCCAGTTGCAGGCCTGGGTGATGGGGACCGCCGGCAACCGCATTCACGGCACCACATTCGAAAAGCCTTTGAACCGCTTTGCCGAAAGAGAAAAACACCTGTTGCGCCCCCTGCCGGACGTGCCGCCCCAAATTGCTGCCTGGACTCGGGTCAAACTGCATGGCGACTGCCACGTACGCTTTGAGAAGATCCGCTATTCGGCGCCCTTCCGGCTGGTGCACCAGAACCTGTGGCTCAAGGCCACGGACAATGCCGTCAAGATCTATCACGACCTCAAACTGGTGGCCGTTCATGGCCGACTGTTCAGGCCTGGTTCCCGCAGTACAGTGGATGAACACCTGCCGCCGGAGGCCCTGGCCTACAAGATGCGCGATCCACAATGGTGTCTGCGTCAGGCCGAAGCGGTCGGTTCTAACTGTCTGCAGCTGGTCCGGCAGCTGTTCGCCCATCGGGTGCTCGATAACCTGCGCGCCGCCCAGGGAGTCATCGCCCTGGCCAAAAAATATGGCGCCGCCCGTATGGAAGCGGCCTGCCGCCGAGCGCTTTTTTACGGAGACCCCAGGTACCGCGCCGTGAAAAGCATCCTGAATCAAGGGCTGGATCAGGAGCCCTTGCCTGACACCGGCAACGTGATCCAGCTGGCTGACACCTACACCCGCACCGGCCGGTTCCTGCGGCCGGGCAACCGCCTGTCGAACACGGGTGAAAGGGGGTGCTCATGAACCCCATGCCCGAATTGATCCCCATGCTCAAACAGCTGCGCCTTTCCGGAATCCTCGACTCGCTGGAATCGCGCAACCGTCAGGCCATCGAGAAGAAGCTCTCTTACATGGATTTTTTGGGCACCATCATTACCGACGAGATCGCCCGCCGGACCCAGAAGAAGCTGGCCTCGGCCTTCCGCCGGGCAAACTTCAGGAACCAGAAAACCCTGGAGGAATTTGACTTTACCTTCAATCCGGGCATCAACCGGGCGATGATCACCGAGCTGGCCTCATGCCGGTTTATCACCGAAAAGGTGGGGGTGTTCGTCGTCGGTCCTTGCGGCACCGGGAAAAGCCATATCGCCCAGGCCCTTGGCCACAGCGCCATCCGTGCCGGATATGATGTCCTGTTTACCAGCATATCTCGAATGCTCATCCAGCTTAACGCTGCCCGGGCAACCAACGGCTACGACCGGCACTTTGCCAAACTGGCCGGCGTCGACCTGCTCATCATCGACGACTTCGGATTGAAACCGCTCAAGACCAACCAGGATGAGGACTTCCATGACATCGTTGCCGAACGCTATGAACGCAAGAGCACGATTGTCACCTCCAATCTGGATGTGCCCGAATGGACCGACGCCTTCCCCAACCGGATCCTCGGGGCGGCCACCATCGACCGACTGCGCCATGGGGCCTACAAAGTCGTGCTGGAGGGTAAAAGCTATCGTTCCCCCCGACCGGTCAAGAGCACTTTAAAAAGTCCAAAAACAGAAAAAAACGAAGCCCTGAAAGGAGGTGAAAAAGCCTAGTTTGAAAGCCGTTCCGAGATCGCTTTTGGGGCACTTTCAGCTGGCTTCATTACGGCGAATATCGGTGGCCTCATTCAGGCGATCATTGACAG
>JAHLLR010000057.1 GCA_020444075.1 Deltaproteobacteria bacterium
CTTAAACCATTTAAGCGTCAATTTCCATTTTGTTACGTTTTAATTGAGATTATCCCAAAAATACCGCAATGGGTAAAACCTGCACTTTTTCCCACAATTTGAACGTCCGACGATGCTGCTGGACCGACAGATACCATCTGAGACACAGGCCAAACAGGGCCAACCATCAACCAGGCTATCGTTTAAGCATCTTTGTAGATATGCAGGAAGGTAGTCGAAAAGTTTTCCCAATTGCCTTCAGCCAAAAAACCGGTTAAGCGGTGGCTCAAAAAGGCATCTGTTTTCTTCAGGCATCCGACCGCGGTCGTGCGTTGCCGGTCAGGTGGTCATCATGTAAAAGCCGATGGTCACATCACAGGGATCTTTGCCCACGAATTGGCAGCCGATGGCCTCTTCGGCCACCGAGCGTACGACCACCTCTTTTTGAACCACCGAGCGGGCTGTGTTGTCCAGGGTAAATTTGACCCGGAACCGGTCGTTGACGCGTACATCCTGTTTTCCGAAAACTTTGAAACCGATCCCATGGCGGGAGAGGTTTTCGATCAGGATCCTTCCCCAGTCGTCCGACTTCATGGCAATGCGGTCGCCCCTGCCGCGGATGTACACGCCTTCCAGATGGACCATTTTGCGGTGCTCCCGGCGAAGTTCGACTTTGATGTACATCTCGTTGCCGCAGGTGCAGGTGGCCTTCAGGTGGGTGCCGATGGCGCGGATTACGGAAATGTCCAGCAGCTTCTGGTGGTTGCAGTTCTTGCAGGCGATATTGGCCGTTTTCCCGTCCTTGAGCAGCGCCGTGCTGACCAGGTGCGGATCATCGGGTTCCCCTTCTTCGAAGCGCCATTGGGCTTTTTCTTCGACGGGGGTGCCGTCATCGCTGCCAATGACCTCAATGGGGCCCTCGTACTCTAACGAGTCATCGTCACCGGTATGGGGAGCCGGTGAAACGAACTGCAGGATGGTTTCGCGAACCTTGGCCGGTGCCTTCTGGGCCTGTTTCCGGATGAGCGCATTGACGATGGTGCTGCCGACGCATTTGACCAGGTTCTGCGTTTCCATGGACCAGTCTACCGGCTGTCTGACGGCGTCACAGCCGATGATGCCTATCAGGTATCGGCCGTAGAACAAGGGGGTGAACAGGAAGGATTTGACTCCCGGGGCATGAAACCCTTCATGGGCCGCGTGTTCAATCGCTGGCAGGGTATCGATATCCGCAACGGAGACGGTGCTGCTCTTTTTCACCTGGCTCAAGATGCTGGAAAATGTTTCCACACTGGCGTTCTGCAGAGCCGGGGCCGGGGATTCAACTCCGTCGCTGACCCATTCGTGAGTAATGGAAAGCCGAGCTTTCCGATCGTGAAACAGGCAAACATAGACCCGGTCCGCCCCCGATACCAATCCCACTTTTTCCAGGGAGTAGACAATGATTTCGTCGATGTCGGCCGGGGACCAGACGGACAGGTCGTCAATGATCGAAAACAGCAGGTTGACAAAGTACTCTTTGAGCTGCAGGGCTTCCAGGGCCTGCCGATAGGGAGTGATGTCTTCCACGGCCAACAGCATGCCGGGAAGCTTCTGGCTGGGCGTCTCAACCGGTTGGGCATTTACCCGTGCGGACCATACGGTTCCGTCCTTTTTCTTGAGATTGATTTCAAAGGGCTCTTTCAGGGTCCTGGCGAAAATCCGACTGCGGTTGATAAAAAAAACGGACTGGTCTTCGGTGGCGATGAACAGGCTGATGGGTTTTTTCAGCAAGTAGGATTTGTCTGCGCCGAGCATTTCGACCGCGCGGGAGCTGACGCCGTCGATGAGGCCGGACTTGTCCAGCGAAATCAGGCCGGTGGTCGTAGCCTGCAACAGCCGGGAGCAATCGGCCAGTTTTTTTTTGAGTGAGTCCCGTTCGCTGGTTACGGCCTGGTTGAGCGCTTCCAGTTCGCTCGGGTGGTGGGTCTGTTCGGTGATTTTGTGCTGCAGGCGTTCGGGCAGGGCATGCTCAGTCGGGCGGTCGTCTTTGGTCATAAGGCTTCCCTCGGCAAACAATCCAACCACGGGCGGGTAGCGTTCAGATGATGCTCATGAATATCGCGGCTACTGGTAGATCTTGTTCAACTCTTCGGACGCCTCGACGGCCAGGTTGGAGTCTTCCGTATATTCAATGGCGCCCTTCAAGGCCAGTCTGGCGTTGTTGTAGTCTCCCAGCAGGCGGTAGGTTCTGCCCATTTCCAGCAGCAGGGCCGGGTTTTTAGGATTGGTTTGCGCAACCTTTTCGAACAGGGATTGCGCGGCGTGCAATCGGCCGGTGGCCAGGTACGTCCTGCCCAGATTCAACTGGGCGACAAAAAAGTCCGGCTGCACGTCCAGTGCCTTTTTCAAATATTTCTGGGCCTTGTCGTATTGCCCCTTGTTGTAGTAAGCCCATCCCAGGTTGGCCAGTGGAAAGTGCGGCGTGGCGTAGAGCATGTCTCCGGTGACCGGTTCCAGCACGGCAATGGCCTTGTCCCATTCTTTCTGAACCATATAGGCACTGCCCAGGTTGTTTTTGGCCAGGGAGTAGTCGGGTTTCAGCTGGACCGCTTTTTCAAAATGCACCACGGCCAGATCCATCTTCTCCTTGGCCATATATACCAGACCCAGATCGTTATGCAGGATGGGGTCGTCTGCATTCAATTTTTCCGCTTTAAGCAGTTCTCTCAGGGCCGCCGTGTAATTGCCGCCATTGAGATAGGCTTCCCCCAGATTAATGGCCGCAGCGGCTTTTTTCTTATCCTGAAGGGTTACATCTGTGGTGGCGCATGCTGAAAACAGCAGCATGGCAAAAAGCAAAGAAAGAATCACCTCCGGTCGCCAACGTGCCATGGAACTTTCTCCTATTCTAGGTGTGTGATCCGTTGATCATTCAAGACGACTATCCCCGGGCGGATCCTTCGATCCGGATCAGCCGGATGCCCTGGTCCCGGAGAAACAGTCTAACCAATTCGGGTATCTTTTTCTCGGTAAACAGCCGGTTTTCGCCGTTGTCCATCGGAATGAGAATGCCGCTGACCGAAATGGCGGTATTGAATTCAGGAGATCGGTTCGCTCCATAGAAAACGGGGGAGGCGGTATAGGCCATACCTGCGGTTTTCATCAGGCGCTGGATGATCTCCACCGGCCCGGCGTCTAAATTGATTTGAAGGATTTCAAGCCCCGTATCGCTGATGGCGTTTACCGCATCACCGTAAAGGTCTCCAAAATCGATGAGGATTTCTCTCCCGTTGCCGAAAGAGAGCAGGTTGGACAGGGCCTGGACCTGGATCCCGGCGTATGGGAAGCTGATGCTGGTGTTGGGTGAGTAGTTGAATCCCATCGATGTGGCAAATGATTCGATCAGCGCCTTCTGGCTGGATCCGTCGATGCTGTCAATATGTTTCGTCACTTCCATGTGCAGCGGCGGTCGGGTTGCCTCGGGCGCTCCGGACAGGATTTCCTTGATGACAATGTCGTTCTGGTCCAGGTAGCGGACAATGGCGTCGTGGGTTCGCTCGGAGGCGGACATGATCGGTGTGATGCAGGAATGGCGGGGGACACGGCCATCGACCGACGGTTCGGTGCGGATCCATTTGGCGCTGATGCTGATGTTTATCCCTCCATCGTCAAAGGCCAGGCGATTGGTGGAGGCTTCGCTCGAAAACGCCGAAAAGACCGCTTCCAGAATGTCCTGGGACGTGGCTTCCTCGGGCACCTTCACCACCTTGACCTTTTCCCAGTAGGATTGGATCAGCGGCAGATCCACATTCATTACCCGGTCCTGGGTGGTCAAAATCACCTTGGACCCGTTCATAAGATCGATCATGGGGTGGCGGGAAAGGTCCAGCTCGAAATCCTTGCCCTGCTTCATGGGTAAAAAATAGGTTCCCTTGTCCAGCAGACGTCCCCCGATAGCCGATGCAGCCTCGGCAGCCGGGCCTGTTTTTCCCGATTCCGGCTGAGGCGCGGCCAATTCAGAGCCGGCCCTGACGGTTGGCTGGGCCTGAGATTCATCGGATTCGGTTTCAGTGCTGTCCGCCATTTTTTCGACCAGATTGCCGGCTTCATCGAACAGGGTGCTGTACCAGCTCTGTTCCCGGATGGAGGGGTCGGGCATGTAGATTTTCTGTCCGGCATAAATTCGATTGACATCCTTGATGTGCGGGTTGGCGGCCTTGAACAGCGCCAGTCCCTGGCTGTAGGTGGTGTTTCCGTATCGGCCGCCGAACCGGTTGGCAATCAGCTTGGAGACGGTGTCGCCCCTCTGGATGGTGTAGGACCGCGTATGCTTTTCTATTATTTCCCTGGGACTGCTGATCATGACGACGGGGATGGTGACCACGCCGGAGGATTGGCCCGGCAGGGCGCCCTGGGCCAGTTTTTTAAGCGGAATGTCCACCACCTGCCCGGGACGGATCCTGTCGATGTCTTTTACATGGGGGTTGAGGCGTTCGAAAATGCCCAGGAATTCCCGGAAATCGGCGTGGGCGAGTTCTCCTTTTTGACGGAAGATCTTGAGCACCCAGTCTCCCTGCTGAACCTGGTAGGGGTCACAGAGGATGTCCCAGCCGCGGTCGTAGCGCACCACGTAGTTTTTATAAAGCATGGCGCCATGGGTGTCTACCGTCAGAAACAGCAGGATAAGCGCTGTGAACGACAAAAGACTCCGGCGAAGAAGGGGGCGTTGAAAAATATTTGGATGATTAATGGCCATGGCCGTGTCAGGTCCTTTTCTTTAATCCGAGGTCGGCGGCGATCTGCTTGGAGATGGCATTAACGAAGGTGGTCATCGCCTCCGGATCCAGCGGTTTGCCCGGTGCCGGTACCTGCTTCAGGTGTTTCGGATGGATATAGCGTGGCTGATTGATCAGTGCCGGGTCCGGTGAAACGGCAAATTCGTCCGGGAAGCGGTTCTGGAAATACATGTCCTGGAAACCGGAAAACTTGAGGGCGTGGGCCGTGGAATCCACGATAGCCGTCTCGCCGGAGGTCACATAGCCTTTGCCGAGGGCCACATGAAGCCCGGCCAGCGATTCACCGCCATGGGTGCAGGCGATGTGACCGTTGCGGTTGGCCGTGAGCTGCCAGTCCATGATGTCCTGTTCGGCCACCTCCACGAAAAAGACACGGGGCCGGCCGGCCACCTGGTTGTAGCGGTCCACCAGGTGGATTACCCGGGGCATGGAAACCGGGTTGCCGATCATGGCAGCCTGGGCCACACTGGGTTTGACGGTCATGGGTACGAACTTGCGTTTATTGGCTTCCGGTTCGCTGTAGTACTGGAATACGGGGTTGGCGTGGACGGACTGGACGCCTACGATTTTAGGCAGGGCGTCGATGATACCCACCTCATGAAACTTGAGAAATCCGTTCATCACGGCGGTGATGTTGCCCGCATTGCCGATAGGCACCACCACCACCTTGTCGGCCATGGCATAGTCGAAGTCCTGAGCGATTTCATAGGAGTAGGACTCCTGCCCCAGGATGCGCCAGGCATTCTTCGAGTTGAGCAGGGCCACGTTGTACTGGTCGGAAAGGGCTTCGACAACCTTCATGCAATCGTCGAACACCCCGGGAATCTCGAAGACATCCGCCCCGCTGCCCAGCGGCTGGGAGAGCTGCTGGGGAGTCACTTTCTTGTGAGGCAGCAGGACTGCCGACTTGATGCGGGGCTTGAGATAGGAGGCATAGAGGGCCGCGGCGGCGCTGGTATCTCCGGTGGACGCACAGATGGAGAGTACCTGGTCGACCAGCCCCTGCCCGATGAGAAAATTGATGTAGCTCAGGGCGCTGGCCATGCCCCGGTCCTTGAAAGAGGCGCTGGGGTTCTGACCGTCGTTCTTATAGAAAAAGCGGATGCCCGCCTTCGCCTGGAGGATACCGTTGGCTTCCACCACGGGGGTGTGCCCCTCTCCCAGGTAGACTGCGGACGCCAGGGGGATCACGGGGCCGATGAACTCGTGGTAGCGGTAGATGCCCTTCAGGGCCGGGATCTTGAGCATGCGCCGGTAGTCAAAAATTCGCTGCCAGAGTTCACCGCCGATAGCCTTCAGCCGATCGAACCGCCGGTCATGGATGAGCAGCACGCTGCCGCAGTCCGGGCAGGTGTAAAGCAGCGATTCGATGCCGTGTTCGGCCCGGCAGCCCAGGCACCGGTAGATCAATTCTCCGCCGGGCTCGGGGACCAGGTGCGGCCGGATCTCTTCAGGGAATTGGTCGTGTCTCACGAAGTAATCTTTTCCATTCCGCCCATGTACGGTCTGAGCGCATCCGGGATGACGACGGTGCCGTCTTCCTGTTGACAATTCTCCAGCAGGGCCGCCAGGGTCCTGCCCACGGCCAGGCCGCTGCCGTTCAGGGTATGGACCAGCCGGGTGCCTTTTTTGCCCTTTTCCTTGAAACGGATATTGGCCCGCCGGGCCTGAAAATCTTCAAAGTTGCTGCATGAGGAAATCTCCCGATAAACGCCCTGGGACGGCATCCACACTTCGATGTCATAGGTTTTGGCGGCGGAAAAACCGAGGTCGCCGGTACACAGGGTGATTACCCGATAGGGCAGTTCGAGGCGCCGAAGCACGGTTTCCGCATTGTCCAGGAGCGATTCCAGTTCATCGTAGGAAACCTCAGGCCGGGTGAACTTGACCAGCTCCACCTTGTTGAACTGGTGCTGCCGGATCAACCCGCGCGTGTCCTTGCCGTAGGAACCGGCCTCGGAGCGGAAACAGGGGGTATAGGCCGTGTAATAGATCGGCAGCTCCGATTCGTCCAGGATTTCCTCCTGGTAGATGTTGGTGACCGGGACTTCCGCTGTGGGGATGAGAAAATAGTCCAACCCCTCAAGCTTGAAGAGGTCCGCCTCGAACTTGGGCAATTGACCCGTGCCGGTCATGCTTTTCCGGTTGACGATAAATGGCGGCAGCACTTCTTTGTACCCGTGTTCCGTGGTGTGCAGGTCCAGCATGAAGTTGATCAGCGCACGCTCCAGCCGGGCTCCCACGCCCAGGTAGAGGGGGAATCGGGCGCCGGCGATTTTGGCGGCGCGGGTAAAATCCAGGATGCCCAGGTTCTCCCCGATGGTCCAGTGAGGCAGGGGCGGGTAGGCGAAGACGGTGGGTTCGCCCTCGGTTTTGACCAGGGGGTTGTCCGCTTCGTTTTTGCCTACCGGAACGCTTTTGTGAGGGATGTTGGGCATGGCCATGATCATCTCGCCGATGGCCGATTCACCTTCGCCCAGATCTTTCTCCAGATGTTTGATGGTGGTGGATACGTCACGCATCTTTTCGATGACGGCATCGGCATTCTCTCCGCTGCGTTTCATCCGGGCGACCTGGTCGGACACGCTGTTGCGCTGGCGGCGAAGTTCTTCCAATTCGAAAAGGATGGCTTTTCGCCGTATGTCCTGGACCTGAAACGCCTCCCAATCAAAGGCGGTCCCCCGGTTTTGCATGGCTGTTTTGACCAGTTCCAAATTTTCTCTGACGAGCTTGATTTCCAGCATATCTGTCCTTATATTCCAAAATCGTGTTTAAACGGGGCCATACATCGGATTTCAGGTGGCGGTGACAGTTCGTTTAGGGGTGGTGAACGGCTATACCGATGAAAGGCGAACACCGAAGGCAAAATCAAGCAAAAGCTTATCCCAAGTGGTCCAATTAGTCAATGATGATTGCCGGTTGAACCGCGACGGGGAGCATCTCTCACCCCGCTTGCGGCAGCGTGTGGAAGCGAACGGTAAATCGATCGTTCCGAAAGAAGACCCCTTGCCGGAATTTTCTCGCGGAAAGGGGTCAATGGTGCAAGGCGCGGTTTTTCGACCAGAGACCAAAAAATGAAAGATGGAGATGGCAATGGATGAAGTCCGGGAAAAAAAGCAGGAAATCAGAAATGAGATATCGACTTTCTTCAATTCGCTGGCAAGCGATGTGCTCGAAGCGAACACCCGCATTATCGAAAATCGACTGTTCGAGTTCGCCAACTTTCTCGAATCCAAGATTGTCATGCTTTACGTAAATACCGAAAATGAAGTCGACACAACCAACATTATCAAACGGGCCTACGAATTCAACAAAATCGTGGTGCTTCCCGCTTTTGATACGGCAAAATCCAAAATGAAACTGATGAAGGTGGACAATCCGACCAAGGATCTTATTTCCGGCCCGCGGGGAATCCTCGAACCGAATCCCGCCAAATGCAAACCGGTTCCGCTGGATTCAATCGATATCGCCATTGTACCCGGTATCGCCATGGATGAAAAAGGTGGGCGGATCGGATCGGGTGACGGATACTACGACCGGATTATCCCCGACCTGCCCATGACGACCCGCAAGGTGGGCCTGGTGTTCGAGGGACAGTTGGTTCCCCAGGTACCCATGGAATCCCACGACAAGCATGTGGATATCATTATCACCGAAAAACGGGTGATCTATAAGATTTAGCTCATGGGGCATAGCTGATAGCTCATAGAAAAGATTGTCGAAAACGCCTCCTTCGGGGGCGTTTTCGTGTTTGGGGCAGGCGTTCATTGTCCATCGGGGTGCCGATATCGGGTCCGTTGATCGTGTAAAGAAAACCGCCGGCGCCCCTTCTGTCCTGCCTGCCTTCAGGCGATCCGTCCGTTCAGCTGACGGCAAATCCAAAAGAGGCAGGAATTCTTTTGCCCGGACGCCCTTTGGCTTGACATTTATGGGCGAACACTCTCTAACTTCTTGACCTGACTCGCCTTAATTGATAGAC
Source organism: Deltaproteobacteria bacterium (assembly GCA_020444075.1). Lineage (GTDB taxonomy): Bacteria > Desulfobacterota > Desulfobacteria > Desulfobacterales > Desulfosarcinaceae > Desulfosarcina. Next base: position 8,737 of record JAHLLR010000057.1, read on the forward strand.
ACGTGCTGGGAGAAAACCGCCGATGAAATACCAGCGCCTGAGAAATGAAATGGTCACCAAACAGATCATCGCCCGCGGGGTGAGCGATCCCCGCGTACTTTCGGCGATGCGGACCGTCCCCCGCCATCTGTTTGTCAGCGAAGCCATGATGGATCAGGCCTATGGTGATTTTCCCCTGCCCATCGGGGAACAGCAGACCATTTCCCAACCCTACATCGTCGCGGAAATGACCCAATCGCTCCAATTGACTCCGGAGGACCGGGTGTTGGAGATCGGCACCGGATCCGGCTACCAGGCGGCCATCCTGGCCCAGATCGCTTTTCGGGTCTATACGATAGAGCGCATCTACTCCCTTTATACCCGAACACGAAAGCTGTTTGACCAGCTGCGCTATCACAACATCGTCACCCGGTATTCGGACGGTACCACCGGCTGGAAGGAGCATAGCCCTTTTGATGCCATCATCGTCACCGCCGGTGCGCCGGAGATTCCCACGGTGCTGGTCAACCAGCTGGCCGTGGGCGGCCGCATGGTGATTCCGGTGGGGGACCACCACAGCCAGGATCTTATCAAGCTGGTTCGTGACGAACAGGGCATCCACCAGTCCAATCTGGGCGGCTGCCGTTTTGTCAAGCTCGTTGGCGAGCACGGCTGGAGAGAGCAGTAAATGCTCAGGCGACTCTACGACTGGGTGCTTCACTGGGCCGCCACCCCATACGGCACCTGGGCCCTTTTTCTGCTGGCTTTCGCCGAATCCTCTTTCTTCCCCATTCCACCCGACGTCCTGCTTATCGCCCTGTGCGTGGCCCGGCCGGATAAATCACTCAAATACGCCCTGGTCTGCTCCATCGGTTCCATAATCGGGGGATGCCTGGGATACCTGATCGGCTGGCAGTTCATGGCTTCGGTGGGCAGTCGCATCGTCGACTTTTACGGCCTGACGGACAAGGTGGCTTATATCGAAACGCTCTACAACACCTACGACGCCTGGGCGGTGGGCATCGCCGGATTCACCCCCATTCCCTATAAGGTCTTCACCATTGCCGCCGGCATGTTCAAAATCAATTTCACGGTGTTTGTCCTGGCATCCCTGGTTTCCCGATCGGCCCGGTTTTTCCTTGTGGGCGGGCTGATCTATCTGTTCGGTCCGCGCATCCAGCGCTTTATCGACCGCTATTTCAACCTGCTGGCCGTCACGTTCACCGTATTGCTGGTGGGCAGCTTCGTGCTGATCAAATACCTATTTTAAGGGCTTCGCCATGACCTGTATCGTGCAGAAATTCGGCGGCAGCAGCCTGTCCGATGTCGACAAGATCATGAAGGTGGCGGGCATGATCGCCCGGGCAAAAAAACAGGGCATGGACGTGGCCGCGGTGGTTTCCGCCATGGGTAAGACCACCAACCAGCTGGTGGAGATGGCCCGCAGCATTTCACCCAAGCCGCCGAGGCGGGAAATGGACATGCTGCTGAGTACGGGCGAGCGTATCACCATGTCTCTGCTGTGCATGGCCCTGAACGAAATGGGTGTGCAATCGGTCTCTCTGACCGGATCCCAGTGCGGCATCATCACCAACCATCGCCACAATGATGCCCAGGTGATCGAGGTGCGCCCCTTCCGGGTACTGGATGAACTGGCCGAGGGCAAGGTCGTGGTGGTGGGCGGATTCCAGGGCGTGAGCTATAAACGGGACATTACCACCCTGGGGCGCGGCGGATCGGACACCACGGCGGTGGCCCTTGCCGCCGCCCTTGACGCCGAACGCTGTGAAATATACTCGGATGTGGACGGGGTATACTCCGCCGATCCCTCTTTGGTGACCGATGCCCGGCATTTGCCGGAAGTCTCATATCCGGTGATGCAGGAGATGAGTGCCGCCGGCGCCAAGGTGCTCAATGCCCAGGCGGTTCAGTTCGCCAAGGAAAAACAGATTGCCATTTATGCGGGCAGCACCTTTGACCGACGACGGGAAACGGTGGTGAGGAAATTCCAGCCGGGGAAGGTGGCCGGTGTTCAGGCGGTGGTCAGCGAGGCGGCGATCACGCGGGTCCGCATCAGCGGCGACCTGGCACTGGCCGGATTCAAAAAGGCGTTGGACTTTCTGGAGCGGGAACAGGTGCCGGTAAAAGAGATTCATGCCGCCGACATTCCCGCCGATTCCGATCCCTCGCGGGTTTCTTTTGTGGTCTCCTCCCCCGATGTTTACGGCTGGGAAGCGATCCGGGAACGGCTGGCCCGGCAGTTGGGCAACGCCGTCCGTTTCGATACGCACCTGGGCGCATTGTCGCTCATCGGGGAGGGGCTCAACCGGACCAACGCCACCCTGATCGAGGCCCTGGAATTGCTGGAACGTCATGACATCGCGGTTGCCGGTATCACCACCACCTCCTTTCGTATTTCACTGCTGGTCCCCCGGGAGAAGATCGACGCCGGCGTGCGCCTGTGTCATGGGCACTGGATTGCCAAGATGGGATAGAACGGCCCGGATTCACCCCTCACAACTGGTTGACGTCGATCGGCAATGATTAAAATGATATTGGAAACCGTTAAAATTCTTGTTGTCTTCTTCGCCGGGGCATCCCTGCTGCTCTATCTTTTCCAGGGCAGAATGATCTTTTTCCCCCAACCTACCGCCCCGGAAAACCTGTCCCGATATGCCGGGAACGAGGTCCGTCTGCGCCACGGTGGGGTCACCCTTTCCGGCTGGTTCTTTAAAAATGAGATTGGTCCGGACAGCCCGCTGGTGGTTTATTATGGGGGAAACGCCGAGGATGTGACCCTCAATTTCGCGGACCTCGGGCGGTTCAAGAACCGATCCTTCCTTTTCATGAACTACCGCGGCTACGGCGGCAGCGGCGGCAAACCGTCTGAAGCGGCCTTGCTGGCCGATGCCGTGTTCGTGTTCGATCATATGCTGGCAACCGAGGGCATCGATCCGGCCCATGTGGTACTCATGGGCCGCAGCCTGGGTTCGGGGGTTGCGGTTCATGTGGCGGCCAACCGCAAAGTGGGCGGGATCATCCTGGTTACCCCGTTCGATTCTCTGGTCAATGTGGCCAGGGCGCATTATCCGATCTTTCCGGTGGGATGGCTGCTCAGACACCGCTTCGATTCCGCAGCCCTGGCGCCGGGCATCACCACGCCGGCCCTTTTTCTGACTGCCTCAGACGACCACGTGGTGCCGGTCCGGTTTGCCAAAAAACTGGAATCGGTGTGGGGCGGCCCGACCACCGCGGTGAGGGTGGAGGGGACTGACCACAATTCAATAGAAACGTCGACCGCCTATTGGGAAGCGGTCAATGAATACCTCTTATATTTGCACCGCCGATGAGGACCTGCCCGGCAACCCGACCTCACCTCGGACCTTATCGCCGAATGGGGGGCCGATTGACGGGTCGACCCAAAAGTTGTATATCCCCGCTTCAGGGATAAGACCGACCGGTTTTATTTTTTAAGCGGCAGACCCTTTTCCGGAGACTTCCATGACCATTTTGAAGCATCTTTTTTCCCCCATTCAGATCGGATGCATGACGGCCAAGAACCGATTGCTCATGTCGGCCATGAGCATCAATTTCGGCGTGGATGAAAACGGCTATGTCACCGACCAGTTGACCGGCTACCTGGCAGCCCGGGCCAAAGGGGGCGCCGGCATGATCCTGGTGGGCGGCGGCGGCGTACACCCCACGGGCCTGGAGCTTCCCGGCCTGCCCGCCCTGTGGGACGACGCCTGCATCCCGGCCCTGAAAAAGATGGTGGATGCGGTCAAGCCATTCGATACCCGCTTCGGTGTTCAACTGATGCACGGCGGGCGGCAGTCCTACCATGACCGCAAAGTGGCGCCGTCACCCATCCCTGCGCCGGCGGTGGTGAAGGGGGTTCCCAAGGAACTGGCCGTCGAAGAGATTGCCGAATTGGTATCGTCTTTTGGCGACGCGGCCCGGCGTTGTCGCGATGCCGGGTTTGATTTCATTGAAGTCCATGGCGCCCACGGGTACCTGATCAACCAGTTCCTTGCCCTCAATTCCAATCATCGCGACGATCAATACGGCGGCAGTTTCGACAACCGCATCCGCTTCTTCCTGGAACTGCTGGCCGACATCAAAGCCAAGGCCGGCGCTGATTTTCCCGTGGGACTGCGCATCAACGGCGAAGATTACATTGAGGGCGGATGGACGCTCGACGATGCCCTGCGTCTGGCGCCGATCCTGGAGAAAAACGGTGCCGACTACCTGCACGTATCGGCCGGTGTGTATGGTTCCAAGCAGTTGACTATCCCTTCCATGTATGTGGAACACGGCTGCTTCGTTCACCTGGCCGAAGCCGTGAAGCAGGTGGTGCATATTCCCGTGGTGGGGGTGGGGCGGATCAAGAGCCCGGAACTGGCCGACCGCATCCTGAAAGAGGGGCGGGCGGACATAGTGGCCATGGGCCGGGCCCTGATCGCCGATCCCATGCTGCCGGAGAAAGCCCGCGCCGGAAATCTGAATGCCATCCGCCCGTGCATCGGCTGCTGCCTGGGTTGCATTCATGCGGTGCTGGCCCTGGAACCCGGTTCATGTGTGGTCAATCCCGATGTGGGGCGGGAATACCTGATGGATGGAGATGAAAAAACATCGCAGCCGAAGTCGGTGCTGGTGGTGGGTGCCGGCCCCGCCGGACTGGCGGCTGCCCGCATGGCGGCCATGCGCGGGCACCGGGTGACCGTTGCCGAGGAGAAGGGGAGTGTCGGCGGGCTTCTGCGGCTGGCCGCCATTCCGCCCGGTCGGGGCGAGATCATGGATGTGATCGATTTTCTCACCCGGGAAATCGAGCGATTGGGTGTGGCCCTGCGGCTCAACACCCGGCTGGATGAGGCGCTGCTGGACCAGGTAAAGCCCGAGGCCGTGATCCTGGCCTCGGGCAGCCTGCCGGACATGCCCATCATCAAGGGATTGTTCACCACCGGGATGGATCTGTGCACGGTGACCGAAGTGCTGGAGGGAAAGATCACCGGCGACCGGGTGATCATCATCGGCGGCGGTCAGGCCGGACTGGTGACGGCGGATTTCCTGGCGGAAAAGGGACGGGAAGTCGCGGTTCTCAACCGAAAACGCCACTTTGCCGATGAGATGTCCAGCAATGATCGATTCTACCTGAGAGAGCGGCTCAAGCGCGACACCGTTCATCTGTTCAAGCAGGCGGCGGTCAAGACATTCACCGACGATGGCGTGGTGTTTACCTCCGCTGGTAATTCGGTGACCCTTGAAGGCTACGATACCGTGGTGGTGGCCGAAGCCATGGCCCCTGTGCGCGACGCCAAGCCGATGTTGGACCGCCGGAATATCGATGTCTACGTCATCGGAGATGCCAAGACTCCGCGAAATCTCATGCTGGCCCAGAGCGAGGCCGAGGAGATCGGCCGGACGATCTGATCACACCGTTGATCAAATAAATTGACCTGACCGATACTTGAATTGACAGAAATGAGTCAGAGCCTGGTTTGAAAAATAATGGCATCAAAACATTTTCAATGGTATTGATATTTGCAGAATCGGTGGAGATATTGCTAAAAATCATCATCAAATTTTCTTTATGATATCAAATTGAGAGTCAACTAATCATCGAAAAATGCCAACCACCAGGTGTTATGGTCGGCCATTTTTTAACCAAAGCGGTCCTTAATAGCAGCTATCCACAGCTTTTGACTTCAACCCAGCAGTCGCAAGATATGGAGTTTACTGATACGTACCCTTGGTCATCTATTATCTTATAGAAAGACGAGCAGAATGGTATCAAAACTCACAGCGCCTTAACTTCGTTTAACGTCTCGTCCTTTTTCTTGGCCAGGCCGGCCGATTTTTCCATATTCAGCCTTTTTGAAATAGACCGCTACAGATTATACATAGGCGAGGGAATTGATTCTTTCGGAATGTAAAATTTTTGGATTAAAGAAAAGTGACGGAAGCGTCATTTTTTTCTTGACGTCTGTTGTGCGATTTGGGAAATTGAAAATGACTAAATCGTCACTATAGGAGGGCTTATGACCAAACAAAAAAATCAAGAGGAACGAATCCGTGAAATTATCTTCGCAGCAGTGCAAGCCCTCGAAGACAGAGGACTTTCAGGTTTTTCCATGGATGCGGTTATCTCACATACGGACTTGAGCAAAGGAAGCGTGTATCGTTTTTTTAAAAACAAGCATGAATTGATGATAGGTGTTTTTAAACACATCGCCGACGCCTTTCAACCAACAAGCATCGAAGAGGCATTGGCCTGGCAGCTACCGCTCAAGGATACATTGTTGCGACTGGTTTTCCCTGCGTTCCACGAGCCGCAAAGCCTCATTTTGAGACGCGTCCATATGCAATTGATACTTGAGCTTCCCCACCACACGCCGCTCCTTGAAGAAATGCGAAAGACATTTGATCAGATACTGATCGAATACCATAATATCGCAATGGCGATCATTGATCGGGACAAACTGAAAATCCGACATGGCTTTGAGAGTACTTTAGAACTGGCTATTCGAATTGGCCAGTCGCTATTTGATGGGCTGATCATAAATAGTCTTGGCGGAATGCGGTCCGAAGAGGTCGAAAACAGAATGAGCGCTTTCACTGATTTGATTATTCAAACCATAATCGAGCATGAATGACAGGCTCAGTCACTGTATAAAATCACTTTTTTCCTTCGGGCATCAATTTATTACATTCTTATTTGCGGAGTATTTTGGAACAAAACATGGAAGAGGCATTGATATGAAAAAAGAAGATCAGCGGAATTTTAACATAAGGGCGTTTGTGGCGATAGTGGCCGTTATCTCAGTATGCGGACTTTCTTTGTCAGGTATCGCCAACCATATTCTGCATAACGACCCGATAACATTTCCCCGGCATGCCTGGATGGCGGCTCATTGGCTCCTGGGGATAATCTTTGTTTTTTTTGCAGTCTTGCATGCGATGCTGAACCGCCGAGCTCTGATAAAGCACATCAAAGGGGTTTTCTCCGGTTTTCCCGTTTTCAGCCGTGAACTTATTCTGGCCGGTGCCATGTTGAGTGCCCCGTTTCTTTTATCAATAATTCATGGGTTTATCGCTGACTAAGACATGCTCTCCAGGAGGTCTATTTAATGGAAATCAATAATAACGACATATTTTTTCGGGAAAATCAGGATTGGTGGGGTCAAGACGATGACAATCCAACCGCCTTTCTGAGACAGGTGGTAAACCCTATCCGGTTTGCTTACTTCAATCGTATTATCCATGAAAAATTTTTTAAGGGAGACGTCCCTCACACTTTGCTTGACGTCGGATGCGGAGGAGGATTTTTGTCGGAAGAATTCGCCAAGATTGGATTTGACGTGACTGGAATCGACCCTTCTCCTGTCCTGTTGAAAGCGGCTCGGGAACATGCTGCTGAAAATTCATTAACTATAAGTTACATAAAAGGATACGGAGAAAAACTCCCGCTGGAAGATAATTGTTTCGACTTTGTGGCCTGTTGCGACGTGCTTGAACATGTAAATGATCTGGATAAGGTGATTCGCGAGATATCCCGCGTAATCAAACCGGGGGGAATATTTTTTTATGACACTATCAACCGAACGCTAAAATCCTATTTGTTGGTCATTAAGATCGCCCAGGATTGGAAATTTACCGCATGGGAACAACCCGGTACCCATGATTGGAATAAATTTGTCAAACCCGGAGGCTTGATCGAAATCATGCAAAATAACAGTCTGATTAATCAAGAGTTAAAAGGTATCTCGCCAGGAAAGAACCCTGCCGCTGGTCTCTTAACAATCATGAAAAGGGCACAAGGAAAGATCAGTCGTTATGAAATGGGATTAAGGCTGAAATTCCATGAAAGTAACGATAAAAGCGTTCAATACTTGGGTTTCGCCCAAAAAGCGTGATCCGTTTCGAAACAATCAGCATCAATATGTTTAAGGGATTTTGGCGCAAATGTCAGGCCAAACAAATTTTGCGATTAGATATAGCCAAGTGACCTTCCTGTTGGGATAAATGTAAATAACCCAACGAACGATGCTGCCCCCATACGGTCCTTGCTGTTTGACCGGAAAACGGAAATTGATTCGCCCCCAGGTGATCCTTGCTTTCTATCTTCCACCTGCGCTAAAGATTTCTGTTCCACCACCGATCCCAGATTGATCCACAGGTCTGCACATCAGTTTGCACGTTGGAAGCAGCACTTTTTCAGATTCGATTCACCGACTTGTTTTGCATGTATCCACTTGTTTGCTGACGTGCACGATTTTTCGTTTTAAGGCGTTGTGTGCAACCCCATCTCCATCCACACGGCGTGAAACGATGATGAAGCCTTAACAGGAGGTCATGGTTTGAAATCCTCTTTTCGCAGGCCGAGGCGCTTCATCTTGTTGTAAAGCCCACGGGTGTGGATCCCAGCGATCCGGGCTGCCTGGTTGACGCGGCCCCCGGTTTTGGACAGGGCGCGTTCGAGGTACATTCGTTCCACCTGGTCCAGGACTTCCTGCTGGACTTCCGGAAGGGTTTTGCTCAGGAGCCCTTCTGTTCCCAGCAGGTTTTCCGGTAAAAACCTTCCCATATCGGCGGCATCGCCATGGAAGACGTTGGGCAGTTCCGTCATGCCGATCTCATGGTTGCGGCACAGCAGCATGGCCCGTTCGATGACATTCATCAATTCGCGCACGTTTCCCGGCCAATCATAGCTGCACAGGGCGTTGAGTGCCCGTTCGGAAAAGCCGCTTATTTCCCGACCGATCTTGTAGCGGAACAGGGTCGTAAACCGCCGCACCATCGTGGGGATATCTTCCTTGCGGTGGCGAAGGGGCGGTATCGTCAGCATCAAAACGCTCAGGCGGTAGTAAAGGTCCTGCCGGAAAGATCCCTGGGCGGCAGCCGCTTCCAGGTCCCTGTTGGTGGCGGCGATCACCCGCACATCCAACTCGATGATGTTCTCACCTCCCAAGGGTTTTACTTCATAATCCTGAAGTACGCGAAGCAGTTTGGTTTGAAGATGCAGCGGCATTTCACCAATTTCATCCAGGAATATGGTTCCGCCGTGGGCCAGTTCAAAGGCCCCGCGGCGATAGCGGACCGCACCGGTAAATGCTCCCTGCTCATGGCCGAAAAGTTCGCTTTCGAGAAGATTTTCGGGCATGGCCGCCATGTTGATCGATATAAAGGGGCCGATGGACCGTGGGCTCTGTGCGTGGATGGCTTTGGCCAGGTGTTCTTTGCCCACACCGGTTTCACCCGTGAGCAGAATGGGGGAGTCGCTGGGGATGACCTGATTGACCTCTTCGATAAAGACCTGCATGGCCTGACTTTCCATGACAAAGTCCGAAAGCTTCGGTTCGACGATGCCCCGTCGGTCAAAGCGTTTGCGTTGGATGAACTGGCGCCGCGATTCCAGTGCCGAATCGATGGCCTCGTAAATGCTGGTTTTGGACAAACCCGAATAGAGCACGACATCCGCTCCGGCGGCGGCAAGCTGGGCATGCTCCTCCAGCGAGGCACTGCCGTGAAGGATGATCGTCGTGGGGCTTTCCGGCAGTTCGTTGAGAATGGCGATGCCGTTGTCGACCGGACGAAGAACGAAGGCTTCGCTGATGACGATGACATCTATCCCGCTGTGCAAGGCATTCTGCCATACCGATCGCGGCGGACCGAAAACCTCGACCCGCACATCGGGGGCCGACAGTTTTTTTGCCAGATATCCCTGCAGGCGAGCGTCCTTAATGGCTAATCCCACTCGGATAAGCATGCGCGAATCTCCATCATGACGGTATTGGGGTACGGATTCGGGTAAAACACCATTATTGGTTGGTCCCATGAGCCAATTTCAAAACGCCCCATTTTGGCCAATATCGGCGTTGGGCTCATATTACCATCCTCGACGCAGCGCCGCTGCGCCTGCGGGTGAAATGATCGCCCGCCTTGATCTTGACCGAACTGAAACGTTTTGAGTCAGGCTCCCATAAAAAAGAAAAAAAATACCGAAAAAAGGCTTAAGCATTTGATCGGCGGAAACTATCATGTGGCATAATTGACTAATTTAATTTAAAAAAAAATAATTGTAAACCCCGAATTACCCAGGGGGGAAAAACAGTGTCCGTGTATGGTGTTAAAAAAAGAATAATTATACCTGAAAATATATAAAAAGGAATCAATATACTGAAAAATAGGGGCTGATAGTCGTCCGTGAATCGGCTGAATATTGTGTATTTCCATATATATCGAAGCGTTGAAATAAACTTAATGCTGTGGCACGCTCTGTGCTGACAGTAAAACGGTTTGGGATTTGAAAATGTTGATTAACTCTGATGAAGGAAATGGTGTTGCAATGACCAGGCAGGAAGACGACGAACGCTATGAAAACGGGAAAGACACGCCGCTCAGGCGCCCCCAGCGGACCAAATTCAGGGAGTTCGACGAGGATGAGAATGAGACTGCACTCAGGGAAAAGCGTTCCAGCAAACGTTCACATCGCCGGAAAACGGGCAAAGATGATGTCTGGCCCGATGCCGGCGATTGAACCGGCACCCCGACCAATCGACCTTTTTCAATAGGAGTGCGCCCCATGATTGACGTCAGCGTCAGCAGCGATCCGGAAGAAATCCAACGGCTGTGGCAGCGGCACTGGCCCCAAACGTGCCTATTCGATCTGTGGCCGGTGAGAGCCTGCTTCCAGAGACGGTTTCAACACACCCCTCATTTTCTTGTTGCCGAAAGGCAGGGGGCATTTTGCGGGTTGCTGGCGCTCAGTTGGATCGATGAAGAGCAGTATTTCGGGCATTTTCCGGGCGAATTGTGGCATGGCAAGACCTGGCTGGAGCAGAACCGCGTCCTCGTTGCGGATGAACACGTTTTCGATGCTCTGTGGGAGGCGGTTCCCGATGTGGCCCAGATTCGTTATCTGCGTCCGGATGGCTATCTGCCGGAGGGTGCATCGGTCACCATGGACGAAATCGGTTATCTTTTCCGGCCGCCCCAGTATGGGTACGATTTCAAGATGTATATGGAGCAATTCTCGGGTAAATCGAGAAAAAAGATTCGCTGTGAGATCGACCGGCTTCAAAGGCGGGGCGTATCCTTCCGCTACGATTGCCTGGCAGATGTCGACCATTTATTCAGCCTGAATCTGGAGATCTTTCGCGAAGATTCCTATTTCAGCGATCCACGTTTTCTGGGCGCATTCGAGGACCTCGTCCAATGGCTGCACCGCCATAACCTGCTGCGCGTTACCGCGGTGCTCGTCGGTGGCGAGCTGGCCGCGGTGGATATCGGTGCGGTCTGGAACGGCACCTATACGGTGGTGGCAGGAGGAACCTGCGGCGATTTTCCCGGGGTTGCCAAGCTGATCAATTTCCACCACCTGGAATGGGCCTGCCAGCAGCATCTGCGTGCAGTGGATTTCCTGTGCGGCGAGTTCAACTGGAAGAACCGGTTCCACCTGACGCCTCGCCCGCTGTATAAAATGTCCAAACTCATTGCCATTGACGGTGCACAGACACCGGCTTATGCATCGGACCTGATCTGTGCCACCGGCTGATCCCAGGGTCCTGGTTGTCGGCACCACTGCGGACTACATCGAATGGATTCGGACGTGCCGTTCGGGACAGGCTCTTTTCCTGACCGATCCCGTTGTACGGCGTGAGGCGGATGAACCGACGCCGTCGCCGGATGAAGAGATCCTGTGTGACCTGGCCGATGAACCCCGTGTCTTCGAGGCGCTGGCGCGCCACCTGGATGAATGGCGCATCGAGCTGGCCGGGGTGGTCTGCTACGATTGCGAATCGATGACCCTTGCCGCCCGTCTGGCCGAAGCATACCATCTGCCTTACCCCAGCGTGCAGGCGGTCAACAACTGCCGCGACAAGTACCGCTCCAGAATGCTCTGGAGGAAGCATCAGCTCCATACGCCCGACGTCCGAAGGGTCGAATCGGCGGGCGAGGCCGTCCAGTTTTTCCGGGAAACGGGCGGACCCTGCGTGTTGAAGCCTGTCAGCGGCAGCGGCAGCGAACTCATTTTCAGGTGCGACAGCGAGGCGGACTGTGAGCGGTATTACCGGCGCATCGTCCAGGGGCTGGCGCAACGTCTGAATCACCGCCTGTACCAACCTTTCGCGATGTCCGGCGCCGACATTCTGGCAGAGGCGTATGTCGGCGGTGAAGAATACAGTTGTGATTTCGTGCTGGAAGACAATCGTGTGACCCTGATCCGTCTGACCCGCAAGGTTTTTTTCGCCCAGGATCCTTTCGGAACGGCCAAAGCCTACATCCTGCCGGGTGTCTGGCCCGACGCCATCGATGCCGGCGAACTGGAGCGGACGCTGGTCCGGAGCGCCGGGGCTTTGGGAATTCAGCGGGCCGTCTGTATGCTGGACTTCATCGTTCATAACGGGAAGATGGTATTGCTGGAGATGGCTCCCCGGCCCGGTGGCGACTGCCTGCCCTTCCTGGTGCGCCAGTGCTACCAGGTGGATGTGCTGCAGCTGGTTCTGGATTTCTCCCGACGAAAACCGCTGGCATTGAATCCTCCGGCCAACCATCGGCCGATGGTCGGGCTGCGGCTGCATGCCGCCCGGGAGGGCACGCTGGTGAGCCTTGACACCCGCGAGCTGAGACGCGATTCCCGCGTGCAGGAGATCCACCTGATCCGCAAACCGGGCCATCGCATAAAACGGCCCCCGGAAGACTACGATGCCTGGCTGCTGGGGCATGTCATTTTTGTACCCGAGGATGATGAGGTTTCCGGCCAGTGCCGGGATCTTTGCGATAAACTGGCGATCAAGGTTGCGTGAGACGTTATGGGCATGGATCCCTATGAATGGCTGCCGATGGTAAAGGCGAAAATGGCCGGCACCTCTCCGTTGCTGGCTCCAGAACAGCTGCAGTCCTTTGTCAGCTATTATTTTGACCGGCGCGACATCTATCTTGACGTTCTCAAGACGCACCCGGCGCCGCTTTATCTCCAGGAATCCTCGGTATTAAGGGCCAGGGCCGCCCGGATGAAGCGGGCTTTCGAATATCTACTGCCCGAGGTGGCATTTTATTTTGCGGTAAAAAGCAACAACCACCCCCATGTGGCCAGTGTCCTGATCGACGAGGGGTTCGGATTGGATGTCTCCAGCGGACAGGAACTGGAGTCCGCTCTTTTTCTGGGCGCTCCGGATATCGTATTCAGCGGGCCGGGCAAGACCCCCCAGGAATTGCGTCTGGCGGTTTCTCATGCCGAGCGCGTGGTGATTCTGATGGACAGCTTCGGCGAACTGGAACGCCTGGGGCCGCTGGCCGCCGAAATGGACACCACGATTCGCTGCGGGGTGCGATTGACCGTAAACCCGACAGGTCTATGGCGCAAATTCGGCATTCCCATGACTGATCTGCCGGCATTTATAGACGCCGTCCGGCAACATCCCCGAGTGCACCTGGCAGGACTCCAGTTTCACACCAGTTGGAACCTTTCGCCAGCGCCTCAGATCGCCTTTATCCGTGAACTGGGCGAGATGCTGGCGGCCCTGCCGGCGGAGGCGAGAGGACCGATTGAATTTATCGATATCGGCGGGGGATACTGGCCGGAACAGGGAGAGTGGCTTCAGGCGGCAGGAACGCCGGAGGGAAGGCTGCGCGATGCCCTGGACCTGCCGGCCGGAGGCGTCGACGCCCATTTCCATCTGCCGTCGACGCCCATCGAAGGCTTTGCCGACGCACTGAGCGGGGCTATTCGCACGCACCTGCTGTCGTCCGTTTCCTGCCGGATCTGCCTGGAGCCCGGCCGCTGGATATGCAACGACGCCTTACAGCTGCTGCTTTCGGTGGTCGATAAAAAGGCGCCGGACCTGGTGATCACCGATGCCGGCACCAACGCGATCGGATGGGAGCGGTTCGAGACCGACTATTTCCCGGTGCTGAACCTGACCCGTCCGTCGCTGGTGGAAAAACCGTGCCATATCCTCGGATCACTGTGCACCCCGCACGACGTATGGGGCTACACCTATTTCGGCACGGACATCCAGCCGGGCGATATTCTGATGATCCCCACCCAGGGTGCCTATACCTACAGCCTGAGACAAACCTTCATTAAACCCTTGCCGTGTGTTATTACTCTCTGAAAGCCATTTGGTTAAAAACATACTAATTTATAGGCATATATGACGACGGCCCTTCACTTCGATATCCGCCCCCAGCCGGACAACACCACCTGCGGGCCCACATGCCTGCATGCCGTTTACCGGTATTTCGAAGACCCGATAGCCCTGTCGCGGGTCATTGCCGAAGTGCCCACGCTGGAAGGGGGCGGCACCCTGTCCGTCTATCTGGCCAGCCACGCCCTGCGCCGTGGATACCGGACCACCATTATCCCCTACAACCTGCAGATTTTCGACCCGACCTGGTCCGCTATCCCTCCGGGAGACATCGCCGGGAAACTTCGACGGCAGGGTGCCATTAAACGGGGCCTGCCGGGATTCGAACGGGTTACGGAGGCTTACCTGGAATATCTTCGCCTCGGCGGCCGTCTGACGTTTGAGGTGCTGACGGCCGGACTGATCCGGAAATATCTCAAACGCGGCATCCCGGTCATGACCGGTCTGAGCGCCACCTACCTATACAACTCGGCCCGGGAATACGATCTTGACGGGCGGGTGGTTTACGATGATGTCCGCGGCGAATCCGTCGGCCACTTCGTCGTCCTGGCCGGCTACAATCGGGAAACCCGGCGCGCCCGGGTGGCCGATCCGTTTCTGCCGAATCCCATGGCGGACGGGCAGCACTATTCCGTCGATATCGATCGTCTGGTGTGCGCCATTTTGCTCGGTATCCTGACCGATGACGGCGACCTGCTGATCATCCAGCCGAAACGGAGGTAAAACGCTGTACCCTGCCACGTTATGGGAGCACATTTGAGGCCGTTTTTTTGTTTCTTGTAATTTCGCCCCGGATGGTCAATAGTGGTCGCTGCTTCCAACGGGCTGATATCAAGAGGAAAACGATGAAAGGAGCGCTGGCATGCACATCACGTTTTACGGGGCGGTGAGGGAAGTGACCGGATCGATGCACCTGTTGAGTACGGACCATGATCGCATTCTGCTGGACTGCGGCATGTATCAGGGGCGGCGGAAAACCGCGGCCGAAAAGAACCGGGTGCTGCCTTTCGATCCGGGCCTTATCACCAACATGGTGCTGTCCCACGCCCACATCGACCATTCCGGTCGTATCCCCCTGATAACCAGAAATGGCTTCAACGGACGGATATACTGTACCCGGGCGACGGTCGATGCCTGCGGCTACCTGCTTCCGGATTCGGCCCACATCCAGGAGAGCGATGCCGAATACCTGAACTACAAGACGGTCCGTTCCGCCCTGTCCCAGATGCGGCCCGGCGAAGACGGCCAAACCTCCAAACGCGATCTTCAGGAGATCAAACGGCTGCTGAAGAAAGACAAGCACGGGCTAAACGCCGAGGTGATCAGCGATTACATCAAACGCTTCCACCTGGAAGGGGTGGAACCGCTTTACACCACCACCGACGCGGACCATGCCCTCAAGTCCTTCGAAGGCATTCCCTATCGCAGCCCGGTGACCATCGGCAAAAAGATTTCCTGCACCCTTTTCGAGGCCGGCCATATTCTAGGCTCCGCCATCGCCATGATCCGCTACGGTGACAACGGCAACTCCCGCACCGTCTGCTTTTCGGGAGATATCGGCCGCTACGGCAAGCCCATATTGCGCGATCCGGCCAGTCAATTCGACGGGCTCGGCCGTGACGTGGACCTGATGATCATGGAAAGCACTTACGGCAACCGGGACCACGAGCCGGTGATCGATCTGCGCCCCCGGCTGAAACAAGTTCTCAACGAAACCTTCGACCAGGGAGGCACGGTGCTCATCCCATCCTTTGCCTACGGCCGGACCCAGGAACTGCTCTACGTGATTCACGAGCTTTACGATGCCGGTGAAGTGCCGCGCATGCCGGTATACGTGGACAGTCCCCTGGCCACCAATATCACCAAGGTGTTCGGCGAGCATCCGGAAGTCTACGACAGGGAAACCCACGAAACCTTCCTGCAGCAGGGCAAGAATCCATTTGCCTTCCGGCAGGTGCAGTTTACCGAGAGCGTCGAGGCATCCATGGCGCTCATGCGCGAGGAAAAACCCCACATCGTCATCTCCGCGTCGGGCATGTGCGAGGCCGGGCGCATCCTTCATCACCTTCGCTACAAGATCCACAACCCCAAAAACACGATTCTCATCGTGGGCTACATGGCCAACCATACATTGGGCAGGCGCATCCTCGAGCAGGGAACGGCCTACGAGGAATCGGGCCGCAAGGGGGAGCCACCCATCGTCAAAATCCTCAACAAGGAGTATCCGCTGAAGGCGCGGGTGGTCAAGATCGGCGGGTTTTCCGCCCATGGGGACCGCAACGAGATGCTCCGGTTTCTCAAACAGTCCAACCTGACCATCAAGCGGATAGCCGTGGTTCACGGCGAAGAGGATCAGAGCCTGGCTTTTGCCGATCTTCTGAAGACCGAGGGTTTCGACGCGGTGGTGCCCCGGGTGGGGGAAACCCTCACCATCTGAAATCCGACCGAGCCATTGACCGTTATGCTGCCGTTCCTCTGAGCAGATGGTGGGAACACAGGGTCACCAGGCACCAGATCGCCGGTGAAGCGAGGACGCTTTCGATGGAGCGGTCGAACAGGATCGAGATTCGAGGGGGGAATTCGTCGTTTCCCTGCCAGAGCAGGTAGTAGACCGGTATCCGCGGAAACGGGTTGAGCCTGATTGCCGCATCCCCCATCTGCTCAATCCGGCCGCCGAGGTGCCGGCCGGCGGTGGTAAACCCGTTGGAGTCCTCGCTGTAGCGCGTCAGCAGCGCCGCTGTCCTCAGCCGGTTTCGGCCCGAAAAGTAGGCGGCGTCCGCCAGATCTTCCGCACCCACCATCTCCCGGCCCAGGGGGTGGAGATGGTTTACCCGGTTAAGATAGTCGAGGACCGTCAACTCCAGCAGCGGCAGCACCAGCTTTTCCCACCCCTTCGCCCGCTTTTCCATCAGGCATCGCCTGCGGGTGTCAACGAGAATCTGGCGGTTGAGAAATCGAAACCGCAGGTGACCCGAGCCGGCATCGATATCGGTCAGGGTGAAGTTGGCTACCTGGCCGATATCCCGATCCGCCAAGACATCCCACCAGGAGGGATCGATTTCGATACGCCTGCCCGATGGATCGACAGCCGGGGGGCCCTGGCTCCGCCGGCGCTGCTGCATATCCAGAAACCCCTTGCCATAGGGGTAGTTCGAACCGGTGAAATTGTCGCAGGGAAATGACGGGCAGTCCCTGGGGCAGTAATCAATATGATTAAGCCGGGCGCATTCCAAAATGGAGCAGGGATGACCGAATGCGCGCTTCTGGGCGGCGCTCTTTCCGGCGGCCAGGTCGCTTCGGCCCGGCCCGCAGGAGGAGCACTGTCCCAGCAGATTGAGCTGACATACGTCACAGTTGATGCCGCAGGCGCCGGTGGCCATAGTTATCGTCTTTCGAAGGGTTCAGCCTTCCATTTCCCTGAGATCGTATCGCCTGCCGTTTTCTAACCGTCCATCCATGAACAGGCGGATCAGGGCCGTTGCCGTACGCTCGGGCGGATAGAGCGCGCCATTGGCTTTCAGTTTGAGGAATTTGTCTACCTGCTCAAACTGATCGGGACTGCAGTTGCGAATTTTCTCTTGCATGGCGGTGTCCACGGTCCCCGGTGCCACGGCGCAGATGCCGAATGTCGGATCGATGCGGGAGAACTCCATGGCCATGGCACGGGTGGCCATGTCCAGTCCGGCTTTGGCGGCCCCGTAGGCCGACCATCCGTAGTAAGGTGTCCGACTGGCCCCGGAGGTAATATTGACGATCCATTTGTGGCCGGGAAACGGCTTGCTGAAATGGAAAAAATGCCGGGTCAGGATCAGCGGCGCCGTCAGGTTGACCTGGATATTTCGGGCCAGCAGTTTGTCATCGCAGTCGCCGATGGGAGCTATGGGATCAAGGACGCCGGCGTTGTTGATCAGCACCGTCCGGGCCAGCCGGCCGGCCTGCTTCAGGTTGATAGGGATGCTTTTGAAAGACTCGGCGATGCGGTCGGTATCGTTCAGGTCGATGCGGATATTCTGATGGTTCCCCCGGATAAAAGGGGCCGCCCGCGACAGGCTGACCACGAAGCTGTTGGGCTGCAGCAATGCCGATGCCACTAAGGCCCTGCCGATGCCCCGGGTGGTCCCGGTGATGAGAAAAAGATGTTCAAACGGCGGCACATCCATGAGTGGGATCCATCCTTGATCGGTTCAACGCACCCGGCTATCGACTGACCGGGCATTGGCGTATTTGGAAGAAGGCTTCGCGGATACTACTCCTTTATCCTGAACACCGGGTGACCGATGCGGCTTTCCCGGCAGCGGGGGCAGCGCCCGGGCTTGGTGAGACGGCGCCGATCGGTGAAGGTGAAGCCGCATGCCAGGCAGGTGCAGGGGGTAACCGACAGTTTCCGCCCTTGGCCGGCCACCGTTTTCTGGATATGTGTCAGGTGCCGGTAGACCTCCTTTTCCGACGTCCGAACCGCCCGGGAGAGATCCAGCGCCGTCATGGCCTCCTGGCGCAACAGGTCGATGATCTGCCGGCGAACGGTTTCCATGGGTAAGGTCAAGATGCCTTCATATCGACCTGCCGCCGGATATGGTCGATGAGCCCCGGCAGGCAGGCGACGATTTCACCGGCGCAGCTTTCATAGGCCCCGAAGGGCAGGCCATAGGGGTCTTCAATTTCCGGGTTTTCCCGATTGGCTGCAAAGGTGCCCAGCAGCAGGGCGTATTTGCAGCGGAAAAAAAGCAGGTCGTTGATTATGTCGATGTGATATTTTTCCATGGCCAGAACCAGGTCGGCGGACCTGACCATGCCGCTATCAAGTGCCCTTGCCCGGTGCTGGCTGATGTCCGCTCCGTGTGCAGCGGCCGCCTTGACGGCATGGGGTTCCGCCCGGTTGCCGTGAAGCCCGTGGGTGCCTGCCGATTGAACCGCGACGACGGGTTTCAAGGTTTCCGGCAACAGGTGCAGCAACAGACCCTCTGCCATGGGGCTCCGGCAGATATTGCCCGTACAGACCATGAGTACTGAAAATGTCAAAATGCCTCCATCGCGGTGGGTGATACTGCACTCACTATAGAGACGGCAGGCCTCAAAGTCAATGAAACGGGCAATCCATGGGTTTGGACCGCGATGGATACCTGAAGCCGTTTAAAAATCAAGGAGGCGGCAATCATACCCGAATACTATCATCCAATGGTTGATCTTTTAACCGGGGTTTACTATATGAATGGACTTAACAAGGGGCGTTTCCCGCTTTCCCTGCATACCCTTCGGAGAATCCCATGTCTGACACCCGAATCCTGTTTGTAGACGACGACCGAGACATCCTGGCCATGGTCGAACAGTACCTGACGATCAAAGGATACGATGTGACCACCGTGGACAACGGCATCGAAGCCGTTGGGATCGTCAAGGAAAAACAGATCGACATTGTCTTCACCGATTACAAGATGCCCGAATTCAATGGCCTGGAGCTTCTGGTGGCCATCAAGAAATACCGGCCCCAGACCGAGGTGATCATCGTTACCGGCTACGGATCGATGGAGTCGGCCATTCAGGCCATGAAATTCGGCAGTTACGACTACCTGCAAAAACCCTTCAAGCTGGATCACCTCAGGCTGATCATCGACCGGATCGTCGAAGAGAAGAAAATCAAGGACAAGGCTCAATTGATCCGCAAGATTTCCCGGGAACGTCACCAGTACGGCAAGATGATCGGCCTTTGCCCCAAGATGCGGGAAATCTACGAGGTGATCGACACGATCAGCATTGAGAACCCCATGGTTCTGATCCATGGGGAGAGCGGGACGGGCAAGGAGTTGACGGCACGGACCATTCACGACAACAGTGACCGCAAAGAGCTGCCCTTTGTGCCGGTAAACTGCAACAGCCTGAGAAAAAAGACGAAAACAGAAGATGAAATCGCCGCTCATCTGTCGGGCATGCTTACATCCGTGGGCGGGGGCACCCTGTATCTCGACGAGGTCTCGTCACTTCCATCCACCGTGCGCGAACGGATGCTGGAGATGCTGGGCGATGCGGAAACGAAGACCGGTCAGCGTCCCCGGCTGATTGCCGGAACCAGCAGGGAACTGGATGAAGTCATTGCCAGCGGCGCCATGAAAAAGGATCTTCTGGATCTGTTCAATGCGGTGTTCATCAAGCTGCCGCCGCTTCGGGAGCGCAAGGAGGACATCCCGCTCCTGATCAACCATTTTCTCTACACCGACAGCCCGGCGGCCAAAACCCGGATTTACGGCATCACGCCGTCGGCCATGAACATCCTGCTCCAGTATCACTGGCCGGGAAACCTGATCCAACTGCAGAACGTGATCGAAAGGGCTTTTGCCATGGGTGTTGAAAATGCTATCGGCCCCGAGGATCTGCCGGCGGAAATCCGCACCTTCGGTACCATCTCGCAAATGGGCTGAGGATCCTCTCATTATCTGATCCCGACATCGCCATGGTCGACATCCTTCTGATCCAGCCGCCGATTGCGGACTTTTACCTTACCGCCAAGCGGACCATTCCTTACGGGCTGGCATCCATTGCCGCAGCAGCTGAACAAAAAGGCTTTTCGGTGGGCCTTTTAGATGGCATGGCCACCGGCAAGTCGCGGGTCATCACCCCGCCTGAAGCGATGGATGACCTCGCTGCCTTTTATGGCCGGGCGGACCGGAGCCCCTTTGGCCTGTTTCATCACTTCCGTCACTACGGCTACAGCCTTGAATATATTGCCCGACAGGTAAAGGCCTCCGGGGCGTTTCTTGTCGGCATCGCTTCTTTGTTTACGGCTTACAGCGATATGGCCCTGGCGGTGGCGCGGACGGCCAAGGCCAGCCTGCCCGGTTGTACCGTGGTCCTTGGCGGCCACCATCCCACATCATTGCCGGCGGCGGTCATGGGGGAACCGGCCGTGGACCTGGTGCTCCGGGGAGAGGGCGAGGTCGGTCTGCCTGCGCTGGCCACGGCATTGAAGTCGGGCCGGGATCTGGCCGGAGTGCCGGGTATCGTGTATCGCAACCCCGACGGATCCCTTCATGTCGGTGAGCCGGCCCAGTGCCGGGATCCGGATCAACTCCCCGTGCCCGCCTTCGGGTTGATCCGGCGAAAATTCTACCAGCGGTACGGGCGGGACAGCATCGTGGTCACCGCCGGCAGGGGCTGCCCGCTGGCGTGCAGCTACTGCGCCACGGGGGCCGGCTCGTGGATGGGGTTCAGAAAACGGTCGGTCGCTGCCGTGCTGCGGGAGATTCGGGCAGCCTCCGCGGGTCGGCAAGTCGGCTTCATCGACTTCGAGGATGAGAACCTCACCATGGACCGTCAGTGGTTCCTTGAACTGATGGCGGGGATTCGCGATATTTTCGGCGACTCATCCCCCGAGCTTCGGGCGATGAACGGCCTGTTTCCGCCCACCCTTAGCGAAGCGGTGGTAAGGGCCATGAAGACCACTGGATTCAAGGCCCTGAACCTCTCTTTGGGAAGTGCCGACCCCGGACAATTGAAGCGCTTCAACCGTCCCGATGTACGCGGTGCGTTCGACCGGGCACTGGATCATGCCCGACGGCAAGGCCTCTCTGCCGTGGGATACATCATCGTCGGGGCGCCGGATCAGGACCCCCTCTCGTCGGTGAACGACCTGCTGTTTCTTTCCCGGCGCCAGGTGTTGGCCGGGGTTTCCGTGTTCTACCCGGCGCCGGGCAGCGCGGACTACGAGCGCTGTCGCGTCTTGGACCTGCTGCCGTCATCCTTTGAGGGCATGCGCGCCACGGCACTGCCCATCGACCAGCGCACCACGCGCACCGATTCGGTAACCCTCCTGCGGCTGGGCAGGATCCTTAATTTCATGAAGCATCTTGCGGCGGCCGGTGTCCCGGTTCCCCGGCCGGCGCCGGTGGACAACCATCTGGATCCTCACCAGGACCGGCAGCACGTGGGCTTGAAACTGCTGGCGGCATTCCTTTGGGACGGAGGCATCCGGGGGTTGGACCCCGACGGTACGGTATACGACCACCGGATTTCAGCGCATCTTTGCCGACGTTTTCTGGAAGGATTGGCGGGCGGTTAGAACCAACCGATCACAACGACCAACCCGAATCCGGTGATCACTGCCCCGCAGACCCGGTTGATCCAGCGCATGGCTTTCGTATCCATGCGGGTATTGAACAGGCTGCTGGCCGATGAGAGAATGATCCACCAGGCCATGGACCCGGAAAAGACACCGGCCACCAGCCATCCGGCAGCCGTGTGGCCGGCACCGACACGGCCGAGGCCCATGCCGGCGAATACGGCGGCAAAGGAGAGAATGGTCATGGGGTTGGTCAGGGTGAGAAACAGGGCGGAAAGATAACCCATGGCGGCACTGCCGGGCGCTCCACCTGACGGCCTCTCTTCGGTTCTGGAAAGGACGATGCGTATCCCCAGCCAGCAGAGGAACAGACCGCCAAAAAGCTGGATCCAGGCGCGCTGTCCCACCACAAACCCCGTGATGCCGGCGAGCCCGAAGCCGGCCACACAGCCGTAGATGGCATCGGCGGTGGCGGCGCCCATCCCGGTGAGCAGTCCTGCCGTCCAACCGCTGGTCAGGCTGCGGCGGATGCACAGGATGCCGATAGGGCCGACCGGGGCGGCGATGGAGAACCCGAATATCAGCCCCTTGATGAAAAATGAGAAGTCCATGGCGGGTACATTACCGCACCGGTATTGCCGTTGCCATGGTCAAACCATGGTTTTGGGGGTCGTTTGCCTAATAAAACAAGGAAATTCAGGCCATGGACCTTCAGGTTGAAAAATTGCTGGATCGGATCGGACGAAAGATCCTTGCCGCGTTGCAGGAAAATGCCAGGATGCCCCTGAGCCGCATCGGCGAAAAAGTGGGATTGTCGGCGCCGGCGGTGGCCGAGCGGGTGAAGAAACTGGAAGAGGCGGGTGTCATCAAAGGCTACCATGCCCGCATCGATCCGGCTGCCATGGGTCGGCCGGTGTCCGCTTTTATCCACCTGACCACCGATGCCCGACACTACCCGGCAGTAAAAAGATTGGCCGCCGAGATGCCCCAGATCAGCGCCTGCCACCACATCAGCGGAGATGCCTCGTTTGTCCTGTTCGTTCGGGTAGACGATGTGACTGATTTAGAGGCGGTGGTGGCCAGGTTGAGCCCTTTCGGTCAGACGAAAACGGCCATCGTGCTTTCCACGCCGGTGGACAAGATGGCGATGGTTCCGCTGTCTTGAGTGGCGTATTGACCAGAGCCCTCAGTTGTTGGACTCTGTATTGACCACCTGGCGGATGCGGATGGGGCGCTTGACGGGTTTGGGATTGAGATTGTTGTTGATCAGAAACCCCTTGAGCCATCCCTTGGCTTCCCTGGCGAA
>JAHLLR010000058.1 GCA_020444075.1 Deltaproteobacteria bacterium
TAATTCAATTCCGATTCGACCAGTTCGGCCGTTCGCGCCTGGATCTCCGCTTCGAGCAACCGATTGTGCTCGAGAATTTTTTTTTCATGCATGGCCTGGAAATAATCGCTGAACCGGTGAATGGTGTAGTTGAGGCAGTCGTTCATCCGGACAACGGAATCGGAAAAATCGGCCAGGGTGGTCTCCTTGATCAGGAGATCGATGGCCAGTCTGCGAAACAGTTCAAACGCTTTTTGAACGTCGGAAAGCAGGAAACCGGATTCAAGGCGCATTTTAGTGATTTCGGTGATGAACGCGTTGATCTTTTCATAATCATTGCTCAGGATCACATCCACTTCAGCGTCGTAAGCCGTGGACACCGTTCCCATCAGTTCCCTGCGCGGCCTTACGGCGTATTGCTCACCAACCTCGGTTTTCAGCAGTTCAACCCACCGGGAGATAATGACGTCACGCCGGGAAATGAAGAATGTTGACAGACTGAAACCCACCGAACCCTCCTCTCCGATGCCTGCGGGTTGCACGAAGCGCCGAACCGATTATCCTTGGTAAACCGAAACCATCCTCAAGTCCATTAAAATCCATAGGAATGGATTGACCTTGATGGGAACCCTGTGGGAAAGTAACCCCAGGTTGGCTTACCGGGTGATAACAATCCATTGCGCCTGGCCACAGGGCATCCACTTCCGGATCAATATGCACATTGATCATTCCAGAACTCATGTTATAAACTGGGTCGCGTAAGGTTTTCCCGGCTCGCACTCCCTTTTTGAACATCCTGCGGGCAGGCTCAACCGGGAAGGAGAGGAGGGTCGATGAAAATTCAGATCGAAAAACCGCTGCTGAAGTCGTTAGCCCTGATGGCATCCGTCATCGAAGCCCGCGATGCCTATACCGGCGGGCATCTCTGGCGGGTTTCCCAGTATTCCCAGCGGCTGGCCGAAGCGGCCGGTATGCCGATGGAAATGGTCTTCCTGTCCCGGTTGGGAGGCTTCCTGCACGACATCGGCAAGATCGGTATCCCGGATGTCATCCTGGGCAAGCGCGGCAAACTCACCGAGCCGGAATATGAAGTGGTCAAAACCCATCCGGGAATCGGGGCCACCTTGATCCAGGAGCACCCCCTGGGCGACCTGGCGCTCTCGGCCGTCCACCAACATCACGAATGGGTCAACGGTCAGGGCTACCCCCGTCGTCTCCAGGGCGATCAGATCTCCATTTTTGCCCGAATCGTCAGCATCGCCGATGCTTTTGACGCTCTGACGAGCACCCGGCCCTATCGCAAGGGAGTAGCTGCAGGCCCGGCGGTGGAGGCGCTGAAGGCCGAGCACGGCAGTCAATTTGATGCCCGGTTGCTGGACGCCTTTATTGAACTGGTCCGGTTGGACTCCCTGCAGGAGATTGTCGGGACCAGTGAGCGCGGCGTGCGCATGGTGGTCTGCCCCACCTGCGGGCCGGTGATCACCGTTTCCGGCAATGCCAGGGACGGCGATATCGGCTATTGCCGCATATGCGGCGCTAGGCACCGCCTGCACCGTGACGGTGATACCTTCGTGGCGGAACCGACCGGTGCGAAGGGCACTGCCGAAGATCTCAAACCGCGTCCCGAGACCCGTTCTATCGACGCATTTGTTTCCCGGGCCCCGCAGTGGGTCGATATTTGACGATGTTGCCTTACCTCCGCCGTTGCTTCCCTCTTGACACGCCAATCCCGAGTTAAGGAAAAAGCTGGATTGCCGATAACAGCTTATGTTTGAAAGAAAGTGACTATTCCAACGGACCTGTGACGGGTGTTGACCCTTATGAAAAGACCTGGCTTGACCATCGCTGTTATTTTCGGAGTGATCCTTCTGGCCCTGCCGATCCGCGCCGATGGTGCGGCGCGTCCTTTGCCGCCTGTCGCCAGGGCCGGCTTACTCGATCTCAGCCGGTGGCAGATGGACCGCGATGGTCCGGTACAACTGGCCGGCCAGTGGGAATTTTATTGGGGTAAGCTGCTTTCACCGGACGACTTTCGAATGGGCCGGAAACCGGAAAGCACCGGCTGGTTCGCTATGCCCGCGGTGTGGAACGGGGTTTCCGTGAACGGCCGGGCACTCGGCGGCAGCGGCTTTGCCACCTTCCGGCTGCGCCTTCGTGTGGATCCCCTGCAGGGGCGGCAGGCCTTGCTCATCCCATACGCGTTTACCGCATACAGGATGTGGATTGACAACCGGTTGGCCGTGGTAGTCGGTCGGGTGGGAAAAAGTGCCGACACCATGACGCCAAAGTACCGCACCACGATTGCCTTCATCGACCCCCCGGAGGACGGTGAGGTCGAACTGGTCCTTCAGATTTCCAATTTCATGCACGCCAAGGGCGGCATGCGCAATCCCATTCGCCTGGCCGCGGCCTCTCAGGTTTCCGGCCTCAAGCATCGGGCGCTGGTCAAGGACGTGCTGGTTTTCGGCTGCCTGCTGATCATGAGCATCTATCACCTGGCCCTGTTCGCCTTTCGACGGTCGGACCGGTTCAACCTCTATTTCGCCCTGTTGTGTTTCTTTTTCAGCATGCGTGCCGGATTGACCGGCGAAGTCTTTCTGGCCGATCTGTTCCCGAACCTCGACTGGATGATCACCATCCGCCTGGAATGGCTGTGCGTCTACATCGGCGGACCGCTGGGCATCGCTTTTGCCCGTTCCTTTTTTCCCGATGAATGTGCGTTGAGCATCTACCGGGGAAGCCTGGCAATCGGTACCGTTCTGGTGCTGATCACCCTGATGGCGCCGGTCACGGTTTTCACCGGCATGTTTCCCTTCGTGACACCCCTGATCGGGTTGATGCTCGGTTATTGTGCCTGGGTCCTTTTCAGGGCGGCGCTGCGGAGACGATTCGGTGCGGTGGCGATGCTGGCGAGTCTGGCTCTGGTGATAACCACCGTGGTCAACGATATGCTCTACGCCAACGACTTGATCCGGACCGGGCATTATATTCCCTACGGATTGCTCTTTTTCGTCTTTTCCCAGGCGATGATCCTGGCCAACCGCTCAGCCAAGGCCTTCCAGGGCCTGGAGTCGACCAATGCCGCCTACCAGCTGGAGATCAGGGAAAGAGAACGCGCCGAAGCCGAGGTAAAGGCCTATCAGGAGCGGCTGGAAGATCTGGTCCGGGAACGTACTGACGCGCTGGCCGAGGCCAATCAGCGGCTTAAGCTAGAACTCGACGACCGCAAGACCGCCGAATCGGAGAAGCTCAAACTGCAGGAACATCTTCAACGGGCGCAGAAGATGGAGGCCCTGGGCACCCTGGCCGGCGGTGTGGCCCATGACCTCAACAACATTCTCTCGGGGCTGGTCGGCTATCCCGATCTGTTGCTCCAGGACCTGCCGGCGGACAGCGACCTGCGCAAGCCGATGCTGACCATACAGCAGTCGGGCCGCAAGGCCGCCGCCATCGTTCAGGATCTGCTGACCCTGGCCCGGCGGGGGGTGGCGGACTTTCAGGTGGTCGACCTCAACAGTATCGTGACCGATTACCTGGAAAGCCCGGAATTTGAGAAACTGATCCAGTTTCACCCGGCGGTGACGGTGACGTCCCGTCTGGCGGCCGACCTGGTGCCTGTCAAAGGCTCCTCGGTCCACCTGTTCAAGACGGTCATGAACCTGGTCAGCAACGCCGCCGAGGCCATGCCGGACGGGGGCACCCTTTCCATTCAAACGGCAAACCGCACCGTGGATCGTTCCACAAGCGACAATGAGATCGCGAAAGAAAGGGAACACGCCGTTTTGATCGTGCAGGACAACGGCACCGGCATTTCCAGAAGCGACATGGAGCGAATTTTCGAACCCTTTTATTCCAAGAAGGTCATGGGTAAGAGCGGCACGGGTCTGGGTATGGCCGTGGTCTGGGGAACGGTGAAAGACCACGGCGGATTTATCGACACCCATAGCCGCGAGGGTGTCGGTACTACCTTCACCCTGTATTTCCCGGCCACGCGGGAGGCCCCCAAGGCGGCCGCTGCCCCCTGGTCGATCCTGGATAACCAGGGAAAAGGGCAGACCATACTGGTTGTGGACGATGTGGCCGAACAGCGGGAAATTGCCACGGCGATGCTGAGCAAACTCGGGTACCGGGCCGAGGCCGTCAGCAGCGGCGAGGCGGCGGTGGTCCATGTTTCCCGCCGACCGGTGGATCTGCTGCTGCTGGACATGGTCATGGATCCCGGGATCGACGGACTGGAAACCTACAAACGCATCCTCGAGATCCATCCCGCTCAAAAGGCGGTCATCGCCAGCGGCTACACCGAGACCGCCCGCATCCGCGAAGCCCAGCGCCTCGGACCCGTGGGCTACCTGAAAAAACCTTACGGACTCGATAAACTTGCCGAAGCGGTCAAGGCGGCCCTGGGGGATGAATCGGGGAAGGGACCTGCCGGTCCGGTTTTTCGAAAGCGCCTGAAAGGCCCCTAAAACAGATCAAGACTTTTTTGATGCAAGGCACCCCTCCATCACCTTTCTCCCTTCCATGTCTAATTTAACGCAAGTGGTTGTCCCAGTTGGAAAATTGATGGTTCTTCTCATCGGAGAAAAAAAACAGCAGTTAAACTTGTAGGTAAAACTATTACACGTGAATCAGATATTTTCCGTATTTACTATAATATTGGGAAGGTATAGAGCGTAAATCCTCTCTTCGGCAATTGTGGCAGGCAGTAAAGCCAGACTTTTCCGGGAGAGCATAGCAGGTGCGATCCTCTACCCGGGGATGGTATTTGTGAAAAACCCCGCCTGGTTGAATCGCCAAATCTATTTCCATGAAAAAAGGAGCAAGAGGTATGAAAAGACAGCGGATGATTGTTTTGGTGGCGCTGGTTTTTGCCGCGATGGTGGTTGTCCCTGCAGGCGCTGCAGATTACAACGTCAAGATCGGCGGCGGTCCCACCGGCGGAACGTTCAACACCTTCGCCAACGCCATGGCGGTTCAGGTGCCTAAGGTGAATAAAAACATCAAGGCATCGGCCGTGGGTTCCGGCGGCTCCGTGGAGAACGTTAAACGGGTTCATAAGGGAGAGTCCGAATTCGGATTGTGCTATGCGGTGGACCTGGACCTGGCCGCTAAGGGCCAGCTGCCCCAGGATACTGAATCCTACCAGAACGTCCGCAGTCTGGGCTATCTTTACGGTGCCCCGGCCCAGCTGGTGGTGCGGGCCGATTCCGGTATTAAGAGCGCCATGGATCTTGCCGGAAAACGGGTGGCTTTAGGGAACGCCGGTTCGGGTGCTGCCGCCAGCGCCGAGCGGTTGTTCCGCCATATTGGCCTGTGGGACAACATTAAACCCGAATTTTTGGGCTACAGTCAGGCTGCCAGCGCTTTTCAGGATGGTAAGATCGATGCCTTCTGGGTGTTGGTGGGCTACCCCAACCGTTCCATCATCGAGGCGGCCGTCCAAGTCAAGATCGCCCTTGTGGATGTGGGCCTGGATGCAGAAAAATCAAAATTTTACAATGCGTTCGCCTACGGGCCCAAGGTGATTCCCGCCGGTGTCTACGGCAAGGACATGCCCGAGTGCAGGACCTTTCAGGACGCCACGATTCTGTGCGCCAACAAAGACCTCCCCGACGAGTTGGTCTACGCCGTTATGAAGACCCTGTGGTCCGCCGACGGCATGGCTGCGGTGACCACTGCCAGCAAGGCCTTCAGCGAAATGAATCTGGAGAACGGCTTCGAGGGGACCTCGGTGCCTCTGCATCCCGGTGCTGTAAAGTTCTGGAAGGAACAGGGCAAACAGATTCCGCAGAAGCTGATGCCTTAATACCGCGTTTGGCATTCATGATGCAAACCCGGGGAACGCACAGTCTTTGGCTTTCCCCGGGACAACCTTCTTCTTTGCGTACCGATGCGCAGCAATCAACCAAAAAGGCAGGCCTGCCATGAGCGAACCCGAGATTCCCGCAACAGCGGCTGATCAGGAAAAGCTTAAAAAAATAGTCGAGAAGGATGAAAAGCGTGGACGCCCCCTCAAGGGTTTCTGGTATGCGGTGACCGCCGCCCTGGGTGTATTCATGGTGGCTTTTTACATGTACTGTGCTGCCGTGCCGGTGTCCACCCAGTACTTTCTGGGATTGTACGTCACCATTACTTACGTGATGATTCTGTTGGTCTACCCCTTCACCTTGAACGATCCGAGGTCGTATCCGGTCAGGTTTGCCATTGACTGTCTGCTGCCCTTTGGCAGCATCACCGCTGCAGTTTACTTTGGCCTTCATTTTCTGCTTGGAACCAAGGGTGCCCGGCAGGCTTTCACCGGCACCAACCCAGTGTACTTGCTGGCGGGCCTGACGGTGGCCGGCGGGCTGCTGGCAAGCGCGGTCTACCGACGGAAAATCGGATTCCGGATGCCGCGTATCGCCGACATTCTGCTGACCCTCATCGCCATTGCAGCCACCGGCTACTGGATCATGGAGTACGCCGCCATCAACTACCGCATGGGTTCAGAACTGCCCTTGGACACGGCCATGTGCACCCTGGGCATTCTCATCAGCCTTGAAGTGGCCCGTAGAGCCCTGGGGTGGTCCATGACGCTGGTGGGAGTGGGATTTCTTATGTACGCCTTCTGGGGGGACTTGCTGCACGGCATCCCCGTTCTCGAGTCCTTCGCACACACGGGCTTTGCCGTGGACCGCAGCCTGCACCATATTTACCTGAGCCAGGAGGGGGTCTTCGGCATCATGCCCTCGGTGCTCGTCACCTATGTCATCCTGTTTATTTTCTTCGGCGCTTTTTTGAAATACTCCGGCGCCAGCCGTTTCTTCCTGGACCTTCCCATGGCCCTGGCCGGCAGGGCCGTGGGTGGGCCGGCCAAGGTGGCGGTGATCGCTTCGGGATTTTTCGGATCGGTCTCCGGTTCGGCCATCGCCAACACGGTTTCTACCGGTGCCTTCACCATCCCCCTGATGAAAAAAAACGGCTTCAGGCCCCATGTGGCCGGTGCCATCGAACCGGCCGCATCTATCGGAGGCATGTTTATGCCGCCCATCATGGGTGCCGGCGGCTTCATCATGGCGGAAATGACCGAGATCCCTTACAAAGACATCATGCTCATGGCCATTTTCCCGGCTGTTATCTACTTCCTGTCGGTGTTTGTCATGGTGCACTTCGAGGCCAAGCGGTACGGCCTCAAGGGCCATCGTGAGCCCAACGCCCCTACGGCCTGGCAGATCCTGCGGCAGCAGTGGTTCATGTCCTTTCCGCTGGTCATTATCGTGGTGCTGATGCTCTGGGGTTTTTCCCCGGGATACTCGGGGTTCTGGGCTGTGCTCTCCTGCATTGCGGCCAGTTGGCTCACCCGTGAAAACCGCATGGGGCCGCGGGAGGTCCTGAAAGCCATGATCGAGGGGGCCAACAGCACCCTTATCATCGGGGCCACGGTGGGGGTGATCGGCATTATCGTGGGCACCATCCAACTCACGGGTATCGGGTTGAAATTCTCCCAGATTATCATCGAGCTGTCCGCCGGCAACCTGATCTTCGCCATCCTGCTGATCGGGATGGCCTCGCTGGTGCTGGGCATGGGGGTGCCGGTGACGGCCGCCTATCTCATCACGGCGGTGCTGGCGGTGGGAGCCATGACGGACATGCTTTCGCGCACGCTGTGGGGGGTCGGTTTCCAGGAACTACAGCTGCCTTTGGACAGTCTCATGCCCGATGATCCCTTGCGATGGGAGATCATGGGCAAGGTTTCCTGGGCCCTGATCGCCTCGCACATGATCGTCTACTGGTTCAGCCAGGACTCCAACATCACACCGCCGGTTTGTGTGGCGGCCTATGCGGGGGCAGCCATCGCCGGCTCCGATCCGTGGAAAACCGGCTGGACCTCCTTCAAGTTTGCCAAGATGCTTTATGTCGGCCCGTTCCTTTTCGCGTTTTCACCGGGCTTTCTGCTGGGTGGGCCGGGGCATATCATGCCGTGGTACCAGGTGATTTCCACCTGGGTCACCATCATCCTGGGCACCATCGCCTTCGGCAGCCTGACCATGGGATATTTCCTGTGCCCCTTGACGATTGCCGAGTTTGTCATTTCGGCGGTGGCCACCCTGATTCTCTTCTTTCCCCATGCCGTTACCTGGGTCTTCGGCATGGATCTGCCCAC
Organism: Deltaproteobacteria bacterium; assembly: GCA_020444075.1. Taxonomy (GTDB): domain Bacteria; phylum Desulfobacterota; class Desulfobacteria; order Desulfobacterales; family Desulfosarcinaceae; genus Desulfosarcina. Next base: position 8,123 of record JAHLLR010000058.1, read on the forward strand.
CTATCTGGTTGATGCGGCCGGGATCATCCTGTGGGTGGTGGTCTACTACATCCAGAAAATCAGGATTCGAAAGGATCCCACCCTCATCCTACCCCTGGATGAACGCAAGCGCCTGAAAAATGCCGAGGCTGCGGCGTAACCGGTTCGGGCTGTCCGCTGATGCAACAACAAAAGGGTCACGTCTCCCCAGAAAAGGATATCTTCGGAGGCGTGGCCCTTTCAATTTTACATTCAGTCAGGAACAGACGGCAGCTTGAATTTCAGCCATCAGTCCAGTGCCGATCCGATGGTTCGGATGCCGTCGTTGAAGTTGGCTTCAATCGTTCCGATAAAGGCTTTCCAGTCGGCACCAAAGCGGTAGAAGGCCATGGATGAAAGCTTCTTGGTGAGGATGGCATCCCGGTACGGCTGCAATTCCTCGGTGTCGAGCGTGTTCATGATCGCGTCCCGGCCCAGCCGTTTGGTCAGGATGGCCGGAATGTAATTCTCCAGCACTTTCCAGATTAGCGCCTTATCCTTCAGGATGACGGAGATGTTCTCTTCGCAGATCCGCTGCAGGGCGAAGATCTGCTCACTGGTTTTTTCAGAAAGGTCGAACAGCGGAATCGACGGATCGGCTTCATGGATCCGGATGAGCATCTCGGTTTCCGCCCGGGCATACTTGTCCACCAGCATCATGATATCCCGTATCAGGGCCCAGCGGGTTTCCCTGTCGTTGAGCAGCCTGGCCTCATAGTCGTCTCCGAGCAGAAAAGCGGTGAGTACCTCGGCAATGGAGCTGGAAAAGACGCCGCCCTTGTTGGCCGTGGTGTCCTTGATATGCTTGATCTCGGTGGTGGTGGCGATCGTCCGCCGGGCGGCGTCATCGAAGAATACATTGGCGCCGTCGACGATGAACCGCAGCTCCTTGAACAGGGAAAGAAAATTTTTGACGTTGCCGCGGTTGACGGTGTCCTTGAAGCCGCCGCAGGGGATGAAGGCCCGGATGTCCGCCTGGCTGATGAACCGCCGGTTGTCGGGATCGGACAAAAAGGAGCGGTGGAACAGGGCCCCGTCTTCCACGAGCGTGCCGTCGGGAAGGGTGACATTTTTGGCGGCAAGGGGGACCATGAAGCCCTGGGGGCTCAACTTCTCCACCGGGAAATGGCGGGTGTTGGCCCGGGGCGAGGTGTGCCGCATGAAGGCGATTTTCATCAGCGCTTCCCGGTCCAGCCCCTGGGGATCGAACAGGATTGAGCCGCCGTCGATGATCAGGCAGATCTTTCCCTTGTAGCACTGGATTTCGTTGGCTCCCAGATCGCCGTCCGGGCCGCCGGTCATCATCAGGTTGAGGTCTTCTTCCCTGGCTCCGTAGTGGGCGATCAGGGTTCTGAAGGCACCCATGACCCCGGTGGTGGTCATGCCGCTGGCCTCGACCTTGCCGCCGATCTGCCCATAGATGGCGTCCATGTCGGTGGTGACGGCAACGGAGGTGCCGTTGACCTGCAGGTCCGTGCCCTTTTCCCTGCGGTCGATCAGGCCGAACAGGTCGCCGTTTTCCAGCAAACCGTAAGTGTCGTGGGGGATGCCGATGCGCTTGCCGGTGGTGAGGGTTCTCCAGTAGCGGTACCCGCGCTCCCGAGAACGGATGGCCACCGCATCCATCAGCGGCGCGGTTCCCTCGTCGGGGCCGAAGAATATCATCTCGGGCTTGCCGTAATAGTCGACGATGCTGTCGTCGCCGAGCACCAGGTCGATGATGCCCTCGGTATAGTCGTACAGGGCGTCCATGCCGTGGCTGGCGTAAATGGCGTGGGGCACCACGACGCCTTTGGACCCGCTTTCGCAGATGTCCTTGTGCTTCAGCCGTTGGGCTTTAGGCCCCAGGGCGTAGTTGAGCAGCACGGCGTTGTCGATTTCGGTGGGGTAGTTGGCCGGGGAAACCCGGATCAGCCGCAGCCCGCCCCGGGCGATGTCCCCGGCCCGGAGGTGGGTGCCGCAGGCGTAGTGGCCGTTGACGAAGAAGATGCCGAACACGAACTGCTCGAAGACCAGGGGGTCCAGGATGGCGTTGTCGAAGCGGAAGGCGAAGGAGCGCTTCTCGGGCTTGTAGAAGTTGGTCTTGAGGGTGCACGAGACCAGCTTGAACATGAAGCGGAAGATGTCGCAGTGAAGCCAGTTGTCCATGAACCGTGACGAAATGATCTTGTTGAACTCTCTGAACTTCTCCTCCAGCGCCGTATCGGTGATCCGGTTCTTGGCCGCCGGATGGAAGCGTTTTTCGAAAAGATCGTAGATAAATTTCACCAGGTCCGGGTTCTCGGTGACCGCCTCCAGGATGGCCTTGTAGATGTAGGTGGACTTGTTGGAGCCGTGGATTCTTCCGGCAAAGGCGTCCCGATGGTCCTTGCTGGTCAGGCTTTTCAGGATCTCCCGGTCCGTGGCGTTGTCGCGCTCCTTGAAGATGAACATGTGGGTGAAATCCGCGGCGTTGCCGGCAAAGAGCATCTCGTTGAAAGTCAATTGCCCGTCCAGGTAAAGGTCCGTGATGCGGTTGACCCCGAAGGAGAGATAGGCGCACAGGTCACGCACCAGTTCGGCTTCCTTTTTGCGCGACAACTCCCCCCGGATATACATCGAGCAGATGGACGAGGGCACGGGGGATTTACCCCAGTAGGGCTCCCAGTAGGCGCGTTTGAGCACCAGGCCGTGGTCTTCGAACAATTTGCGCAGCACCGGCAATTGGGGCGAGGCGAAATCACTGTTGAACATCAGGCGCATCTCCCCGGTATCGGGCAGGTTGAACACCTCGATCAGGGGGGTGACGGCACTCTCCGTCTGCCTGAGGAATTTTTCGTAGCGCTGCCGGGTGGGTTCGGGAGTGGTCATGTAGTCCCCGGCCAGGGTGAACAGGAAGCGGGAGTCCGTGAAGTCCTCCCGGGAGTAGTCGCGAACCGTTTCGGGCCGGATGATGTAGGTGTAGTAATTGTTTTCCGGGCTGTAGTAGTACTCACGCCGGTGGCCGGAGATCATGTTCTCCAGGATCTTTTCCATGCTGTCCCGGGTCTCCTGGGTGGCGATGCGGACCCGCTGGACATTGTTTTCCTGCTCCAGGTCGAAATCGATATGGGCCACCCGCCCCACCAGGACCACCTTGCCGTCTTTGACGGCGATGCTGGTGGCGATGGAGGCCAGGATATGCTTCAGGGAGTCTTTCTTGATGTTTTCGAAGAAATAGGTCGGAAGCCCCAGGTCTTCCAGCAGGATCCCCGCCGCCATATTGATGCAGTTGGCGGTCAACAGTCCCTCGGAGGAAAGGTCCACCACGGCCTCGTACAGAACGCTGGGGTTGAGTTTTACGCTTTGGGCCTTGTTGATGATATAGGCGCCTTTGGAAACGGAATCGGGGCGGTTGAATTGGCTGTCCATGACATCTCCTCAGTTGGCTTTTAAATAAACGTGGCGGCTCAACTATCAAAAATTGTCGGGAAACAAAACGAAAATCGGAAGCTGCCTGACGATTATGGGCAAAAAAGCAGGCCCGGTGCCGCGGACATGTCCTGGACGCCGTTGCCGGGCGGTCAAGTTTCCTTGTTATCGCTGACCCGGAAGAAGGATCATAGCGATTTGAGATATCCGCGCCGTCGCGTTCTAAACGGTTGTATTTTGGGGAATCATTCTTATTTTCACTTATACGATCGAGATTTCGGAATAACCCGGGTATCCTAGCCGGTATAATGGTCCCCCGGAACTATCACTCCCTGTTTTACCCAGGCCCTGTCCGGGATCCTCGGCATGAAAGCACTTAAGGCGGAAATCATGACCATTTTTTCGATGCTCAGAATGAACGAAAACCATAAGCGCAGCATCGCCCAAACCATTCTCTCGGAATCCGGCGCTATTGTCAAATGCCCGTCTTGCGGCAATTACCATGACCAGCTGGATGGCAGGGCGAATCATCTGGCCTTCAGCACCGGGGAGCAGTTGATCGTCCGCGGAGATTTACGGGTCAGGGATTTTAAAAGCAATTTCGATGCCCTGAAAAGCCTGATGGGAAGAATACTGGACGAATCGAGCCGCACCGGTAGATGCGATCAGATGAAAGGGAAAGAGAATCATGCCCTCCAGTAGAAGTCTTGAAATTACAAGGACAACATGAGCCACCACCTGCAGATCCGTTAAGGCAATCCGTCGGGAACCGTGTAAAACAATTGTAAAAAGCGCAAAAACCTTTGTTATGCCGGTGCCAATGGCATACAAACGGCTAACTTTAACGGAACAAGTCTCAAAGCCAACAGTTACCGCCCGCGGCCCCCTGACTCCAGCGGCCCCCGATTGGCGGCACCCAACCCCATGGCATGGTTTTGAAAGGCGTTCGAACCTTCGAAAGGCGATAACCATGACCATCCACGAAACGATCGTTATCCGGACTCTGGTGCGCTGGCTGGCCCTGCTGGTCTTCAAATGCACAGGATGGAAAACCGAGGGACGCACACCGGACTTTCCCCGTTATGTCATCATTGCGGCTCCCCACACCTCCAACTGGGATTTTATCTTCACGCTCTGCCTGGCGTTCATCTATCGTTTGAATGCGGTGATTATGATGAAGGATGCTTGGTTCCGCTGGCCGCTGGGACCCTTGTTCCGCTGGCTGGGGGCGCTGCCCATCGATCGGTCCCGGGCGAACCAGGTGGTGGCCCAGTCCATTGCAAAATTCCAGCAGCGCGATCGTCTGGTTCTCGTGGTGCCGCCTTCGGGAACCCGCAAGCGCGTGCTGTACTGGAAGACGGGTTTCTATCACATTGCCAATGGTGCCGGCGTGCCCATTGTGCTCGGTTTTCTGGACTACCGGCGCAAAGTCGGCGGATTCGGCCCCTCGGTCCGCCCGACCGGCGACATCGACGCCGACATGGCCGTGGTCCGGGCTTTTTACCGGGATATTTCGGGAAAATATCCCCTGAAGGAGAGCCGGCAGTGCATCGCTCCCCGTGTGTCCCCGCCGGTCGTGGGCTGAGGCGAATGACGGAGGGTGTCCACAAAATGATTGCCAAAACTCGTTGATCCGGCTATAAGCCGCCTCAACAGTAACCCAACCGCACGTCGGTCAACGATCGGATTCGGCCGGCAACCGGTTTCAATTTCAAAGCGATAGAGCCGTCCGGATTGAGCTGGGCGGCTTTTTTTGTGGTGAATAATAAGGAGAATATGACAGATGGATTTTAAAGCATTAGGCATCCGGGACGAACTGCTTCGCGCCCTGAAGGAGTTGGGATTCGAAACCCCGATGCCGATTCAGGCCGCGGCCCTGCCCGAGCTGCTGGACGGGAGCCGGGACTTCATCGGCCTGGCCCAGACCGGCACCGGCAAAACCGCCGCCTTTGGCCTGCCGCTGCTCCAGGGGATCGATCCGGCCCGGAAGGGTCCTCAGGGCGTGATCCTGTGCCCTACCCGTGAATTGTGCCTTCAGATTACCGACGACCTGAAGCGTTATGGCCGCTACCTGAGCGGGGTCCGCGTGGCTGCGGTTTACGGCGGTGCCAGCATCGCCCACCAGATCCGCCAGCTGCGCGACGGCTCTCAGATCGTCGTGGCCACGCCCGGCCGACTGATCGATCTGATGCAGCGTCGGGCGGTGGATTTGTCAAACGTTGCCACCTGCGTGCTGGACGAAGCCGACGAAATGCTCAACATGGGTTTCCAGGAGGATATCGACCGTATCCTGGAAAAGATGCCGGCCGGCCGTCAAACCTGGCTGTTTTCAGCGACTATGCCACCAGGGGTTGCAGCCATTGCCAGGAATTACCTCGACGACCCGCGCAAGATCTCTCTGGGCGGGCGTCAGCACATTGCTCCCAACATCACCCACGCCTGTTACCTGATGAACGAGCGACACCGTTATCAGGGGCTGAAACGCATCATCGACTTCACGCCCGGAATTTTCGGGCTGGTGTTCTGCCGCACCCGCAAGGAAACCCAGACCGTGGCGGAAGCCCTGCTGCAGGAGGGATACCCGGCCGATGCGCTGCACGGCGACCTGAGCCAGGCCCAGCGCGACCACGTCATGCGCAAATTCAGGCAACAGTCGATCCGGCTCCTGGTGGCCACCGACGTGGCCGCCCGCGGCCTGGATGTGGACGCGATCTCCCATATCATCCACTACAACCTTCCCGATGACCCCGATACTTACATCCATCGCAGCGGTCGAACCGCACGGGCCGGGCGATCAGGGGTCTCCATCGCCCTGTCCACCCCCCGGGAGGTGGGCCGGCTCCGAACGATGGAACGCGCCAACGCCATGCGCTTCGAATTCCGGAAATTTCCGGATGGCCGGGCGATCTGTGAACGGCAGCTCGACGGTTTCGTCGACCGGATTGTCGAGACGCCGGTGGACCCGAAGGCCTTTGCCGATTTCCTGCCGGCAGTCTGCGAGGCGCTGGCGGGTTTCGACCGGGAGGAGCTGATCCTGCGATTTATGTCCGCCGATTTCAACCGTTTTCTGGAAGACTACCGTGAAGCGGGCGACATCAATGCAGCGGTGCGTCCGTCGGCCGTCGGCCGGCCCGCCAATGACCGTTGCGTTCGGCCGGAGGCGCCGGGGGCCCAGCGCTTTTTCATCAATGTCGGCCGCCTGGACAAAATCAACGAAGGGGCCATCGTGCGCCTGGTCTGCGACCATTCCGGCATCCGATCCCAACAGATCGGCCGGATCGAACTCAAGCGGGAATTCTCGTTTTTCGAAGTGGCCCGCGGCGCCGCCGACAAAGTCCGGCGCAGCCTGAAGGACGTCCCGTTTGACGGCCGGCGGGTCCAGGTAAAGGACGCCGGGCATAAGCGCTCCCTGAACAAACCGGACCGGTTCCGGAAGACCCGGCCGGGTATCGGCCGCCTGGAAGGACGGGTCAGCGCTTGATGGGGCCGGGCAGGATAAATTCATAACGCCGGCGCAGCAGGCGGGTGGTGAGCCAGCGATCCATCCGGCGAAAAGCCAGAAAAACGGTCCAGATCCGTTTGTCTTCGGCGTAGTAGCGTTCAATATCCTTAACGGTCAGCGGCGCTTCCGAATCCTTCAGGAAGCGGTTGGCGATGGCGACCGTCTCCGGTACCAGTTCCGGCCGCTGCTCCTTGAACAGATTGGCGGCCAGGTCCGTATACACCAGCCGGGGAACATAATACCGGCCCATCACATCGTTTAAGAAGAACCAGCGGATGATCCAGCGCAGAAAACCCGGCGCGCTTTTCAGCAGGCGCTCGGGATTCTGCTGCTCGACGCCATGTTTGCGCATCAGGGGGGTGCTGGTATCGATGTACAGCAATTGCGCGGGACGGCTGCCGGCCTCTCCGGCGACCCAATTGGAGAGCTGGCCGTCGATGGCCAGCTCCGTATCGGGCCCTGCCTTGGCGTTGAATGTCCACACCCTGGCGATTTCCGCCGCGACCCGTTCAATCAGGAGCAGGCAGCCGGCCTCATCGATGCAATGAATCCGCCGATGACACAGGCGGTCCCCGGCAAACTGCTGCTGGGCGATATAAACGGCCACCGGGCGGCCGGGAATCTCGACGATGTGCGTGGTGTGAGCGGGCAGCTGCAGGCCGGCTTTTTCCAGCAGGGCGCAGTATTCGACATGCATTTTTTTATAGCTTTCGGCAGACGGCCGATCTTCGAAAATCGGCAGGCGCTTGTAAACGGTATCGTCGTCTCCCTCGATTTGAAAAATGGCCGATATTTCGCCATAGCCGATGACTTTGGCCGGAACCGCGGAGGCACTCAACCGCTGGGGGTCGAGACCGGCTTCGAAACGCTGCAGCAGTTCGCTGTCGATGTTCATCATGAGTTACAACCCCAATAGTTGTTTGGCCGCAGACAACCCTGCATCGACCCGATCAAGGATCTCGGCGGCCAGCCCCGCATCGATGATCAGCGGTGGCAGCAGTTGACTGACCGCGGTGTTGTTGTTGGCGTAGACACTGAGAATGCCGTTGTCGTAGAGGGTCCTGGACAATACCGGCCCACAGGCGCCATCGACCATCTCGATGCCCATCATCAGTCCCAACTGGCGCAGGTTGACCAGAATTTCCGGATGCCTGGATTTCAGCTGCTCGAAGCCGTGCTTGAAAATACCGGCCAGATGACCGACATGCTCCAGGAATGCCGGCTTGGATGAAATGTCCAATACCCGCATGGCCACCGGACAGCCCACTTCGGCCCCACCGAAGGTCGAGATATGGATAAACGGATTGGCGTGAAAAAAGGATTCCAGTTCGGCACCCATGCAGGTGGCCGCCATCGGGTAAATGCCGCCCGACAGTCCTTTGCCGATGACCATGATATCCGGGGCGGTATGGTAATGCTCGATTCCCCACAGCCGTCCGGTGCGTCCCAAACCGGTCTGCACCTCGTCGATGATAAAAAGGGCGCCGTGTTCGTTGCACAGGTTGCGGACAAAAGGGAAGAATTCCGCGCCCGGAACAGGTATGCCGTAAGTGGCGGGAACGGTTTCGAAGATAACGGCAGCGGTGGTGTCGTCCATGGCCTCGGCCAGGGCATGCCGGTCATTAAAAGGAACCTGCACGAATCCGGGTGGGTTGGGGCCGAACGGGTCGCGATATTGCGGATCGCCGGTGGCAAGGGCCAGGCCGGTGTGACCGTGGTAGCCGCCGCCCGCCGATATGATGGTGTGCCGCCCGGTATAGCCCCTGGCCAGTTTGAGCGCCAGGTCGATGGCTTCGCCGCCGCCGACCCCAAAAACCGTGTAGGTCAATTCGCCGGGCAACAGGTGGGCCAGTTGTTCGGCCAGCAGGGCGCGGGGTTCACTGATCAGGTGGTGGTTGCCGATGTCGTATGACAACAGGCTCGCCTGCATCGCCGCAATTACATCCGCATGGCGATGGCCCAGATTGAACACACCTCCGTTGCAATGGCAATTGATCAGCCGTTTTCCCGAGGTGGCGTCCCAGACAAACGGACCCTCCCGGCGGCCGAAAACAAAGTCGATGCCGACGCTTTCGAAAAAATCGGCCTTTCCCGAAGAGACGTGGCGGCGGAATCGATCGATAATTGCAGTTTTGCGCGCTTTACCGACAGGGTTCATAAAGGCTCCTCACGAAAGGATCGGTTTGTTGGAACTGATGGTCCTTTGATCAGCAACCGTTCCCCATGATTGGCGCGACAGGCGCCCATGGCGGCACGTTGAAAAGGGTTACCCGTTCTGCGGCCGGCCCTTTTGGTAACAGCGTACCGGGATGGTGTTGAACATGGCCGCAAAACACCGGTTACATGAAATGCAAGCGGCTTCGGTGGCTTTTCCTTCGGAGAATCGCCGGACCAGGGACGGCTCTCTGATAAACGGACGGGACATGGAAATCATATCCGCAACTCCCCGGGAGACCGTTTTTTCCATTTGAGAAAGCCTGCGCATGCCACCCACCAAAATCAGAGGAACGCCTTTCATTACCGGACGAATCGTTAGGGCTGCATCAAGGTTGTAGGCTTCCTTAAACCGGTTGGCCGGACCCTGCATTTTCATCTTCAGCCTGGCCACCGGTCTCATCCAGGCAGGCAGCGCGCGGACCAATTCAGCGCCGGGGATGTCCCCGCGAATGGTCTGAAAGCCATAATAGGTCCCACAACTGACTTCGATAGCAGCCACCCCCAGTTCAACCAGCCATTTTGCGTAGGTGGCCGCCAGATCAGGCGTGATACCGTTGCGTGGTGTAAAATCATTGGTGTTCAGCTTGACGAGCACCGGCACGCCATCCGGTACTGCTTTTTGGACCCGGGTAACGATTGCTTCTAAAAATCGAAAACGGCCGGCCTCCGATCCGCCCCAGGAATCTTTGCGGTGATTAAAGTAAGGGGACAGGAATTCATTGATCAGATATCCATGCGCGGCATGGATCTGAACAGCATCGGCACCGGCCTGGTGAGCGCGTTTGGCAGCAGCGGCGAAGGCTTCAATGCTCTCCAGGATCTGATGCTCGTCCATTGACACGGGTTTATTGAGGCTGACCGGATCTCGGCCCCGGCTGGAGGGTGCCAGGGGTGCCTGCCCCAGGATCCTGCGCGGACTCTGCCGTCCACCATGAGCAAGCTGAAAGCCAATGGTCCCACCATGCGCATGTACCGCATCGGCCAATTTTTTCAGACCGGGAATCATGGCGTCAGTGTGAATGCCGCTTTGCCGGTTATGGGCTCTCCCCAGCGGATGGACATAAAGATGGCCGGGAATGATCAGGCCGACGTCCCCTTTTGCAAGTCGGGTATAGCGTCTGACGATATCGTCGGTAATGCTGCCGTCATCAGCGGCCATCGCTTCATGTGTGGCCGCGTGGACGAATCTGTTTTTTATTTTCACGTCGGCGAGCATAATCGATTCAAACAGGCATGACATGACCCACCCCTTATGGGTATTTGCAAAGAAAGTCGAGTGACTTGAATGGTGGTTGTCGGTCAGACAGCCATATATTCACAAAGTATCCGCCGGGTGTCAAAGCTTTTGCCCAATCAACCCGACCGGCGGTTGTCATGGCAACCGCTTCGAACGGAACGGGCCAAGATAATGTTGCTGACGATCAAAGATAACTTGATGTCACCGATATTTTTGCTTATTATACAGAAAATGCGTTTCAAGCCCATCCGAAATATTGCGCGGTTATTACCCTTGCCTTGATGCGTCTACGCCGGCCCTGCCTTCATTGAGCGATTTCCGAATTTGCTGCAGATTTAGTCATCGCCCTTTTTCGCAATAAGCGTTGGTGTGGAAAGTACGGTATCGGCTGCAAACGCCATGCATTCGAATGGATTGACTACTTCTGGCTAAGCTGTCGAGGGTCTAAAAAATGATCGGTGCCATTGCCGGCGACATGATCGGTTCTCCCTATGAAAGCTGCCCGATCAAAACGGTTGCGTTCCCGATGGTCGTGTCGGCGTTTACCGACGATACGGTCCTGACCATCGCGGTCGCCAATGCCATTATTCGCTGCAGGGACTACCGCCGGTCGATCAAGTGCTTTGCCCGAAATTTCCCCAACCTGCCCTACGGCGGATCATTCTGGCACTGGATCTGGGATCCCAACAGCATTCCCTATTACAGTTACGGCAACGGTTCGGCCATGCGGGTCTCCCCCGTGGGGTTCGCTTTCGAGTCCATTGAAGATGTGTTGACCCATGCCAAACGGTCTGCCGAGGTCAGCCACAACCATCCGGAAGGCATCAAGGGGGCCCAGGCAACGGCACTGGCCGTTTTCCTGGCCAGGAAAGACGCGGATAAAGCGACCATTCGAAAGCAGATCGAAACCCGGTTCGCCTACGATTTGAGGTGCAGCGTCGCGGACATCAGGGCGGGTTACTGTTTCGATGTCTCCTGTCAGGGCTCGGTTCCCGAGTCCATCATCGCCTTTCTCGATTCAAAGGACTACGAAACCGCAGTCAAAAATGCCATCTCTCTCGGCGGCGATGCGGACACCATGGCCTGCATCGCCGGCGCTATTGCCCAGGCCTATTACAAAGCCATGCCGGCGGATATCGTACGGCAGGTCAGGCAAAACCTGCCCGACGCCCTGCGGGTGGTTCTGGATCAGTTCAGCGAAAGATTCGATTGCCCCTGTTGATAAATGATGGTCTTCCGACCGACTTGACAACGCTGCTGAAGTGTTCAGAGTATGCCTTGAAACGCCGGTTTAAAAACTACCTGCTTTCATTCCAACTGCTTGTATTGAAATTATTTATCTCATCGGCTGCAGCGCGGCCGGGAGTTGACATAACAGGATGAAAAAATGACCCACAATCCCTTTAGGCTGATACCCGACTCCCACCCTCTTGAGAAAAAAAATTCTGATAAACTGACCTATTGGCGTTCATCGCCCAATTGTTTCTCAATCGATTACAAGGGCATTATCACTGAAATCTGCAAAGGCGATCTTGGCTATGGCGATATGGACCGGCTGGATGGTGCCATTCATGCGGCCATTGGCTGCAAGCAAAAAAACAGCAGGGCATGTCAATTACTGGAAAGGTAGAAAGTCCGGCGTCAGTTCAGCAGACGACTCCTTTGGCCATTCAATCGGTCAACCCCGTCATGCCGGACCTGATCCGGCTTCCAGCGGTCTGACTGCGATCTTCCGATCCCTTTCGATGGGGCTGGGAAGGCAATGATATTGCGAAAACATAATACCGTGGATGTGCATGCCCACATCTGTGATTCCGATTTTGACGACGACAGGGCCGACGTATTGGCACGGGCGCGTGGGGCGGGCGTGGAGGCGATTGTCGCCGTGGGCGAAAACCTCGGCGATGCCCGCAAAAATGTCGAGCTGGCCGGGACCTATGACATGCTCAAGGCGGCGGCAGGGCTGTATCCGACGATTCTCGATTTAGATCAGGCCGATGCGATGGCGGCGTTCATTCGCCGGAATCGCCCGCATCTGGTTGCGATCGGCGAGGTCGGACTGGATTTCTGGGTAATAAAAGAAGCGTCGGAAAGAGAACTTCAGAAAGCGATTTTTAAACAGTTTGTCGAATTGTCGAAAGCGCTGGATCTGCCGGTGAACGTGCATTCACGGTCTGCCGGTCGCCATGCGGTCTCCCTGCTGCTGGAAAATAATGCCACCCGGGTCCAGATGCATGCCTTTGACGGTAAAGCGGGTACTGCGCTGCCGGCAGTTGAAGCCGGATATTTTTTTTCGATTCCCCCCTCGGTCATCCGTTCCCGCCAGAAACAAAAACTGGTCAAACAGCTCCCCCTGTCCTGCCTGCTGGTCGAAACGGACAGCCCTGTTCTGGGTCCGGAGCCGAACGTCCGCAACGAACCGGCCAACCTGATCGTTGCCATCGAGGCGATTGCGCGGATCAAAGCAGTCCCGCGGGAAGCGGTCGTGGCGGCGGTCGCTGAAAACGCGCAGCGCCTGTATGGGGACCTGTCGGGGTGTTGAAAAAGTCGTGGGTACAGGCAGGGCAAGTCAGCATGCGGCGAAAAGGGCAGTTCTCTTTTGAACCGCATGCCAGGGCTCCCCAGATTATTGGTAGCTTTTTCCTATCAACATACGGTCAGCCGGCTCACATTGCCTTTGCGGCCGGATGCTGTAACTTTTACTCAAGCAAAATGTATCAACACCAACGACGTTTAAACCAATCAACCCGTGAGGTGATATCATGGCCGAAAATAATACACAGGACTACTTTGACGACAAGAGCGAAGGACATGTAGATACCCGAGAAGCCAATTTCAAGTGTGAAAACCCCGACAAACACCTGGGATGCGATCTGGGAATCGATGTCATGGGTTAATTGAAAGGAAGGTGCTCGATGATAGGCTTAACACTGACACTCATTACGCTTGGATACTTCATTAACCGTTGCGTGGCCGGAAGGACATCAAAAGCCACCTGTAAAATCTAAGGGCGGGATTACCGGCAACGCTTAGAAAATGAAGGTATAGAATTGAGCAGAGCCTCTACGGGGGCTCTGCTTTTTTGGGGTGGGCATAAGGCTTTGTTCCAACCTCACCACGACGCATTTTTTGACAATTCGGTTGTCGCTGTTGACCCTTTTTTCCAGTAGACCTTGATTTCTATCCGGGGTTCAAAAAGAATTGGGTTTTAAAACGAACCCATAATCTGTATTAAATCCTCGATCCATGTTGTATTAAACGCCCATCGTATTATCAAAAATCGGGATTATTTTGTGTGAAAAGAAAGTGACCCCCATGACTAAAGGAAAATTCAGCACCTCACCGCAAGAGCGATATCTGGAAGACTATGTGGAGGGGGATATTCATGAGCTCGGGCCGGTTGCCATCACGGAAGATGAGATCGTCCGGTTCGGCAAAACATTTGATCCACAGCTTTTTCACACCGATCCGGAAGGCGCTAAAAATACGGTTTACGGCGGTCTCATCGCCAGTGGGTGGCACACCTGCGGTCTGTTCATGCGGCTTTTTGTCCAACACTACCTGCCGGGCCGAGCCAGCCTGGGAAGTCCGGGGGTGGATGAACTGCGCTGGCTCAAACCGGTGCGCCCCGGCGATGAACTCACCCTGCGCATCACCGTGCACCGGGTCAAGCCTTCCCGCAGCAAGCCCGATCGGGGGGTGTTGTTCTCCTTCTGCGAGATGCTGAATCAACAGCGTGACGTCGTGGCGACAATGATGGCCATGAATTTGATCCGGTACCGCGACCGCGGATGAGGGGAGGCTTTCAACCATGTTAAAGCCCCATCTCCCCTCGCTCGATGACACCGAGGGCCAGACGATTCCGGACGGTTTTCCCCGGGTCATCGACAGCCATGTGCATGTCTTTCCCGACGGAATCTTTAAGGCCGTCAGGCGATGGTTCGATGAAAACGCCTGGCACATTCGCTATGAACTGACCACTTCCGGAGTATTCGATTTCCTGCTGTCCCATGGCGTCGGCCACATCATCGCCCTTCAATACGCCCACGCCCCGGGAATTGCCGGGCAGCTCAATGGTTATCTGGCAGAAAAATGCCGGCAATACCCCGCCCGGGTCACCGGGCTGGCCACCGTCTTTCCCGGTGAGAAAAATGCCGGAACGATTTTGCAGGAAGCCTTCGACGCCGGACTCGGCGGGTTGAAACTGCACGCCCACGTCCAGTGCTTCGACATCGATGCCGACGACACCCGACGCGTGTTCGACGTGTGCCAGTCCAACGATAAACCGGTGGTGGTTCATTTCGGAAAAGAGCCCAAAAGCCCCGTTTACCGCTGCGACCCCTATACGCTCTGCGGTGCCGATAAGCTGGCGCGCGTTCTGGCTGATTTCCCCGAGCTGAAGGTCTGCGTGCCCCATCTCGGATTCAGCGAGACCCGTGAATACAAAACGCTCATAGAGAAATATGACAATCTGTGGCTCGACACGACCATGGCGCTGACAGACTATTTTCATATCCAGGAACGCATCGGCCTCCGGGAATACCGGATTGACCGAATCATGTACGGCTCTGATTTCCCCAACATTCCCTATGCCTGGGACAGGGAACTGAAGTGGCTGCGGGATTCGCGTCTTTCCGATGACGAACTGGATAGGATCCTGAATAAAAACGCGGCCGATTTCTTCGACCTCGATGGCTGACGGGGAGAAGGGTGAAAAGTTTCGGGTGAAGCGTGAAGGGAAAAGGTGAAAAGGAACGACAGTGATGCGATCTGCTGCTGAAAAATATGAATTCGAGACCGGCGTTTACCGGCCGCCCAGCGAGGGGGGCAGCAACTCCCTGCTGGTTCGGTTGACGCGCAATTGCCCCTGGAACCGCTGTACCTTCTGCGGCATGTATAAAACCGAGACGTTCCAGGTGCGATCGGTCGCTGAAATCAAACAGGATATCGATGCCATGGCGGCCGTGCGCGACGACCTCGCGGCGCTTTCGCGGCGGTTGGGACAAAACGGTGAGATCGGTCACCATGCCGCCGCCGCCCTGATCGAGAAAAACCCCGAATTGAACCACCACCCGGGGTTCGCCATGCTTTACCACTGGCTGTTATCCGGCGGCAAAACCGTGTTTCTGCAGGATGCCAACAGCCTGATCATGAAAACCGACCAACTGGTGGAGGTGCTGGCGTATCTGCGCAGCACGTTTCCCTCCATCGTCCGGGTCACCACCTATGCCCGATCCAAAACCCTGGTGCAAAAATCCCTGGATGACCTCAAGGCCATCCGCCGGGCCGGTTTGGACCGGTTGCATGTGGGCTTGGAAAGCGGGGATGATACAGTGCTGGAAAAAATCCAGAAAGGCGCTACGGCCGAGATCCACATCAACGGCGGCCGGAAGGCCCTGGCAGCGGGATTCCAGCTCTCCGAATACTGGATGCCCGGGTTGGGCGGCAAAACCCTCTGGCAGGATCATGCCGGAAACACGGCCCGCGTGCTCAGCGAGATCGATCCGCACTACATCCGATCGCGCCCGTTTCGCGTCTGGCCCGGGACCCCCATGGCCAGGGAGATGGAAGTGGGGACCTTCGAGATGCTGACCCCCGGAGAACAGCTTCGGGAGTTGCGCCTGACCATGCAGGAATTGTCGGTCAACGGCCGGGTGTGTTTCGATCATGCCGGCAATTACTGGAAAAACAGCCAGGGGAGGCTCCTGTTCACCCACAGCTATGAAGGCTATAAATTCCCGGAAGAGAAGCAGACGGTCCTGGACCTGATCGACGAAGGTTTGAGGGCAGGGGAGCGGCAGGCTCATTTGACGCCTTTCTGACCGGTCGCGGGGAGGCCGGTGAAAAGGAAATCGCCGTGCCCGCAGCCAGAGGGCAAACGGCGAAGAGAGATGGTGAGCCTGCACGCGCATCGTGCAAAAAGCGTTGCCCGATCCATTTTGACGATGACCGCCACAACCCAAAAAGAGCTGCCATGGGTTCCTTAAAAGCGTTGACAACCGGCAAGCCCCTCCACAGCCGAACCATAGCGATGAATACCTACGCCCTGGATGATGACGCGATTCTGGTTGAGGGATGGCTCCGGGAAGATCGGTTTCACCCGGTTTACGCGATAACCGGTGAAAAGATCGAGAAGGGGCCGGTGCATCATATGGCCATCCGGCTCAAACTGGGGGGCGCCCCGCTGACCATCCTGGATGCCGAGGCGGAAATGGCGCATGTACCCCTTGATTATTGCCGCAGCACCCTGGAAACGATTAAAAAGGTCATCGGCCTTGAAATAAGCGCCGGATTCAAAAAGAAGGTGAGGTCGCTCATGGGCGGTGAGCGGGGGTGCGCCCACCTGACCCATCTTCTCACGGTGATGAGCCAGGCGGCGTTTCAAGGCTATGTCGCCCACCGGAGGAAAGACCGGCACCCCCTTCCCCGGTCCCTGGAAGCGGTTGAAGGGATTGATTCGCTGTTGGGAAGCTGCAGCGCCTGGGGGCATGACGGCCCCAAAGTGGCCCATTTGAAAGCCGCCTTGGCGAACGAGGCTTCTCTGACCGATACCTGAACGGTCGAATCCGTGCTTGTTACGGACACGGCTTTTTTAACCAAGGAGATATTTATGATTACCGTAATCGTTGAATTTAAACTCCCGCAACCGATTTCCAGCCAGCAGGCCCGCGAGACTTTTTTGAGCACGGCACCCAAATACCAGGGTTTGCCCGGATTGATCCGGAAGTACTACTTTCTTGTCCCGGACGGAACCACGGCCGGCGGCGTCTACCTGTGGCAATCGCGCGAAGATGCATATCGTCAGTACACCGACGAATGGCGGACGTTCGTACGCGCGAAATATGGCTCCGAACCTATTCTGAAATACCTGGAGACCCCGGTTGTGGTGGACAATGTGTCAAATGAGATCATCTCCACCCCTAACTGATGCTTAAGCATTTACCAAGGACTGATGACCCATCATGAACGGAAACCTGATCGATGTGGCCCTGGGGCGCAGGCCCGGTGATCTTGCCATTGTCAATGCCAGGCTGTTGAACGTCTACACCGGCGAAATTCTGGACGATCAATCGGTATGCACCCGTGGAGAGCGGATCGCCTGCGTGGGGGCGGATATCGGGCATGCCATCGGCGACGGCACCACGGTCATCGACGCCGGCGGCGCCACCCTCATTCCGGGATTGATCGACGGCCATGCGCATGCAGCCGCGTTGTCCACCGCCGGCGAGTTTCTGAAATATGCGGCCAGAGGCGGCACCACCACCATTGTCACCGAGACCATGGAAGTCTATCCGGTTGCCGGCATCGCCGGCGTCCTGGATTTTCTTGCATCTTTAAAAGACCAGCCCATCAAGTTCTTTGCAACGGCGCCGGCCATGGTGTCCACCAGCCGGGCCGCCACGGGAATCGATCCTGCGGATCTGGAAACCCTGTTGGCGCGGGATGACATCGTCGGACTGGGCGAATCCTATTGGCAGGCGGTGCTGCAGAACCAGGATGGGTTTCTTCCGATCTACGCCAGAACTCTGGCCCATCGGAAATCGCTGGAGGGGCATTCCGCCGGTGCCAGGGGAAACAAGCTTCAAGCCTATGCAGCCTGCGGGATCTCTTCCTGCCATGAGCCCATCAAGGCCGACGAGGTGCTGGAGCGTCTCCGGCTGGGCATCTATGTAATGATTCGGGAGGGAAGCATTCGGCGGGATCTTGCCGGGATCGCCTCGATCAGGGATCGTATCGTCGACACCCGGCGGCTGATTCTGACGACGGACGGCCTGTCACCCGCGGATCTGATGGAGATGGGGTACATGGAATATCTCGTTCAGAAAGCCATCGACTGCGGGTTCGATCCGGTTACCGCCGTGCAGATGGCGACCCTGAACGTGGCGGAGCATTTTGGCCTGGACGACCGTATCGGTGGGATCGCCCCCGGCAAAACCGCGGACATGGTTCTGATTCCGGACCCGCAGACCATCACGGCGATATGCGTGGTCAGCAACGGCCGCATCATCTTCAGGGATGGGAATCTCGAGGTGCTGCCCCGAAAACACACCTTTGCCGCTGAAAGCCTGAACAGCATTCGGCTTCCCAAGGCATTCGAGCCGTCCGACTTTTGCCTGCCTTTCCATGGGAACGGGGACACGGCCACGGTTCGGGTGATCGAGATGGTGACGGATCTGGTGACCCGGGAGGTGCAGTTGGATCTTCCGGTTACCGGCGGCGAGATCGAAACGGACAGGGCCAAAGATCTGCTGAAAATTGCCGCCATCGACCGGACGAACGTTCCGGGGAAATGTTTCAACGGCCTGATCAAGGGGTTCGGCATGCAGTCCGGCGCCATGGCATGCAGTGCGGCATGGGACACCTCCTGTGTCATCGTCGTGGGAACCGACGAGACGGACATGGCCCTTTGCGTCAACCGTATTCGTGAGATGCGGGGCGGAGCCGTCGTCTGCGACGGTGGACAGGTTGCCGCGGAGCTTCCCCTGCCTGTTTTCGGACTGATCTCAGAGCTGCCGCTGGAAACCCTCGTTGCCCGGCTGAAAACAATCCAGCAGGCGGCGGCGGACCTCGGGGTCTCCTTTCCTGATCCGCTGCTGACGCTGATCACCCTGACGGGAGCGGCCATTCCGTTTCTTCGAATCTGCGAGGAAGGACTGGTGAACTTCAAGGACGGCCGGACGACCGATCTGTGGGTTGGATAGTGTCCATCCACCAGCCATGGATCGATGGAACCGTAAACCGTTGCCTCTCCGGTCAGGCGCTTTTTTGAGAACAGCCATGCCATTTCAACCCAACGAGTTGAACGATTTAAAAAAAGCGAAGACGCTGCTGGAAAATCCGGGTCTTGCGGCAAAGATCACCCATTTCCTGGGTACACCGATTGAAAAAGGATTTGCGTTATTGCCCGGCAACTGGCGTGGGAAAATCGGTGAACTGACCCGAACGGCCTTATCCAAGGCCATCCATGCCGCCGTCCTTACCATGAGAGATTCGCCGGGTGAGGAAGCGTCAACAATCTGGCATAAACTGGCGGTGGCAACAACCGGCGGCATAGGCGGCTTCTTTGGATTGCCCGCCCTGGCCATCGAACTGCCGATTTCAACAACCATTATGCTGCGTTCGATAGCCGATATCGCCAGAAGCGAAGGCGAAACGATCAACAGCATTGAGTCCAAAATGGCGTGCATTGAAGTATTTGCCTTAGGCGGGCCGACCATTACCGATGACGCTTCTGAATCGGGATATTTTGCCGTGCGTGCCGCCTTGGCGCAATCGGTTACCAGAGCTGCGGAATACATAGCCGAAAAAGGTCTGGCTGAAGAGGGCGCCCCCGCCCTGGTTCGATTGATCGTTCAAATTGCCGAGCGATTCAGTATCCAGGTGTCGGAGAAAGCCGCCGCCCAAGCCGTTCCGGCAATCGGGGCCGCGGGAGGGGTTGTTGTCAATACCCTGTTCATTGATCATTTTCAGGATATGGCACGGGGTCATTTTATCGTACGACGTCTTGAAAGAAAGTACGGTAAAAAAATCGTCCAGGAAACTTACCGGTCCGTTTGAGCATCGACAGACCGCGTATTTTCCGATTTTGCCGCAGGGAGAATTCAATCGGCAAAAAGCATTGCGCGAGTCCGGTAAATGCACGGCTTGATTGGGTTTGTCGAGCGCATTGATTCCGATGGAACCAGAGAGGTCCTGTCGGGTCGAAGAAGGGAATCATTTATGTTGAAAATAGAAGACACAATCTTGTTGCTTGTCGATATCCAGGGCAAGTTAGCCCACTTGATGCACGACAAACAACGGTTGTTCGAGAACCTGCAAAAACTGGTCAAAGGGATTCAGGTCCTGGGCGTTCCCATTCTCTGGGTGGAGCAGAACCCTGTCGGCCTGGGTCCGACCATCCCTGAGGTCGCAGAACTGTTGCCCGCTGTTGAGCCGATCGCCAAAATGAGCTTCAGCAGCTGTCGCAATGATCGCTTTCTGAAGGCGCTGAAAAACCTCAATCGCCGGCAGGTCTTGATTGCCGGCATCGAAACCCACATCTGCGTCTTTCAAACCACGGCCGATTTAGTGGATTTGGAGTATGAGACCCACGTGGTCGCTGACGCCGTGTCTTCCAGGAGCGCGGAGAACAAGGCCATCGGCCTGCAGAAAATGAGAGATGCGGGTGCGCGTTGGACGAGCGTCGAAACCGCCCTGTTTGAACTGCTAAAGGTGGCAGAGGGAGAGCCGTTCAAGGAGATTCTCAGGATTGTGAAGTAGCCGGCAGCCATCCCTTCTTGGGATCAGATCGGGAAAATATTTTGAAAATTGCCATTCTATCCGACATTCATGGAAATTTCGAGGCGCTGAAAAGCGTTTATGCGGACATTCAGGAAAACGATGTCGACAATCTGGTGTGCCTGGGGGACATGATCGGCTACGGCCCCGAGCCGGAAGCGGTGGTCAATTTTATGGTTGAAAAAGGTATTGCCGGTGTAGTGGGCAACCACGAACTGGCCACCCTCGAAGACGCGCTGCTGGAAGAGATGTCCGGCGATGCCCGTGCGTCGATCCTGATTACCCGGACCCTGGTTACCGACAACACACTGGCCTTGATCAGGAAGTTGCCCCGATATCGCATCCTGGATGACATGCGCTTCGTTCACGGCATGCCCCCGGATTCCGCAACCACCTATTTGACCTGGGTCGGCGATGGCGAAATTGCCGAGCGCATGAAGGCGGTTCCCCAGCGAATGATTTTCGTGGGCCACACCCACCATCCGATCGGTTATTCGTTCGATGCGATCGATCTGGAAGTCCTTATTCTGCAGGAAGGCAAAACCCGGTTGCGCCGGAACACCCGGCACCTCATCAATGTCGGCAGTGTGGGCCAGCCGCGAGACGGCGATGCCCGGGCCCGGTATGTGATTTACGATACCGAAGCCGATGACGTCGATTTGCGGTTTGTCCCTTACGATGTCCGGAAGACGGCGGACCGGATCGTTGCCCTGGGTTTCCCGACGTACAATGCGCAGCGGCTTTTTCCTAAAAAGACGGTCTTCGAGTCGTGACACGCCAACCTGAAGGTGTGCAAAGCCGCCCTCCTGCCTTCTGAAATTGCCGCCGCATGTCGTACCCGTCTGGATCACGACCGACATCTGGACGGGGAGTCCCCGGTTTCCGGGGTGATGGTATGCGTATCCGAATGGCCGAACGCAATCCTTAATCAACACCCTGACCGGTCCGCCCTTTAAGCGTTGGAGGTGTTCATGACGGAAACCGTTAAGATTCCAATATTTCCATTAGGTGTGGTTTTGCTGCCGGACATGCTCCTGCCGCTTCACATTTTCGAGGAACGGTACAAACAGATGATCTTGGAATGCCGGACGGATGACAAGCCGTTTGGGATCGTGCTGTTCGACGGCCAGTCCATCCGCTCGGTCGGCTGCATGGCCCGGATCACGGCGGTCGTCAAACGCTACGATGACGGCCGGATGGATATCCTGACCCGGGGCGGGGAGCGGTTTGTCATTCGGGAATTGATTCAGGACCGGGCTTATATGGAGGCACGCGTCATCTTCTTCGACGATGAGCAGGAGGAGGCATCCGACGACCAGTTGAAGGAGGTCGTTGAAAGCGCCCTGAACCTGCTCAAAGAGGATCCCGACATCCACCTCGGAGTCGACCCGCCCAGCCCTGGTGACCGCATCCATCCGAAGACGCTTTCCTATGTCATCGCGGCCCTGGAAGGATTTGCACCCGCCGAACGCCAGGATTTTCTGGAGATGACTTCTTCGACCGAGAGGCTTAAAAAGTGCGTTCAGGCGCTTTCAAGAACCGTGGCGCGCAACCGTCTGACCCGGGAGATTCGGAAGATGATCGGTGGAAACGGCCACCCGCCGAAGAAAATCCTCCGAGAACTCCAAGGCCTGGAGAAACAATAAATGGGAGCAGGGCGCTTGCCGGCGCCGCTGCGGCGGCGGCATTGCCGCACATCGCACCCGCACCGGATCAAAGGCGTTCAGGTATTGGAATCTCGATGGTCTTCGATGCTTCTGCGGACCAGCAGATCCACGCAGAGCCGAATGTTCTCAGGAGTATAGATCCGCAGGCTTCCGCGGTAGAATCTGTCGAACAGCATCTGCTTGAAATCGGAGAGGTCCCGTCCCTTACCCGCTTCCGACACAACCTCTTCCCGGACATCCCGGGCTGCAGACAACGCCCGTAAAAAAACTGCCTTCACATCATTTCCCTGCCAGACGCGCTCGTGCGGAAAGGCCAGGACATCGGCCGGATATTTCGCCAGCCGTTCGATGGTTTCGATATACGGCCGGTAAGCGTGAAAAAAAACAGGAAAGATGGTGTCGTCTGAGACCTGGAACCCGAGCGCATCGGAAACGAACAGCACCCGGTCCTTTTCGAACCAGGCGGCCAGACCGCAGGGGCTGTGGCCCGGTGCAGCGATCAGTTCCAGATTCCCACCGCCTTTCAGCGCAATTCGATCACCGCCGCTGACGGTTCGATCCACCGCAATCCGATTCTGGCGGGGCGGCTGTCCCGCATTTGCCCCGGGTGCTTCGGTTTCGGGATCCCCGGCGATCTGCCGGTCCTGATCGAAAAAGCCGGCGACCACCTTCGCATTGTCCATAACCTTGGCGGCCGCAGGCGAAGCGAGGACTTCGGCCCCGGGGAAATGGCGCTTCAACTCGGGTATGCCGCAAACGTGATCGAAGTGGGCGTGCATGACCAGCAGTTTTTCAGGCGCCGGCCGGTCGGCGTCCGATAACTGCTTTGCGAAATGGCGGGCGCTGGCCGTGACGCCGCACTCGATCAGTACATCCTGATATTCACCGACCAGAAAATGTCGGAAATGATCGTTTCCGAAGACGGTCACCTGGTCGGTCAGTCGCTCAGGCCAGGACCTGTTCATGGTGGTTCTCCTTTCACCTCTGTCGGCTGCGCGGAGCATCGCCGCTTTGAAATACACTTGAAAAAGAATTTGCACGGCATCGCCGCCAAGTCAAGGACAGGCCCCGTACATGAAAACCGCCAGCCAGCGCACTTTCAGGAAATTGTGCCCATCGGCCAATTATGATGTTCCAAAAAAATCAATATCTTAACATTATCCTTAACGATATTCACCGAGAATTTCCTACCGTTTTTCGATTAATTTTCCTTCTGAGGTAATAATGGGGACATTCTATGCTTTCATGCTTTACCTGACCTATCT
>JAHLLR010000059.1 GCA_020444075.1 Deltaproteobacteria bacterium
CTTCAGCCTTCAGCCTTCAGCCTATTTCTAACACGGGCTGACGGAGACGTAGTTTTCCTGCAGGGCCATGGCGCCACCGCCTTTATCCCATTTGTCCAGACCGCCGCCCATCAATTCATGATCCGCCACGCCCTTGCCGAAGGCCCGGCTCTCCACCGGCAGGCGATGGCCGAAGCCGTGAAGCATGAACACCGCCTCGGGATGAATCAGGTCGGTCAGTTTGGCCTTCATCCGGCCGCCTTTCCCGTTCCCGCTGATTTCCACCATGTCCCCGTCGGACAATCCCAGGTCGGCGCCGGCCCGGGTATTGATCCATAAGGTATTCTCCGGCACCTGTTCGAAGAGCAGGCTGTTGTTGACGGTGTGGCCCTGGGTGTGAACCCCGCAGCGGCCGAACGTGAGCCTGAACTGGCCTTCGGGAGGATGCGTGCCTTCATAAGGCTTGAGGGACGGTATCCCCTGGGACTCCCATTTCTCGGAGACGATCTCCACCTTCCCTGACGGGGTTTTGAAGGCCGGTTCCGCTTTGTACAGCGGTCCTTTGCCCAGTTGGACAAATCCCTTGGCATCGAAATCGGCCACACTGACGCCGGTACCGTCCAATTGATAGTTCCAGATCTCCTCGATGGAATTGAATGCCAGGGCATCGATACCCAGACGTTTGGACAGACCGCAGAGGATTTCCCAGTCGCTGCGGGTATCGTAGCGTGGGGCAACCGCCCGGCGCCGGGTGAACATATAGGGGTTGAGTCCGTTCTTGCAGGCCAGGATCGATTCGCGCTCCAAGTAGGGTGACAGGGGCAGCACCAGATCGGAGTACCAGGCCGTATCCGACCAGGTGAAACTGACGGACATGAGAAAATCCAGCTTGGACCATTTTTGTTTGATCCGATCGGGATCCGGAAATCCCATGAGGGGGTCGTGGCGGTAGGCGATGTAGGCTTTAACCGGGTAGGGATCTTCGGTTTCGATGGCCTCGAATCCCAGGTGGAGCAGCCCAGGGCCGGTGTCGAAATGGCCGTGTTTCCAGCCGGTGCCGTCGGCGCGCTTCTCCTTGGGGTTGGGGACGAGGTCGACCAGCTTCTTCAACCCCTTGCGACCCACATCCCCGGGCTTGTTGGCCATGGGCAGACCGCCCTTGGCACCGATGGCGCCCAGCAGGGAATTGATGATGTAGATCGTACGGGACATGTAAAAGGAGTCATTGTAGCGGGCGTTCATCCATCCGGGGTGCCAGATGACCGCGGGTGCATCCTTGGCCAGGTCCTGAGCGAACCGGACGATTTCTACGGCCGGAATTCCCGTTTCCGTTTCCGCCCATTCGGGGGTGTAGGGTTTGACAAAACGATCCAGCACATCCAGGTCCTTGATCCATTTATTGGCATAGGCGGCATTGTAAAGATTGCGGTTCAACAGGGTGTGAATGACCGCCAGGTTCAAGGCATAGTCCGACCCGGGCCGGATCATGAGGAACCGGTGGGCCTTGGTGGCCGATACGTTGGCCCGGATATCGATGACGGTCAGTTTGCACCCGTTTTCCATGGCGCCCATGAGGTCGTTGACCTCTTTGACATTGATGGCCTCGAAGATGTTGCGGGTCTGGAGTACCACGTGGCGGGCGTTTTTGAGGTCGTAACCCACGGCTTTCCGGCCGAAGCCGAACAGGGAGAGGGCCGCGTGCTGGACGTTGCGCGCACAAGAGGCGTCGTGGTTGGACCAATTGGGGGAGCCGAGTCCGCGCACGAAGGCCTGGTGCAGATCGCGGAAGGGGCCGCCGCGGTCCGAGAACAGAACGCTTTTGCCGCCGTAGGTGTCGATGACCGATTTGAGTCGGTCCGCCGCATAGTCAAGGGCTTCATCCCAGCCGATGGGCTTCCAGTTGCCCTGTCCGCGGTCGCCGACCCGGATCATGGGCCGCTGAATGCGTTCGTTGTCGTTGACCAGCGCCTTACCGGCAGCTCCGCGGGCGCACAGGGCGCCATTGATGCCGCCCATGTGGGGGTTCCCTTTGATAAACTGTATCGCCCCGTCTTGTGTTTCGACTTCAATGGGGCACCTTACCGTGCACATGCCGCAAACGCTGAAAGTTGACTTTTTCGATGCCATTATTTGTTCTCCCATATTTAGTTCCCGGAACCAATGACCGGTAATTCCATGTCGGCATATCGCAGACGCCGCGTTATGTCAATGCGGATATAGTTTCTCCGCCGACTGCGGCGGGAAAGGACGTTCTCTCCAACGAATATGGGTTGTCAATACTTGCCATCAGGAATCCTTATCTAAAACCGATTGACAAATCGGTGGATTTCGAATAGCAACAATCGTTATGTCAGCTGTGGCACAAAGCGTCGTGTCGCGCCCACCGGCATCAATCCACTTTGCATGTTTGCTGAACTTTGGCAGGCGGCGGCCGCTGTAGCCGCAGCACCGTCAGAATCCGGTGCGATCCTGCCAACAGGAAAGGAGTAGTCAATGGCCCAGGGCAGCATATCGATTAACGGCAACCGCTTTCCCTTCGAGCCGGAGCAGACCATTCTGCAGATCGCCGAGAATAATCAGATCCGGATTCCGACGCTTTGTTATCTCAAAGGCGCCTCCCCCACGGGGGCCTGCCGTATCTGCGTGGTGGAGGTTGAGGGGGCCCGTTCACTCTTGGCCGCCTGCAGCACACCTGCCGTAGATGGCATGGTGGTGCATACCGAATCTCCCCGGGTGGTGGCTTCAAGGAGGGAAACGCTGGAACTGCTGCTTGCTTCGGGCAACCATAACTGCGCCATCGGGTCCACCCGGGAAAAAGACTGGACCGCTTTTCAAATGCAGGCAGCCGCATCGGACAACGGCGAAGATCTCTGTCCGGCCTGGGGGGATTGCCGCCTGCAGGATCTGGCCTACCACTACCAAGTGGAGGGGGGTAAATACCCGCGGACAACGCCCCCCTACCCCATGGAGACGGTCAATCCGCTTATCGTGCGTGATTTCTCCCGCTGTATCCTCTGCGGCAGATGCGTTCAGGCCTGCAACGAAATCCAGGTCAATCGGGCCATCGACTTCGGTTACCGGGGAGTCGCTGCCAAGGTGGTGGCCGGCACCGATGTGCCGTTGAAGGACTCCCAGTGTGTGTTCTGCGGTGAGTGCATCCAGGCCTGCCCGACCGGTGCCCTGGTTGAGAAGAAGGCCCGCTTTGTCTGGCGGCCCTGGAAAAATCGTAAAATCCGGACGACCTGCCCCTACTGCGGCGTCGGCTGTCAGCAGTGGCTGCATGTCCAGGACGATCGCATCGTTAAGGTTACCGGTGTGGAGGATGGCGCGCCCAACCAGGGCCGGCTGTGCGTCAAGGGCCGCTTCGGCTACGATTTCATATACTCCGACGAGCGCCTCAAGACCCCGTTGATCCGGGAGGGTGACGATTTTCGGGAGGCCTCATGGGATGAGGCCCTGGACCTGGTGGCCGATCGATTCAAGGCCATCATCAAAGAAAGTGGATCCGATGCCCTGGCCGGTGTGAGCTGTGCCCGCAGCATCAATGAAGATTCCTATCAGATGCAAAAGCTCTTCCGGGGGGTGTTCAAGACCAACAACATCGACCATTGTGCCCGTACCTGACATGCTCCGACGGTCGCCGGGCTGGCGGCCACGTTCGGATCAGGCGCAATGACCAACTCCTTTTCCGAGTTTTCAAGAGCACGGATGTTCCTGGTCATCGGCTCCAATATGACCGAAGCCCATCCGGTGGCGGCTACGTTCGTAAAAAACGCCGTCTTAAACGGTGCCCGTCTGGTTGTGGTGGACCCCCGGCGGCACCGGCTGGTGGATTTTGCGGATATGCACCTGCCGCTGAAGGTGGGCAGCGATATCGCCCTGCTCAATGCCATCATGCATGTGCTGATCGAAGAGAATCTGTATGACAAGGCTTTCGTGGCTGAACATACCACCGGTTTCGACCAGCTCAAGGAGACGGTGCAGGCCTGCCCGCCGGAAAAAGCGGCCCCTGTCTGCGGTATCGATGCGACAACTATCCGGAAGGTGGCCCGCCTGCTGGCCTCGGTGAAACCGGTGATGGTCTGCTACACCCTGGGAATTACCGAGCACACCTGCGGCAAGAACAACGTCATGTCCGTGGCCAACCTGCAGATGTTGCTGGGCAACATGGGCGTGGAGATGGGGGGTGTCAATCCGCTGCGCGGCCAGAACAACGTGCAAGGTGCCTGCGATATGGGCGCACTGCCCAATGTCTATCCCGGATATCAGCCGGTGACCGATGCGAAGGCCTGCGAAAAGTTCGAAACGGCCTGGCAGACCACCGGCATGTCTCAAGAAGTGGGGCTGATGATTCCCCAGATGATGGACGGGCTGGTCGACGGAAAGGTCCGAGGTTTCTACATTTTCGGTGAAAACCTGGCCAATACCGAGCCGGATATCCATAAGGTTGAGCACGAACTGGCCTCGGCGGAGTTTCTGGTAGTTCAGGATATTTTCCTCAACGAGACGACCCGTTTTGCAGATGTGGTGCTGCCGGCCGCTGCCTGGAGCGAGAACGACGGCACCTTCACCAACAGTGAGCGTCGGGTCAGCCGGGTAAGAACGGCCAGCCCGGCGCCGGGGGTGGCCATGCCCAACTGGTGGATTTTCAGGGAAATCGCCAGACGTTTCGGCCACGCCTGGCCATCCAACAGCGGCCGGGAAATCTGGGACAATGAAATTTCGATGCTGGCCCCCAGTCTGGGGGGCATCAAATACCACCGAATAGAAGGTGACGGGCTCCAGTGGCCCTGCCCCACGGTGGAGCACCCCGGCACTGCTTATTTGCACCGCGGCGGCCAGTTCACCTGTGGGTTGGGGCGGTTTACACCGGCGGAATGGACCCCCCCTGCCGAAGTGCCCGATGAAAACTATCCCCTGGTGCTGAGCACCGGGCGCCGCCTATACCATTACCATACCCGTACCCAGACCGGCCGCTGCGAAGGTCTCAACGATCTTCTGGGCGAAGAGACCGCCGATATTTCATTTGTCGATGCGGATCGGCTGGGCATTGAGAACGGGGAGCGGATCCGGGTCAAATCCAGACGCGGGGAGGTGGCCGTCCGGGCCAATGTGACGCCCGAGGTGCCCCAGGGGATGGTGTGGATGGCCTTCCATTTTCGGGAAGGCAACGCCAACTGGCTCACCAACGCCGCTTTCGACCCGTTTACCCTGACGGCTGAATACAAGGCCTGTGCGGTGCGCATTGAAAAAATGTGACCGAACTTTCCCGGCGGCATGGGTTTGCAGAAACGTAAAAATTCTCATTTAACCGCGAGGCCAACCCGCAAAAGGAGGCAGCGTGCCCGAGGTGATCGCGCTGAAGCAGATGAACCCGGAATCGAAGAGCGAGATGCAGCGGATCTTTACGCTTCAGCAGGATGCTTTTAAACGACATCCCATGCCTGACGCAGCCGAGCGAATCGATAACCTGGAACGGTTGGCAAAGGGCCTGTCCCGGTTCAAAGATGATATCGCCGCGGCCATCGACCAGGACTTCGGCTGCCGTTCAAAGGATGAAACGTTTCTGGCCGAGATTCTGCCCAGCCTGGAGGGCATCCGTTATGCCGCCAAACGGATCCGTCGCTGGATGAAGCCGTCCCGTCGCCGACCCGGGTGGCTGTATTTACCGGCCAGGGCGCGGGTGCTCTATCAGCCGCTGGGAGTGGTGGGCATTATTGTGCCGTGGAACTATCCCGTCTATCTTGCCGTAGGGCCTCTGGTGGGCGTTCTGGCGGCGGGAAACCGGGCCATGATCAAGATGAGCGCGTTCACTCCCTGCACTACCGCCGTGGTTAAAACCATGATCGATGAGACCTTCGACGAGGAGCACGTGGCCGTCATCGGCGGTGCTTCGGGCCTGGGGACGGAGTTTTCCCGGCTGCCCTGGGATCACCTGGTTTTCACCGGCTCAACTGCCGTGGGACGGCACGTGATGCGGGCGGCAGCCGACAATCTAACTCCCGTGACTCTGGAACTGGGAGGAAAATCGCCGGCCATCATCGGACCCTCCGTCCCTATGATCGACGCCGCGGAGCGCATCGCTTTCGGCAAGGTGTTCAACATGGGCCAAACCTGTGTGGCCCCGGATTACGTGCTCTGTCCGCGTGCGGTAATGGAGGACTTTGTGACCGCGTTTTCCTCGGCCATGGGTAGAATGTATCCGAATATGGCGGACAATCCCCAGTATACCGGCATTGTGAACGACAAGGAATACCTGCGGATAGAAGTGTTGGTGAATGATGCCGAGGAAAAAGGAGCCCGGGTGGTCACGGTGAACCCAGCCGGCGAGGACTTTTCCGGCATCCGCAAGATGCCCGTCCGGCTGCTTATGGATGTGAACGATGACATGGCGGTAATGCAGGAAGAAATTTTTGGCCCCTTGCTGCCGGTTATGGCCTACGACACCCTCAATGAAGCGGTGGCTTATGTCAACGACCATCCACGTCCCCTGGCGCTATATTACTTCGATTATGAAAAAAAGAATGCGGATTACGTACTCGACAACACGCATTCGGGCGGCGCGGTGGTCAACGACACGCTGGTGCACGTGACCCAGGACGATATGCCTTTCGGCGGTGTTGGACCCTCGGGCATGGGCCAGTATCATGGCCGCGAGGGCTTTCAGACATTCTCAAAGGCCAAGGGCGTGCTTTATAAACCGAGATTTAACAGTGGCAAATTCATTTATCCACCATACGGGGGTGCTGTTCACCGGTTCATTTACCGGTTTTTCATGAAATAGCAGACACTTGCCGCGACACAGCCAGTATCTGCCTTGACCAGGGGAATTTTGTGCAAACTCAATCCGCCATCCTCCCATCAGAAATCCGTTACGTTGGAGGTCTCTCCCCGACTCAAAAGCAGTGGATAGGCTTCAACCGGGAATTGTCCCATGACGCAATCGTCCTACCCAACGAGGCATCAATCGAAGAGCGGCTGGAAGCACTCATGGGCATGGGGATAGAAGATTGTCGCATCTTCTGGCTCACCGTCTCTCGGATTGCCGAACTGGCGATCAAACAAGCCGGTGACTATGCGGACAACTGTGAATTCCAGGCCGCGGGAGATCTCCTGGTTAATCCCCGGCGGATCGATATTTACCGACGCGGATGCACGACGCCGGTTGTCAAGGATCGCCATCGCGGGCTCAGTGACCAGTTCGCGCAGGCGATCGGCAGTGAGAACCCGGTGGCATGGCTCTGCCGGGAAACGATCACCCATATCCGCAAGGCGCCGCTGATTCCCCACCTGGAGCAGTTGCTTTCAACTTCAGAAATGATGGCTCCCCGATACCTGAAGACCCTGACCGATCGGATGCACCGGGTGGCCGATACCATCGCTTTTCTCCACGCGTGGCAGGTAGATGATTGCAGGAAGCTGATTCGGCGGATGGAGATTGGTGACCCGGCGGATAGAAAAATGATTTCTCTAAATCTGTGTCGCTTCGACCTAGATTACTTCCATGCCATGGGTGATGATATCGAAAACATAATCGTGGATCATGCCGGCTGCAGCCGATTTCTCAGGCATTTGCCGGTTGAAAAAATGAGTGCGGAAAACAGGGAATGATGATTTGATCAAGCCAAAGTGCGTCCAACCCATCGTGAAAATTTCGTCAAAATGCAAACTGTTCATATCAGAAAACTAGACGCAGCCGACGCAGATGATATCGGCAACATTTATGGTTCCATTATCCGCCAGCCTGTGGACGAGGAGTTTAACGCCCTGATCGAAAAGCACGCCCGACACGAAAGCGACATTTGCTTTGTCGCCGAGCTGGATGGGCGTGTTGTCGGATTCATGATCAGCTATATTCTCACCTTTAGCTTTGGAATCGAAAAGAGCGCCTGGATCGCCACCGTCGGTGTTGATCCGGATTTCATGGGGCGAGGAATCGGCGAGCGCCTGTTTAATGAAATTTCAATAATTTACAAAAATATGGGTATAAACCGCATCTACACGACGGTCCCCTGGGACTCCAGTGACTTGCTCTCCTTCTTCAAGTCGCTGGGGTTCGACCGCAGTGAGTTCGTCAATCTGAGACGGTGATCGGCTCATTGCAGCGCCCGATTTCTTAACTATCACCTCACCCCGACACGATTGATGACTGGCTTGGATTCATCCGGCACCCCCCCTTAACTTTGCCGCCGGGATGGTCGGGCATCCCTCCTTGAGATCTGAGACGCATTGAGCTACAGATGATCGGTGGCATCGATACCGGCCCCCCATCCTCGACCCTGATGGTCTTCCAATACGGGGGGAATTTTTTCAGGCAGGCAAAAGCCATATTTTCAGAAATATTGCTATTGACGAGAAGCTACAATTAGGCTACAAAAAAGCTACATTATAACTTTTTTTGTCGACCCGATCCATCCATATTCAATTAAAAAGGAGCGATAGGTATAAAGATCCTATTATGCCGATCTATTGTTGAAGTGCCGCTTTCGTTATGTCAGTTATGACATAATAGCGGCGTTGATTACTCCCCAATCAATGAGGCCTCACCCATGATTGACCTCCATGAAGCGCAACGCGTGATTTTGCAGGCAACACCGGTTTTAGGCCGGGAAAGTGTGCCCATTCTCGATGCGTTGAGAAGAGTTATTTCCCAGGACATCACCGCGGTAGACGATCTTCCCTCATCGGACATTTCGGCGATGGACGGATATGCCGTGCAACATACCTCCCTTGGCGGAGTTTCAAGGCACAATCCAGTGCGCCTCAGGATCATCGGTGAATCGCCGGCCGGAAAGCCCTGTGGGGCAATCGTGGGTGACGGTGATGCGGTCCGAATCATGACCGGCGGATTGGTGCCGGAAGGGGCCGATACTGTTGTAAAAATAGAAGAAACAACTGAAGGCGGCGGCTACGTGACCTGCCTCAATGATCCGGGACGGGGGGCCGGCATTCGTCCCAAGGGGGATTCGCTGAAAAAAGGTGAAGTCGTCCTTCGAGCGGGAGAGGTCATCAGTCCGTTGGAAGTCGGGGCGCTGGCGAGCCTGAGGCGCGCCTATGTGTATGTGCATCGGAAACCCATTGTGGCGATTCTGTCGACAGGTGATGAACTTTCCGATTTTCATGAACCTTCTTCACCCTGCAAGGCCATGTGTTCGAACCTTTACGCCCTGGCAGCCCAGGTTGTGGAGGCCGGTGCAAACCCCCTTTGTCTCGGTATCGTCCGGGACAACCTGCAGGACCAGCAGACCATGCTGCAGGAAGCCCTCCGTGCGGATGTCATTATCACTTCCGGGGGTACCTCCAGAGGAAAATACGATCTGGTTCACAAGGCATTAGCGACACTCGGAATACAGATGCGCTTTTCCACTATTTTCGTTAAACCCGGAAAACCCACGATCTTTGGAACCATTGGCAGAAATCTCATCTTTGGGTTACCCGGTAACCCTTCGGCTACAATGCTTTCATTTGAACAATTCATCAAACCTGCGCTGCTCAAGATGGCGGGCCACCGAAACGTATTTCATTTCTCTACTGGCAAAATAAATGCGCCGAATTTGAAAGATGCTTTTCGGGTGGTTGACTCGTTCAACTCTGAACGGGGGGGCAACAAAGAGCATCGTCGGGCTTCCCAGGTCCCCCTGGGAGGGCAGCTTCACGGTAAAGGGTCTTCAGTAGATTCAAAGACGGACCTTTTGAAAGCGGTCGCCCACTGAAGATTCATTCTTGGGGTCGTCTGTTCCGGATACGGACAAATAAAAATGGAGGTGAAGAAAGATGAGATATGCCGAAACCGGATATAATCTGGAAATTGATCTAACCCGGGGAAATATCGAGCGGGTGGAAACCGACCCGGAACTGATGGCGCTTTTTCTGGGAGGTCTCGGTACCAGCGTCAAGATCCATTATGACCGGGTTCCCCCTGAAACCAAAGCTTTTGATCCCGAGAACCTTATCGTAATCAGCACCGGACTTTTATGCGGAACGCCGGCATACAGCGCTAATCGCACCATTGTCAGCTTCATTTCTCCCCAGACGGGCTTGCTGGCTTATCCCATGATGGGTGGGTTCTGGTCGTCGGAGTTAAAGTATGCCGGTTATGACAAAGTCATCATTAACGGCAAGTCCCCTGAACTGGTTTATATTTGGATCCACAATGAGAAGGTGGAGATACGCGATGCCACTCATTTGCAGGGTAAAGGCGCTATCGAAACCCAGGAACTTATTAGAAAGGAACTCAACGATCCCGATGTTCAGGTGCTTGCCATCGGCCTGGCCGGTGAAAATCGGTGCTTCACGGCTTCCATCGAGCAGTCCAGATCGAGTTCCAGCAGGGGCGGTGGCGGTGCTGTCTTGGGAGACAAAAAAATAAAAGCGGTGGCAGTGCGGGGAACAAGGGCCGTACATCTTGCTCACGGTGCTGAATTCATGGAACATATGAAGGAGATAACAAAGTATATTAAATTCCGGAATGAGAATCCCATTCCGGAGGTCATGCCCATTTTATCCGGCATCGGGTCACCGCAGATGATGAAACACGTCGATGAACAATGGCACACCGAAAGCTTCGCGTGGGGCAATGCCCGCATTCGAAGAAAAGGATTCTGGACCAAGGAAATCGAGAAGGAATGGACAAAAAGCCAAACCGGAGCGATAAAACGGTTCATCAGCTGTTTCAATTGTCCGCAACAATGCGGGGCATTGATTTCCCATGAGGATGTTCCCAATTACATGATGAAATGTTTCTCGAAGCTCACCTACACAATGGCGGCTTTTGTAGATGACCTTGATTTTACCTGGAGAATTTGTAAACGCGCTTTCGAGTATGGACTGGATTCATTTTCAACCCCGCAAATTTTGGCTTTCGGCGTCGAACTCCATGAAGCAGGGATCCTGACTGATGAGGATTTTGCGGGATGTCCGTCCGACAAGGAGGGAAGATTCTTCTGGTTGCTCGACAGAGTTGCCCATCGGGAAGGAATTGGGGATATTCTGGCCGATGGCACGTATTGGGCTGCCCGACGGATCGGCAATGGTGCAGAAAAATATGATCACAACACCACGAAGAAACATGAACAGATGAATATCAAGCTGGGAATGATGGATCCCCTTTATTTCCTGATGTACGCAACCAACGAAAAAATCAGCATTACGCAGATGGAGGGCAATTGGCCCCAGGCGCCGTTTCCTAAAAAGGAGACCAGAGAAAGTTTTGTAAAAGACTGGCCCCAGCTTCCCGATGAGAAGTTTAAAAAATATTTCATAGACTGGGAACCCCGGGGAGAGAACTCGAATCCGAACTACCCGACCCCTCAAATCGCCTCGGAAATCGTGGATTGGATGGAGATGTTGCACAATATCGATGATGCTCTGGGGATATGCGCCGGCATGGGATCATTCTGCCTGAAGCCGCCCTATCATATACACAACTACCCCAAATTGATTTCGGCAGCGACGGGGATGGATATGGATAAAGAACGCCTACGGAAAACCGTCAGAAGAAGCCGGAATCTACACCGCGCATTCAATAACCTGAGAGGCATGGGAAGACCGGATGAAAGACCGCCCCAAGACCATTGGAAACATCGATTTCCCGAACTCGAAGACGATCTTTTAACCTACTACTATACCTTCAAGGGATGGAATCATGATGGTGTCCCTACCCGAAAAACATTAGAGGAATTGAACTTGGCGGATGTCGCAGAAGACTTGGAAACGAGGGGGATTTTGAAAGATGGCCAAAATTAAAAAGAAGATCAAGACGATTAAAATAGATGCGGATAAATGCAATGGCTGCCGTACCTGCGAGGTCGTGTGCGCTGCTTTTCACTCCCAGCCAAAGTACAGCTCCATCAATCCGGCGGCATCGCGTATCCATGTGATTACTCGCCGCCTGGATGACATCTGGCTGCCTGTATTTGCCGGGGAGTATTCACCCGCCGAATGCATGGGCAGAGATAAATATGTAATTGACGGGAAGGAATACGACGAGTGCAGCTTCTGCAGGGCAACCTGTCCATCCAGGGATATGTTCAAGGATCCCGATTCCGGACTTCCGCTTAAATGCGATATGTGTGAAGGTGAAGAAAGCCCGCTGTGTGTACAATGGTGTCTTAACGACGTATTGATCTACGAGGAGCGGGAAGAGGAGGTCGAAGAAATGGTCCAGATAGAAGAAATGGACGCAGGCCTGGCCTCGCTGATTGACAGGTATGGTCTGGAAAAAATAGGCACCGCTTTAGCCCGCATGTCGTATAAAGCCTGAAACAACCTCGCCAAGCAACGGATTCCGTTAACGGCGTATCGTTATCCCGTTTGCGGGTGGCTGTGAGTGAATTCATGGGAAAAGTACAGATGGGCTATGCCGAAGCCCTGAAAGTGACCCTCGAAACGATTTCACCGTTGGGCTGCGATAGTGTCGCGCTTTCCGAGTGCCCGAATAGAATCGTCGCCGAAGATCTCTATTCGCAGGTGTGTTCGCCATCCACTGATTCATCGATGAAAGACGGCTACGCCGTCCGGTCGGTTGACATCGAAACGGCTACGCCCCAAAAAAGAACCCAACTGACGGTTATCGGTACGGCGGCCGCCGGACTCCCTGCAAATACGGCGTTAACCGGCAACGACGCCATTCGCATTCTTACCGGCGCCGGGATTCCTGAAGGAGCCGATGCGGTTCTCGCAGAAGAGTTCGCCATTTCCGATGGGGGGCGGATTACCGTTTTCAACCATGCAGAGCCGGGTCGAAACATCCTGCCGAAAGGCGCTGACGTCGCAACGGGAGAGTTGATTGCCGTTCAAGGAAGCTGCCTGTCGCCGGGAATGATCGGCATTCTCGCCGCAGCCGGGTATAGCCGGTTGCCGGTTTTTCGCCAACCCAGACTCGCCATTATTGCGACCGGCGACGAACTGGTGGCTCCCGGGCAACCGCTTCCCCAGGGAAAACTCTACGCCAGCAATCTGGAAATGCTAAAAGCCTGGAGCCGGCGATATGGCATGCACCCCGCTTTTTCAATTTTGAAGGACCAGCCGGAGATCATCGCAAAAACCATCGACGAAGCCATTGCGAGCCATGATGCGGTGATTACGAGCGGCGGGGCCTGGACCGGCGATCGGGATTTTGTGGCCCGCACGCTTTCCACCCTGGGCTGGAAGAAATGCTTTCATTGGATTCGAATGGGGCCGGGGAAACCTGTCGGATTTGGAATGCTCAGGGACAAGCCGGTATTTCTGCTTCCCGGAGGGCCACCGTCCAACCTCACCGCTTTTCTCCAGATTGCCCTGCCGGGCCTGCTGAGGCTCGGGGGTCATCGCAACCCTTCCTTGCCCCGGATTATGGTGAAACTGCAAACCGGATTGACCTGCAGACAGATCGACTGGACCGAGTTCGTATACGGAACGTTGATGGATGGAGACGGGCATACCCTGTTCACCCCCCTGCGGATGATCAGCCGTCTGAAAACCATCGCCCGGGCGGAAGGTGTGATCGCCATCAAGGAAGGCGTGGAATCCCTGCCGCCGGGAGCTATCATTACGGCGCAGCTACTACGATGAGCCTCGAATCGGTGAAGCAAGACCATGAGAAACGGCTGAAAATGGAAGCTGCGGAAGAAAGAATCCAGGGAAAAGATGGTTGGAACAAATTTCCACTGTTTTGGTTCCCCCTGTTTTTATCCTACCGGTGTACAAGGCGATGCAGTTATTGTTACGCATTCAATCAAGTCGGTGACGATAGCCATCCGGAAATGGATGAAAATACATTTTCGAGATTGTTGACCTGGATCCCCGAGGTCTGGAACGTCAACCATGTCAAAGTGAATGCCATCAGTTTCCTTGGAGGAGAGCCCTTGCTCAGGACGGATAGAATCAGGAAGGTCATGGATGCGGTTTGCAGCCACACGGATGGCATGCAGGGCCTGGTCAATACCAACGGCGATCTGGTGGATTCGGTGGCATGGGACGACCTCGAGCAAATCCGGTGGGTGACCGTCAACATCACCGATATCGGCATCGGCGAGTTGTCGAGACGAATGAAAATCATCCGGGATCGATCGAACGTTATCAATCAGACAATAGCGGCCACGCTGGATGATTTCAATCTGGAGAGAATCATCGATATCTCCAGATTCGGAATAGAAAATGGGTACCGCCTGAGATTCAGCAAAAATTTATTCAAAGGGGCGGATACCGACTATAAACGGCGGGTGCTGAAGAAATATCATGAGCTTTGTGACCTGTTGGAAGATTACTGTGTGCATGGGTATGATCTTCACACCACATTCCTGATCGATCTGTTGATCCCGTTATGGGATCTTGACGAATCCCCATATCCCTGCGGGAAAAGAATAGCGGCCGTATTTCCCGATGGAACGATCGGGCCCTGCCTCCGGGATCATGCATTTAAAACCGGAACGATCTTCGATGCCGATCCGTTAAGCAAAATCCGATGCAGCACTTTTCATTTCGATGTCGGCGAATCGGATATTCCGACTGAATGCAGGGTGTGTGAATCTAAAACGACCTGTCAGGGAGGATGCCCGCGCGACAAGCTTTTATTGACGGGTACGAGATCGGGAAAATCGGTTGTTTGTGAGATCCATAAAGAGATCATTCCCCGGCTTCGCTATCTTGAACAATTGAAACCTGTCAGGCCACGGTCAGGCCGATAAGGTCGAACCCCAGTCCGCCGCTGACCTTCAGTTTCTTCTCTCCGCAGGTGCAGCCCCTGCCAAGCGCGGTGCCCAGTGCCGGGCGAACGGGCGCGTCAGGTGGGATTTCAAGGGTCAAGACTTTTTGGCATACGGTGCAGGTCAGCGTTACGGGGACCGAATGAAATACCAGCCGCGCCCCCTGGGCCGGCGTACCGGCACTCAGGTGGCGGAAGAAAACCTCCACCGAAGCCGGAACGATGGCGCTGAACCGTCCCACTTCCAGGCGGATCTCGCTGATTTTTTTTCCGCCGGATTTCTTGAGGGCCAGATCCAGCATGGCCTGGGTGTAGGGTTCTTCGTGCATGTCGTCTTATTTTTTAGTGGCGATCCGGTCCCGAATCCATTGGCACCAGGAATCCAGACCGGTTGAATGCAGGCAGCTGACCTCGAAGACGGTCAGTTCCGGATTGACCGTCAGGGCGTTGCGTCTCAACTCCGCGGTGGTAACCGGAAGATGCGGCTCCAGGTCGATCTTGTTGATAACCACTACCTGGGCGCGGGTAAAGGCCTCGGGGTATTTGAGGGGTTTGTCTGCGCCCTCGGCAAGGCTGGCCACCACCACGGTCGCATCCTGCCCCAGGTCCCAGGCGGCAGGGCAGAGCAGGTTTCCCACGTTTTCAATGATCAGCAGATCGGTTTGATCCAGATCGAACCGGTCGACGGCGCGCCCCACCATTTGCGCATCCAGGTGGCAGCCGCCTTCGGTGTTGATCTGAATACTCTGCGCGCCCGCCCGGATCACCCGTTGGCTGTCCAGGTGAGTGTACGGGTCGCCCTCCACCACCTTGATGGAAACGGCGGCGCCTAATCGTGCAATAGTTTTTTCGATCAGGGCCGTCTTGCCCGCCCCGGGAGATGCGATCAGGTTGAGCACCAGGATGCCATGGCGGGTGAACTGACTGCGCAGTTCATGGGCCAGGGCGTCGTTGGCGGCAGTAATTGATTTTCTGACCTCGATGGTTTTCATCGTATGGCTTTTGTCCGCTGGGGGTACCATCACCTATGGGCACCCACCCGGTTGCCTTCAGGCTTCGGGCAGGGCAACCATGTCGATGCAGCCCGCAGGGCACCCGGTCATGCAGATGCCGCACCCGTAGCATTTTAACGCGTCGAAGACCACGGCCTTGCGTCGCTTGCCTTTGATTTGCACTCGGCTGCCGTCGCTATGGAATGCACCATACTGGCAGCGCTTGACGCACAGGCCGCAATGGGTGCAGAGATCCAGATTGCGTCTGGCCAGGTAATGCACTCGGGGATAGATCCGGTCGCTGTCCAGCACCGCCGAGGCCCGCAGGGGAAAGCAGCAGCAGGTGCAGCAGTTGCAGAAGCCGAACAGGCCGTGTCCCGGCGTCTGCCGGGTGCCGATGTGCATCAGCCCGTCCCGGTCCGTGGCCAGGACGATCTGTT
This sequence comes from Deltaproteobacteria bacterium, assembly GCA_020444075.1. Lineage (GTDB taxonomy): Bacteria > Desulfobacterota > Desulfobacteria > Desulfobacterales > Desulfosarcinaceae > Desulfosarcina. Next base: position 16,095 of record JAHLLR010000059.1, read on the forward strand.
TGCATTCGTCTTTGGTCACCCGGCGGCCCAGGCCCCGTTCCACGGTGTAGCGTGCCCCGTCGTCGAGCCGGATGCAGGCCTCGACCATGCGGCTGCATCCCTGGGTGCTGCTGCGGCAGTCACAGTTGACCACGGCGTGAAAATCGGCCGCTTCCACCTGGGCCAGCGCCTCTTCCAGCAGGAGGAAATCCTTCTGCTTGATCTGCTGGTAGGTGTCGGGATCTTTTTTGATATTCTCCACTACCGGAGCGATCTTCTCGGCGTATTCGTTGAGCCACCAGGCGGTGATCTCCTCGCGGACCTCGGCGGGAATCGCATCCCAGTTACCGTACATGGCAAGTTCGTCCAGCCGGTCGTAGAACTTGGCCGGAATGTAGCGCACGGGCTTGCCGGTCGCATCCACATGGTCGAAAATGTAGCCGACCTTTTTTCCCTGAACCTCACGGTGCACGAAATGCCGGCGATAGGCGCGTTCCAGAAGCGCCTCGGCCTGATCCGTTGATATGTCCAGCAGACGCGATACGTCCTCCGTGCTGCGAATCTTGCCGTTCATGGCGACAATCAGATCGATCTCTTCGGGTCCGGCAAACACCGCTACATAGGGTGCGATGGCCGGAGGAATTTCAAAAAGTGCAATGAATTTTTCGTTCTTTTGCATGCTTCCCCTTGGTTGCCGTTTAGATGCCCTGTTCTGGAGGTTGTAAAGGAGAGAACGATTTTATGTATTGCATGGACCGGATGGTGTCAATGATTGAAGGCGGAGATACACCCATGGATGGCCAAAAATACAGGCAGCCGGGTAGCCGATGCCCGTTGGGGGTGGAAGGTTGTATTCCACCCGGAGTAGTAGATAACCAACGCGAGGAAACATTGATTTCATCGGCGGGATGGGAGTCCGCCGAAAATGGCGTCATTCGGTCCATGCGATGCGGTCGTTGGTCCTGGGGAGACAGCGACGTTCTGTATCAAGGCCGAAGCGGGTTCGCAGATCCGGGCGTGACAAAAAATCCTCCAGATCCCCGTCGGCCAGGACGCGTCCATTTTCCATCATTACCAGGCGGGTAGCTAGATTGATGATTTCATCCGTGGCATGGCTGACGTAAAGGATGGGAATGGCAAACTCCCGTCCCAACCGAATGATAAACGGCAGCACTTCGTCTTTGCGTGCGGTATCCAGGGAGGCCAGGGGTTCGTCCATGAGCAGCATGGCCGGGCTGGTCAACAGGGCGCGACCGATGGCCACCCGCTGTTTCTCGCCGCCGGAGAGCCTGGCCGGCCGGCGCTGGAGCAGATGGTCGATGCCGAGTAGATCCACCACCTGGTCGAATTTAACAAAACGCCGGCTGACCGGAGTGCGGTGCATCCCATAGGATAGGTTGGAACGCACCGAAAGATGGGGCAGCAAACGGCCGTCCTGAAAAACATAGCCGAGGCGACGCTTTTCCGGCGGCAGATCGATATGTAGAGCCGAATCGAACAGGCAAAGACCATTGATGGAGATGCGGCCGGTATCGGGCCGCATCAAGCCGGCTACCATGTTGATGACCGAGGTCTTTCCGGCGCCCGACGGCCCAAAAAGGGCCGTGACTCCCGATTCGGCTCCCTGAAAGCTGGCATCTATGCTGAAGTTTCCCTGTTTATGGGTGAGGCTGATTTCCACGGCCGGTCATCCTTGTATGCGGGCGGCAAACCGACGGGCCAGAATCTCAGCGCATATCAGGGCCGCCATGGCGACAAGCACCGAAAGGATACATAGCCGCATGGCGCCTGTTTCTCCGTCAGGAACCTGGGTCAGGGTGTAAAGGGCCAGCGGTAAGGTCTGGGTCTGTCCCCGGATGTTGGATACAAAGGTTATGGTGGCGCCGAATTCACCCAGGCTGCGGGCGAATGCCAGAATGATGCCGGTAATGATGCCCGGCGCCATCAGCGGCAAGGTGACCGTGATGAAAACACCCACCGGCCCCGCTCCCAGGGTGCGCGCCGCCGCTTCAAGCCCCGGGTCCACACTTTCCACAGACAGACGTACGGCGCGGACCAGCAGGGGAAATGACATGACGGCAGCGGCCAATACCGCCCCCTTCCAGTTAAATGCCAGGACGATGCCCAGATACTTGTGCAATGGTGCACCGATTGTCCCGTTGCGTCCCAGCATCACCAGCAGCAGATATCCGGTCACCACCGGTGGCAGCACCAGCGGCAGGTGTATCAGCCCGTCCAAAAGATTTTTTCCCGGAAAGCGCAGTCGTGCCAGAATCCATGCCGTCAGGATTCCCAGGGGCAGACTGGCGGCCACTGCCCATCCCGACACCCACAGGCTGAGCCTCAGTGCCTCAATCTCCACCGGGGTCAGGTCAAAAAGATCCATCACCGCACGTTGAACCCATATTTTTCAAAGATCGCCCGGGCCTCCTGTGATCTTAAAAATTCCAAAAACAGCTTCGCGCCGGAAATCTTCCCTCCGGCCACCGCCGCCACGGGATAGACAATTGGCGGATGGCTGTCCAACGGAAAAAGACCTACCACGCGCACCTTATTGGAGATGGCCGCATCGGTGGCATATACCTGCCCCAGGGGCGCTTCGGCACGCTCCACCAGCACCAGAGCCGCGCGTACATCTTTCATCGGGGCCAGGCGATCCTTGACCTTGTCCCAGAGGTTCAGGCTCTCCATGGCCTTTTTACCGTACATGCCGGCCGGCACGTGGTCGGGATCGCCCATGGAGAGGCGCCCCTCGCTGCCCAGAAGGGCGGCCAGGTCCAGTTTGCCGTTAACCTCGAGGGCCTGAATGGAACTCTTACTGGGTGCGATCAGCACGATACGGTTGCCCAATAGGTCGACCCGGGTGGCCTTGTCGATAAAATTTTTCTCCTCGAGAAAATCCATCCATTTTTTGTTGGCCGACAAGTAGACATCGGCAGGCGCCCCGCTGGCGATCTGTTTGGCCAGGGTGGACGACGAGGCAAACGACGTTGTGACCGTCCCTAATTTACGAGCTGCAAAAAGGTCGCCGATTTCCGTGACGGCATTGGTGGTCGAAGCCGCGGCGAACACGACAACCTCGGTTTGGGCGGCAGCCGTCCGGCCGACGACGGTTTCCACGTCCAAACCAGCCAACACTCCCAAAATCGCCGTGAACCAAAACAACATGCACATTCTTGATTTCATCTGTAAACGCTCCTTTAGAAAATTAATGGGATGGGATCCCTGTGACAACAACGCATAAAAACCGTAACGGTGGACGGTCAACTTTTTTTAGGTTTCTTAAATGTCAGGAAGGGGCAGAGTTTACAGATGTCGAAGCCGGGATAGGTCTCCCCGGTCCTGGGGAACGAAACGCCTCCATCGCGGACGGTGCGCTCGAGCATCCAGTGGACGGTGGGTTCCATCTGCGCATAGGGCATAATCCAGTTAATCTCACCTTGCTCCGTTTTCCCGGCAGTATAGCTGCTGCTGCACATCTGGGTAACATTGAATTTGTTCACAACAAAACACTGAACACAGCCATGGCAGATGGAAGAATTCATTGTCATCGTCATTTCGAAGGGATGGGTGTCGAAAGCAGCGTCCCAGTCATTTGCCAGATGATAGGATTGAAGGGTATCGCACATGCCGTGGATCAGGTCGGGTGTGAAAGGGGCCTTGTGGAGCGGTGCGGTGGCAAAGGCCAGCGGTTTTTTAGGCAGTCTTTTTTTTGTCCTTACGAACCGTTCCGCCTGATCCCAGTCCTTGGTGTATTTAAGATGGCTTTTTATCTCGGCATCGTCGATTTCCTTTAATTTCATGACATATTTTGCATTGGAGCATCCGAGCTTGTCGGCTGTTCCAAGGAGGATGTCGCCTCTCTGCCGGCTTGCCGCCACATAGGCGCAAAAGGTAACCGGGTGCAGGGACGTTTTGTATTCGGCATTGTTTTTGAAATCTTTAAGTTCTTCTTTTTCAAAAAAATATTTTACCGCGACAGGGTAATATTTCATCTTCAGGATATTTCTCAGGGCAAACACGATCCCCGCATCACTGACTTTTCCTCCGTTTTGGTCGGCGCTGGCCAGGATCGTTTTCGCAAGGGCCACATCATCGAGGCACAGATCGAAGTCCAGGTTGCAAGTGGGTTCCGTCTCAATCATCTTCATTTCCATTATGATCTTCCTCCTTCAGTAAAAAGGTTAAAAATGGACAGCTGCCCTTTCTTCCGGTTTTTTTATTTCCACCGGATTCGGATAGTCGGTCAGCCGACCGGCGCGAAGGACACCGATCCGATCGGCCAGCTGGCGTGCTTCCTCCCGGTTGTGGGTGACAAAAAGGGTCGTGATCCTGAAATGACGCTGATGAGCTTTCAACTCGGGCCGAAGCCGCTCTGCATTTTGCGGATCCAAACTGCTGAAGGGTTCGTCGAGGAGCAAAATCCGCGGATCGGTGGCGATGGCCCGCGCCAGGGCCGCGCGCTGCTTCTCACCGCCGCTCATCTGCGCCGGATAGCGATCGGCCAGCGGCAGAATACCGAAACGATCGAGAAGACCCCGGATTTTCTCCTGTGCGGCCCGACGACCCGGTTTCAGGTGGGCCATGGCCAACTGCAAGTTCTTGCGGACAGTCAGGTGCGGGAAGAGCAGCAGGTCCTGAAAAAGATAACCGACGCGTCGCTGATGGGGCGATAGACGATCGATGCAGGCGCCATTGAAAAAAATGCGCCCCGTGCAAGGGAGAAGGCCGGCAATAACTTGTAATAATGTACTCTTTCCAGCTCCCGACGGTCCCAGCAACACAAACAGCTCGCCTTCGGCAATCGTCAGATCGATTTCCTTCAGTACGCCGGTGGAGACTTTTTCTAGACGGATCGTCGTCATGGGCCAAACCTCAACACGGCCGCATCGGCCGCAAGGGGCTTGCCGATCCATCGCATGGTCAGCAGCACCACAAATCCGGTCATGATCAGCAGCCAGGCACAGACCAGGGCGATGCCCAATTCACCGCTGGAGATGTTCAGATAGACCGCAATAGGCAGGGTCTCGGTTTTGAATCGGGTGGCGCCGGCCACCATCAGGGTGGCGCCGAATTCCCCCACTGCGCGCGCCCAGCAGAGCACCACTCCGCTGAGAATCACCGAACGGGCCATGGGCAGGGAAACGCGCAGGAACACCTGGCCGGGCTTCAGCCCCAGAGTCTGGGCGGCCTGTTCATAGCGACCATCGATGGCCGCAAATGCCGCCCGGCTGGTCCGGGTCATGATGGGGGCAACGATCAACACTTGTGCCAGGATCGCTCCCCAGGGAGTAAAAAGCAGCTCAATCCCCAGCCGATCCAGCGTATTTCGGACCCCTTCGTTGCCCAGCAGAAAAAGCAGCCCCACGCCGGCCACCAACGGGGTCATGGTCATGGGCAAATCGATCAGAGTCTCCACCACCGTCTTGCCCTTGAAGTTTTGGCGGGACAGAAAATGGCCGGCAGGCACCCCCAGAAGGACGGCGATGACCGTTGCCGCGCCTGAGGTCAAAAGAGTCAGGCCCAGGGCAAACCGAATTTCGGATGTGGCCAGCGTAGCCAGGGTTTGGGAAAGGGGCAGTTGAAACAGCAATCCGGCCAGCACCCCTGCGATCAGCAACACCAGCATCCCGGTCGGCAACAGGCAGATGTATTGCATGGGGTCGGATCACCTTTCGAGAGGCAGGAAACCGTGATGCTGGAACACTGTCACGGCGTGATCGGAGCTCAGATAGTCACCCAGCGTCCGGGCCAGATCGGGATCCGACGCGGATTGGAGAACTGCCACGGCAATGGTTTCGGGCTGGAAGTAGGCCTGGGGAATGGGAACGATGATAATCTTTCCGCGGTTTTGGAAAGCATCCGCCCGTCCGATGATGGCGGCGTCCACCACGCCCTGGGAGACATACATGGCCAGTTGTTTGACGGTGGCGCCGTAGACCCCGATGTTTTTAAAAATTGCTTCTTTTTGACCCGACTTTTCGCAGATAGACAGCGTCGTGCGACCAAAGGCCATGGCCTTTGGATCGCCCATGGCCAGGCGGATGCCCGGCTTGGCCAAATCGTCGAACGTGGTTATCCGTTCGACCTGTTTGGCGTTCACCCCGATCACCGGTGTGTGAAAGGCAATAGGACGAAATGACCGAATCTTTCCGGCCTCCTGAAGCTTTTCAATGTAGAAAAGTGCCCCGGGTATGAAAAGATCGCCTTTGGACGCTGCTTGGATTCTGGTCAGCAGTTGTCCGCTGCCGCCGTAATCCGTAAAAACTCGATGCCCGGTATGTTCTTGAAACGCCTGTACCAGTTGATCCACGGGCTGCCGTAACCCGGCCGCGACAAAAATATGCAGATCTGCCGCTGCGGCACTTTGGAGGCCCCCCAGACCCAGAAAAAAAAATAACCAACCCGCTGAGAGTCCCGGAATACGTTTTTTCATTTCCCTCTCCGGCACGATTCAAGGCTTTAATTATGAGACCGATATAATTATTATTTTTAACACTTGGTGCTGAAAATGATTTTAAGAAGTCATTTCGCAAATTTTACCGCGCCATCGGCAAAAATTATCAACAATTGCCCGACCCCTGCATCTTTAGCCGTCAGGTGCTGCGGGCACAAAATCGGTCCCATTCCATCAGGTACGCTGCTCCGGCAATGGTCGTGCCGTAAAAGAGAACCGGCGGGCCTGACAGAAACGGTCCGATAGTATTGTTGACCAGGGTGGTTCCGGTGACTAGGAGGAGATCCGCCCATCTCAGTGCCGCCTCCGTCATTTCGGGTCCCTCGACCTGAACGCCGAACTTGCGGGTTCCGATATTGTCCGGGTCCAGATCAAGCAGACGCAAAGGAAATGCACCAGCCAGTTGCTGCACCATTCGCGGCTGGAAGCCAACCTGTGTGATTTTTACACTGCCGAATCGTGACTTGATGTGGTCCGCCAGTTCCGAACCGCATTGACCCGGTTCCCCGTCACGGCAGTGGATGGTACCCTGGATCAGTCTCATCTGTCTGAGGGCGGCGTTCAGGGTAGAGACGAACACGGCCCGTCGATAGTTGTTTTTCAGGGGCATTTGCATCACCGTTTCGAGGGTCCCGCTGAAATCTCCATATCTGTCCGTAAAGGCCTGTCCAGCCCCACCACAGAGTTCGGCGTGCATCAGACATTCTTTTCCTTTTTGCAGGGGAAAGTCGTCATCGTCCGGATGGCCGATGGCCTCCTCCGCGGTAAGGCCTCGGGTCCGAACAACCACCGTTGTCTTGAGCAGATGGTTTTTCTCACACAACGCCATGAAGCGGGCTTTTAAATTATCGAAAATGGCATCCATGTTCATCACCTCCCGGCCGCACGATGGCCGCATTGAACAGTCGCTACCCGCCACCTTTTTGGGGTTGAAGGGTTATGCATTGCTTTTTCAATTGTTCTTTGCTTAGAAGAATGTCATTTGAACACGACAAAAGGATGATAACCATTACATATGTAGTCTATAAACGTCAAGTAAGTTTTAATAACGTCAATTTGAATTTCAATATGATTGGAAAGCGGTCATGAAAATACGCAATGATGATTTGGACTGCCACCTGAAAGACATGCGGCAATCCAAGGGGATGACGCAGAGTCAACTGGCCGAATGGGTAGGGGTGAAGCGCCAGGCGATCTACGACATTGAATCCGGGCGTTATCTGCCCAATACCGCTCTGGCGTTAAAACTGGCCAGATGCCTGGGGTGCCGGGTGGAGGATCTTTTTGTGGAAAAGATGGTTGCGGCGGCCCAGCCGGTTTCCATCGTCGAGATGGCTGCCGGAGGCAGCCCGCGAGTGGCTCTGGCCCGGGTCAGAGATCGGCTGGTGGCTTATCCGCTGACCGGCAAGCATGCATTGAAAGAAGGCTTTCGTGCCGCCGATGGGCTGCTTGATCCCGGTTCGACCACGGTACGGTTGCTTGGCCGTGATGACTTGGCGGAGAAAACGGTGTTGCTGCTCGGCTGCGATCCGGCCTTTTCCATTTTGCAGGCGCACGTATCCCGTTTTGCGCCGGAGGTCCGTATCCACTGCAGGTTCGCATCCAGCCACCGGGCTTTGGAAGGTCTTCGGAACGGTCATGCGCATCTGGCCGGCACTCATCTTCACAATACAGGGGACGATGAATCCAATGCAAAACTGGCAAAAAACCAGCAATTGAAGTCCAAAGCCATTCTTATGGCCTTCTCACTGTTTGAAGAGGGCTTGATGATCGCCCGTGGCAACCCCCACAATATTCGGACGGTGGCCGATTTGGCGAATTCGCATGTGCGTCTGGTCAACCGTGAACAGGGGGCAGCCCTGCGGGTGTTGCTGGATGATTACCTGGCTCACTTAGGCATACCTGCAGAGGCGGTGCCTGGCTACACCAATGAAGTCCGGGATCATTACGACGGCGCTCAGATGGTGGTGAACCGTAAAGCAGATGCGGCCCTGGGATTTCGTGCCGTCGCCGAAGCGTTCGATCTGGATTTTGTCCCTATGGAGACGGTGCGCTGTGATCTGGTGATTCCCCGGGATCTGATGGATTATCCGCCGATGAAAATCATTTTAGATACCTTACAAAGCCGCTGGCTTCGGAAAGAGCTTTCCATGCTGCCGGGTTATGAGGCATCGGTGACCGGCATGGTCGTGGCCGAGGTGTAATCCCTTCTTGCATTCATAGCTGTTGAAAGCTTTAAATATGGCCGATCAAGTCGAGCGCGTGGATGGGATGGGTTCATCCACGCGTTTTTGGCATTGGTGATCAGGTGGGCTGAAAGAATAAGCCAGATAGGGTTTGGCTTGTTCCGGTAAACCGATTCTAATCGGAATCAGACACCCTGGGGAGCAGTGTCCTTTTTGACCTGCAATTGTAAATGATCAATAAAAAACGCCCGGCGACATGACATAAAAACCGGCACCGACGAAGTAATCCGTGCCCGGCACCCGGTAGATGAACGTGTGCTTGGGTTTGTTCATTTCCATACCGGGGACCGGCCACATGTATTTGGTCCAGCCCTTTCCTTTTTCGGCGGCTTTGACGAAATCCTTGAAAAAGGCTTTGCCGTCAACGTCCGTCGCTTCGATCAGGGTGTCCGGTTTGGTCAGTTCCGGCTTATGCGGGTGGGCCAGCATCTTGGCTTTCATGTTCATCAGGAAAACATAGCTCACGCCGTCGTTCCACACGAAACGGCCGTTCTTGTTGTTGATTTCCTTGATGGCGGCATCGATTCCCTGTGACTTTATGAAATCCCCGGCTTCCTTGCATTTGGCGATACAATCATCACGAGTCCCCGCCTGGGCGGGAACCGTCAGCAACATTACCACCATTACGGCCAATACGCCTGCAATTGTTCTTTTCAAGACAGCCTCCATTGTTTCCGATAATCCGTTCAACCCGGATTGAGTAGGAAAAAAAATATAAAAAAAACAGTATGTTTGTCAAGACATAAGTTAATTCCCGCCTCATGTGTCAGCGCATGCCGGATCAGATTTTTGTCCTGCCGGCCATGCCATCCTTATTATCGGCAAAAGCTTAGGAAACTTTTGTGAAAATTGGAGACCGATACAAACTCACAATTATCGTCAATTTTGCATCCGGCTATTTTTTAAGCATCCCGAGTGCGGTTTCAACAATTTTATCGGCGGTGAAGCCGAATTTCTCCAGGACGGTTCCTCCTGGCGCCGAGGCCCCGAATCCATCGATGCCGATGACTTTGCCGCTCGGGCCGACGTAACGCTCCCATCCCATGGGGATGCCGGCTTCCACGGCAATGCGGTGCTTAATGGCCGGCGGAAGAATCCGGTTCTTGAACTCCGTTGAATTTTCTTCGAAAATTTCCCAGGAAGGCATGTTGATCACACGGGCGGGTATGCCTTTGCCCGCCAGAATTTCTTGCGCCTTGAGGGTGATGTGAACCTCGGCCCCGGTGGCGATGAGCAATATTTTCGGTCTGCCCTTGCAGTTCGAAAGAATATATCCGCCCTGGTCCACACCGCAGGCAGTCTGTTTCGCATCGAGGATGGGCAGTTTCTGACGGCTGAGAATCAGCGCCACCGGGCTGTCGTTCATAGAGATGGCTTTACGCCAGGCATGGGCGGTTTCCGTGGCGTCGGCCGGTCGGATCACCGTCAGGTTCGGGATGGCCCGCAGGGCGGCCAGGTGTTCCACGGGCTGGTGAGTGGGGCCATCCTCACCCACGGCCACACTGTCGTGGGTGAAGACGTAAATCACCGGCAGCTTCATCAGGGCTGCCAGGCGGATAGCCGGGCGGATGTAGTCGGCAAACACCAGAAAGGTCCCGCCGTAAGGGCGGAGGCCGCCGTGCAGAAACATGCCGGACATGATGGCGCCCATGGCGAATTCGCGGACCCCGAAGCGGATATTGCGGCCGTCGTAGCTCTTTTTCTGAAACTCGGGGAAGCCATCAATAAAGGTCTTGTTTGACGGCGCCAGATCAGCCGAGCCGCCCATCAGGCTGGGGAAAATGGCGGCGGCGGCATTGAGCACCTTGCCCGAGGCGGCACGGGTGGCCATCGGGCCGTCTTCCGGTTTGAACCGGGGCAGGTTCGCTTCCCAACCCTTGGGCATGAACCGGGTCAGGGCATTGACCCAGGCGTCGGCCAGATCCGGATGATTCCGGTTGTATTTCAGATAAGCCTTTTTCCAGCCGGCTTCCGCTTTCTCTCCCGTCTTGACACAGTTGCGGAAGGCGGTCAGCGCTTTTTTCGGAATGGCAAAGGGCTTTTTCTCCTTCCATCCCAATTCCGCCTTGGTCAGTTTGATCTCTTCTTCACCCAGCGGGGCGCCATGGGCATCGGCCGTGTCCTGCTTGTTGGGGCTGCCGTGGGCGATGTGGGTCTTGAGCATGATGAGCGAGGGTTTGCCGGTCTCGGCCTTGGCCGCCAGGATGGCCTGTTCGATGGCCTCGGGGTCACTGCCGTCTTTCACTTTGATTACCTGCCAGTGGTAGGCGTCGAAACGCTTGGCCACATTTTCCGTGAAGGCGATGCCGGTGGTGCCTTCGATGGAAATGCCGTTGTCGTCATACAGGCAGATGAGTTTGGAAAGCCCGAGATGCCCGGCCAGAGAAGCTGCTTCGGAGGATACCCCCTCCATCATGTCGCCGTCACCGCACATGACGTAGGTGTAATGATCCACGATATCGTGACCGGGCCGGTTGAAACAGGCGGCCAGATGCCGTTCGGCCATACTCATGCCCACGGCGTTGGCAAAACCCTGCCCTAGTGGGCCGGTGGTGGTTTCCACTCCCGGGGTGTGGCCGTATTCGGGATGGCCCGGGGTCCTGCTGCCCCATTGCCTGAAATTCTGGATCTCTTCCAGACTGAGGTCATAGCCGGTGAGGTGCAGCAGGCTGTAAAGCAGCATGGATGCATGGCCGCCGGAGAGAACGAAGCGGTCTCGATCCGGCCAGTCCGGGTTTTTCGGATTGTGCTTCATCACTCTTGTCCAGAGCACATAACCGGCCGGGGCCAGCCCCATGGGTGCGCCCGGATGGCCGGAGTTGGCCTTTTGCACCGCATCCATGGAGAGGGTGCGGATGGTGTTGATGCAAAGATCGTCGATGGTCGGCTGCTTTTTCTGGGGGCCCTTGGACATTGAGTGCTGCTCCTTTTGCGAGTTCATCATTTATGGGTCGACGTTAACTGGGGTTGATACAAAAGATTTGATGTCGACGCAAGGGTTTTAAGGAATGCCGCCTTGACGATTCAAAGCGCCCGCATCCACTCCGGCCGCAGGGCCACCTTGCCTTCCAGCGCCGCATCGATCAGGGCCAGGGTCCTGGCTTTCTCCTTGGGCATGCGGGCGCGGATAGGCAGGTAGTTGGAGGCGTGGTTGGCGTGAAACAGCCCCTGGCTCTGATGGGTCTCGGCGATCATGGTGCGAAGTTCGGCCAGCATTTCGTCCGGTTCGATGAGCTTGAAGCGTCCGGCCTGGTAGTCATCGTACATGGGGGTGCCGGGAATCAGCATCAGGCTCAGCGCGCCCACGTATTCCGGATCGATGGCCGTCAATACCCGACCGGTCTCCCTGGCATGGATCTGGGACCGCTCACGGCCGGCCAGTCCCAGCAGCACGGTGATCGACAGTTTGATGCCCGCCTCCCTGGCTTTTTTGCCCATGTCGATCATCTGCTGGGAGGAAGCCCCCTTGTTGATTGCTTTCAAGGTGACATTATCACCGGTTTCCAGCCCCATGTAGGCGATGCCGATTCCATTTTCCCGGAGTGCTTTCAGTTCTTCCACCGTTTTCATCTTCAGGCTTTTGGCGTTGGCGTATACGCCAATCCGGGTTACCCAGGGCAACTGCCGTCGGATTTCGGTGAGAATCCTCATCAGCCGCTTCTGGGGAATGATCAGGGCGTCGCCGTCGCACAGAAACACGCGGCGCTGGCGCTGGCAGTGGGTGGCGGAAAAGGCGATATCCGCCATGATAATTTCATCGGATTTGATCCTGAACCGCTCCCCCTGGTAGGCCCCGCAGAAGGTGCATTTGTTGCGTGAGCAGCCCACGGTGACCTGGAGCAGGATGCTGTTGGCTTCGCTGGGGGGCCGGATGATGTTGCCTTCGTAGTGCATGAAATCCCTTTCTATCTTTCTTGATCCCATAATCCCTGAATTCGGAAATGGCTTCCTGACTCGAGGTTAATCTGATGGTCCTTTCCGGCATTGTCAATATTTGTTCATTCTGATATGAAAAACTTCAACTAATGAACCTTGTTTATTAACCGACGAAAGCGATAAGGCTGCCATTGCTTACCGACCTTTGCAACGGGCGGCAGCCGGCGTCGGCAAACCGTTTTTTCCGCTTCACCATCGACTTGGAGGGAGGAGAACCACGCATGAGCAAATTATTATGGCAGCCGTCTGAAGCGAGGATCAAAGCATCCAACATGTACCGGTTCATGACGAAGATCAACCAGCGATACGGCACATCTTTTGACAATTACGACGGGCTTTACCAGTGGTCCGTCGATCATATTCCCGAATTCTGGAAAGAGATGTGGGATCTCGCCGCGATCAAGGCATCAACGCCCTATGATAGGGTGATCGACGATGCCACCAAGATGCCTGGCGCCCGTTGGTTTGATGGTGCGCGCCTCAATTTTGCCGAAAACCTGCTGCGCTACCGGGACGAGCGGGTGGCCCTGGTATTCCGGGGAGAAGACCGGGTCCGGCGGACGTTCACCTACGCCCAGCTCTACGACGAGGTGGCCCGGGTGGCCAAGGCCCTGAAAGACGCCGGGGTTAAGGCCGGCGACCGGGTTGCCGGTTTCGTTCCCAACATGCCCGAATCGATCATCGCCATGCTGGCGGCCACCTCTTTAGGAGCCGCCTGGTCCTCCTGTTCGCCGGATTTCGGCATCAAGGGCGTCCTGGACCGCTTCGGGCAGATCCGGCCCAAGGTGCTCTTTACTGCCGACGGCTATTTTTTCAAGGGCAAGCCGCTGGATTCGCTGGCGCGCATCGCCGACATCATCAGCCAGATTCCTTCGGTGGAACGCCTGGTGGTGGTGCCCTATGCCAATGAAACGCCGGACATCGGCGCCATCCCCAAGGCCGTCATGTATGCCGACTTCAAATCGGCGCAGGAAGGGCTGGAAATCGATTTCGAACAGCTGCCCTTCGATCATCCGCTCTATGTCATGTATTCATCGGGTACGACCGGCCTGCCCAAGTGCATGGTCCAGAGCGCCGGCGGCATTCTGATCCACCATCTGAAAGAATTGATGCTGCACACCGATCTCAAGCGAGAGGATACGATCTTCTACTTTACCACCTGCGGATGGATGATGTGGAACTGGCTGGTCAGCAGCCTGGCCACCGGGGCCACCCTGGTGCTGTATGACGGCAACCCGTTCCACCCATCTCCCAAGGCCCTCTGGCAGATGGCCCAGGATGAGAAGATCACCGTTTTCGGCACCAGTGCGGGATACCTGGCCGCCCTGCAGGCCGCCGGTGTGCGGCCCAAGGATGAATTCGATCTGAGCCACCTGCGGGCGGTGCTCTCCACCGGTTCCCCCCTGTCCATCGAAAGCTTCAAATTCGTTTATGAGGCCGTCAAGTCCGACCTCCAGCTGGCCTCCATTGCCGGCGGGACGGACCTCAACGGCTGTTTTGCCCTGGGCAACCCCATGGGGCCGGTGTATGCGGGCGAGCTTCAGTGCCGTGGACTGGCCATGAAAGTGTTTGCCTTCGACGACGACGGAAAGCCCATAGAAGGCCAGGAAGGGGAACTGGTGTGCACGGCGCCCTTTCCCTCCATGCCCATTTACTTCTGGAATGATCCCGACGGAAAAAAATACCATAGTGCCTACTTCGATGTTTACCCCGGCATCTGGCGTCACGGCGACTACATCGTGGTTACCGAGCACGGCGGTGTGGTGATGCACGGCCGATCCGACGCCACCCTGAACCCCGGTGGCGTGCGCATCGGCACGGCCGAGCTGTACCGGCAGGTGGAGCAGCTGGAAGAGATCGAGGACAGTGTCGTGGTGGGGCAGAAATGGGACAACGATGTGCGCGTGATCCTGTTCGTCAAACTGGCCCCGGGCGTTGACCTCACCGACGATCTGAAAAACAAGATCCGCCAGACCATCCGCGCCCATGCGTCACCGCGCCACGTACCCGCCAAAATCGTCGCGGTGCCGGATATCCCCTACACCCTGAACATGAAAAAGGTGGAACTGGCGGTGAAGAAGGTGATCCACAACCAGGCGGTCAAGAACAAGGATGCCCTGAGAAATCCAGAGGCGCTGGATTACTTCGCCGGGATTGCCGAACTCCAGGAAAAGTGAGAAATTGGAGAGATAGGGGGGAAGGCTTCAGGTGAAGCGTGCGCCCTTGATCCAGTTGTCCGAACCTATACTTGGATTGGCGAGATTCGTTACCGAGCCTAAATGCCTCTTGACAGTGGGATCAGACATCATTTCTCAACTGTCATAGACGTTGGATATGTTGGCGCATCAAAGAGTTTTGTGTCTGTTTTTTCTGAGATATCCAAATCGAATCCAACCTTTTAACGAGAAAGGCCGACCACCA